>NZ_JBFAQH010000001.1:540499-571684 GCF_040677165.1 Micromonospora sp. NPDC049374 | reverse complement strand
GGCAGCAGCACGAACACACCGACGGTGACCTGCACCGCGACCACCTGACCCCGGCCGGGGCCGCGCCACACTCCCTCTGGCGCGGCCCCGCCCGGCCCAGTGGACGGGCGCACGACTCCCGGCCGAACGGACGACCCGGCAACGCCAGCCGGCAGGGCATCGGCGCCCGGTAGCCCGGCGAGGTGGCCAGCACCTGTCCGGTGGTGGTGCCGGAGCCCGTTCCGGAGAGCGCTTCCCACGTTGACGTACGCCGATGCTCCGTGGCACGCTTCCCTCGGAGCCAACACCACAGGGGCAACGCAGATCGGCCACGGGAGAGGCAACTCCCGAGCGTCCGGGCGATGTCGCGAACTGACAATTCCCTTGGGGAGCTCCATGTCGAACGTACTCAGATCACCACGCGCTGCCTGGCTGCTGGCCATCGCGGCCGTCGCCCTGTTGCTGCTCACCACCGCGCTGACAACCCCCGTCTCCGCGCACGGCGCCACGGTCAACCCCGGGTCCCGCGCCTACGGCTGCTGGGAGCGCTGGGGTGGTGACCACATGAACCCGCGGATGGCCACCGAGGACCCGATGTGTTGGCAGGCCTGGCAGGCCAACCCGAGCGCCATGTGGAACTGGAACGGCCAACTCCGCGAGGGGGTGGGCGGCAACCACCAGGCGGCCGTACCGAACGGCCAACTCTGCTCGGGCGGGCGCGCCGAGGGCGGTCGCTACAACGCCCTCGACACCCTGGGTGCCTGGCGGACCACCCCGGTCCCCAACAGCTTCCAGTTGAAGTTCTTCGACCAGGCCAGCCACGGTGCCGACTACCTCCGGGTGTACGCCACCCGGCAGGGCGTGGACACGCTCACCAAGCCACTGGCCTGGTCCGACCTGGAACTGGTCGGCCAGATCGGCTACACGCCGGCGTCGCAGTGGCAGCGGGAGGTCGACGGGGTGTCGATCCAGATTCCGGTGAACGCGCCGGGCCGCACCGGCCGGCACATCATCTTCACCGTCTGGCAGGCCAGCCACTTCGACCAGTCGTACTACCACTGCAGCGACGTCCAGTTCGGCGGCGGCACCACCCCGCCGACCACCACGCCGCCCACGACCACGCCGCCGACCACCACGCCACCCACCACCACCCCGCCGACCACTACCCCGCCCACCACCAACCCCCCGGTGACGGGTGCCTGCTCGGCGACGTACCGGGTCACCTCGACCTGGTCCGGCGGATTCCAGGGCGAGGTCCAGGTAACCGCCGGCAACGCGGCCATCCGCGGCTGGCGGGTGAACTGGACGAACGGCAGCGGCCAACAGGTCAGCCAGGCCTGGAACGCCACCGTGACCTCCAGCGGCTCCACGGTGACCGCCACAAACGTCAGCTACAACGGCAACCTCGGTGCCGGCGCCAGCACCAGCTTCGGCTTCCTGGCCTCCGGCAGCAGCACGAACACACCGACGGTGACCTGCACCGCGACCACCTGACCCCGGCCGGGGCCGCGCCACACTCCCTCTGGCGCGGCCCCGCCCGGCTCAGCCGGGACGGCCGGACGGGCCGTCAGCACCAGGCGTGGGCCGGAACCTCAGGCCAGTGCGGAGACGATGTCGGCGATCGAGCGGCGGCGGCCGGTGTAGAAGGGAACCTCCTCGCGGACGTGCAGCCGGGCGCGAGAGGCCCGCAGGTCACGCATCAGGTCGACGATCCGGTGCAGTTCGTCGGCCTCGAAGGCGAGCATCCACTCGTAGTCGCCGAGCGCGAAGGAGGCGACCGTGTTGGCCCGTACGTCCGGGTAGCCACGGGCCATCTTGCCGTGCTCGGCGAGCAGTTCCCGACGCTCGGCGTCGGGCAGCAGGTACCAGTCGTACGAGCGGACGAACGGGTAGACGCAGAGGTAGGCGCGGGCCTCCTCGCCAGCCAGGAACGCCGGGATGTGGCTCTTGTTGAACTCGGCCGGCCGGTGCAACGCCATCTGCGACCAGACCGGAGTCATCGCCCGGCCCAGGGCGGTCCGCCGCAACCGGAGGTACGCGTCCTGGAGCGCGTCGCTGGACGAGGAGTGCCACCAGACCATCAGATCGGCGTCGGCGCGCAGCCCGGACACGTCGTAGGTGCCGCGTACCACCACGTCCTTGCCGGCCAACTCCTCGATCAGCGACTCGACCTCGCCGGTGACGTTGTCGCGCAGCGACGGCAGCGGCGCGCTGGCCCGGAACACCGACCACATGGTGTAGCGGATGGTGTCGTTGAGTTCCTTCAGTCGGGCCGCGTTGCTCTGCTCGGTCATCTCCCCGATCCTTCCAGTGCCGTGATGATCTCCTCGGCCGCCGTCTCACCGGAGCGGACGCAGACCGGGATGCCGACCCCGTCGTAGCCGGCGCCGGCCAGCCGCAGCGCCGGATGTGCCGCCCGCAGCGCCGACCGGGCGGCGACGACCCGGTCGAGATGACCGGGGGTGTACTGCGGCAGCGCGCCGCCCCAGCGCTGCACGTGCCCGTCGACCGGGGCGGGCAGCGGCGCGCCCAGCACCGCCGACAGTTCCCGGTGCACGGTGGCGGCGAGGTCCTCGTCGGTGCGCTGGAGTTGCTCCTCGTCGCCGTACCGGCCCACCGAGGCGCGCACCAGGGCCAGCCCGTCCGACCGGCGCAGGTGCCCCCACTTGGTGGTGAAGAAGGTGGACGCCTTGACCAGCAGCCCTTCGGTGGAGGGCACCAGGAAACCGGAGAGTTCCGGCAGCACCGGTGCGGGCAGCGCAAGGGTGACGAGCGCGACGCTGGCGTAGTCCAGCCCGCCGATCTCCTTCGCCGCTTCCGGGGCGACGTCGGCGAGCAGGCGCGCCGCCGGCCGGGCCGGCACCGCCAGCACCACCGCATCCACGTCGACGTGCTCGGGGTCGCGGGTCGGACCGACGGTCAGCCGCCAGCCGGCGCCGGTCGGGGTGAGTTCGCGCACCGCCGCGTGGCGGCGGATCGTCGCGCCGCTGGCCGCCACCGCCGCGTCGACAAGGGTGCTCAGCCCTCCGTCGAGGGTGCCGAAGACCGGTTCGCCGGGGACGCGTGGGGTGGCGGCCTGGGCCGCACGCACGGCGGCGAGCAGCGTGTGTTCCATCCGGGCGGCCCGGGCCAGCGCCGGCATGGTGGTGACCAGGGAGAGGTCGTCGGCGCGGCCCGCGTACACCCCGCCGAGCATCGGGTCGACCAGCCGGTCGACCACCTCGTCACCGAACCTCGCCCGGACCAGCGCGCCCACGGAGACGTCCTGGTCGGTGCCGAGCAGCGGCCCACCGCCGTCGCGGTCGGCCTCAGGGGTCGGCCGCGCCACCGCCGCCACCTTCTCCAGATCACCGGGTACGCCGACAAGCGTGCCGCCGGGGATCGGGCGCAGCCCACCGTCGACGGCCAGCGCCGCCTGCCCGACGGTCGGGTGGACGATCCGTCCCGCCAGGCCGAGCCGGCGGACCAGGGCGACGGCTGCGGATTCCCCGCCGGCCGGGTCGCGCATCAGGAACGACTCGGCGCCGAACTCGACCGGCCCGCCAGCCAGTTCGCCGGTGCGCAGCTTGCCGCCGAGCGCGCCGGACTGCTCGTACACGGTGATGTCGACCTCGGCGGGAGCCCGGTCGCGTAACCGGACCGCGGCGGCCAGGCCGGCGATGCCGCCGCCGATCACCGCCACCCGCCGCCGCGTCGCCATGACGGTCAGCCCCGGTCGACCGGTCGAGCGGACAGCTCGTGTACCAGGGCGACCACCCGGGTCAGCACCTCCGGGTCGGTCTCCGGCAGCACACCGTGGCCGAGGTTGAACACGTGCCCGGGCGCGGCCCGGCCCTGCTCCAGGATCCGGCGCACCTCGGTCTCCACCACCGGCCACGGGGCCAGCAGCAGCGTCGGGTCGAGGTTGCCCTGTACGGCCCGCTCCGGGCCGATCCGGCGGGTCGCGACGTCCAGCGGCGTACGCCAGTCGACCCCGACCACGTCGGCACCAGCCTCGCCCATCGCGCCGAGGAGTTCGGCGGTGCCCACCCCGAAGTGGATGCGGGGCACCCCGGCGTCGGCGAGCCCGGTCAGCACCTTCGTCGAGTGGGGCAGTACGAACCGGCGGTAGTCGGCCTCGGAGAGCGCGCCGGCCCACGAGTCGAACAGCTGCACCGCCGACACGCCGGCCTCGATCTGCACCCGCAGGAACGCCAGGGTCACCTCGGCCAGCCGACCGGCGAGGGAGTGCCACAGCTCGGGTTCGCCGTACATCAGCGCCTTGGTCTTGGCGTGGGTACGCGACGGGCCGCCCTCCACCAGGTAGCTGGCCAGCGTGAACGGGGCCCCGGCGAAGCCGATCAGCGGAGTGTCGCCCAGTTCCTTGACAAGCATCCGGACCGCCTCGTCGACATAGCCGACGTCGTCGCGGTCGATCAGCCGGATCCGCTCGACGTCGGCGGCGGTACGCACCGGTTCGGCCACCACCGGCCCGGTGCCGGGCACGATGTCCAGGTCGACCCCGGCGGCGGCCACCGGCACCACGATGTCGCTGAACAGGATCGCCGCGTCCACCCCGTGCCGGCGTACCGGCTGAAGGGTGATCTCGGTGACCAGGTCGGGCCGGCGGCACGACTCCAGCATCGCCACGTTGGCCCGGATCTCGCGGTACTCCGGCAGCGACCGGCCCGCCTGGCGCATGAACCAGACCGGGGTGTGCGGGACCGGCCGACGGCGGCACGCCCGCACGAAGGGCGAATCGGCGGGCCCGCCAGGGCGGGATTCGTCGTCTCGGGCGGCGGTGCCCGTGGTGTCGGTGGTCATCGCGGCCATCGTCCCACGCGGTCGATCGACGTCCTGCGCCCACCGCCGCCTTTGTGACGTAGGCACGTTGCGGGTACTCGCCGAGTCTGGTCGCCCTCACGGCGGACTCATCACGGCCGGCGAGGTCTGCGTCAGTGGAGCCGCGGGTGATCGTCGGCGCGCCTCGCAGCCCCGACCCGAGCGGCGGAATAGGCTGCGGTCATGGGCCCCCCGATCGCGCTTCCGGACACATTCGCCCGCGCGGTCGCGGGGCTCCGGTCGGCGACCCCCCGGCCGGAGATCCTGCTGGAGGAGGTGGGGGCGCCGCAGCGACTGGCCCCCTATTCCTTCGCGCTCTCCGCGTCGGTGCTGCGAGACGGTGACGAGGTGGCCTCCGGACGGCTGATCCTGCTGCACGATCCGGCCGGGCACGAGGCGTGGCAGGGCACGCTGCGGCTGGTCACCTACGTCACCGCCGAACTGGAGGTCGACCTCGCCGCCGATCCGCTGCTGCCCGGGGTGGGGTGGACCTGGCTCACCGACGCCCTCGACGCCCAGGACGCGGGCTACCGGGCCATCGGCGGCACGATCACGCAGACGATGTCGACCCGGTTCGGCGAGCTGGCCGGCCCGCCCGCGACCGGCGACGTGGAGATCCGCGCCTCCTGGACACCGACCTGCATCGACCTCACCCCGCACCTGGACGCCTGGTGCACGCTGCTCGCCTCCACCGCCGGCCTGCCGCCACCCGGCGTCACCGCCCTGCCGGAGCGCCGCCCCGCCGCCACCGGCTGAGCCCGCCCGAACCACTCCGCCGACACGCGGCAGGGCGGGTGGCGGCACTCGATCCACTCGCGCACTAGGGTTGTCAGGTGACCGACGAACCACCCCTGCACCGTCGGGCCGCCGCAAGCCGTACGGGAAACGACACGCAGCACCCGCCATCGGCGCGGTCGGAGCCCTCGGACGTGGGGTCCGAGCCCACCGGCGGCCAGTCCGTGCCGCTGACCGCCCCCCGCGAGGGCACCCCCGCGCCCGTCGCCGCCCCGGAGCAGCTCGCCGAGGTCGTGGCGCGGTTCGCCAACGGTGCCGGTCCGGTGGCCCTGGACGCCGAACGTGCCTCCGGCTACCGGTACAGCCAACGCGCGTATCTCGTACAGCTGCGTCGCGCCGGTGCCGGCACCGTACTGATCGACCCGCTGCCGCTGCCCGACCTGAGCGCCCTGGACGCCGTGATCGCCGAGACGGAGTGGGTGCTGCACGCGGCGAACCAGGATCTGCCGTGCCTCGCCGAGCTGGGGCTGCGGCCCCGCCGGTTGTTCGACACCGAGCTGGCGGCGCGGCTGGCCGGCTTCGAGCGGGTGGGGCTCGCGGCACTCACCGAGCAGGTGCTCGGGTTCAGCCTGGAGAAGCACCACTCCGCGGCGGACTGGTCGAGCCGGCCGCTGCCCGAGTCCTGGCTGACCTACGCCGCCCTGGACGTCGAACTGCTGACCGACCTGCGCGACGCGCTCGACGCGGAGCTGGCTCGGCAGGGGAAATCCGAATGGGCGGCGGAGGAGTTCGCGGCGCTCGTGCTGAACGGCGCCCGACCGCCCCGGGTACGCGCCGAACCATGGCGACGGACGTCCGGGATCCACCGGGTCCGGGGCGCACGGGCACAGGCCCGGGTCCGCTCCCTGTGGTACGCCCGGGACCAGATCGCCGCCCGGCGGGACACGGCACCGGGTCGGGTACTGCCCGACTCGGCCATCGTCGCGGCGGCGGAGCTGGACCCGAGGGACGAGAAGGCACTGCTCACGCTGCCCGGCTTCGGCGGTCGCTCGGTGCGGCGGTTGGCGCGTACCTGGCTGGCGGCGCTCGACGACGCGCGGCAGTTGCCGGACGACGCCCTGCCGGTAGCGCCGACGGTGGAGGGCCCGCCCCCACCGCATCGGTGGGCGGAACGGGATCCGGCTGCCGCCGCCCGCCTGGCCCGCTGCCGGGAGGTGGTGTTGCGGGTGGCCGGCGAGCACAACCTGCCCGCGGAGAACCTGATCTCCCCCGACACCATCCGCCGGATCGCCTGGCAACCCCCCGACGAGATCACCGAAGCCACCGTCGCCGAGGCCCTGCGCGCCCACCACGCCCGCGAATGGCAGATCACCCTCCTCCTCCCCCACCTCCCCACCGCCCTGACCCCCACCCCCACCCCCACCCCCTGACCCCCCCACCCGCCCCTCCCTACCCCCCCCACCCAGCGGTTGATCATGAAGTTGTTGTCGCCTGGACCGACGAACAGCGACAATAACTTCATGATCAACTAGGGAGCCCGGGGCGGCGTGGGGTGGTGTGGGGTGGGTTACAGGGGGAGGTAGCGCGGGGGTTATTACTGGCGAGTAGCATCGGGGAAACGCCAGTGCTGGCGACCTTTGTCCGGTCCGCCGCGTCGGCTGCGACGCGAACGACCGGATCGTGGTCGAATAGGAGGCTCATCGTGCCCCGTGAAGTCCGGGATGTCGTCTTCGTCGACGGCGTCCGCACCCCCTTCGGCAAGGCGGGTGGCATGTACGCCAACACCCGCGCCGACGACCTGGTGATCCGCTGCATCCGCGAACTGCTGCGCCGTAACCCGCAACTGCCGCCGGAGCGGGTCGAGGAGGTCGCGATCGCCGCCACCACCCAGATCGGCGACCAGGGCCTGACCATCGGTCGCACCGCCGCGCTGCTGGCGGGGCTGCCCAAGACCGTTCCGGGTTTCGCCATCGACCGGATGTGCGCCGGGGCGATGACCGCCGTCACCACCGTCGCCGGCGGCATCGCCATGGGCGCCTACGACATCGCGATCGCCGGTGGCGTCGAGCACATGGGCCGCCACCCGATGGGTGAGGGCGTCGACCCGAACCCACGCATCATCGCCGAGAAGCTTGTCGACCCGTCCGCGCTGGTGATGGGCTCCACCGCGGAGAACCTGCACGACCGGGTACCGCACATCACCAAGCAGCGCACCGACGCGTTCGCCCTCGCCTCCCAGCAGAAGACCGCGAAGGCGTACGCCAACGGCAAGCTCCAGGACGACCTGGTCCCGGTGGCGATCCGCGACGAGGAGAACGGCTGGGGCCTGGCCACGGTGGACGAGGCTCCCCGGGACACCTCGATGGAGAAGCTCGCCACCCTCAAGACCCCGTTCCGCCCACACGGCAAGGTCACCGCGGGCAACGCCGCCGGTCTCAACGACGGCGCCACCGCCAGCCTGCTCGCCGACGAGGCCACCGCCCGCGAGCTGGGCCTGCCGGTCGCGATGCGGCTGGTGTCGTACGGCTTCGTCGGCGTCGAGCCGGAGGTGATGGGCGTCGGCCCGATCCCGTCGACCGAGAAGGCGCTGCGGATCGCCGGCCTCACCATCGACGACATCGGCCTGTTCGAGCTGAACGAGGCGTTCGCCGTGCAGGTGCTGGCCTTCCTCGACCACTTCGGCATCGCCGACGACGATCCGCGGGTCAACCCGTGGGGCGGCGCGATCGCCATCGGTCACCCGCTCGCCTCCTCCGGCGTACGGCTGATGACCCAGCTCGCCCGGCAGTTCGCCGAGCACCCGGAGGTCCGCTACGGCATCACCGCCATGTGCATCGGCATCGGCATGGGCGGCACGGTCATCTGGGAGAACCCGCACTGGACCGGGTCCGCGCAGGCGGAGGGTGGAGACAAGTGAGCGCGAGGAGTGAGCTGCGAGCCCCGCAGTCGGGAACGAAGGAGACTCAGTGAGCCTCACCGCACCGAACGAGGTGGTCACCAAGGCCCTGCTGCGGCAGGTGAACGTGCCGGGGCTGGACCGGCCGGCGGCCCTGATCACTCTCGACAACGGATTCGACCACACCAAGCCGAACACCTTCGGCCCGGCCGGTCTGACCAGCCTGGACGAGGCGATCAGCGCCGCGCTCGCGGCCGACCCGGCGTTCATCGCGGTCACCGGAAAGCCGTACATCTTCTGTGTCGGCGCGGACATCACCGGCCTGCCGCAGCTCGCGGACCGCGAGCAGGCGCTGGAGATCGGCCGGCTGGGTCACCGGGTCTTCGCCCGGCTCAAGGACAGCGAGATCCCGACCTTCGCCTTCGTGAACGGTGCCGCCATGGGCGGCGGTCTGGAACTGGCCCTGCATTGCCACTACCGGAGCCTGTCGGCCGGCGCGGCAGCGCTGGCGCTGCCGGAGGTCTCCCTCGGTCTGATCCCGGGCTGGGGCGGTACCCAGTTGCTGCCGAACCTGATCGGCATCCCGGCGGCCACCCAGGTGATCATCCAGAACCCGTTGATGCAGAACAAGATGCTCAAGCCGAAGCAGGCCGCCGAGCTGGGCATCGCCGACGTGCTGCTGGAACCGGCCGACTTCCTGGAGCGGTCCCTGGAGTGGGCCGCCGGCGTCGTCCGGGGCGAGGTCACCGTGACCCGGCCCGAGGTCGACAAGGACATGTGGGCCGGCGTGCTGTACTTCGCCCGGCAGACGCTGGACCAGCGGTTGCACGGCGCGGTACCGGCCGCGTACAAGGCGCTCGACCTGCTGGAGACGGCGAAGGACGCCGACTTCGCCGCCGGCACCGCCGCGGAGGACGAGGCCCTGGCCGACCTGGTCTTCTCCGAGGAACTGCGCAGCGGGCTGTACGCCTTCGACCTGGTGCAGCGGCGGGCCAAGCGGCCGGCCGGCGCGCCGGACAAGGGCTTGGCCCGGCAGGTCACCAAGGTCGGCATCGTCGGCGCCGGCCTGATGGCCAGCCAGTTGGCGCTGCTGTTCGCCCGCCGCCTTCAGGTGCCGGTCGTCCTGACCGACCTGGATCAGGCCCGGGTCGACAAGGGCGTAGCCTACGTGCACACCCAGATCGAGAAGGCCGTCAGCAAGGGCCGAATGGACAAGGGCACCGCCGCGAAGCTGTACGGCCTGGTGTCCGGCTCGGTCGACAAGTCCGTCTTCGCCGACGCCGACTTCGTCATCGAGGCCGTCTTCGAGGACCTGAACGTCAAGAAGCAGGTCTGGGCCGAGCTGGAGAAGATCGTCAAGCCGGAGGCGGTCCTCGCCACGAACACCTCGTCGTTGTCGATCACGGAGATGGCCGCGGAGCTGGAGCACCCGGAGCGGGTGGTCGGCTTCCACTTCTTCAACCCGGTCGCGGTGCTGCCGCTGCTGGAGATCGTCCGGGGCGAGCGGACCGACGACGCCACGCTGGCCACCGCGTTCGCGGTCGGCAAGCAGCTCAAGAAGTCGAGTGTGCTGGTGAAGGACGCCCCCGCGTTCGTGGTGAACCGGCTGCTCACCCGCTTCCTGGGCGCCGTGTTCGCCGCCGTCGACGCCGGCACTCCGCTGGAGGTGGCGAACCGGGCACTGGACCCGCTGGGTCTGCCGATGCGCCCCCTCGCCCTGCTTCAGTTGGTCGGCCCGGCGGTCGCGTACCACGTTGGCGGCACCCTGCACGCCGCGTTCCCGGACCGGTTCGGCGTGAGTGAGAACCTGAAGCGGATCGCCGACTCCGGCCAGCCGATCGTCGTCGACGACGAGATCAACGCCGAGGTGGCGACGTTGCTGGTCGTCGGCGACCAGCCGCTCACCGAGGAGCAGGTACGGCAGAACGCGCTGGACGCGCTGGCGCAGGAGATCCGGCTGATGCTGGACGAGGGCGTCGTCGCCGAGGCACAGGACATCGACCTGTGCATGATCCTCGGTGCCGGTTGGCCCTTCCACCTGGGCGGTGTCACGCCGTACCTGGACCGGACCGGCACCAGCGAGCGGGTCACCGGCCGGCGGTTCCTGCCGCGCGGCGCGGCCAGCCTGGCCAACTGAGCGGCCTGACGTCACCATTCGCGGTGGTCACCCGACGAGGGTGGCCACCGCGAATCGCTTTCTCGTGGTGCTGCGGGTGCGGATGAACCGCCTGGCTACGATGACCGGTCCACCCGAACCCAGGAGCTGACCGCATGTCCCATCCCTCGGACGAGCACCAGAACCCACCGGCCGCCGGGCCGTACCCGCCCCCGGGCACGTACCCGAACCCCGTCCCCGGTGCGTACCCCCAGCCAGGTCCCGCTCCGTACTCATCGGCCGGCGCCCAGCCGGTGCCGCCGCAGCAACTCGGCCAACCGGCACCCGGCACCTACCCGCCGCCCGGCGCCTACCCACCACCCGGCCAGCCGTACCCCACTGGTCCGGGGCTGCCGGGTCCCGGGCTTGCCGCCTCCGGGCCCGTCGACCCGGGGCAGGCCGGTCCGCCGAAGAAGAAGTTCCGCGTCTGGATGATCGTGCTGATCGTCCTCGCGGTCCTGCTGGTGCTCTGCGGCGGTGGCGGCACCGCCATCTGGTTCGCGGTCAAGGATGACGTCAGCGAGGCCGTGGACGCTTCCCGGACCCGGATGGTCGCCCCGGCCACCGTGGCCGGCCGCCCCAAGCTCACCGAGCCGGAGTTGCAGCAGGCGGCCGACGAGATGCTCAGCGAGATCAGGTCCACGGTGAGCAATGAGACAAGCGCCGTCGCCGCGTTCTACGGCAGCCCGACCGGCGAGAACCTCGTCATGATCGCGGGTGCGTCCGGTCTGATGTCCGACCCGAAGCAGGAACTCGACGCGGCTGTCCAGAGCCTCACCGCCGGCATCGCGCTCCGCAACATGACCTCGATCGACGCGGGTCCGCTCGGTGGGGAGGCCAGTTGCGGCGACGGCCAGACGGAGGGCGTGCCGCTCGGCGTCTGCGCCTGGGCCGACCGGGGCAGCGTCGGGTTGATCGTGCTGTTCTTCTCGTCCCGCGCCGACGCCCAGGCCGAGTTCGTGACCATTCGCGGTCAGATCCAGCAACGCGATTGATCACGACCGACCACAGTGCAGCGGACACGAGCGCGTCATGAGGTGGCTGCGTCGTAGTCGTCCCGGTGGGCGAGGACCTCGCTCATGTGTGCCTGGGCCCAGTACCTGATCTCGCGTGTCATGCGGTGGAGCGAGAGACCGAGGTCGGTCAGCTCGTAGGAGACGGTGACCGGGACGGTGGGCGTCACCGTTCGGGTGAGCAGCCCGTCACGCTCCAGCGAACGCAGGGTCTGGGTCAGCATCTTCTGACTGACCCCGGTCAGCAGGCGGGCAAGCTCGGAGTAACGCATCGCTCTCGGCGCACCCGGACCCTGCGGAGCCGCGTCACCGCCCAACGCGCACAGGATCAGCACGACCCACTTGTCCGAGATCCGGTCGAGCAGCTGGCGGCTGGGGCAGGCTGCGAGGAACGCGTTGTAGTCCGCTTTGGCCTGCGCCTGGCGCTGAGCCGCCCTCATCGTGGTCATTGCTGTCCTCTCGCTGGTGGGGCGTTACGCACTCTGAAGTGCCTACTTCCCGATGGGAAGTTGCTCTCCAAGGATGATGCAGGCAAGCAAGACATGCCACCGTCTCCAGCGAGGAAGCGACACGATGAGCACCTGCACTACTTGCCTTTCCGGCGGCACCTGGATGCTTGGCGACCGGGCCGTCACCCGATTCGGGTACGGGGCCATGCAACTCGCCGGCCCGTGGGTGATGGGGCCGCCCGCCGACCGCGACGGTGCCCTGGCCGTGCTGCGCGAAGCGGTCGACCGGGGAATCACCCACATCGACACGAGCGACGCCTACGGGCCGCGTGTCACCAACGAGCTGATCCGCGAAGCACTGCATCCCTATCCGGAATCACTTGTCATCGCCACCAAGGTGGGGGCGAACCGCGACGCACAGGGCGGCTGGCCGACGGCCCGCCGACCCGAGGATCTGCGCAGGCAGGTCCACGAGAACCTGCGCTCCCTCGGGGTCGAGACCCTCGATCTGGTCAACATGCGCATGGGTGACGCCGAAGGCCCCCAGCCCGGCTCGGTCACCGAGGCGTTCGAGACGCTCGCCGCGCTCCAGCAGGAGGGCCTGATCCGTCACCTCGGCGTCAGCAACGTCACCGCAGAGCAGGTCGCCGAGGCGCGGGCCGTCGCCCCGGTGGTGTGCGTGCAGAACATGTACAACCTCGCCCACCGCCACGACGACGATCTCATCGAGCAGCTCGCCGCCGACAGCATCGCCTACGTGCCGTTCTTCCCTCTCGGTGGCTTCTCGCCGGTGCAGTCCGAGGCGCTCTCGGCCGTCGCCGCCCGACTGGGCTCGACACCGATGTCCGTCGCCCTCGCCTGGCTCTTGCAGCGCTCACCGAACATCCTGCTGATTGCCGGTACGTCGAAGGTGGCACACCTGCGCGAGAACATCGTCGGCGCAGGACTCTCGTTGTCCGCCGAGGACATCGCCGCGTTGGACGGCATCGGCCGCTGATCGGTACCCAGGTCACGTCCTGAGCCCGATGCCGTCGACGGCCCCGGTCGCGGAGGCGGCCGGGGCCATCGACGTGCTTCGGCGTAACGGGCGTCGCTTCGCTCAGGCGTCCGTCACGGGCCCGTCCGCCGCCGCCCGGGCCGCCGCCTTCTCGGCGGCGCTACGCAGTACGCAGAACTCGTTGCCCTCCGGGTCGGCGAGCACCACCCAACCGGCACCGGTCGGCCCGATGTGGTCGGCGACGTGGCGGGCACCGATGCCGAGCAGCCGCTCGACCTCCTCGTCCCGGGTCCGGTCGGTGGGTTCCAGGTCGAGGTGCAGCCGGTTCTTCACCGTCTTGCCCTCGGGCACCGCCAGGAAGAGCACCTCCGGCCCGCCCGGCGGCAGCAGCATGGCCTCCGGGTCGCCCGGGAAGTCGTCCGGCTGGCGGGGGCATTCGAAGACCTGGGCCCAGAAACCGGCCAGGGCGTACGTGTCGTGACAGTCGATTCCGATGTTGTGGATTCGTGCGCTCATGTCTCGTCCTCGTGGTCTTCGCCACCGGCGTCGCAACCCTGTCGGCTACCGGCCGACGAACCGCCGGAACCGACGAGCCTGCGAGGCACGACACGGCACGGCGGGAGTCGGGGGCGGCCCTGGGGACACGGACGTCGGGGCGGTCAGAACTGGCGTGTCTGGTCCGCTGAGTTGCGGGACAGCGATCCCGCTACCGGTGCCCCGCGAGGATGAGCGGTCAGCCGGCAAGGCAGGGTGCGGACAGCATCATGGTGAACATCAACGCACCCCCCTCCTTGATCGGGCTGACCCAGGGATCTTCGCACCGCCACGCCTCAGGGAGCAACTCGCACCCCGGGCACCCGCACGACACCTCTGCCGATTCGGTGAGCCCGGACATTACCTTCCGTGTCTCTCACGCCCGCCCCATGCGGTGGTGCTCCCATCCTTTGCTCTGCTTCAACCGACGCAACGATCACGCTCCGTGTTCGAAGTCGGCCGATGGCTGAATCTCGGCACCGCATTACCACAGCTCAGACACGAGTGCGTGGGTTGAAGCAGAGCAAAGGGCACGGAGTGGCACTGCGGACCCCGAGAGGACGGTCACCCAGCGTGATAAACACGGAGAGTCAGACCTGATGGGCTACGGTACGTCCATCTCCTGCACGGGTTGGGGTGCCGATGTCAGCGGGCGGCTTCCGCTGCCGGCAGGCTGACCGTCACCTCCAGGCCGCCGCCGGGCTGCGCGACGGCGGTCACCGTGCCACCGTGCGCGTCGCAGACCGCGCGCACGATGGACAGGCCGAGGCCTGAGCCGCGCGCCCCGGTACGCTCCCGGCCTCCCCGTCGAAATGGCTCGAACAGCCCCGGCACGTCGGCCTGGTCCACCTCGAAGCCGGTGTTACCCACCACCAGCCAGGATCGCTGCCCGTCCGAGCCGGTCCGCACCCAGAGCCGACCGTGCAGGTGGTTGTAGCGGACCGCGTTCTCGATCAGGTTGCCGGCCAGCCGGTCCAACAGCCCGGGATCACCCACCACCGGTGCCGGCTCCAGCGACGTCTGGACCGCCAACTTGATCCGCTCCACCTCCCGGCGTACGGCGGAGAGCGCGTTGACGGTGCCGGCGGCCAGGTCGAACTCGCTGCGCCGGCCGAGCCGCCGACCGGTCTGCGCCTCGCTGCGTGCCAGCACCAGTAACGCGTCGACCAGCCCGTTGGCGCGTTCGGAAGCGTCGCGTACCACGGTCGCCATCCGGCGGTACTCGGCCGTGTCCGCCTCGTCGTCGCTGAGCGTCACGTCGATCTCGGTACGCATCACCGCCAGTGGCGTACGCAGTTCGTGCGAGGCGTTGGCCACGAACCGCTTCTGTGCCTCGAACGCGGCGGCGATCCGGTCCAGCATGGCGTCGAACGTGTCGGCCAGCTCCGCCACCTCGTCGTCCGCCCCGGAGTAGCCGATGCGCTGGTCCAGCGTCGTCTCGCCGAGCCGGCGCGCGGTCGCGGTCACCTGATGCAGTGGACGCAACGCGCGACCGGCGACCGCGTACGCCCCGACGACGCCGACCACGCCGATCGCCAGCAGTGCGGCCAACCCCTTGGCCAGCAGTTCCCCGGAGGCCGAGTCGACGAGCCGCTGTTGCCATGCGGCGGCCTCCAGCGTGCTCCCGTCGGCGAGCACGACGATGGTGCCGGGCAGCAGCTCGTCGGTGGGGCGCAGCGCGTCACGCACCAGCAACCAGGCCAGCAGTACCAGGATCGTGCCGGCACCGACCAGCAGCACGCCGTTGAGCAGCGTCAGCCGCAGCCGCAGCGTGGGACGTAGCCGCAGGGAGGATCGCCGCAGCGTGGCCAGCCGGCGGCGCGCAGTGCCCGTCACTGCACCACCTCGGCCGTCCGGTAGCCGGCGCCGACCACGGTCTCGATCAGCGGTGGATCGCCGAGCTTGCGACGCAGCGTCATCACGGTGACCCGGACGATTGTGGTGAAGGGGTCGGTGTTGGCGTCCCAGACACGTTCCAGCAGTTCCTCGCTTGAGACCACGGCACCCCGGGCCTTGAGCAGCTCGCAGAGCACACCGAACTCCTTGTTGGTCAGCTCCACCGGCACCCCGCCGCGGGTGGCGGTACGGCGGGCCGGGTCGACCACCAGGTCGGCCATTTCCAGCACCGGCGGGGCCGCCGGGGTGGCCCGTCGGCCCAGCGCCTGCACCCGGGCGACCAGTTCGTCGAAGGCGAACGGCTTCGGCAGGTAGTCGTCGGCACCGAGTTGCAACCCCTCGACCCGGTCGGCGACCGTGCCGCTGGCGGTCAGCATCAGCACCCGGGTCAGTTCGCCGGACGCGGCCAGCTCCGCGCAGATCTGGTCACCGTGCCGGCCGGGCAGGTCACGGTCGAGCACCACCACGTCGTACCGGGTCACGAAGGCCATCTCGTGGCCGCTGTCGCCGTCGTACGCGACGTCCACCGCCATGCCCCGTTTGCGCAGCCCCCGCGCTATCGCGTCGGCGAGGTTGCGCTCGTCCTCGACCACCAGTACCCGCATGCCCGCCCCTTTTCCGCCCGCCGACCACCGACAACGTAACGCCGCCGACCAAGCCGGCCGTAACGGGAGCCGAGCGGGCCGCCGGTGGATCACGCGGACCGACCGCCGGCACGGGCAGGGCGCCGGGTCAGTCGGGCAGTTGCCAGATGCCGTAGCCACCGTCGTGCAGGCGGCAGCCGACGAGGTCGTACCGGCTCTGGCAGTCGCCGCCGGCGTCCGGCAGCACATCGAGCCGGCGGGCCGGCGCCCCCGTGGGGTCGAGCCGGGCCAGCACCAGCCCCACCTCGGCCACCGGACGTACCGCGAACACCTGCGGCGCGTACTCGTAGCGGGCGACCATGTTCCACGAACCGTGCTCGGTAAGCGTCGCACCGGTGCCCAGGGCCATCGTGACGATCTCGTTGGTGTTCCGGGCCACCGCGAGCACGTTGCGATCGTCGACCAGCACGATGTCGAGGATCTCCTCGCTGCCCCAGCGCACCGCCCCGGTGGCTGGGTCGAGGACCTGCAACCCGCCGCCGGCCAGCCCCGCGCAGAGCAGTGGCCCGCAGCCGGTGACGTACGTCGCCGTCGGCACGGTCACCTGCCAGCGCTGGGCCAGATCGTCGACGGTGAGCGCGGTGATGGTGTTGGAGTTGCGTACCACCGTCACCAGATCGCCGGTCACCCACGCCTGCTGGTAGCTGCTCGAATGGTCGGCGGGCGGGGGAAGGCGGTGCCGCACCGTCCCGGTCATCGGGTCGATCACCTGGACCTCGCCGTCGACCGTGGCCACCACGATGCTGTCGAGCGTCCCGTCGTCCCGCTGCCAGTGGTCGACGCTGGCCGCCGACAAGGTCATGGACCACAGCTCACGGGCGGTCGCGAGATCGATCATCCGTAGCACGTTCGGCGCGCTGTCGCTGAACGTGCGCAGCAGCGCCCGGTCGGGCATCTCCAGGATGGCGATACCGGGCACCCGCCAGCGCTCCTGGCCGGTGTGCGCGTCGAGTCGCACGGTCTCGCTGGTGCCGGTGTCCTGCCGAGCCATGGCGACCAGGAGCCCGGCGTCGGCGACCGGCTGCACCCGGTAGACCCGGTTGCCCAGCGGAACGGGTACCCGCCACAGCGGTGTCAGCCGCTGCGGTGCGACGGTGCGACGGTCGGGCCGCGGATAGGCGAGCAGTTCCTGGCTACCGTCGGTGACCTCGGGCGACGGGGAGACGGTGAAGATCTGATCGGCGGCGATGAACAGGTCGCTACCCAGGGCGGCGGGCACGATCGCGTGGATCCGCCCGGCCGGCGGTGTGCCGCCCGCCAAGGTCAGCAGCGCGAGCAGTGCCACCACGACGACCGCCACCCGGCGGCCACCCGGCCGGGGTCGACGGCGCTGCGCTGGCGGATCGGTCAGCTCGGTCAGCTCACCGAGGTCGATCAACGTCACGCTTGTCCTCCCCTGACACACACCAGACGCGCGGCGGGCGGGCGGGGTTCCGCCTGTACGATGGCCCGTCGTGGCTGTGCCGGTGGTGAATCCCTCGCTGAATCCCGTCTCCGAGACCGTCGAGACGCGATCAACGACAACACGTCCCCGGCGGCGGCCGACCCGCGCCGACGCGCTGGCCATCGGAGCCTACGTGCTGCTCGGCGTCGTCGTCTGCCTGAACTACTGGGCCGACGTGAACAACCGGGTCTCGTCCCACCTGCCCACCGACCACAGTTGGTTCGAGTGGCTCTTTGCGCACGGTGCGTACTCGGTGCAGCACCTGGAGAATCCACTTTTCACCGCCCGGCAGAACGCCCCGGACGGGGTGAACATGATGGCCAACACCTCGCTGCTCGGGGTGACCCTGCCGTTGGCGCCGCTCACCCTGCTGCTCGGCCCCCAGGTGGTGTACGCGCTATACCTGGGCGGGGCGCTGGCCGCGACGGCGGGCACCTCGTACTGGATGCTGTCACGGCACCTGGTGCGCTCCCGGGCGGCGGCCTTCGTCGGCGGCGCGTTCCTCGGTTTCGCCCCCGGCATCGTGCACCATGCCAACGGCCAGCCCAACTTCGTCTCCAACTTCCTGCTGCCACTTATCGTGGTGCGGGTGTTCCGGCTGGTCGAGCCGGGCCGGTGGCGGCGCAACGGGCTGGTGCTGGGGCTGCTGGTGGCGTACCAGATCTTCATAAACGAGGAGATGCTGCTGCTCACGGCGATGGCCTGCCTGGTCGTCGTGATCGCGTACGCGGCGATGCGTCCGCGCGCGACGTGGGCCCGGGCGGGCACGTTCGCGGCCGGCCTGGGCCTCGGCGGTGGGGTGGCGCTGCTGTTGACCGCCTACCCGATCTGGTTCCAGTTCAACGGCCCGCAGTCCTACCGGGGGCTCCAGGGCGGGGTGTTCCACAGTTGGGGCGAGGACATCGCCGCCTTCGTCACCTTCCCCCGCGACACAATCGCCGGTGACGAGGCGGTGGAGGCGACCATCGGCATGACCGAACAGAACACCTGGTTCGGCTGGCCGCTGGTGCTGCTGTCGGTGGTTGCCCTGGCCCTGCTGGTCCGCCGCTCGCTGGCGGCCCGGATCCTGGCCGTGCTGGTGCTGCTCTTCTCGGTCGCCGCGCTCGGCCCGGAGATCCGGTTCAACGGCGAACTGACCGGCATCGCCGGCCCGTGGTCGTACATCCCGGAGGATCTGCCGCTTGTCGAGATGATGATGCCGACCCGGCTGACCCTGGTGACCACCGCTGCGCTCGGCGTACTGCTGGCGCTGGCCTGGGACGCGGTGGCCGGCAGCCACCGACCGCCGGTGCCGGCTCCCCGCGCTCCGGAGGCCACGGCCACCGACCGGCGGCGACTCCGCTGGCCGCACGTCGTCGGGTACGCCGCGATCGCCCTCGCCCTACTTCCGCTGCTGCCCCGTCCGCTACCGGCCGAGCCGGTCGACCCGCCGCCGGCCTTCATCACCTCCGGTGCCTGGCAGCCGTACGTGCCGGACGGCCGCACGCTGGTGCCGGTGCCCATCCCCAGCAACGTGCACGGCCTGTCCACGCTGCGGTGGAGCGCGCTGACCGGGCACGAGTTCCCGATCCCGGCGGGCTACTTCATCGGCCCGAACCTCGACGGCGAGGGCGTCTTCGGCGCCCCGAACCGGCCCACCAGCACCCTCATCTACCAGACCATGGACGCGGGTGAACTGCCTGAACTCACCGACGAGAACCGTCGGCAGGCGGTGGAGGACCTGCGCTTCTGGCGGGCGTCGGTGGTGGTGCTCGGCGCGCATCCCCGCGAGCCGGTGCTGCGGGAACTGCTCACCGCGCTGCTCGGCGAGCCGCAGCGCGTCGACGACGTCTGGCTCTGGGACGTACGCGACCGGGTGTGACGCGCCGTCATCCGACGTCGGGAGACTGCGGCTCGGAGACATGGGCGGTGACGATGCGCCAGCCCTCCGATAGGCGTACCCAGGTCTGGGTCTGCCGACCTGTGGTGGCGCCGTCGGCGTAGCCGAACCGGGTCGTGACGACCGCGAGGTCCGAGCCGAACGCGGTGACGACGGTGTCGACGAGCCGGCGGCCGGGCGGCAGCGGTGGTTGCACGGCCCGCCACTTGCGCTGCTCGTCGAGCCCGTACTGGTGGTCGGCAAGGCCGAAGCGCACCGTGGCCTCGGAGTCCCAGAAGTATCCGCAGATCCGTTCGGCGTCCCCGGCCACCAGTGCCTGCTCGTAGCCGACGAAGGCCGCCGTCACCTCGGCGACCACGTCGGTCCGGTCGATCTCCATCCGGCGAGAGTCCTTTCTGGGCGGTCGGGACGGCAGGTGGGCGCACCCGGCCGGGCGGCGGCGGGCTGGTGCGGGCCGCACCGCCGCCCGGCCGGACGGCGTCAGCTCAGGTGTTCACCGCCGGCTCACGCTTCTCACCACCGGCCGGCTCACCGGTGGCGGCCGGTGCCGTCGAGGCCGTCGCGGCCGGTGCCGTCGCGGCGGGTTCGGCGGCGACCGGGGGCGTCGCGGAGTTGCCACCGTGCAGGCGGTCCAGTTCGGCCTCCTCCGGCTCGGGCACCCGGGGTGGGTACTTGCCGAGGGCGAAGATCGCGCAGATCACCGCCACGAAGAGGTAGCCGAGCGCCACCTGGCCGTTGGCGTTCCACTGGACCTCCTCGCCGTGGATCAGGCCGATGAAGGCGAGCACCGCGCCCGAGGCGGCGAAGACGGCCGCCTGGACGAAGCGTTTGTCGATGATGAAGGCGACGATCGCGCCGAGCACCAGACCGGCGAGGATGGCACCCTCACCGAGGATCCGCAGGCCGTCGTAGACCACCCCGGCGCCGGCCAGGGCCTCGTCGCCGACCTCGGCGGCGGTGGTGCCGGCCGCCGCCAGGGCGTTGTTCATCTGCCCGGTCGCCCACGCCGCGATGTTGGGTATCAGGGCCGCGACCACCGCCGCGGCGTGCGCCCGGGGCGTCGCCTGGAACGCCTGGGCACCGATCAGCAGCCCGATGTAGAGCAGGATCGGCACGATCGCCGCGGTCGGGAAGATCGCCCCGAGCAGGGAGAACATCCCGAGGAAGCAGAGCAGTGCGATGACGATCCCGGTCGCCATCGAGTAGCCGGTACGCCCACCGGCGGCCTTCCAGCCCGGGTGGCCGACGTAGACCGCAGGTGGGAACGGCGAACCGAGGGCGGAGCCGATGACCGCGCCGGCCCCATCGGCGAGCAGCACACTGCGCAGGTTGTAGTTGTCCCCGGCGGTGGCCGCGCTCTCCACGTTGGTCATTGCCTCGGTGAAGTTGTAGACACCCAGCGGGATCGCGGTCGCCAGCAGCGGGGCCATGTCGGAGAGGCCGCGCAGCAGCAGGTCGAGTTGGAAGGTGGGGAAGGCGAACGCGATGTCCCGGGCCGCCGCGGTGACGTCCGGCACCGACATCGCCCCGCCGAGCCAGCCGATCGCCGTGCCGAGCAGCAGGGCGGCCAGCCCGATCGGGAAGTTGAACGGCAGCTTCACGTCGGTAAGCAGGCCGATCAGCAGCAGCGCCAGGACCGGCAGGGCGATCCAGGCCAGCCGCCACATCTGGCCCGCCGGGTTCATCGAGATGAAGGTGATGGAGATGCCGGCGAGGGTGCCGAGCAGCGCCGCGCGCGGCGTGTAGCGACGGATGTACGGGCCGACGAACGCGCCGATCAGCACGATCACGCCGATGATGAAGGCCCAGGCCAGCCCCGCCTCCCAGGCGCGAACCGCGTCGCCGGTGCTGAGGTAGATGGGCAGCATGATGACGAAGATGACGATGAACATGTGCGGCACGCTCGGCCCGTACGGCAGGGCGGTCACGTCGGAGCGGTTCTCCCGCCGGGCCAGCCGGCGAGCCAGATGCGTGTAGTAGATGTTCCCCGCGACCAGGGCGATACCGAGGGCCGGCAGGATCGTGCCGAACACCTCCCGCTCCGGCAGGTTCACCACGAAGAGGCAGAGCCCGGTCAGGGTGAGTACGTTGACCAGGACGTTGACGCCGAAGCCGAAGAACGCGTTTGTGTCGCCGCGCACCCAGTACGGCAGCGGCACGACGGAGGGTCTGGTGGGGACCATGGCTGCTCCCGGTCAGGAGGAGGGTTGCAACACGGGGGTGGTGGGCAGCACGGCGAGCACGTCCGTCGAGTCGGCGACCCACCCGAAGATGCCGCCCTGGGCGGCGATCATGTCGAGGCCCACCCGGTGGAACTCCGGGAAGTAGGACCCGACGCAGTCGGCGAGCACGAGGCACTCGTACCCACGGTCGTTGGCCTCCCGGACCGTGGTGTGCACGCACACCTCGGTGGTGACCCCGGTGACCAGGAGGCTCTGGATGTTCTGCTCGGCGAGCAGGGTGTCCAGCCCGGTGGCGTGGAAGGCACCCTTGCCCGGCTTGTCGACGACCGGTTCGCCGGGCAGTGGTGCCAGCTCGTCGACGATGTCGTGGCCGTACTCGCCCCGGACGAGGATCCGGCCCTTGGGTCCAGGGTCGCCGATGCGTTTGCTCGGCAGGCCCCGGTTGAGCTTGGCCGGTGGGCAGTCGGAAAGGTCGGGCAGGTGCCCCTCCCGGGTATGCACGACCGTCAGGCCGGCGGCACGGGCGGCGGCCAGCAGCGCCGTCAGCGGCGCGATGGTCCGCCGCAGCTGGCCGACGTCGTTGCCCAGGCTCTCGCCGAAGCCGCCGGGCTCCAGGAAGTCGCGCTGCATGTCGATGACGAGCAGCGCCGTGGTCGGGGGGTCGAAGGTGTACGGGAAGGGTCGCGCTGCGGCAACTGTCAACATGGCTCACCTCACCTGGTCGTGGCGGCGATGACGGCGTCGGAGGTGGCGACGCAGCCGAAGACGCCGCCCTGCATGGTCACCATGTGCAGCGCGGCGTCGTGGTTGTCCTTGTCGGTGGCCCCGGTACAGTCGGCGAGGATCAGACACTCGTAGCCCCGGTCGTTCGCCTCGCGCATCGTGGTGTGCACGCAGACGTCGGTGGTGATGCCGGTGAGGATCAGGTGGGTGATGCCCCGGGTGCGCAGCACCAGGTCGAGATTGGTGGCGTAGAAGGCACCCTTGCCGGGTTTGTCGACGATGACCTCGCCGGGCACCGGGGCGACCTCGGGCACGATCTCCCAGCCGGGCTCGCCCTTGACCAGGATCCGCCCGCACGGTCCCGCCCCGCCGATCTCGGCGCCGATCTGCGCCGACCGCCAGCGTTTGTTAGCCGGCAGGTCGGACAGGTCGGGGTCGTGGCCCTCCCGGGTGTGCACGACAAGCATGCCGAGCGACCGGACGTGGTCCAGTAGCCGGGCGGTGGCCGGCAGGCCGGCCCGGGTGAGGCCGATGTCGTAACCCATGGCGTCGACGTAGCCGCCCGGGCCGCAGAAGTCGGTCTGCCAGTCGATGCAGAGCAGTGCGGTACGCGCGGTGTCGGCCGAGCCGTCGTACGGCCACGGGTAGGGGTTCGCCGTTACCGGCCCGATCCTGCCCAT
Organism: Micromonospora sp. NPDC049374; assembly: GCF_040677165.1. Lineage (NCBI taxonomy): Bacteria > Bacillati > Actinomycetota > Actinomycetes > Micromonosporales > Micromonosporaceae > Micromonospora > Micromonospora sp. NPDC049374. The sequence goes on along the minus strand of NZ_JBFAQH010000001.1, from coordinate 548,656 downwards.
CCTCTCCTCCTCCGTTGGTCAACTCCGGTGCGCCGCGGCGCGGCGGTAGGCCCGCCACCCACCGGCGGCGCTGATGTCCTCGGCCCCCGAATCGACGGCGTAGGCCTCGCAGAGGAAGCCGAGCACGTCCCGCCCGTCGTGCAGCCGAACCCAGCCCAGCGACAGCGGGGCCGGCACCCCGGCGAGCAGCTCTCCGACGGCGGTCACCGGCAGCCGCCACAGCTCGACCTCGATCGGGTGTCCGTCCGGGTCGGTGTGGGCGACCCGGACCAGGCCGGGCAGCCCTTCACCGTCGGCTGTCTCCAGGCGGTAGAGCCGGTAGCGCGGCGCGGTACGCGCGGCACCGGCGAGGGTGGCACCCCGTTCGGTCAGCTCCGCGTTGCGGGACTCGCCGGCCAGGTGCCGCCCGACGACGGCGATCAGCACCTGCGCCGGCCCGGGCGTCGAGACGGTGGCCGCAGCTTCGGGCGCGGCCCGGGTGGCGGCGGTGAAGGCGGCGGCGAGTTGGGCCAGGGTCGTGTCGCTGAACGCGGGACCGAGCAGGGTCAGGCTCGCCGGCCGGCCCGCTGCGGTGAACCCGTTGGGCACGGTAACCGCCGCCAGGTCGAGCAGGTTGGCGAACTGGGTGTAGCGGCCGAGCATCGTGTTGCGGCCGATCGGGTCCTCGGCGATCTCGTCGAGCGTGAAGGTCGTACCGACGGTGGGCACCACCAGCACGTCGACCTCGCTCCACAGCTGGTCGACCCGGGCCCGCAACTCGCGCAACCGGTGTCGGCCCCGGAAGACGTCGATCGCGTCGTAGCGCCGGCCGCTCTCCAGCACGCTGCGGGTGACCGCCAGCACGGCCTCGGGATGTTCGCGCAGGAAGCCGTCCAGCCCGGCGAGCCGCTCGGCCACCCACGGTCCCTGGCAGAGCAGCTCGCCCGCCTCAAGGAAACTCTGCAACGGCACCGACGCGACCTGCCTCACCAGACCTCGCAGCGCCTGCACGCCCGCGGCGAACCGGACCGCCTGTCCCGCGTCGCCGAAGAACTCCAGGTCTTCTGCTCGGGGCACGCCGAGACGTAGCGTGCCAGGCATGCGGGCCACCACCCGCTCCGCCGGCAGCGGACGCCCCCACGGGTCGACCGCCGAGACGCCGCGCGCGGCGTGCAGCACGTCCACCGCGTCCGCGACGTCGGTGGCGAAGACCGAGACGCAGTCGAGCGAACGGCAGGCCGGCACCACGCCGCCGGTGCTGAGCAGGCCCCGGGTGGGTTTGAGGCCGACGATCCCGTTGAGCGCCGCCGGCACCCGGCCGGAGCCGGCGGTGTCCGTACCCAGGGCGAAGCTGACCTGGCCGGCGGCGACCGCGACGGCCGAGCCGGAGCTGGAACCGCCGGAGATCAGCCCACCGCCGAAGACGCTCTCGCAGCTGCCGTACGGGGACCGCGCCCCGGTCAGGCCGGTGGCGAACTGGTCGAGGTTGGTCTTCCCGACGAGCAGGGCACCGGCGTCGAGCAGCCGGCGCACCACGGGCGCGTCCTCGGCCGCGACGTACCCGAAGTCGGGGCAGCCGGCCGTGGTGATCATGCCGGCGACGTCGATGTTGTCCTTGACCGCGAACGGGATCCCGTACAGCGGCAGGCTCGCGTGGTCGGCGGTGGCGGTCAGCCGCTCGGCACGGGCACGGAGTTGCCCGGCCGGCACCGTGCTGATCCAGACCGGCCCGCCGTCCGCTCCGGACAGCCCGGACAGGACGTGTTCCGCCAGGTCGGTGGGGGTCAGGCCGCCGTGACGGTACGCCGACCGCAACTCCGAGATCGATCCGATCCGCTCTGGCATACAGTCGATTGTCGACAGTTGTGTTACGACGAACGGCGCGACACGTAACGACACCATGACGGGCGGCGGGTGGAGCTACCCGAGATACGACCGGGCTCCGTGCTCGGACAGCACCGCCAGGACCACCTCCGGGTCACCGACGGCGACCGCCTCGAAGAGCCGCTCGTGCCGGTGGACGCCGTCGTGCGGCTGCGCCACCTCTGCTTCGCGACGCAGGTTGATCGCCATGTAGAGCTGCAACTTCACCAAAATCGAGTCGTACACCGCGGAAAGCTGCCGGTTGCCGGCCAAGGCCACCAGCGCGACGTGGAACGTCCGATGCGACTCGGCGACCGCCAGCCGATCACCGTCCCGGGTCGCCTCCCGCATCTGGTCCAACGCCGCCCGCAGCCCGGCCAGGTCGCTCTCCCCCGGCACCGAGATCGCCGACCGGACCGCGAATCGTTCCAGCACGTCGCGCAGTTCGTACAGCTCGCGCACGTCGCGATCCGACAGGGTGGCGACCCGGACCCCCCGGCGCGGGACGTGCTCCACCAGCCCCCGCTGCGCCAGCAGCCGCAGCGCCTCGCGCAGCGGCGCCCGGCTGATGCCGAGTCGCCGGGTCAGCTGCTCCTCCACCAACCGTTCACCGGGATCACTCCGGCCGCTGAGGATCTCCCGGGTCAGCCGGGAGACGGCGAGCTCCACCAGACTGACACTCTCCAGCTCGCCCTCCGTCGGCGATGCGGCCACGTCGCTCACCCCGACGAGTGTGCCACCTGCCGCCGGAGTCCCCGTCGGACGCGTCAACCCACCAGGGGCCGGACGTCCCAGACGAGTGCACCACCGATCTCCCGGGCCGGACCGAGCAGGGCCTCGACCGTCCGGCGTACCGGGTCACCATGGTGCAGCCCGCCCTGGACCACCACGGCCGCCCGCCAGTGCCGCAGGTCGGCCACCGCCTGCCGGCGATCGTTCTCGCTGATCGGCGGCACCTCGCCGGTGTCGGCCACCCGGCGCAACAGCAGCGACGTGGGCCGGTCCGGAGCGCCCCAGCGGGCCGCCGGATCGTCCGGGGAACGGGGACCGATGAAGAAGCCACCCGGGGCGGTGAAGGCCAGCCCGGTCCGGGCGGACCAGAGCATCGCCGGGCTCTGGCCCGCGTTTGTCACCGGCGGCACCGGCACCACCGTCCGCCCCGCCGGGACGTACGCCCGCCAGGTCCCCTCCGCCACGAACGCCGGAACCTGCCAGGTCGGGACGGTACGGATCGGGGTCGGCGCCAGCGGCAGCAGCGCGGCGGCCACCGCGCCGGCCCAGAGCAGCCGCACCGGCACCGAATCCGGTGCTGCGCCGGCGGTGGCCGGTTGCCGCCGTACCCGGTCCACCGAGAGCGCCAGCAGGATGCCCAGCACCGGTACGCAGACCAGCGAGAACCGGGCCGGCACCACATGGTCGAGCAGGGGCAGCTCGGCGATCAGCAGGTACGGGCCGGGCAGCTCCGTCGACGATCCGTCGAGGCGTACCCGCGGGCCGAGGGAGAGCAGGGCGAACACCACCCCGCAGGCGGCGAGAGCCCGGACCAGCGGGCGACGCCACAGCCACACCGTCACGACCACGGCCAGCACCAGCAGACCCGGCCCGAAGAAGGAGTTCTCCTCGGTGGCGTTGGGGGCCAGCAGGGCGGGCAGGCGATGGTCGCCGAAGACGGTCTGCCGGGCGGTGGCGGTGAACGAGGCCGCGTCCAGTTGAAAGCCGTACGCGTGGAACGGCATCCCCCGGTAGTGCCCGGGGCCGAAGAACTGGAACCACAGCGGATAGGCCAGCAGGACCGCCGCCACCACCGCACCGACCGCGATCCGGCCGGCCGTGACCGGCGCCAGCCGGCGTGCGGTGGCCCGGTCGGCCAACGCGTAGCCGAGGACGAACACGCCCGCGGCGAGCGCCACAAAGAGCAGCACCTCCTCACCGAGGAAGACCTGGTACGTCACGACCAGACCGAGCAGCAGGCCGGGCCGCCACACCCGTGACCAGGCACCCGGTGACTCCGCCGGATCGGAGGGGTGGGGCATGAACACCAGTGCCAGGATCACCGGTACCAGGAACTGGGCGGCCATGTGCAGGTGCGATCCGGCCTGAGCGACCATGCCGGGGGCGAAGCCGCAGACCAGCCCGCCGAGCGCAGCGGCCAGCCGGGACTCGACCAGGCGGCGACGCAGCAGCACGTACCAGGCGGCGGCCGTCCCGGCCAGACACCCCACCACCGCCACCGCGAAGGCCACCTGCGAGCCGAACAGCAGCGTGACCGGGGCCAACGGAACACCCAGGCCCAGCACCGAGGTGTTGGCCATCAGGTTCACCCCGCCGGGTGCGTTCAGGGCGTCGCTCCACAGCGGATTTTCCAGGCCGGCCACGGCACGGGCGGCGTGGGCCAGCATCCACTCGAAGAGGATCTGGTCGCCGGCCTGATGGAAGAGCCGGTCCGGCCGACCCCACTGCCGGCTGGTCAGCCAGGTGGCCAGCGCCAGGTAGCCGGCCACCACCGCCAGGTCAGGCGTACGCGGGCGCAGCCGCCAACGGCGACCGGCGCGGACCTCGACTTCCCGCTCGACCGTACCGACCGACATCAGACCCGTGGGTCGGTGAGCGACCGTACGTCCCACACCCAGACGTCCTGCTCGAGCCGGGCCGGTCCGACCAGTTGCTCGACGGTCTGCCGCAGCGACTCCGAGTGCGGCTGCCGCACCGGCAGCACCAGGATCGCCGCCCGCCAGTACCGCAACTCGTCCAGGGACCGACGCCGCTGGCGGTCGTCCAGCTGAGGCGTCCGGCCGGTGGTGGCGACCTCCTCCAGCAGCTTCCCGACACCGCTCGGCCGACCACCGAAGCGACCCGGGTCGCCGGTGTTGCCGTTGCGTGGGGCGAGGAAGTAGCCGCCGGGAATCTTGAAGTCGAGATTGGTGGCGGCGGCCCAGCGCATGCCGTGGGTGTTGCCCATGCTCGGCACCGGGATCGGCACCAGGGTCTGGTCCGGCCCGACGTAGGCGCGCCACCGGTCGGAGGTGATGAAGTCCGGCACCGGCGGGCGGGAGGTCATCGGCAACGGCGTGGGAGTGATCGGCAGCAACGCGAGCACCAGACCGGCGGCAGTGAGCGTACGCACGGTCCGCCGGTCCATGGACAGGGTGCTGGTCCGCTCGATGGCCAGGGCCAGCAGGACCGCCACCACCACGCTGGTGATCATGCCGAACCGGGTCGGCACCACCGCGTCGAGCAGCGGCAGCCGGACCAGCCACTCCCACGGTCCGACGATCAGTTCCCGGTCCCACCAGGTGATCCGCTCGCCGAGGGAGAGGATGGTGTAGAAGGCGGCGGTCGCGGCGAGCGCCCGGACCAGCACCTCCCGCCGGAGCCAGAGCACGATGCCGACCGCGATCAGCGCCAGACTCCACCCGAAGAAGGCATTCTCCTCCGAGTAGTTCGGCGCGAGGTTGACGTTCGCCCGCTGGTTGCCGCCGATAGTGGGCGAGCCGGGTGCGAAGTACGCGGCGATGTCGTTGCCGTAGTCACGGACCGCGTCGCTGAGCCCGTGGTACGCCATCGGGCCGGCGAACTGGATGTACAGCGGGTACGCCAAGAGCGAGCCGGCGATCACCGTGCAGGTGGCCAGCGCCTTGGCCAACGGCCGCCAGGCCGCCGACCAGAGCCCGGGCCGCTGGACAACCACCGCGATCAGGAAGATTCCGCAGCCCATCGCGGTGAAGAGCAGGATCTCCTCGTTGATGAACGCCTGCGCGGTGACCAGCAGAGCCAGCAGCGCACCGTCCCGGTACGGCCGGGTCGATCGGGTGATCACCAGAACCCGCCACACGATGAACGGCAGCAGGAACTGGCTGATGATGTTCGGGTGCCAGCTGGCGTGCGACAACATCGCCGGTGAGAAGCCACAGAACCAGCCGCCCACCACCGCGGCGAGCCGGTTGCTCACCACGTGCCGGGACAGCACGAAGTACCAGGCCGAGGCGGTCCCGGCGAGACCGAGGGTCACCAGCAGCACGAACGTCACGGCCGGTCCGAACAGCAGGGTCACCGGCACCATCGGGATACCCAGCGCGAGGATGGCCGTGTTGGCCATCAGGTTTACCCCGTCGGGGTAGTTGAACTGCTCGGTGAAGAAGGGGAACTCGCCGTGCAGCACCACCCGCACCGAGTGGGCGAGGAAGAACTGCACCTGGGCCGGGTCACTGCTGTAGAGCGAGGCCACCCGCCCGGCCGGGTCCATCCAGATCTGGCTGGTCACCCAGAGCGCGGTCAGCAGGAAACCACCGAAGACCGCGAGGTCCCGTCGCCGGGGCGTCCAACGGAACCGGCGGCGGCGTTCCGGAGCGGCATCGGCGGCATCGGCACCCCGCGTACCGCCGGACACCGCAGGTCCGGTCCCCGTCAGCTGCCGGGCCGTTCCGGCCCCGGGCGCGGCCGTCCGGGCTTCCGTCCCAGACGCCGGAGTTTCCGTGGCGGGCGCCGAGGCTTCGGACGCGGGCGCCGGGGTTTCCGTAGCAGGTGCCGAAGCTTCCGTGGCAGATGCCGGGGCGTCGATGTCGGACGCCGAGGCTTCGGACGCGGGTGCCGGAGTGTCCCCGGCGGGAGCAGGGGCTTCCCCGGCGGATGCCGGTGGTTGAGTGGCTGGCGCAGTGGCTTCCGGGACGGGTGCCGGGGACGCGGCGTTCGTGCCGGGGGCGTCGCCCGCCTTGTCACCCAGGGTGACGACTTCGGACGGAGAGTCGGCGACGTCGGCGGATCTCTGCAGCGCGGCGGCGCGGGTCTCGGCAGGCGTCACAGTCGGCGGAGTCTACCGGAGTGGGGAAAATGCCCCAAGTCAACGCGGTGTCCCCTATGGCCGGTGTGGTGACCGCGCGACGCAGCGTATGGCGACCCGAAGCATCGGCGGGACATCTCGTACTATTGCCCTCCGACACGACGACGCGATCCGATCGGGGGCGTGACAGGTGGCTCCAGCCCGTTGGCGCGGCTTGACCGCCACCGGCCTGTCCACCCTGCTGATCGCCGTCACCGCCTGCGGGCCGGTCGCCGAGCGTCAGGCACGGGACCTGCGGGTCGGCTACGACAGCATGGACGGTTCCTTGACGGTGTGGCCGCCACGCGGCTCACTCGCCGAGGACACCGCAGCGACAGCCGCCGTCACCGAAGCGGTACGCGACTGGCGCTCGCCCGTGGACGACCGGGTGCACGTACCCTCATCCGGGATCCTCTTCTCCGGTGAGGTCGACGGGCGGCCACTGGCCCTGGTCGCCGCGTCGGTACCCGGTGAGGCCGCGTCCTGGCTGCTTCAGCTCACCGGCGACGGCGGTCGGTACACGGTCAGTCACGCCACCGAGTACACCGACCCCGGCTACCTGGTCTACTCCGACGTGTTGCCGGTCCAGTCGGCCGACGGCCGGCGCTACCTGACCTCCGAACGGGTCCGGCGGCTGGTCGGGCCGAACGGCCGCATCCTGTCCGACCGCGACGGCCTGACCGGCCCCGTCGAGGTGCCCCGGTGCCGGGCGGTGACCGTCACCGCCACCCTGCGCTCCACCGAGTCGCTGCCCCGGGGCCGGGCCACCGACCGGCTGCTCGACCTCGGCACCGGCACCGCCGCACCCCGCTACCCGCTGGTGCGCGACGAGAGCGGCTCCGGCCGGCGAGCCCTGACCGGCCTCGACACCTGCCTGCTGGCCGGTGAGGACGGCCCGTTCGGCAGCATCTCCCGGCGGGTCGGCGACCGGGACGTCCCGCAGTCGGTGCCGGCGTCCTGGCCGATGGCGAAACTCGCCGTGCGTACGCTCGGCGAGCTGTCGCTCGACGGCGGCGAGCCGGCCGAGCTGGAGCAGCTCACCTGGGAGAGCGCCGAGGGCACGATGAGTGCGGTGGTATACCGACCCGCCGACGATGGCCCGGTGATGCTCTCCCCCGCCGACCGGACGAACCCGTTGCAGGTCTACGAGCTGCCGGTCCCGGATCAGCCGCTGGTCGTGCTGAGCTGGCGCGCCACCAAGGACACCACGCTGTCGGTGCCGCCGAACACGACCCGCCTGGTCGACCGCCCGGGCCTGGTGGTGGCTCCGCTGCCCGAGCGCCGCGAGACCTTCAGCCTCGCCGCCGACGAGAAAACCCACTACCGCTCCGCTGGCTCCCCCCACCGCTGAACCCTCTCCCCTCTCCCCGTCCTCCCCCGCCCTCCCGCGTTGATCATGAAGTTGTTGTCACGCCACGCCGATCGCAGTGACAACAACTTCATGATCAACGGCGCGCGGGGCGAGCGGGGGCGGGGGCGCGGAAAAGCCAAACGCGGAA
>NZ_JBFAQH010000001.1:0-540489 GCF_040677165.1 Micromonospora sp. NPDC049374 | reverse complement strand
ACAACTTCATGATCAACGGCGCGAGGCGCTAGCGCGGGCGGGTGGGGGGGTGGGGGGGTGGGGGGTGGGGGGTGGGAGGGGGGAGGGTCAGTTGGGGGTGGGGTTGGCGGTGAGGCGGGGTGGGTCGACCGGCTCGGTGTCGAGGCGGGAGATCCAGCCGGTGACGTCGCGCGCCACGTCCTGGGCGGTCAGGCCGAGGTCGGTCAGGAGCTGGTTGCGGGAGCCGTGCGGATACCAGCCGGCCGGTACGCCCAGATCACGCAGCGGCACCCGGATGCCGGCGTCGCGCATGGCCCGGGCGAGTGCGTCGCCCACCCCGCCGGACCGGACGCCGTCCTCGACGGTGACCACCAGCCGGTGCTCGGAGGTCAGCTCGACCAGTTCCGCCGGGATCGGACGGACCCAGCGGGGGTCCACCACGGTCACCCCGTAGCCCTGCTCGGCGACCCGGGCGGCGACCTCCACCCCGAGCTGGCCGAAGGCACCCACCGCCACCAGCAGCACGTCGGTACGCGCCGACTCCGCCAGCACGTCGACCGGCCCGACCCGCCGCACGGCGGGCAGATCGGCGGCGACCGCGCCGGTCGGGAAGCGGACCACGGTCGGGCCGTCGTCGACGGCGACCGCCTCGCGCAGCTCCTCGCGCAGGGTGGCGGCGTCCCGGGGCGCCGCGATCCGCAGACCCGGCACCACCCCGAAGACCGACATGTCCCAGATGCCGTAGTGGCTCGGCCCGTCGGGGCCGGTGATCCCGGCCCGGTCCAGCACGAAGGTGACCGGCAGCTTGTGCATCGCCACGTCCAGCAGGACCTGGTCGAACGCCCGGTTAAGGAAGGTCGCGTACACCGCCACCACCGGGTGCAGCCCACCGAGCGCCAGGCCGGCCGCCGAGGTGGCGGCGTGCTGCTCGGCGATGCCGACGTCGTAGGTGCGTTCCGGGTACTTGCGGGCCAGCTTCGCGATGCCGGTCGGCTCGGCCATCGCCGCGGTGATGCCCACCACGTCGGGCCGCTCGTCCGCGATCGCGACCAGCTCGTCGGCGAAGACGTGGGTCCACTTCACCGACGGTGCGGCGGTCGCCTTGCCGTCGGTGACGTCGAAGGCACCGGGGCTGTGGAAGCAGTCCGCCTCGTCCTCCTCGGCGGGGCGGTAGCCGTAGCCCTTGCGGGTCACCGCGTGCACGATCACCGGGCCGCCGAAGTTCTTCGCCGCCCGCAGGGCCGTCTCGACAGCGGCGAGGTCGTGCCCGTCGACCGGGCCGACGTACTTGATGCCGAGGTCCTCGAACATCGCCTGCGGCGCGACCGCGTCCTTGATGCCCTTCTTGACCGCGTGCAGCACCTCGTACATCGGCTTGCCGACCAGCGGGGTCGAGCCGAGGGCGTCCTTGACGGCGTCCAGGACCTTCTCGTAGCCGGGGTTGAGCCGCAGCGTCGAGAGGTGGTGGGCGAGACCGCCGATCGTCGGCGCGTACGAACGGCCGTTGTCGTTGACCACGATCACCAGCGGGTTGTCGGTGGCGGCGATGTTGTTCAACGCCTCCCAGCACATGCCGCCGGTCAGCGCCCCGTCGCCCACCACGGCGACGACGGTGCGCGACTCGCCGCGCAGCGCGTACGCCTTGGCCAGCCCGTCGGCGTACGACAGGGCGGTCGAGGCGTGCGAGTTCTCGATGAGGTCGTGCTCGCTCTCGGCCTGGCTGGGGTAGCCGGAGAGCCCGCCACGCTGGCGTAGCTGGTCGAACCCGCCCTGCCGGCCGGTGACGATCTTGTGAACGTACGCCTGGTGGCCGGTGTCGAACAGCAGCCGGTCCCGGGGAGAGTCGAAGACCCGGTGCAGGGCCAGGGTGAGTTCCACCACGCCCAGGTTGGGCCCGATGTGCCCACCGGTACGCGACACCTTGGCGATCAGGAAGTCGCGGATCTCGGCGGCGAGGATGTCCAGTTCGGTGGCGGACATCCGCTTGACGTCCTGGGGACCGTGCACCGTGGCCAGCAGCCGGCCGTGGTTGGCCGTGTCCTCTTCAACACTCATGACCGCAGAGTCTATCGGCCCTCGCGCACCTCGCAGCCCGGGCGCGGCGACCACCGGGACTGAGCACCCGGTCAGGCCGGCACCAGCAGCCCGACCAGCTCCACGTGCTGGGTCATCGGAAACAGGTCGTACCCGCGCAACGCCGCCAGCCGCCAACCCAGCTCCGCGAAGACCCGCAGGTCCCGGGCGAAAGCCGCCGGGTCACAGGCGACGTACGTCACCGCGCGCGGCCCGGCAGCCACCACGTCACGTACCACCCGCGCGCCGGCCCCCGTCCGGGGCGGGTCGAGTACCACCACGTCGACCGGGCCGGTGACCCGGCGACGGGCCAGGGCGGTCTCCACCCGGGCCGCCACCACCTCGACGTTGGGCAGGTCGCGCAGGTTCTCCCGGGCCGCCGCGACGCCGTCGCCGGCCGCCTCGACCAGGGTGACCCGCCCGGTCTCGCCCACCCGAGAAGCCAGCGCGGCAGCGAACAGGCCGGCGCCACCGTAGAGGTCCCAGGCCCGCTCACCCGTCCGGGGGTCGGTCAGCTCCAGCACCGCGTCGACCAGGGTGTCCGCGGCGTCGGGATGCACCTGCCAGAACGACGAGGCGGGCAGCACCCACTCCCGGCCGGCGGCCCGCTCCCGGACCCGTTCCGGGCCGCTGACCCGGCGACTGGCCCCGGCCGCGACGGCGGTCACCGCCACGTCCCCGCCGGTGGTGGCGACGGTCTCCACCGCCTCGGCGTCCGGCCAGCTCGCCCCGGCAGCGGTGAGCACCGGCAGCTCCTGGATGGCCGGATGGGCGATCAGGCAGCGGTCGACCGGCACCACCTCGTGCGAGCGGTGTTTGAGCAGCCCGGCGCGACCCGCCGCGTCGACCGCGTAGCGGACCCGGGACCGCCAACCGAGCGGACCACCCGGCAGCGCCGTCACCCGCAGGTCCAGCGCGTCACAGCCGGCCTCGTCCAACCCGCCGAGGCGGATGAGCTGCTCGCGCACCACCGCCACCTTCCAGCGCAGTTGGGCGTCCGGGGCGACGTGTTGCAGGTCGCAGCCGCCACAGCGACCCGGTCTGGCGTACGGGCAGGGTGGGCTGACCCGGTCCGGTGACGCCGCCAGCACGGTGACCGCGTCGGCCCGGACGAAACCCCGGTGCACCTCGGTCACCTCGGCCAGCACCCGCTCACCCGGCAGGGCGTGCCGGACGAAGACCACCTGGCCATCCACCCGGGCCACGCAGTGCCCCCCGGGGGCGACCGCCGCCACGGTCAGCTCGACCCGCTCCGCCTCCTCCAGCCCGCTCGTCGCGCCGAGCCCGACGACCCGCTCGCTCATCGCGGTTCCCCGTCCGACGGTTCGCGCTCCGGGGCCGGCGACGGAGCGTCCGGCGGCAGGGTGGCGCGCGGCGCCACCCGGGGGCCACGGACCGGCCCACGGCCGAGCGTGGCGTCCATCCGGTCCAGGTCCTTGCCGGCCGTCGAGGCGAGCTGCCACGGCACGCTTGTCACCATCACCCCCGGCTCGAACAGCAGCCGGCCCTTGAGCCGCAGCGCGCTCTGGTTGTGCAACAGGTTCTCCCACCAGCGGCCCACGACGTACTCGGGGATGAAGACCGTGACCACGTCGCGCGGCGACTCCCGGCGGACCCCGGCCACGTAGTTCAGGATCGGGCGGGTGATCTCCCGGTACGGCGAGTCGATCACGGTCAGCGGGATCGGCACTCCCCGCCGGTCCCAGTCGGCCTGCAACTGCCGGGTGTCGTGATCGTCGACGTTGACGGTCACCGCGGTGAGGGTGTCCGGCCGGGTGGCCTGCGCGTACGCGACCGCCCGCAGGGTGGGTTGGTGCAACTTGCTGACCAGCACGATCGCGTGGTTGCGGGCCGGCAGCACCGGCCGTCCGTCGTCCGGGGCCAGTTCGACGGCCACCCGGTCGTAGTGCCGGCGGATGGCCAGCATCAGCACGTAGATCAGACCCATCGCGACGATGGCGATCCAGGCGCCGAGCAGGAACTTGGTGATCAGCACGATCACCAGCACCGCGGCGGTCATCGCCATGCCGAAGGTGTTGATCGCCCGGGACCGGAGCATCCGACGTCGCACCTGCGGGTCCCGCTCGTTGCGCAGCAGCCGGTTCCAGTGCCGGATCATCCCCGCCTGGGAGAGCGTGAACGAGACGAAGACACCCACGATGTAGAGCTGGATGAGCTTGGTCACCTCCGCCTGAAAGCCGACGATCAGCAGGATCGCGAAACCGGCCAGGAAGAGGATCCCGTTGGAGAAGGCGAGCCGGTCACCCCGGGTGTGCAGTTGCCGGGGCAGGTAGCGGTCCTGGGCGAGGATCGAGCCGAGCACCGGGAAGCCGCTGAAGGCCGTGTTGGCGGCCACGAACAGGATCGTGGCGGTGACTCCGACGACCAGGAACAGCAGCACCGAACCCGGTCCGAAGATCGTCTCACCGAGCTGCGCGGTGACCGTCTTCTGCACGTACCCCTCGGGGCCGGAGACGATCTGTAGGGCGGGGTTCTCGACGAACTGCAGCCCGGTGAGCCGGGCCAGCCACACGATGCCGACCAGCATGGTCACCGCGACCAGGCCGAGCATCAGCAGGGTGGTGGCGGCGTTGCGGCTCTTCGGCGCCTTGAAGGCCGGTACCCCGTTGGAGATCGCTTCCACACCGGTCAGCGCGGCGCAGCCCGAGGAGAAGCTGCGCAACAGCAGGAACGCCATCGCCCAGCCGGTGGTGTCGTGCCACTCGGCGGCGATGACCAGGTCGGCGCTGGGGGCGCGCAGGTCCTCGCCGAGCACGACGATCCGGACCAGCCCGGTGAGGAGCATGCCGATGATTACGATCATGAAGCCGTACGTCGGGATGGCGAACGCGCTGCCCGCCTCCTTGATCCCGCGCAGGTTGACCGCGGTCAGCAGCACCACGGCGGAGACCGCGACGAGCACCTTGTGGGTCGCCACGAAGGGAATCACCGAGCCGAGGTTGGCCACCCCGGAGGAGACCGAAACCGCGACGGTGAGCACGTAGTCGACAAGTAGCGCGCTGGCCACCCCCACCCCGGCGCGCGGGCCGAGGTTCACCGTGGCTACCTCGTAGTCGCCGCCGCCCGAGGGGTAGGCGTGCACGTTCTGCCGGTAGCTGGCCACCACGGTCAGCATGACCACGACCACGCCCAGGGCGACCCACGGTGAGAAGACGAACGCCGAGGCACCCGCGATGGAGAGCATCAACAGGATCTCGTCCGGCGCGTACGCCACGCTCGACAGCGCGTCCGAGGCGAAGACGGGCAGGGCGATGCGCTTCGGCAGGAGGGTGTGCTTGAGCCGGTCGGACCGGAACGGCCGGCCGACGAGCAGCCGCTTCAGCAGGGAGGTGGATCGGGCCACAACGGCCAAGCGTACGACCACCGACGACGGGCACGTGGGGTGGCCGGGTACGGGCGTATCTGGCGCGGGAGTACCGTCGGTCCCCGGCCGCGGCCCCGACGTGGCAGGCTCGCAGGCGACGAGGCGCAGCGGTACGCACCGTGGGAGGCAGCGTGCATGTCGTGATCATGGGTTGTGGCCGGGTCGGCTCGACCCTGGCTCACAACCTGGAGGCCCGGGGGCACTCGGTGGCGGTCATCGACCAGGACGCGGACGCCTTCCGCCGGCTGCGGCCCGACTTCGCCGGTGTCACGGTCACCGGCGCCGGCTTCGACGGCGACGTGCTGCGCCAGGCGGGCATCGAGCGGGCCGACGCGTTCGCCGCCGTCTCCAGCGGCGACAACTCCAACATCATCTCGGCTCGGTTGGCCCGCGAGACCTTCGGCGTGGTGCGGGTCGCTGCCCGCATCTACGACCAGCGTCGCGCACAGGTCTACGAACGGCTGGGCATCCCCACCGTGGCCACCGTCCGGTGGACGGCCGACCGGATGCTGCGGCACCTGCTGCCCGAGGGCAACGTGGAGATCTTCCGCGATCCGACAAGCACCGTCTCGATCATCGAGGTGCCGGTGCACAAGGACTGGATCGGCCGCCCGGTGCGGGCCCTGGAGGAGGCGACCGGTGCTCGGGTGGCGTACCTGATCCGTTTCGGCATCGGCACGCTGCCCACCGCGTCCAGCGTCGTGCAGGAGGGTGACCAGGTCTTCATGCTGGTCACCGACGACATGGTGGCGGCGGTCACATCCGTGGCGGCGACGCCGGAAGGAGGGCAGTGATCATGCGGGTCGCCATCGCCGGTGCCGGGAACGTGGGCCGCTCCATCGCGCAGGAGCTGATCGAGAACGGCCACCAGGTGATGCTCATCGAGCGGCAGCCCCGGATGCTGCGTCCGGCCCGGGTGCCGGACGCGGAGTGGGTGCTGGCCGACGCCTGCGAGCTGGCCAGCCTGGAGGAGGCCGAGCTGGCCGGCTGCGACGTGGTGGTCGCGGCCACCGGCGACGACAAGGTCAACCTCGTGGTCTCGCTGCTGGCCAAGACCGAGTTCGCGGTGCCCCGGGTGGTCGCCCGGGTCAACCGGGCCGAGAACGAGTGGCTGTTCACCGAGCAGTGGGGCGTGGACGTGGCGGTCAGCAAGCCACGGGTGATGGCCGCGCTGGTCGAGGAGGCGGTGACCGTCGGTGACCTGGTCCGCCTGATGACGTTCCGGCAGGGCGAGGCGAACCTGGTCGAGATCACCTTGCCGCCGACCGCGCCCTATGTCGGGCGCCCGCTGCGCGAGGTGCCGCTGCCCCGGGACTCCGCGCTGGTGGCGATCCTGCGCGGCAAGCGCGTCCTGGTGCCCAGCCCGGACGATCCGCTCGAGGCCGGCGACGAGCTGGTCTTCGTCTGCACCGCCGAGGTGGAGGACGCCGTACGGGCGGTGGTGCTCGGCCCGGACAGCGTCGAACGCACCCGCGAATCACGCTAGTGCCGCAGCTTCGACCGCAGCGGCTCAGCTCGTCAGCGGCTCCGGCTGGCGCTCGCGGGTCACCCGGCGCACCGTCCAGACCGTGATCAGCAACAGCAGCACGTACGGCGGGTAGCCCAGGGCCAGCCGCGCCACCCCGAGGGCGGTCTCCATGTCGGCGGCGGCGGCCTCGTCGCCGAGCTGGTCGAACCGGCGGGCGGCCAGGTAGATGCCGGCCTGCACGCCCACCTTGGCCAGCCACACCACTCCCCACAGCACGGTCAGCCGGGTGAAGGTGCGGACCAGCAGGGGATCGTCGCGCCACTGCGAACTGCCCTTGGCCACCAGCACCGACCAGATCCAGCCGACCAGCGGTTGCCGGATCACCGCCGACAGCAGCAGGGCCAGGCCGTAGCCGATGCCGTAGAGGATCCCCGGCAGATAGAAGTCGCGGGCATCGCCGGTACGCCAGGCGATGGCGGCGCCGATCCCGATGCCGAACAGTCCGTTGACCGCGTGCCGCACCGGCCGGCGCTGAGCCAGCCGCAGCCCACCGATCAGCACCGCCACCGCCACCGAGGCGATCACGGCCGGCCGCAGGTCGGTGACGATGTTGGCGATCACGAAGACCACCACCGGGATGCTGGACTCGGCCAACCCTCGCCAGCCGCCGAGCTGGTCGGCCATCTGCTCGGCGACGGTGGGCAGCCGCTCCTCGTCCGCCGGCCCGGTCTCCGGCTGGGTCGCCGGGTGCTGTCCGGTCGTCATCGCCCGCTGTCCATCCGCAACGCCCGCAGGTTCACTTTGACGGCTCCAGCTCGTAGTACGGGTTGTAGATCACCTTGCGGTCGTCGCGCACCGCCATCCGCCCCCGGGCGGTCAGGTGCCGTCCCGGCTCGATGCCGACGATGTGCCGCCGCCCGAGCCAGACCAGGGTCACGACGTCACTGCCGTCGTAGAGATCCGCTTCCAGCGCCGGCAGGTTCGTCCGAGGGGTGTAGACGACGGTACGCAGCCGGCCGCTGACCGAGACCACCTGCCCCCGTCCGCACTGCAACACCGGTACCGCGCCACAGCGGGCACTCTCCCGCTGCAACTGCTGCGCCTCGATCTCGGCCTCGCTCGCGGTCAGCCGTCGCAACATCCGCCGCAGCGAACCCCGACCCTCGTCGGTGGTCATGAGTTCCGCGTCACCCTCTCCACGCAGGCCGGCTGGCACCGGAAGCCACCGCCGCCGGACGACTGCCGGAACGGCACCCGCCAGCGTACGCCGGACCGGACCCTCCCGGCGCACCGGAAGCGCGTCCGGCCGTGCCCGGGCGGCCCCGGAGACACCGGGCCGCCGAGAAGCGCTCAGCGGCCTCCGGGCGCCGACGCCGCGTCGGCCGGCCCGGTGGCGGCGTCCGCCGCCGCGGCCTGCTCACCCGCCTCGCGTGGCAACCGCAGCGGCAGCGGCTCACGTACCGGTTTGGCCTCCACCCCCCGGTCGACGACCAGCCCGTCCAGACAGACGGCCAGCGGACCGGCGGCGGCCGGATCGGTGGCCGCGGCGCCCTGGTAGACCGCCCGAACCATCCAGCGCGGTCCGTCGACGCCGACGAACCGCAGATCGGTCAGGCCGTCCTCGGTGCGTACCCGGGCGTGCAGCTCCGTGCCGTACTCACCGATGACCTCCTGCGCGGCGGCGCCGTCGGCGAACAGCGACTGGCGGATCTCCTCGCGCACCTCGTCCCAGATCCCCTCGGACCGCGGCGCGGCGAAGACACCGAGTTGCAGGGCGCTCTGGCCGTGCACCAGCACGACCTGCTGGACCACCCCCTGCTGGTCGGCCTGCACCCGCACCTCGACCTCGGGCACCGCCGGGATCTGCAGGCTGCCCAGATCGAGCCGCTGCACCCCGTCCGGCGCCTCGGTGACGTCGTACGGCCCGCGCGTCGGCTCCGCCAGGGCGTCCTCGGCGGTCTCGGGCACGTTGGTGGCCCGCTCGTCAAGGGCGTGCCGTCCCGCGGCCCGCTTTCGGGAGAAGATCACTGCGTCCAACCTCCGCTGTTCGCACTCACGGTGCCATCTATTCCGTTCGCGCCGTCCGTGGCCGGCGGCGGTACCAGCCCGGCGTGCCCGCCGGTGGAGCCGTGTCCACCGGTCCCGCGTCCGGACGCGGGTAGCTCGGCCACCGGCTGGAAGATCGCCCGTTCCACCCGCTGCACAACCAGCTGCGCGATCCGGTCGCCCCGGGAGATCTTCACCGACGCCGCCCGATCATGGTTGATCAGGTTGACCAGGATCTCACCCCGGTAGCCGGCGTCGACCGTACCGGGCGCGTTGAGCACCGTCACGCCGAGTCTGGCGGCGAGCCCCGATCGGGGATGGACCAGGCCCACGTATCCCTCGGGCAGGGCGATCGCCACGCCGGTCGGCACCAGCGCCCGACCGCCGGGGGGCAGCTCCACGTCGGCGGCCGCCACCAGGTCGGCACCGGCGTCACCGGGATGGGCGTACGCCGGCATCGGCAGCTCGGGATCGAGCCGCCGGACCGGCACGGGCACCACGTCGGTCACGATGTCCCTCTTTCGTCCGTTCCGCTGGGGGTGACCCTGTCATCCTGCCCGGTACCCGGGGGTCGCCGCGCCGTACCCTGGCACGAGTGAGTCAGTCACCGTCACCTTCGTCCGTCTCGGCGCCCCCGGCGTACGCCGAGCGCCTGCGGCTGCCCTGGTGGTTGTGGCTCGCCGGGCTCGCGGCCGCCACCCTGCTCGCCGTGGAGGTGTGGATGGGGGCGGGCGGTGCACGCGCCTGGGTGCCGTTCGCGATGCTGCTGCCGGCCGTCGTCGCCGGGCTGGCGTGGCTGGGCCGGATCCGGGTCGCGGTGGTCGACGGAGAGCTGCGGGTCGACGACGCCCGGCTGCCCGTCCGGTTCGTCGCCGACGCCATCGCGCTGGACGCCGAGGGTCGGCGTGAGGTGCTCGGTGTCGGCGCCGATCCGTTGGCGTTCGTCGTCCAGCGCCCGTGGATCCCCGGTGCCGTCCAGGTTGTCCTGGACGATCCGGCCGACCCCACGCCGTTCTGGGTGGTCAGTTCCCGACACCCGGTCGAGCTGGCCGAAGCCCTGCTGGCCGCGCGGGACGCGGCACGCTGATCCGATCCGTCGCCGGTCATCGGCGCTGCGGCGTTCACCGCCGGGCCCCCGCTGCCAGCGCCCCGGCCGGCGGTCAGGACGGGCCGGGCAGGGCGGGTGGAGCGGGCGGCACGCCGGGCAGGCTGCGGCGCTGCCGGCGGAGGTCGGCGCGGAGCTGGTCGGCCAACGTCCGGGTGGCCCGCCGGTTCAGGTAGCTCGCCACCGCGGCTCCGGTCAGGAAGGGGCCCAGCGTGGTGAGGTTGCGGCCGAACCGCTTGAGCAGGGTGTCCCGCAGCTCGTTCCGGGCCGCCGTGCCCAGCACGGCGCCCACGCCGACGCCGGGCACCATCGGGTTTACATCGCGCTGGCTGGCCCAGGACTGCACCAACGCGATCGTCCGTTCGGTGCCGCCGGCCGGCAGCGGTACGCCGTAGACCTCGTGCAGCTCGCCGGTCAGCTTCAGCTCCACCGCCACCACCGCGACCGTCTCGGCGGCGAGCAGTACCGGGGCGGACAGCAGGGTCGGGGTCACCGTCCACTGCACCGCCGAGGCTCCGCCGCCGGCAGCGCCGACCCCCGCCGTCGCCCGGGACGCGTTGCGGACCAGCCGGTCGGCCAGTTCCTCGTCGGTCAGCCCGGGAAAGTGCCGACGCAGGGTGGCCAGATCCCGGATCGGCACGTGTGGGGCGATCTCCGCGACCGTGTCCACCATCCAGCGCAGCGCGGCCCTCGGCTTGAACAGCTCGCCGATCCCCCGGGCCCGAGCCTGCCCGACCAGCCGGGTGAGCAGCTGACGTCGTTTCGCCGGCTCGATGTCGTCGGCGGTCAGCGCCGCGACGGTCTTCCCCAGCTCGTCCGGATCCTCGGCACGCCCGGTGTGCTCGCTCATGACCACACCAAGGCGCCGAGCCGGCCGATTCGCTCGCTCATGGCTACCGAGTCAACCAGGTTGTGTGGCGTGGCGCTCGCCGAGCCGGGCGGCGGCGACTCCACTCGGGAGTCGCCGCCGTGGTCGTGGTCGTCGCCCTGCGGTCAGACGCACTCTCGGCAGATCAGCTCGCCGTTGCGTTCCACCGCCAGCTGGCTACGGTGGTGCACCAGGAAGCAACGGGCGCAGCGGAACTCGTCCTGCTGCATCGGTAGCACCTTGACCGTCAGTTCCTCGTCGGCAAGGTCGGCGCCGGGCAACTCGAAGCTCTCAGCCACTTCTGCCTCGTCGACGTCCACGGCGCCCGACTGCGAGTCGACGCGCCGGGCCTTGAGCTCTTCCAGGCTGTCCTCGCCGAGATCGACCTCGTCGCGGCGCGGGGCGTCGTAGTCGGTGGCCATCGGTTTCACTCTCCCATTTCGATGTTGTCGCTTCCGGTTGTAACGCCGGACGACGCTGTTTCGGTTCCGCTGGCCGGCCACCGCTAGTGTCGGCCACCTGACCCGACGACCGCTCGGACCAGACCGCCAGAGGATCTCCCCGGCGAGCGCGGAACCCTACCCCCCCTTTGGGCGAGGCATGTATACCGCCCTCGTGGCTGAGATGTACGCCCCTGCACGGGAAGTTGTTCCCAATGTGACTCAGGCGACACGAAGATAGGGGTAGTACTACCCCGTTCTCCGGTGGCGCGCCGGCATGTCGGACTGTTTCCACGCGACGGTCGGACACCCGTTAACCTCAGCGGCGTACCCGACGGCCGACGGAACGGCCCGATCGCCGGCCGCTGCCACCCACCGATGCCCGGGAGTGCCCTGATGAGCTTTGCGCGAGTGCGAGCACTCGTTGTCGTCGGCATGCTGGCGGTGGTCGCCCTGGTCTTCGTGGTCGTGGCCCTGGTCAGGGACACCCAGAGTAACGCCGGTGCCGGCGAGGGCTGTCCGGACGACTGGCCACGCGCCGACGTCACCCTGCGCGACCACAAGGATGTCAAGATCAACGTGCTCAACGGCACGGATCGCCCCGGCCTGGCCGCCGACGTCGGGGGCGACTTCCGCAACCGCGACTTCCAGGTGCAGAAGGAAGCCACCCAGAAGAAGAAGATCGACGACGTGGCGGTCCTGCGTTACGGCCCGAAGGGGGTCGGCTCGGCGCACCTGCTGCGGGCGTACTTCCTCGGCGACGCCGAGCTGGAGTACAACCCCAAGCGCGAGGACGACATCGTCGACGTGGTCCTGGGCGCCAACTTCCAGCAGTTGGCCACCATCACCGAGGTCAACCAGTCGCTTGGCGACCTCGGCGCCCCGGTCGCCCCGCCCGGTTCCTGCCCGATGCCGGTCGACAACTGACCGTCGGCCCGCTGTCGACCGGCAGTGGGTCCCCGGGCACCGGTGCTGCGGCTCCTGACAGACGCCAGGCGGCGTCCGCCGACGGCAGCCAGCGCTCCGCTCCGGCTCCTGACGGCCAACGACGGCAGCCAGCGCCGCGCCCCTCCCGCTCCGGCTGCTGACCGGGCACCAGGCGGCGTCAGGGGCCGCCGGAGGCGTCCAACGCGGCCAGGTGCTCGTGCAGCGCGTCGAACAGTGTCGGCGGCGCGGCGATGACCATCTCCGGCCCGGGGGCCAGCCCCTTGAGCCCGCCGACGCGCAGGCCGGCCTCGGTGGCCACCAGCGCACCGGCAGCCTGGTCCCAGGCGGCCAGGCCCTTCTCGTAGAAGGCGTCGGCCCGTCCCTCGGCGACCAGGCAGAGATCGACGGCGGCGGCGCCGAGGCGGCGGATGTCGCGTACGTGCGGGATCAGTTCGGCCAGCACCCGGGCCTGGTGGACCCGGCGGGCGGCGTCGTAGCCGAAGCCGGTGACCACCAGCGCCTGACCGAGATCGGTCTCGGTGGAGCAGTGCAATCGTCGACCCTCGCGCCAGGCGCCCCCGCCGACGGTGGCGGTCCACTCCTCGCCGGTGTGGATGTTGCGCACCACACCCGCCACCACCTCGCCGTCCACCTCCGCGGCGATCGACACGCCACAGTGCGTCAGGCCGTACAGGTAGTTGACGGTGCCGTCGATCGGGTCGACGATCCACCGCACCCGGGGCCGGGGGCCGTCGCCACGCATCGCGGCGCCGTACTCCTCGCCCAGCACGGCGTCGTCCGGCCGCAGCCGGCGCAGCTCGGCGGTGATCTGGCGCTCCACGGCCCGGTCGGCCGCGGTCACCACGTCGGTGACGGTGCTCTTGGTCGCCGCGACCGAGACGCCCTCGGTGCGCATCCGGTACGCGGTGGCCGCCGCACCCCGGGCCACCTCGATCGCGATCTCCAGCAGCTGCGGTGGCGGTGGCGCCGAGCGCTCCATGTCCGTCCCCTTCCCGCACGGCCAGGTATCCGGCTTCCGCGCGGGTATCATCCTTACAAAGTCCAAAAGCGCACCGAATCGGCGGTCCCGACCGCCGATCAGCCGTGCGGCGCAGGATGATCGCCGCAGACGGCGTTACAATTCACCCCTGCCCACGCGCCACGGACCGCCCGACAACCGGCCGGCCCGGGACACGGGGGTTCCTCAACCACATCGCCCGGCGCGGTGCCCCACGCTGCGTCGGACGAACCCGGCCGTGCTCGCTCTTCGCCTCCGGAAGGTCATTCGTGACAGAACCCCGCCAGACCGGCGCCGACGTTCGCTCGCTCACCGACACCTTGATCGCCCATGCGCAGAGCGCTGGCGGCCAGCTCACGTCGGCCCAGCTCGCGCGCACCGTCGAGTCCGCCGAGGTGACTCCGGCCCAGGCCAAGAAGATCCTGCGGGCGCTCTCCGAGGCCGGGGTGACCGTCGTGGTCGACGGCTCGGCCAGCACCCGCCGACGGGTCGCCGCCGCCCGGTCCGCCACCCCCGCGTCCCGAGCCACCACCGCCAAGACCACCAAGAAGGCGGCCGCGCCCGCCCCGAAGCAGGCGCCTGCGGCCGAGGAGGCACCGGCGCCGGCACCGCGGAAGGCGACCTCGCGCAAGGCCGCCGGCACCACCGCGGGAGTGGCCGCCAAGGCCGCCGCGCCGGCCAAGAAGTCCACCCGGGCGACCAAGGCCACCGTGGCCGCTGCGGCGGGCGCGGCGAAACCGGCCAAGGGCGCCGAGGGCGAGACCGTCGAGGGCGAGGTCAATCCCGAGGAACTCGCCGCCGAGATCGAGGACGTCGTGGTCGAGGAGCCGGCGGAGCTGGCCCAGGCCGCCGCGACGGACGCGGCGAACTCCGCCACCGACAACGACTTCGAGTGGGACGACGAGGAGTCCGAGGCGCTCAAGCAGGCGCGTCGGGACGCCGAGCTGACCGCCTCGGCGGACTCGGTCCGGGCGTACCTCAAGCAGATCGGCAAGGTTCCGCTGCTGAACGCCGAGCAGGAGGTGGAGCTGGCCAAGCGGATCGAGGCCGGGCTCTACGCCGCGGAGCGTCTGCGGGCCGCCGACGACGGCGAGGAGAAGCTCGTCCGGGACATGCAGCGCGACCTGCTGTGGATCTCCCGGGACGGCGAGCGGGCCAAGAACCACCTGCTGGAGGCGAACCTCCGCCTGGTCGTTTCGCTGGCCAAGCGGTACACCGGCCGGGGCATGGCCTTCCTCGACCTCATCCAGGAAGGCAACCTCGGCCTCATCCGCGCCGTCGAGAAGTTCGACTACACCAAGGGCTACAAGTTCTCCACCTACGCCACCTGGTGGATCCGACAGGCCATCACCCGCGCCATGGCCGACCAGGCCCGCACCATCCGCATCCCCGTCCACATGGTCGAGGTGATCAACAAGCTGGGTCGGATCCAGCGCGAGCTGCTCCAGGATCTGGGCCGCGAGCCCACGCCGGAGGAGTTGGCCAAGGAGATGGACATCACACCGGAGAAGGTGCTGGAGATCCAGCAGTACGCCCGGGAGCCCATCTCGCTCGACCAGACCATCGGTGACGAGGGCGACAGTCAGCTCGGTGACTTCATCGAGGACTCGGAGGCGGTGGTCGCCGTCGACGCGGTCTCGTTCTCTCTGCTTCAGGACCAACTCCAGCAGGTGCTGCAGACGTTGTCCGAGCGTGAGGCGGGTGTGGTACGTCTCCGGTTCGGGCTCACCGACGGCCAGCCGCGTACCCTGGACGAGATCGGTCAGGTCTACGGAGTGACCCGCGAGCGGATCCGGCAGATCGAGTCCAAGACGATGTCCAAGCTTCGGCACCCTTCCCGTTCCCAGGTGCTCCGCGACTACCTCGACTGATCAGCATCCGTCAACCGATCGTGCCGTTTTGACCACCTGGCGTACAACGTCGGATGGTGATCAGGTGGTTGCACGAATGTGATCGTTGACGTGGCACCCTGGGTGCACGGCACACTGTCCGTGCCAGGTGTGACCTCGGTCCCCCGCGGGCACACAGGGAAGGCGAGGCCCGACAAGGGTGTTGCACGATAGGTGACCAAGACCGAAGAGAGTGTTCATCGGTGACGACCAGAGGAGGAAGGCGATGACCCCGACCCTCACGCCGCCGCCCGAGACGGTGAGCCCCCCGGCCGCCGATGAACGGTGCGACCGCTGCAATGCCGCCGGCAAGCTCCGGATCACCCTGGCGGGTGGCAGTGAGCTGGTGTTCTGTGGGCACCACGCCAACAAGTACGCCGAGGATCTCGTCAAGATCACCGTACGGTACGCGACGGACCCGGAGTTCACCTGGCGCGGCGCTGACCTGATGGCCAACTGAGGGCTCAGCAAACCCGACATAAGCCGGCCGGAGACATCCACAGGATGTCTCCGGCCGGCTTTTCGCACACCCGCACCAACCCCCAGGCGCGATCATGAAGTTATTGCTACGGCAATCGCTTACCCACCACAACAACTTCATGATCAACCGGGTAGGGGTGGGAGTGAGGGTGGGTTAGAGGGTTTGGACGGTGGCTATGCGTTCTTCGAGTTGCTCGATGGTGGCCTGGGCGCTGGGTGGGCCGCCGCAGATGCGGCGCAGCTCGGCGTGGATCTTGCCGTGGGGCTGGCCGGTGCGGTGGTGCTGGGCCGCGACCAGGGCGTTGAGCTGGCGACGCAGTGCCACCCGACGCTGGGCGGCGCTCATCGGTGCCGGCGGAGCGGACGCGGGCGCCGCGGATTCCGTCCTCCGCTCGGTCGCCCGACGTCGCTGGGCGGCGAGCTGATCGGCCTGCCGCTTGGCGAGCAACGACGCCACCTGATCCGAGGTGAGCAGCCCGGGCAGGCCCAGGTACTCCTCCTCCTCGGGGGTGCCGGCCTGGGCCGCCGTGCCGAACGAGGCGCCGTCGAAGATCACCTGATCGAGCTCGGCGGTGGCGGACAGCGCGGCGAAACGCTTTTCCAGTTCACCGCTGGCCTGCTCATCGCGCTGGGCCCGGTCCAGCAGTTCGTCGTCGAAGCCCTCGCGGTCCTTGGGTTTGCCGAGCACGTGGTCCCGCTCGGCCTCCATCTCGCTGGCCAGCCCGAGCAGGTGCGGCACGCTGGGCAGGAAGACCGATGCGGTCTCCCCCGGGCGCCGGGCCCGGACGAAACGCCCGATCGCCTGCGCGAAGTACAGCGGGGTGCTGGCACTTGTCGCGTACACGCCGACGGCCAGCCGAGGGATGTCGACGCCTTCGGACACCATTCGCACCGCGACCAGCCACCGTTGTTCGGACGCCGCGAACGTCGCGATCCGCGCCGAAGCGCCCACGTCGTCGGAGAGTACGACGGCCGCCCGCTCCCCGGTGACCTGCTCGATGAGCTTGGCGTACGAGCGGGCGGCCTGCTGGTCGCTGGCGATGACGAGGCCCCCCGCATCGGGCATGCCCGCCTCCCGCAGCACGGTCAGCCGGGCATCGGCCGCCCGCAGCACCTGGGGCATCCAGTCGCCGGCCGGATCCAGGGCGGTACGCCACGCCTGGGCGATGAGATCCTGCGTCATCGGCTCGCCCAGCCGGGCCGCCAGTTCCTCACCGGCGTTGGTCCGCCACCGGGTCTCCCCCGAGTACGCCAGGAACAGCACCGGCCGCACCACGCCGTCGCGAAGTGCGTCGCTGTAGCCGTAGACCGAGTCGGCCCGGGAGCGCAGCAGGCCGTCGCCGCCCCGTTCGTAGCCGACGAACGGGATGGGGTTGTCGTCGGACCGGAACGGGGTACCGGTCAGCATCAGTCGGCGCACCGCGGGCTCGAAGGCCGCCTTCACCCCGTCACCCCAGGTACGCGAGTCACCGGCGTGGTGGATCTCGTCGAGGATCACCAGGGTCCGTCGGGTCATGGTGCGCCGCCGGTGCACCTGTGGTGCCATCCCGACCTGTGCGTAGGTGACCACGGCGCCGTGGAAGTCCGCCGAGGAGTGCAGGTCGGCGTTGCGGAACGCGGCGTCGAGTTGGATGCCCACCCGGGCCGCCGCCTCCGCCCACTGCGTCTTCAGGTGCTCGGTCGGCGCGACCACGGTGACCGCCTCGACGCTGCCGTCGGCGAGCAGTTCGGCGGCGATCCGCAGGGCGAAGGTGGTCTTTCCGGCCCCCGGGGTGGCGACCGCGGTGAAGTCCTCAGCCCGACGACGCAGGTACTCCACCAGAGCCTTGCGCTGCCAGGCGCGCAGGGGCGGGAACGTCTCGAGCACCGGCGTCCGGACTGCCACGCGTTCGCTCCTCTCCGGCCACAGGATGTCCCGGCCGCAGGCCGGCGGACCCGGGCCGAGGGGCACGGCGGTCGCCCCACGAAAATGCCTCCGCGCAGCCGAGCCGCGAAGGCCGACTCAGCATAACCAGCAGCCGCCGGGCTGCCCATGCGACGCCACACCCGTCGCCGGGTGCCGTGCGCCACTGAGTGCTCACTCCGTTGGCGGCCCCGGCAGGCCGGTGCGCGGCGGTCGCAACGTCGCCACCGGCGCCGACCAGCGCCGACGCAGGGCCACCAGGCGTACGCCGAAGACCAGCACGACGGCGGCGGTGAGCGGGATCGGCCCGGTGCGGCCGAGGCCGTACAGGAGCACCACCACGATCGAACCGACGAGCGACGCGACGGCGTAGATCTCCCGCCGCAGTACCACCGGGATCTCGCCGGTCAGCAGGTCGCGGACGAGTCCGCCACCGATCGCGGTGATCATGCCGATCAGGCAGGCGCCGACCGCCGGGACCTGGGCGTCGAGGGCCTTGAGGGTGCCGGCGACGGTGAACAGGCCGAGCCCGGCCGCGTCCAGCACCAGGACGGTGGTGCGCAGCCGGGCGAACTGCGGATGCAGCCAGAAGATCGCCCCGGCGGTGACGGCGGCGGTGCCCGCGTAGCGCCAGTCGGCGAAGGCCAGCGGTGGGACCTCGTCGATGACCAGGTCCCGCACGATTCCGCCGCCGAGGGAGGCGACGAAGCCGACGAAGACCACGCCGAAGAGGTCGAGCCGTTTGGCCACCGCCGCGGAGGCGCCCGAGGCGGCGAAGACCGCGACTCCGGCCAGGTCAGCCAGGAGCAGGGCGGTGGAGGTGGTCACCGCCGCAGGTTACGCGGCCCGCCGCGCGGGCCGAGGGCGTCACTCGCGGTACGAGTCGTAGATCTCCTTGCACTTCGGGCAGACCGGCGAACCCGGTTTGGGCGTCTTCGTCACCGGAAACTTTTCCCCGCACAGCGCCACGACAAAGGTGCCCATGACGGCACTTTCGGCGATCTTTTCCTTCCGGACGTAGTGGAACATCTCCGGACCGGTGTCGGCGTCCTTGAGCTCGGGACGTTCGAGGACCTGTGTATTCACGTCTGCACCTCCAACCGACAAGTCTGGCAGGTCACCCTCACCCGGTCCACCTGAGGTGACCGGTGTGGCGGGCGTACGGTGAGCGATTGTGACCGACTTTCATCTTCGCTACGGCGCCGAGGTGGCCCGGGCACTGCGCGAGCAGGGGCCCGTGGTCGCTCTGGAGAGCACCATCGTCTCGCACGGCCTGCCCCGGCCGGACAATCTCCGGGTGGCCCGGCAGATCGAACAGGCCGTCCGGGACGCCGGAGCGGTGCCGGCCACCATCGGCATGATCGCCGGCGAACTCGTGGTCGGACTCGACGACGCCGAGCTGACCCGGCTGGCCACCGCCGACGGGGTGACCAAACTTTCCGTACGCGATCTCGCGGTGGCCGCCGCGACCGGCGCGGACGGTGCGACCACCGTGGCCGCGACCAGTGCCGTGGCGGCCACGGCGGGCATCGGCGTGTTCGCCACCGGCGGGCTGGGCGGGGTGCACCGTGAGGCGGCGCAGACCTTCGACGAGTCCGCCGACCTGGTCACCCTGGCGCGTACGCCGATCGCGGTGGTCTGTGCCGGGGTGAAGTCGATCCTCGACGTGGGCGCCACCCTGGAGCGGCTGGAGACCCTGGGGGTGGCCGTGGTGGGCTACCGGACCCGCCGGTTTCCGGGCTTCTTCATCACCGACGGCGGCTTCGACCTGGACTGGTCGGTCGACTCCCCCGAGATGGTCGCCGACGTGCTGGCCGCCCGCGAGCAGCACCGTGCACACCACAGCGGGCTGATCGTCGCCAACCCGCTGCCCACCGACGAGCAGCTCGACCCGGACCTGCACGACCGTACGCTCACCGAGGGTCTCGCCCTGCTGGAGCGCGACGGGGTGACCGGCAAGGCCGTCACGCCGTACCTGCTGGCCCACTTCCACTCCGCGACGCAGGGTGCCAGCCTGGCGGTCAACGTCCGGATCATCCTGCGCAACGCCGACCTGGCCGCCCGGGTCGCGGTCGCCGCCGCCAAGCGCCGGGCCCACGCGTCGGCGTGACCGGGCGCAGCGGCGGGTCGGGCGGGGTGGGTCGCGTCGACACCGGCCGCGTCCTGGTCGTCGGCGACGTGGTCACGGACGTGGTGGCGGTGCTCTCCGGCCCGTTGGCACCCGGCTCCGACACCCCGGCGGTGATCAGGTCCACCGGGGGCGGGCAGGCGGCCAACACCGCGTCCTGGCTGGCCGCCCAGGGGGTACCGGTGACCCTGGTGGGCGCGGTCGGCGACGATGGCGCCGGCCGCGACCGGGTGGCGGAGTTGACCGACGCCGGGGTCGACTGCGCGGTGCAGCGGATCGCCGGGGCCGCCACCGGCACGGTGATCGTGCTGACGGCCGGCGACGAACGCACGATGATCACCGAGCGCGGAGCGAACGTACGGCTGCGTCCCGACCACGTGGACGCGGCGCTGGCCGGTGCGCCGGACGCCAGGCATCTGCACCTGTCCGGGTACGCCCTGCTGGACGCGGACTCCCGACCGGCCGGGCTGCGGGCGCTGGCCGGCGCTCGCGAGCGCGGCCTCACCACAAGTGTCGACGCGGCCTCCGCGGCACCGCTGCGGGCAGCCGGGACGACGGCCTTTCTGGACTGGGTACGCGAGGTCGACCTGCTGCTGGTGAACGTCGACGAGGCCACCGTGCTGGCTGGTGGGGTGCAACCGGCGGCACAGGGACGGGCCCTGGTCGCCGTCGCCCGCCGGGTGGTGGTCAAGCGCGGCGGTGCCGGCGCGGTGTGGGTCGACCGGGACGACACCGTCGTCACCTCTTCCGCGCGTCGGGTGGCGGTGCGGGACGTGACCGGGGCGGGTGACGCCTTCGCGGCGGGCCTGCTGGGCGCCTGGCTGGCCGGGGCGACGCCCGATGCCGCTCTGGCCCGGGCCGCCGATCTCGGTGCCGCAGCGGTGGCGCAGGTCGGTGCCCGACCGGCTCGTTGAGCCGCCCCCGGCGGGTCAGGGCTCGGCGTCGATGATCTTGTGTGGCCGCTCCTCGGCGGCGAGGCTCATCGGGGGCGGCGCCGCCTCGGTGGCCGACCGCGAGGAGAAGCGGTTGGCGAGGCGGTGGCGCTCCTTGGGCGGCCGGTCGTTGGCCAGCAGTACCGCGAGCCACGGGATGAGCACCATGCCCAGCGCGACCAGGGGCAGCCAGAGCCAGAGCAGTGGTGCCCGGACGCCGACCAGGATCGCGCCGACGATCACGCAGGCGACGCGGACACCCATCATCACGACGTAACGCCGCTGCCGGCTGGTCAGTTGATCATCCTGGCTGCGGGAGGCGTCGGTGATGAGGATCGGCTGGTACGCCTGACGCTTCACCCGTGGTACCTCCTCCGGAGGGGTCGCACTCCATCCTGTCACCCGGACCGGGCGAGCGACGAGGTTCGTCGCCTCCGAAATTCGTGTTACGCCCGTGGTACGCTCGGCCGCGTGGGCAGCAGGTTCAGCTTCACCGACGAGGCGCTGGTCAATCTGCGGGTCTACGACGTCACGCCGGGGGAAGTCTGGGAGGCGCTGCACAGCGGCCGGCGGGTGATCCGCCACCTCGGCGACGACGTGATGGTGGTCTACGCCCCCACCGCCCGCGGACGCCGGGTGGCCGTGCTGCTCGCCGAGACCGACGGCGCCGACAACGACTGGGACGTCCTCTCCGCCCGCGAGTTGAGCGACGTCGAGGCCAAACGCTACGACGAGGCCGTACGGAATTCTCCGGAGACGAGGAGGCGGTGACGATGGACCGTCACGACGCGATCAAGCAGTTCCACGGCGGCGGCGACCGGATCGCCGATCTGATCGACGAGAGCCAGGCGGTGGGGCTGCCCACCCCCGACACCGAGACTCCGATGGTCAGCCGGTCGGTCCGGCTGCCGCTGGAGACGTACGAACGGGTCCGGGCCGCCGCGGACGCCCGGGGCATCGGCGTGACGACGCTGATGCGGCAGTGGATCGAGGCGGGCCTGGCCGACCTGGACGACTCGGCGACCGTCTCGCTGGCCGACGTCCGGCGGGCCATCGCGTCCCTCGCCCATCCGAGCGCCGCCTGACGGGATCGCCGTCCGGCGGCCCGCGAGCGGGCCCCTCGCGGCGGCCGTGACGTCAGGTCGGGAAGCCGGCCTGACCGGGGTCCGCGCGGTCCAACGGCGATGCCGGCGGTTCAGTGGGCTGGTGGCGGGCGTGCAACCCGTCCACGAGGGCCATCATGGCCAACCCACCGGCGACCACGGACAGCGCAAGCATCGGCGTTCCGAGCAGGAGCAGCGGAGCGGACCCGACCAACGCCAGCACCGTCAGCACCCGTCGGCGGGAGACCCGGGCGAAGATCTCGTACTCGAACCGGGCCCGCCCCAGCAGAAACAGGACCGGCCCGCCGACGACGAAGATCAGCCAGGCCGGCTCGACCCGGTCGAACGGCTTCACGATGACCAACTCGTAACCCACTCCGGTGAGCAGCACGCCGAGCACCATGACCAGGTGCGTGGTGGAGGCGGACGCGCCGAGCCGACCGGGCGACCGGGCCATCCGCAGCGCCTCGACCAGCAGGTGACCGGCTCGGTGGAAGTAGATCCGCCAGAGCAACGCGGTGGTGAGGAAGGCAACCGTGAAGGCCGCCGCCGCCAGCCAGCCGAATCCCTCGCCGCTGTAGGTGATTCCGATGACCAGGATCGTCTCGCCCAGCGCGATGAGAAAGATCTGCTGGTAACGCTCCGCCATGTGCTCGCCGGCGATCCGCCAGGCCGAGACCGGCGCCCGCCCCAGCCCGGGCACCGGCCAACCCAGCAGGTAACCGGCCAGGTCGATGGTGATGGCCAGCACCCACAGCCCGAACCGCAGGCCGGCGGGCCCGAGCGCACCGGCCAGCCAGAGCACCCCCGACACCGCCGCCCAGGCGGCCAGCCGCCACGGCACGGTACGGCGCGGATGTCGACCCAGCACGGCGGCGATCAGCAGCGGGCGGCCGATCACCGTCACCAGGTAGGCCACGACGAACGCCAGCGCCCGCTCCTCGAACGCCCGGGGCAGGGTGACGGCCATCACCAGGCCGCCGAACATGGTCGCGACCACGACGAACTGGATCGTCAGGGTGTCCGGGTCGTACCGGCTGGTGACCCAGGTGACCAACGTCCAGACGTGCCACAGGGCGAGGAACAGGATCAGGGTCTCCAGGAAGCCCAGCACGGTCAGCCCGTGCTCGATTTCGTCGATGTATCGGACCGAGACCCGGGTCAGCGCGAAGACGAAGGCCAGGTCGAGAAAGAGCTCCAGAAAGGTGGCCCGTGACGATCCGGTTCCCCCACGCAGCAGCGCACCGCCCCGCTGCGCCATCGGTCGCCCCCTGCCGTCGTCGGAGGCGGTCCGGTCAGTCTCCGCGCGTGCTCGCCTTCGCCGCCGCCTTCATCTGCTGTTTGTACTCCCGAACCAGGCGCAGTGACTCGGCATCGGTCACATCGGCGACGGACCGGTGGGCCTCGGGATCGCCGTAGTGGCCGGCCGCCTCCCGCCAACCCGGCGGCTGGACCCTGAACCGCTTACCGAGCAGCGCGAGGAAGATCTGGGCCTTCTGCCGACCGAATCCGGGCAGGGCGGTGAGCCGCCCGAGCAGCTCACGGCCGTCGTCCGGGTCCGCCCAGAGCCGGGCGGCTTCGCCGTCGTAGCGCTCGACCAGCACCCGGCACACCTCCTGTACACGGGCCGCCATCGCCTTGGGAAAGCGGTGCAGCGCAGGTGGCTCGGCGAAGATGGCCACCAGGGCCTCCGGATCGAAGTCGGCCAACTCCCGGGCGTCCAGGTCGTGTCCGAGCCGCTGGGCCAGCACGTACGGCGAGGAGAACGCCTTCTCCATCGAGACCTGCTGGTCGAGCACCATGCCGACGAGCAGGGCCAACGGATCGCGGGCCAGCAGCCGGTTCGCCTCCGGGTCAATGGGCAGTGCGAGCGTCATGCCCCTCATCCTGCCTGTCCGTCGAGGGTTGACAGTGATCCGCCACCCACCCGATGCCGAAGTGAGGTTAGGCTGTGCTAACTTCCCTCCGGTCGTCCAGACCGGAAGAGGGGTTCACCGTGCCAAGCACCCGCCACGCCACCAGCGCGCTACTCACCGCCAGCCTGCTCGTCCTCGGCCTGGCCGCCTGTGGATCCGGTGGGGAGGACGAAGCCGGTTCCGGCGATCAGGGCGACAAGCAGATCACCGTCTACAGCGGGCGCAGTGAGCAGTTGGTCAAGCCGTTGCTGGAGAAGTTCACCGCGCAGACCGGCATCGCCGTGCAGCCCCGGTACGCCAGCACCGCGCAGCTCGCCGCCCAGTTGGTCGAGGAGGGCGACAGGTCCCCGGCCGACGTGTTCTTCGCTCAGGACGCCGGCGCGCTCGGTACCGTCGCCAAGCGCGGCATGTTCAGCACGCTGCCCGAGGCGACCACGTCGAAGGTGCCGCAGACCTACCGGGCCGGCACCAACCAGTGGGTCGGCGTGAGCGCCCGGGCGCGGGTGCTTGCCTACAACCCGGACCTGGTTCCGGCCGACCAGCTGCCGAAGTCCGTCTTCGACCTGGTCGACCCGGCCTGGAAGGGCAAGGTCGCCCTCGCCCCGACCAACGCCTCGTTCCAGGCGTTCGTCACCGCGATCCGGGTGCAGCACGGTGACGCCCGGGCCGAGGAGTTCCTGGCCGGGCTCCAGGCCAACGACCCGCAGATCCGCGATGGCAATGGCAAGATCGTCGAGGACGTGAACAGCGGCATTGTCGCAGTCGGCCTGGTCAACCACTACTACCTCGGGGAAATCGCCAAGGAACAGGGCACCACCCCGGAGGCGCTCAAGGCCAAGCTGCACTTCTTCCCCGGCGGCGACACCGGCGCGCTTGTCAACGTGGCCGGCGTCGGTGTGCTCAACCGCGCTGCGTCCGACCCGGACGTGCAGCGTTTCGTGGACTTCCTGCTCGGCCAGGAGTCGCAGACCTACTTCGCCGAGCAGACGTTCGAATACCCGGTGATCGGCGGTGTGCCGGGGCCGGCGTACGTGCCGCCGCTGGCCGACCTGGCAGTGCCCGAGGTCGACCTGAACGACCTGGACACGCTGGACGCCACCGTCACCATGATCAAGAATTCGGGGCTGGTCCCCTGACCGCTCCGCCGACCACCGCAGGGCCGCCCGCCACCGGGACGGCCCTGTCGGTCGTCTCCGGCCGGCTGCGGAAACTGGCCCCCCGCCCGGCGCTGCTGGCCGCCTCCACCGCTGCGGTGGCCGTCGCCCTGATCCCGCTCGTCTATCTCGCGGTACGCACCGCGGAGGCCGGTGCGGACCGGATCGCCGCCGAACTCTGGACCGAGCGGGTCGGCCTGCTCGCCCTGCGCAGCCTCGGCCTGGCCGGTGTGGTCACCGTCGCCTGCGTCCTGCTCGGGGTCGGCACCGCCTTCCTGGTCACTCGCACCGACCTTCCCGCACGGCGACTCTTCGCCGTGCTGGCGGCGCTGCCGCTGGCGGTCCCCACCTACATCGCCGCCTTCGCCTGGCTCTCGACGGCACCCCGACTGGAGGGCTTCTGGCCGGCGGCCCTGGTGCTCACGCTCTGCTCCTACCCGTACGTGCTGCTACCTGTGGCAGCCGCGCTGCGCGGCGCGGACCCGGCCCAGGAGGAGGTCTCCCGGTCGCTGGGGCGCAGCGGATGGCGAACCTTCACCGCCGTGACGTTGCGGCAGGTCCGGCCGGCCACCGCCGCCGGGGCGTTGCTTGTCGCGCTCTACGTGCTCTCCGACTTCGGCGCGGTTTCCATCCTGCGCGCGGAGACCTTCACCCGCGCCATCTTCGTCGCCTTCGATCTGGGCTTCGACCGCACCGGAGCGCTCGTGCTCTCCAGCGTGCTCGTCGCGCTGACCGTGCTGCTGCTGGGCGGCGAGACCATCACCCGCCGTCGCGGTGCCCGGTACGCGCGGCTTTCCGGCGCGCGCCGTCCAGCGTCCCGGCTGTCGCTCGGTCCGGCTCGCTGGCCGGCCATGGCAGCCCTGGTAGTTGTCGCGGTACTGGCGCTCGGTGTGCCGGCGGCCAGCCTGGGGCGGCGACTCGCCGCCGGCACGTCCCGTCCTGGGGCGCTCCCCGAGGTGCTCGCCGCCGCCGGGAACTCCCTGACCGTGTCGCTTGCCGGTGCCGCGTTGACCATGCTGCTGGCGCTGCCCCTCGGCCTGCTCGCGGCCCGTGCGCCGAGCCCGCTGACAACCGCATTGGACCGGTTGGCGTACCTCGGCCACGCGCTACCCGGTGTCGTCATCGGGCTCTCCCTGATCTTCTTCGGCATCAACGTGGCGTACCCGCTCTATCAGACGCGGTGGTTGCTGGCCCTGGCGTACGCCACGCTGTTCCTGCCGCTGGCGGTCGGTGCGGTGGCCAGCGCCGCCGCCCAGTCCCCCGCCCGGCTGGAGGAGGTGGCACGCTCCCTCGGTCGTGGGCCGTGGACGGTTCTGCGGACGGTGACCCTGCCGCTGATCCTGCCGGGCATCGGTGCCGGTGCCGCGCTGGTTTTCCTGACCGGTATGAAGGAGCTACCCGCCACCCTGCTGCTGCGGCCCACCGGCACGGACACCCTGGCGACCGAGTTGTGGACCAGCACAGCGGTCGGCGCCTACGCCGCGGCGGCGCCCTACGCCGTGTTGCTTGTGGTGATCTCGGCCGTGCCCACCTGGCTGCTGGTCGCCCGCAGCGGGCTGCTCGACAAGGAGAAGCGGGCATGAACGAGCCTCAGCGAGCGAATCATCGACACAGCGCGCCGGTGCTGCGGGCCGGTACGCAGCGGAGCGGAGGGCCGGCATGAGCGAGGTCGTGGTCAGTGGCGTGATCAAGCGGTACGGACGGGTGACCGCCCTGGCCGGGGTGGACCTCCGCGTACCGTCGGGAGAGCTGACCGCCGTCCTCGGCCCGTCGGGCTGCGGTAAGACCACCCTGCTGCGCTGCCTGGCCGGCTTCGAGCGGTTGGACGCCGGGGAGATCCGCATCGACGGTGCCCTCGTGGCCGGCGGGGGCCGGCACCTGCCGACGCATCGGCGCAACATCGCGGTGGTGCCTCAGGAGGGTGCCCTCTTCCCGCACCTGAGCGTGGCGGACAACGTCGGCTACGGCCTTGACCGGGTCACCCGCCGTTCCGACCGGGTCGAGGAGGTACTGGCCCTGGTCGGGCTCGCCGGGTACGGCGGCCGCATGCCGCATCAACTCTCCGGTGGGCAGCAGCAGCGGGTGGCGGTGGCCCGCGCCCTGGCTCCCAGACCGTCGGTGGTGCTGCTGGACGAGCCGTTCAGTGCCCTCGACGCGGGGCTGCGCGCCGGGCTGCGCCACGACGTACGCGACGCGCTGCGGACCGACGGCGCGACAGGTGTACTTGTCACCCACGATCAGGGCGAGGCGCTGTCGGTGGCCGACCAGGTGGTGGTGCTGCGCGACGGGTGGGTGGTGCAGGCCGGTGCGCCGACCACGGTGTACCGCGAGCCGGCCAACCCCTGGGTGGCCGAGTTCGTCGGCGACGCGGTGCTGCTGCCGGCGGTTGTCGAGCAGGGTGCCGCGCGGACCGCGCTGGGCCTCGTGCCGGTCACCGGTGCCGTGTCCGACGGGCCGGTCACCGTGCTGGTACGCCCAGAACAGGTCCGCCTCACGGCCGGTGCGGACGGGGTAACCGCCACAGTCCTGCGGCACGACTTCCACGGCCATGACGCGCTCGTCGGTCTCGGGCTGCCCGACGGCACCCGGATCACCGCCCGGGTCCTCGACGGGGACGCCGCCGTGGCCCCGGGCGGCGAGGTGACGGTACGCGTGGACGGCGCGGCCCGGGCCTTCCCCGCCGACGCGTCGGCCGACCGGCCGGCGCCCACCCCGGTGCGGCTGGCCGGCTGAGACCACGCACACCCCGACGACGCGAAGCGGCCCGGCGGATCGATGTCGGTCCGCCGGGCCGGTTCACGTCAGGGTCAGTTGACGCCGGTTTGCGTCAGGGTCAGTTGACCACGAACAGCAGGCGGTTCGGGGAGCCGCTGCCCGGGCTGGTCACCACGCCGGTGGTGGCGTTGTTGACCAGGTAGCTCTTGACCTGGGCCGGGGAGTAGGACGGGTTGGCACCGAGCACGAGAGCGGCGGCGCCGGCCACGTGCGGCGAGGCCATCGAGGTGCCGCTGATGGTGTTGGTCGCGGTGTTGCTGGTGTGCCAGGTCGACGTGATGCTCGAACCCGGCGCGAAGATGTGCACGCAGGAGCCGTAGTTGGAGAAGGACGAACGGGCATCGGTGCTGGTGGTCGAGCCGACGGTGATCGCGGTCGAGGTCCGGGCCGGCGAGTAGTTGCAGGCGTTGGCGTTGGAGTTGCCCGCCGCGACCGCGTAGCTGACGCCGGAGGCGATCGAGTTGCGCACCGCGTTGTCGATGGAGCTGCTGGCGCCGCCGCCCAGGCTCATGTTCGCCACGGCCGGCTTCACCGCGTTGGCGGTCACCCAGTTCACCCCGTTGACCACGCTGGTGGTGGTGCCGCCGCCGGAGCAGTTGAGCACCTTCACCGCGACCAGGCGGACACCCTTGGCCACACCGTGGGTCGAACCACCGACGGTGCCGGCGACGTGGGTGCCGTGGCCGTTGCAGTCGGTGTTGTTGCTGTCCACCGTGTTGGTGCCCCAGGTGGCCCGGCCGCCGAACTGGTTGTGGCTGGTCCGGATGCCGGTGTCGATGATGTACGCCCGCACGTTCGAGGCCGTGTTCGGGTAGGTGTACGTGGTGCTCAGTGGCCGGTTTCGCTGGTCGATGCGGTCCAGGCCCCAGGTCGCGTTGGTCTGGGTCGCCTGGATCGTGACCACCTGGTCCTGCTCCACGTAGGCCACCGCCGGGTTGGCGGCGAGCCGGGCCGCCTGGGACGCGGTCATCTTGGCCGCGAAGCCGGTCAGCGCGGCGCTGTAGGTGTCGGAGACGCTGCCCCCGTACCGCTTGACCAGGGCGCTGGCCCGGTCCGGAACGGCGGCACGAGCCGTCGACGAACCGGCGGCACCGACGGCGTCGGTGCGCAGGACGACCAGGTAGCTGCCGCTGACCGCGTTCGACGCGCCGGCGCCACGGATCTCGCCGGTGGGTGCGGCGACCGCCGCGGTGGTGCCGGCCGCCGAAACGGCCGCCGCGGTGGCGACGACGGCGAGCGCCCGGATGAGCTGCCGTCGCGCGGTGGACCCTGAGGACATCGTGCCTCCCTTACCTGGGCGGCCGGCCGGGCTTCTGGCCGGGCGGTCCGCACCCTGGACTGAGTTGGAGAGATGCTAGCGTTAGATCGACAGATATGACAGGGATGTTCATCGATTGATTCGCAATGTCACGGGCGGTGGTCTCCGGACCCGACGCCACCAGGCAGGATGACGGTGTGGACGGAAACGACATGCTGCTCTCCCCCGCCGGCGTCGAAGCGCTGCGGACCGCGTTGACCCGGGCCGCCTTCACCGCCAACGGCATCGCCGCGCGGCTCGGCCCACAGGCGACCGGCGGGGTCGCCCGCAACGACTTCCGGGCCGCGCTGCGCGCCACCGCCGACCGGGATCCCCTCGCCACCCTGATCCGGGTGTTCATCTGCGAGCAGACCGAGCCGGAAGCCGCGGTCGCCGCCGCGCTGGCTCCGCTGCCGCTCACCGACGCCCTCGACGCGGGACTCGTCGAACGGCACGGCGACGGGCTGCGGATGGGAATAGACCTGGAGCCGTACGGCGACGAATGGTGGGTCCTCGCGGACGTACCGGCCAGCGCCCGCCCCGGTCGCCCGCTGCACGCCGAACACGTGCTCGGCATCGGCGGGGCGACGCAGACGATGATCGGCGCGGCGGTGCGCCGGCCGGTGGACAGCGCGCTGGACCTGGGCACCGGCTCGGGCGTGCAGGCGCTGCACCTGGGCACCCACGCCCGGCGGGTCACCGCCACCGACGTGTCCTGGCGGGCGCTGCGCTTCGCCGCCACCACCGCCGCCCTCAACGGCCAGGACTGGGAGCTGTTGCACGGCGACCTGGTGGCCCCGGTCGCCGGCCGGCGGTTCGACCTCGTGGTGAGCAACCCGCCCTTCGTGGTCGGGCCCGGCACCACCACTCACGTCTACCGCGACTCCGGTCGGGTCGGCGATGCGATCGGCGCCGAACTGGCCGCCGCCGCCCAGGGCCTGCTCACCGAGGGCGGCACCATGCAGTACCTCGCCAACTGGGTGCACGTGGTCGGCGAGGACTGGGGGGAACGGGTCGCCGGCTGGTTCGCCGGCACCGGCCTGGACGCCTGGGTCATCCAGCGCGAGGTCGCCGACCCGATGGCATACGTCAACCTGTGGCTGACCGATGTCGGGGAGGCCACCGACCCGCAGCGGATGGCCGACTGGCTCGACTGGTTCGACGCGCACAAGGTGGAGGCGATCGGCTTCGGCATCGTCTCGCTGCGCCGCAGCGACCACGACGACCCGGTGCTGCGGGTGGAGGATCTGCGCCAGCGGGTGCAGCCACCGATGGGTGATCGGATCGCCGACTGGTTCGACCGGCAGGACTGGCTGCGCGTACGCGACACCGACGGTCTGCTGGCCGCGCGCTACCGCGCCGCAGACGGACTCCAACTGCGCCAGGAGGCGACGATGGGCTCCGACGGTTGGGCGGTGGACCGGCAGGTCCTCGCCCTGCCCGACGGGCTGCGCTGGACCGAGGAGATCGATCCGCTGGTGCTGGCCCTGGTGGGCGGGGCCGACGGGCGGTTGCCGCTGCGGGACCAGCTGGCGCTGCTCGCCGTCGCCCACGACGTTGCCGCCGAGGAGCTGGCCGAGGCGGCCGGGCCGATCGTGGCGCACCTGGTGGAGCGCGGCTTCATCGCGCCGGTGGTCGCCTGATGCGGGCGGTGGTGCAGACGGTCGGTCGGGCCAGCGTGACCGTCGACGGCGAGGTGGTCGGCGCGATCGACGACGGGCTGCTGGTGCTGCTCGGGGTGACCCACACCGACACCCCGGAGACCGCCCGGACGATGGCCCGCAAGGTGCACGAGCTGCGCATCCTGGATGACGAGCGGTCGGCGGCGGAGATCGGCGCGCCGATCCTCGTGGTCAGCCAGTTCACCCTCTACGGCGACGCCCGCAAGGGCCGCCGCCCGAGCTGGACCGCCGCCGCCCCGGCCGAGGTGGCGGAACCGCTCGTCGAGGAGACGGTCCGGGCGCTGCGCCAACGCGGTGCCACAGTCGCGACCGGTCGGTTCCGCGCCCACATGCTTGTGGAGAGCGTCAACGTCGGTCCCCGCACCATCCTCCTCGACCTATAGCGCAACCAGTGGTTGCACATCCCGACGCCAACCCCTACAGTCAGACGCAACCACTGGTTGCATGTCTGGAGGAGCGCATGGAGTACGGCAGCATCGAGCGGGAGATCCACGTCGACGCCACCCCCGAGGTGGTCTACGAGGTCGTCACGACCCCCGAACATCTGCGGGAGTGGTGGCCGGACGACGCGGATCTCGAGCCGGTCCCCGGCGCCACCGGGACGGTCTCCTTCGGCGACAGCTCGACGCCGAACGCGCAGGTCGTGCCGCTCACCGTCGTGGAGGCCGACCCGCCCCGGCGGTTCTCGTTCCGGTGGGTGTACGAGGATCTCGCCGTCGCGACGCCGACCAACTCGCTCCTGGTGACCTTCGAACTGGTCCCGTCGGGCACCGGAACGCTGCTGCGACTCACCGAGACGGGATTCCGGGAGAAGGGCTGGGAGGCGGCGGTGCTCGAAGCGCACTACCGCGACCACGTCAGCGGCTGGGACTACTTCCTGCCCCGCCTCGTCGAGTACGTCGCGCGGCTGGTCTCGACCCGATGAGCGTCACCGTCGACGACGACCTCTGGTCCGCCGTCGGGGACCCGACCCGGCGGCGGATGCTCGACCTGCTGCTCAGTGACGGAGGCGGCACGGCGACCACGCTGAGCGAGCAACTGCCGGTCACCCGGCAGGCGGTCGCCAAACACCTCGGCGTACTCGACCGGGTCGGGCTGGTCCACGGCACGCCGTCCGGCCGCGAACGTCGCTACGAGGTGGACGAGGCGCAACTCGCCCGTGCCGTCGCGCAGCTGTCGTCGGTCGGTGCCACCTGGGACGCCCGGTTGCGGCGGATCAAGCGGATCGCCGAGGCGATCCAGCGCGGCCAGCAGAGCTGAACCCACCAGAACGTTCGTCGCCACGTCCCGTGGCGGCGTGATCCATCCTGCCCGCCTTCGGGCATCTCAACAGAGACGAGGAATCACGATGCTGAACATCCTGCACCGGGTCGGCGTCACGTCGGCTCCCGAGGACGTCTACGCCGCCCTGACCACTGTCGACGGGCTGGCGAACTGGTGGACCGAGGAGACGGACGGCGACGGCGACGTCGGCGGAGTGCTCCGGTTCCGCTTCATACCCGGCGGCTTCGACATGAAGGTCCTGGAGACTCGGCCGGCCGAACTGGTGCTCTGGGAGGTCGTCGACGGCCCCGAGGAGTGGATCGGCACCCGGGTCCGCTTCGAGCTGAAGCGGGAGGACGACTTCACGATCGTGTTGTTCCGCCACGAGGGTTGGCGGGAGCCGGTGGAGTTCATGTACCACTGCAGCACCAAGTGGGCGATCTACCTGATGAGTCTCAAGCGGCTGGTCGAAACTGGTAAGGGCGAGCCCGCGCCGCACGACGTGCAGATCAGCAACTGGCACTGAGGTACAGCGCGGGATCGCGGAGTTCAGCCGAAGAGGCCGCGGCGTTGCAGCGACTGACGCAACCAGCCATCGAGCTGGGCGGCAAAGTCGGTGTTGGCCGCCGAGGCGTGCTCGACGGCGAAGCGACCGAAGACGTCGCGGCCCTCGGTGAACAACCCACCCCGCTTGTCCAGCTCCAACACCACCTGCACCTGCCGGGGGTCGGTGACGAAGGTGACCTCCAACTGCTTCATCGCGCCCGCGTACTGCGGCGGCGGGTAGAACTCGATCTCCTGGTAGAACGGCAGCGTCTGGTGCACGCCGTAGATGTGCCCTCGCGAACGCGGCACCCCAGATCAGCGGGGTGGTCGCCGCCGTCCATCGACCGGATGGCGGGATCGTGCCGTGGCGTGACCCCGCCATCCAACTTTGTTCACCGGGCACGACGGCGGCGGTAGAACCGTGCCATGCCTTCCCCCAGAACGCCCTTCACCTCGGGTCGGACGCGACGGCGACTGATCGCCGCCGCAGCGGCCGCCGGCCTGGTGGCCGCCGGCGCCGCCGCGATCCGTCCGCCCGCCGCGGCGGCCGGACCGACCCCACCCCCCGCCACCGCCACCGCACGGGACACCCACACCGTTACCCTGGTCACCGGTGACGTGGTCACCGTGACGACCTTCGCCGACGGCAAATCCACCGCCGACGTCGACCGCCCGGACGACGCCACCGGCGGTGTCCGCATCCAGCAGAGCGGCGGCGACCTGTACGTCCTGCCCGACGAGGCGGTGCCGCTGCTGACCGCCGAGCGGCTCGACCGGCGCCTGTTCAACGTCACCGACCTCATCGAGATGGGCTACGACGACGCCCGGGCGGCCGAACTGCCGCTGATCGCCACGTACCCGAAGGCCGCCGCCCGCGCCGCCCGACCGGCCGCGCCGCGCGGCACGAAGCTCGTCCGGGACCTGCCCAGCATCAGCGGCCGGGCGCTCGCCGCTGACAAGAAGCAGGCCCGGGCGCTCTGGTCGGCCGTCGCGCCCGCCGCCCCGTCCGGCATGGCTCTCGGCGCCGGCGTGACCAAGCTCTGGCTGGACGGCCAGGTGAAGGTCAACCTGACCGAGAGCGTGCCGCAGGTCGGCGCGCCCGAGGCGTGGGCCGCCGGCTACGACGGCGCCGGCGTGACGGTCGCGGTGCTGGACAGCGGGGTCGACGCGACCCACCCCGACCTGGCCAGCCAGATCGACGAGAAGGTCAGCTTCGTACCGGGCGAGGACACGTCGGACGTGCACGGCCACGGCACCCACGTCGCCTCGACCATCGCCGGCACCGGCGCGGCCTCCGGCGGCGACCACAAGGGCGTTGCGCCGGGTGCGGACCTGATCGTCGGCAAGGTCCTGGGCAACGACGGGTACGGCCAGGACTCCTGGATCATCGCCGGCATGCAGTGGGCGGCCGAGTCCGGTGCCGACGTCGTCAACATGAGCCTCGGCGACGCGTCGCGCACCGACGGCACCGACCCGATGACCCTGGCGGTGGACACCCTCTCCGCGCAGCACGGCACACTCTTCGTGGTCGCCGCCGGCAACTCCGGACCGCAGAGCATCGGCTCGCCGGGGACCGCCGCGAGCGCCCTCACCGTCGGCGCGGTGGACAAGCAGGACCAGCTCGCCTGGTTCTCGAGCACCGGGCCGCTGGCGCGCACCGGGGCACTGAAGCCGGACATCGCCGCGCCGGGAGTCGGCATCTCCGCGGCCCGCTCGCAGCAGTCCGCCGGCGAGGGCATGTACCAGAGCATGGACGGCACCTCGATGGCCGCCCCGCACGTCGCGGGTGCGGCGGCGGTCCTCGCCCAGCGCCACCCGGAATGGACCGGCCCGCAGCTCAAGGAGGCGCTGATGAGCAGCGCCGAGGCTCTCCCCGGCGGCTACGGCCCGTACGAGGTGGGCACCGGGCGGCTCGACGTGGCGGCGGCGGTGCGCGGCACCGTCCGGGCCACCGGATCGGTGTTCTTCGGCAACTTCGACTGGCCACACGAGACCACGGACGCCCCGGTTGCCAAGCCGGTGACGTTCACCAACTCCGGCACCGCCGCGGTCACCCTGAACCTCGCCGTCACCGGCACCGGCCCGTTCTCGCTCAGCGGCTCCTCGGTGACCGTGCCGGCCGGCGGCAGCGCTGAGATCGCGGTGTCCGGCGACCCCCGGTCGGCCCCCCACGGCCAGGTCACCGGCTACCTCGTCGGCACCGATGCGGCCACCGGTGCCCCGGTCACCCGCACCGCGCTCGCCCTGCTCAAGGAGGAGGAGCGGTACGACCTGACCGTGAAGCTGCGCGGCCGGGACGGCAAGCCGGCCAGCTCGACCATCGCCGTGAAGCGGGCCGGCGAGTGGTTCACCTGGTCGTTCGCCGTCGACGGCGAGCAGACCCTGCGGCTGCCGCCGGGCACGTACACCGTGGAGACGGCGCTGGACGTGCCGGGTGAGCAGGCCGACGCCCTGGGCCGCGCCGTGCTGGTCGACCCGGAGACGGTGCTGGACCGCCCGTCCGAGGTGGTGCTGGACGCCAGCCGGGCCCGCCTGCTCGACACCACCGCACCGCAACGCACCGAGGACCGGCAGCGCAAGATCGACTACACCGTCGAGTACGCCGGCGGCGACAGCTACCGTTCGATCTACCAGCTGCCGATCAGGTACGACGACCTCTACATCCTGCCGACCGAGCGGGTCGAGCAGGGGTCGTTCACCATTGCGGCCCGATGGCGCAAGGGCGAGCCCATGCTGAGCGTGGCCGTCCCCGGCCTGCCGCCGGTCAACGCCACCGTGCAGCCGGGCGCCGCGCTCACCGCCGGCACCGAGACGCTGCGGCCGGTCTACGTCGGCACCGGCAGCCCGGACGAGTACGCCGGCCTCGACGTCGAGGGCAAGGTCGCCATCGTGACCCGCAGCGACGCGGTCCCCGCACCGGATCGCGCCGCCGCCGCGGCGGCCGCCGGAGCGAAGCTGCTCCTGGTCGTCAACGACGGCCCCGGGATCCTCAACGAGTACGTCGGCGAGTCCCCGATCTCCGTCGGCACCCTGCACCGCGACGCCGGCGAGCAGCTGATCGAGGCGGTCCGAACCAAGGCGCCGAAGCTGACCGCCACCCGGGTGCCGTTCGCCAGCTACCTCTACGACCTGACCAAGGTCTGGCCCGACCAGGTGCCCGACCGGGCGCTCACGTACCACCCGACCCGGAACGACCTGGCCCGGATCGACGCCCGCTACCACGCCGTCAAGGACACGCCGGGCTCCGGCTACCGGTACGACATGACGTTCAGCCCGTCGTTCGGCTTCCCGGAGTCCGAGCAGCACCCGGGCACCCGCATCGAATGGGTCACCCCGGACGTGGTCTGGCACGAGGTGCACAGCCAGGGCACCTGGACCGACACCGCGTACCTGAACACGTACGCCAAGGGCACCACCACCCGGCTGGACTGGTTCGCCCCTGCCGTCCGGCCGGCCTTCAGCCGGGCCTTCGGGGTGAAGAACAGCCGCTACCGCGACTACATGACGGTCAACGTGCAGGCCTGGAGCCCGTCCGACGACGTGCTCGAGCACGGGGGCAACCTGGAGTGGGGCTCGGTGCCGACGAACCTCAAGCTGTACCAGGGCGACACCCTGCTGAACGAGAACCGGCTCAACTCCGACCTGCAGTGGACGGAGGTGCCGGCCGGCACGCTGCCGTACCGCCTGGTGCTGGACGCGTCGCGGCCAGCCGACCAGTGGCGGCTGTCCACCCGTACGCACACCGAGTGGGACTTCGTCTCCAGCTCCAACGAGGCGGACACCTTCGTCCCGTTCGCGCTGCTACAGCTCGACTACGCGCTGGAGACCGATCTGCGGGGTGACGTCAAG
The DNA here is from genome assembly GCF_040677165.1 of Micromonospora sp. NPDC049374. NCBI lineage: Bacteria > Bacillati > Actinomycetota > Actinomycetes > Micromonosporales > Micromonosporaceae > Micromonospora > Micromonospora sp. NPDC049374. Next base: position 504,263 of record NZ_JBFAQH010000001.1, on the reverse strand, counting down.
GCCGGGACCAGCCGGCGGATCGGCGTCAAGGCGGGACCGCAGCCGGGCGGCAGCGGTACCGGCACGGTCACCTGGGTGCAGCTGGAGGTCTCGTACGACGACGGCGCCAGCTGGCAGAAGGTGGCGCTGAGCCGTGACTCCGGCGGCTGGTGGGACGGCGCGCTGAAGCTGCCGAAGAAGCCGGGCGGCTTCGTGTCGGTGCGGGCCGAGGCTCGTACCGACTCCGGCTTCGGCATCCGGCAGGAGCTCATCCGGGCGTACGGCCTGCGATGATCGCGCCGTTGGGGGCCCCGGGGCCGGCAATGTCCGGGGGCCCCACCGGCGTGTCCGCTCCGTCGAAGACCTGGTCAGGACTCATGGGCATGTCACATACTTCCCGTGCCGCGATGGGCGCAGGGAGGAAGCCACCGATGCTGGGCGTGCTGGGGTTGAGCCCCGAGGACGAAGTGGTCTACGGCCTGTTGGTGCGGCGGGCGCGGGCCGACGTCGCTGCCCTCGCAGGCGCCCTTCGGCTGCCCGCGGCGGTGGTGGCCGCGGCACTGGAGCGACTGGTCGACTGCGGCCTGGCGACGTCCGGGCCGGACACCGAGTTCTCGGTGGCACCGCCGGCGGTCGCCCTGGGGGCGCTGATCAGCGAGCAACGCAACGCGCTGCGCAGCGCGGAGCTGGCGCTCGTCACCCTCGCCGAGGAGTACCGCGGCGCGGTGGCGGGGCGCACGATCGACGAGCTGATCGAGGTGGTCACCGGCGTCGACGCTGTGCGGCACCGGTTCGCGCAGGTGCAGCACGCCGCGCGCACGGAGGTCCGGAGCTTCGTCACCATGCCCTTCATCGCCGTGCCGCCGGGCACCAACGCGGTCGAGTCGGTGGCGGTGGGCCAGGGAGTGCAGTTCCGGGTCGTCGTGGACCGGCCGACCCTCGCCGAACCAGGGGTGGTCGCGGAGACCCTCGAGTCACTGCGCACCGGCGTGCAGGTACGGGTGGCCGAGTCGTTGCCGATCAAGCTCATCCTGGCCGACTCGGAGCTCGCCCTGGTGCCGTTGACCACCACCCCCGGCGGCGAGCCCGGCGCGGTGCTGCTGCACCGCACCGGGCTGCTGGCGGCGATGGACGCGCTGTTCGAGATCGTGTGGCGGCACGCCCACCCGCTGACCGTGTCCGCCGCCGGCGTGCTGGGGGACGCCGCCGGCCTCGACGGCGCCGACGGCCCGACCGACCTGGACCGCCAGATCCTGGCGTTGCTGCTGGCCGGGCTCACCGACCACGTCGTGGCCACCCGGCTCGACCTGTCGCTGCGGACCCTGCAACGGCGACTGCGCCACCTGATGGACATCGCCGGGGTGGAGACCCGGATGCAGCTCGGCTGGTACGCCGCCCGGAACGGCTGGGCCTGACCCGACCGGGCGGCGGTCCGGTCAGAAGAACATGCCCCGCCGCTGGAGGGACTGACGCAGCCAGCCGTCGAGCTGGGCGGCAAAGTCGGTGTTGGCCGCCGAGGCGTGCTCGACGGCGAAGCGACCGAAGACGTCGCGGCCCTCGGTGAACAACCCACCCCGCTTGTCCAGCTCCAACACCACCTGCACTTGCCGGGGGTCGGTGACGAAGGTGACCTCCAACTGCTTCATCGCGCCCGCGTACTGCGGCGGCGGGTAGAACTCGATCTCCTGGTAGAACGGCAACGTCTGGTGGACACCGTAGATGTGCCCGCGCTCCACGTCCGCTCGCGCGAACCGGAAACCGAGCCGCAGCAGCGCATCCAGCAGGCGCTCCTGGGCTGGCACCGGGTGCACCGCCACCGCGTCCAGGTCGCCCTTGTCGACGGCGCGGGCCACCTCCAGTTCGGTACGCAGACCCATGGTCATCCCGTGCAGGTGCTGCCCGTACAGCTCGGTGAGCGGGGTCTCCCACGGCACCTCGAACCGGAACGGGACGTCGTAGCGCTGCCCCGCCTCCAGCCGGAACGGGCCGGTGACCTGCTGCCGCTGGAACTCCTGGTTGGTGGCGTACTCGTTGTCGCCGCTCTCCACCTCCACCCGGGTGAGCAGCCCCAGGGCCACGTAGGACACGTCGACGCCGTGGTCACCGCCGGTGACCGCGATGCTGCCCTCCAGGTGGCCGCCCGGCCGGCAGTTCGGATTCGACAGCACCGTCTCCACCGACGGACCACCGACTCCCATCGCCTGCATGAGCCGTTTGAACACCACGATTGCCTCCGTCGCTCGATCGCCCGCATCCGGGCGGGTACGCCGGCCCGACGGCCGACCGCTGGCACGGTAACCGGCGTCGACAAGCCGAGCCGGCCGAACCGCCGGGCCGGCACGTCGCCGAGTGCCGACTCAGCGACTGTCGGTTCCCCGATCGCCTCACTCCCGTTTTACGCCCCGACGGCCAAGCTGTTTGTCACCGGCGCAACTGGCCGGCGGACACGGCACGGACGTGGACACGGGGAGAGACTGAGATGGCCCAGCAGATGACGGAGCACCGGACGCACGCCGGCACCGAGGCGGAGTACGGCGTCGACACCCTGACCGACCTGGACGCCACCGATGAGCGCGGCGTCTCCACCGACCTGGTCCGGGCATACCTCAACGGAATCGGTCGGACGAAGCTACTCACCGCCGTACAGGAGGTGGACCTGGCGAAGCGGATCGAGGCCGGCCTGTTCGCCGAGGAGAAGCTCAGCACCTGCATACCGGTCTCCGAAGAGCTGCGCGCAGATCTGGAACTGGTCGCGCGGCAGGGCCGGGCCGCCAAGAACCACCTGCTGGAGGCAAACCTGCGGCTGGTGGTGAGCATCGCCAAGCGGTACACCGGCCGGGGCATGGCCTTCCTCGACCTCATCCAGGAAGGCAACCTCGGCCTCATCCGCGCCGTCGAGAAGTTCGACTACACCAAGGGCTACAAGTTCTCCACCTACGCCACCTGGTGGATCCGACAGGCCATCACCCGCGCCATGGCCGACCAGGCCCGCACCATCCGCATCCCCGTCCACATGGTCGAGCAGGTGAACCGGATGGTCCGCGCCCGGCGTGAGCTGGCGGTGTCGCTGGGTCGGGAGCCCACGGTCGCCGAGGTGGCCCGCGCGCTCGACGTGCCGGAGTTCCAGGTGATCGAGCTGATCTCGTACGACCGGGAGCCGGTGAGTCTGGACCAGGCTGTCGGCGAGGACGGCGAGAGCGCCCTCGGTGACTTCGTCGCCGCCGTCGACCCGGCCGCCGGGCCCGGCGACGCCGCCACCCACGGTGAACTACGCAACGAGGTGAGCATCGTGCTGGCCACCCTCTCGCAGCGCGAGCAGGCCGTGATCCGGTTGCGGTTCGGCCTCGACGACGGTCGGCAACGCACCCTGGACGAGGTGGGCCGGGAATTCGGCCTCTCCCGGGAACGGATCCGACAGATCGAGAAGGTGACCCTGCTCAAGCTGCGTGCCCCGGAGCGGGCGCAGCGCTTGGAGGCGTACGCCTGCTGAGTTGAGCGTTCGGCCATCGGCCCCGGCGGTACCGCCGGGGCCGTTGCGTGTGTGCCGCTTGACGCGCGGGCGTCCAACCCGGTAGAAACCTTTTGGTTATCAAACCGGAAGGTTATACAACGTGCTCACCGACCTGGACGCCACCTTCGCCGCTCTCGCCGATCCCACCCGGCGCGCCATCCTCGCCCGACTGGCGGCCGGCGAGGCCACCGTCACCGAACTCGCCGCGCCCTTCGCGATGAGTCAGCCGGCCGTCTCCAAACACCTGCGCGTGCTGGAACGTGCCGGACTGGTCAGCCGGGGACGAGACGCCCAGCGCCGCCCCTGCCGCCTCGAAGCCGCGCCGCTGCGGGAGGCCACCGCCTGGCTCGCCGCCTACCGCGACCACTGGGCCGAGCGCTACCAGCGGCTCGACGCCCTGCTCGACGAGCTGCGTTCGGCCGAGGACGGGCAACGTGACGCCGGCACGCCGGACGGCGGTGCGGCACCGTGATCGACGACCATCTGGTGGTCGACACACCGGGCGATCGGGAGATCGTGCTGAGCCGGGTCTTCGACGCGCCGGCGCGGCTCGTGTTCGCCGCCTTCACCCGTCCTGACCTGCTCGTCCGGTGGTACGGCGCACGCGGCTGGCAACTGGTCGGCTGCGAGGTCGACCTACGGGTGGGCGGGCGCTGGCAATTCGAGTCGCAGGGCCCCGGCGGGCAGCGGATGGTCCAGCGAGGGGTCTACCGGACGATCACCGCGCCGCACGAACTCGTCTGCACCGAACGCTTCGACGACCAGTCGTACCCGGGCGACACGCTTGTCAGTCACACGTTCACCGAGCTCGCCGGGCGGACGACCGTCACCACGACGCTGCGCTACGCCACCCCCGAAGGACGCGACATCGCCCTGCGGTACCCGATGGTCCGTGGAGTCACCGAAAGCTTCACCCGACTCGCCGAACTGCTGGCGACGAGAACAGGAGGACAGCAATGAACTGGACGCTGGAAGTGGTGGTCGTACCGGTCTCCGACGTGGACCGGGCCAAGGCGTTCTACGCCGACCAGCTCGGCTTCGCCGTCGACCACGACACCGTGATCGGCGACGACGTACGCATCGTGCAGTTGACCCCACCCGGGTCGGGCTGCTCGATCGTCATCGGCAAGGGCGCCGTGCCGCAGATGCCACCGGGGTCGCTGAAGGGCCTGCAACTCGTCGTACCGGACCTGGCCAAGGCGCGCGCCGAGCTGCTCGAACGCGGCGTCGAGGTCAGCGAGATCCAGGTGCTCGGCGAGAACCCGCGCCCGGTGCCGGACCCGCTGGACAATGTCGGCTTCGTCTTCTTCGCCGACCCCGACGGCAACGCCTGGGCGGTGCAGCAGATCTCCAGTCGAGCCTGACCGGCCAGCCCACTCACAACCGGCGGGGGCCGGTGTCGGGGCGCGGCACGGCGGCGGAGCCGATCCGGACGTTCGCGTGCAGCACCGACAAACCATCGGGTCGGGCGAGCACCGGGTTCAGCGTCAGCGCCCGGACCCGCGGCTGGTCGTCGGCGAGGCGACCGACCCGCAACAGCAGGTCGGCCAGAGCGGCGCGATCGACCGGCGCGGCACCCCGATGGCCACGGAGCAACGGCGCCGCCCGCGGCGCGTCGACCAGCTCGGCGGCGTCCCGGTCGGTCAGCGGCACTGCTCGCCACGCCCGATCGCCGAGCAGTTCCGTGGCGACCCCACCGAGCCCGAACCCGACCACCGGCCCGAACGCCGGGTCCTCGACCAACTCCACCACACAGGCCACCCCGGGCGGCACCATCGGCTGCACCAGGACGTCCGCACCGAAGGCGACAGCCAGCTCCGAACAGGCGCGACGCACGGCAGCGGCGTCCGGCAGATCGAGGCGGACCGCACCGAGGTCGAGGCGGTGCCGCAGCCCCGGGGACGCGGCCTTGAGCGCCACCGGAAACCCGAGCCGAGCGGCGGCCTCGACGGCCTCGTCGACCGAGGCGGCCGGCACCGACTCGACCACGTCGATACCGTACGCGGCCAGCAACGCCGCCACGTCGGTGTCGTCCGCCCGCAGCGCCGCCTGCGCCGCCCCCGGGTCGACGCCGGACAGCTCCGGCAGGGTTCCGGTCGGCCGGCGCAGCCATCGCGCGTACGCGGTGACCCGGCCCAGCGCCCGAACCGCCTCCTCCACGCTCGGGTACGAGGGCATCCCGGCCGGGGCACGACCGACGAGGAAGGTGGCCACCGCCGGCTTGCCACCGGAGAGAGCCGCGGGCAGGGCGGCGGTGAGGTCGGCCTCGGTGCCGGTGAACTGGCCGGGCAGCGGCGGGGCGAAGAGCGCCACAAGCGCGTCGACCGAGTCGTCGGCGGCGGCCCCGGCCAGCGCCTCGGCGAACTCCGCCGCGCTGGCCCTCGGCCCGACGTCACGCGGGTAGCCGTCGGCGACGGAGAGCCCCTGGGCTGCGCAGGCGGTGGCCGCGAGCCCGGTCAACGCGGAGGAGTTACCGACCACGCCGACCCGGTCACCGGCGGGCAGCGGCTGATTGGCCAGCAGCACCCCGACGTCGAGCAGCTCGCCGACGGTGTCCACCCGGATCACCCCGGACTGGGCGAACAGTGCGCTGACCGCCGTGGAGTCCGGGCCGGCGACGTCACCCATTCCCGGCGGGCGGGCCGGTGAGGCCAACGCCACCACGGGCTTGTCCCGGCCGATGCGCCGGGCCAGCCGGGCGAACTTGCGCGGGTTGCCGAAGGTCTCCAGGTACAACATGATCACGTCGGTGCCGGGATCGTCCTGCCAGTACTGCAACAGGTCGTTACCGGAGACATCGGCCCGGTTGCCGGCCGAGACGAAGCTGGACAGACCGAGCCCCCGCCGGTCCGCCTCCGCCAGCAGTGCCACGCCGAACGCGCCGGACTGGCTGAAGATGCCGACCCGGCCCGGCACCGGCAGGCGCGGGGCGAGGGTGGCGTTGAGGCGTACGCCCGGGTCGGTGTTGGCCACCCCCAGGCAGTTCGGGCCGATCACCCGCATGCCCGCAGCGTGGGCCGCGCGGACCAGGGCACGCTGCGCGGCGGCACCCTCGACGCCGGCCTCGGCGAAGCCGGCGGAGATCACGACCAGGCCGTGCACCCCGGCCGCCGCGGCGTCGGCGACGACCGCGGCGGCGGCCTCCGGGGGCACCGCCACCACCGCCAGGTCGACCGGCAGCCCGGCATCGGCCGCCGACGGGTACGCGGGAAGCCCGGCCACCCGCGCGGCACTCGGGTGCACCGGCACCACCGACCCGGTGAACCCGCCGTCACGCAGATGCCCGAGCACCGCCGCGCCGACACCCTGGCCGGTGGCGCTGGCACCGTAGACGGCGACGCCACGCGGGGCGAGCAGCCGGGCGATGGAGCGCGCCTCGGTGCGGTGCTCACGTCCGCGCTGCACCTCCAGGGTCGCCTCGGTGGGCGCGATCGGGAAACTGAGGTGCACCACCCCGTCGGCGAACTGACGCTGGATCTGGTACCCGAAGTCGGCGAAGACCCGCAGCATCTGCCCGTTGGCCGGGAGCACCTCGGCCACGAAGTTGACGATCCCGGCCCGGCGGGCGGCGTCGGCGAGATGCTCCATCAGCACCGAGCCGATACCCCGCCCCTGGTAGGCGTCCTCGACGACGAAGGCCACCTCGGCGTCCGGCGACTGCGGGCCGAGCCGCTCGTAGCGGCCCACCGCGACGATCCGGTCGCCGGCCAGCACCACGAACGCCTCCCGGTCGCGGTGGTCGACGTTGACGAAGCGGTGCAGATCCCGCTCCGGGATCCGTGGGTACGGCGAGAAGTAGCGCAGGTAGCGGGTGCGTTCGGAGAACCGGGAGTGCATCGCCACGATCTCGGGCGCGTCGGACGGCTCGATCGGTCGCAACTGGACCGTGCTGCCGTCGCTGAGCAGCACGTCCACGGCGTGTTCGGCTGTGGTCACCTCGGTCGGCCCTCCCCGGCCGGCTCAGTCAGTCACGCGGATCGTGGGGATCGAGGCCGAGCAGCGGGAAGACCGCTTTCCGGGTCGCCGCGATCGCCCGGTCCACCGCGCTCGGCTCCCCGGTGGGCTGCCACGGCTCGTAGCCCGGGTCGACGTCGTCGGTCATCCGCAGCGGCACGTCGAAGCCGGGCCGACGGGCCGTGGCCATTTCCCGCCAGGCCGGCGGGGTCAGCGTCGCCGGGTCCAGCGGCGTGCCGGTGGCCACCGCCAGCAGGTGCGTCCAGGCCCGGGGCACCACCTCGACCAGGGCGTACCCGCCACCGCCGGTGGCCACCCAGCGCCCGTCGCACAACTCGTCGGCGAGCGCCCGCAACGCCAGGTAGGTGGCACGCTGACCGTCGACGGACAGGTGCAGGTCGGCGAGGGGGTCGACGCGGTGGGCGTCCGCCCCGCACTGGGTGAACAGAAGTTGTGGGCGGAACGCCCGCAGCACCGATGGCACGACCGCGTGGAAGGCACGCTGCCAACCGGCGTCCTCGACCCCGGGTGGCAACGGAATGTTGACCGCGGTGCCGGCGGCGTTCGGGCCGCCGGTCTCGTCCGGGAAACCGGTGCCGGGGAACAGGGCGAGCGGGGTCTCGTGCAGGCTGACCGTCAGCACCCGTGGGTCGTCCCAGAAGATCTGCTGCACCCCGTCGCCGTGGTGCACGTCGACGTCGACGTACGCGATGCGCTCCGCGCCCAGGTCGAGCAGCCGGGCGATGGCCACCGCCGGGTCGTTGTAGACACAGAACCCGGCGGCTCGGGCGGGCATCGCGTGGTGCAGGCCACCGGCGACGTTGACCGCCCGGCGGGCCGTACCCCGCCACACCGCCTCGGCCGCGATCACGCTCGCCCCGGCGACCAGCGCACTGGACTCGTGCATCCGGTCGAAGACGGGATTGTCCGAGGTGCCCAGACCGAACCCGGCGAAGAGCGGGTCGCGGGGCGCGATCCGGACCGCGTCGAGGTAGCGCGGGTCGTGCACCCGGGTGAGCAGGGCGGCGTCGGCGGGCACCGGCGGCACCAGCCGCACCCCGGCCCGTTCGAGGATGCCCAGTTCCCGGGCGAGGGCGATGGTCAACTCCACCCGCACCGGATCGAGTGGGTGGTCACCGAGGTCGTAGGCGAGCAGCGACTCGTCCCACACCACCACCGTGTCGTCGGACATCTACCCATGGTCGCACGATGGCCGGCCGGCGGCGCGTCGCCGGGCTGCCGACGGTCGGGCCGCCCCGGGTCGACACCCGCCGCACCACCGACGCGGCCGATCAGGCGTCGGACCGGTCAGGCGTCGGTGGCCACCGGTCGGTCCGGGTCGGCTACCCAGTTGCTCCACGAGCCGACGTAGAGCGCGGCGTCCGTGCGGCCGGCCAGATGCAGCGCGAGCACGGCCTGGGCCGCGGTCACCCCGGAACCGCAGTACGCCCCGACCGGAGCCTCGGCGGCCACGCCGACAACGGCGAAGCGGCTCCGCAGCGCCTCCGCAGCCGGGAAGCGTCCCTCGGCGACGTACTCGGGTGCGGGCAGATTCACCGCGCCGGGGATGTGGCCGGCGACCGGGTCGATCGGCTCGTGCTCGCCCCGGTATCGGGGCGCGGCCCGCACATCGATCAGGACACCGTCGCCGGCCGCCAGGCGCGCGGCAGCCGCGGCGTCCAGCACCGGCAGGGCTCCCGGACGGACGGTCACGTCGCCCGGCGCCGGAGCAGGTTGATCGGTGCTGACCGGCAGGCCGGCCGCCGTCCAGGCCGGGTAGCCGCCGTGCAGCAACCGGACCGGTCGGTGCCCCGCCCAGCGCAGCGTCCACCAGGCGCGGGCCGCCGACATGCCGTCGCCGCCGTCGTACACCACCACGGGATGACCCGCCCGCACACCGGCCGCCCGCAACGCCGCCTCCAGATCGTCCGGCTCGGGCAGCGGATGCCGCCCGGCCGGGCCGGGTGCGCCGCACAGCGCGGTGTCCAGGTCGACGAAGACGGCGCCCGGCAGGTGCCCCGCCAGATAGTCGTCCCGCCCGGGCGGCCCGGCCAGGCGCCAGCGGACATCGAGCAGGGTGGGCGGGTCGGCACCGTCGAGTTCGGCGGCGAGCCGCTCGGGCTCGACCAGGAGATCCTCTGTAGCAGACATGGCCGACAGTCAACACCATGAGTGACATGCCCGACGGTTCGGCGACAGACGTCCGGGGCGCGGGAGGGTACCATCAAGGCTGGAGGGCCGCTGACACCATGAAGTCCCACGACCTGGTCGATACGACCGAAATGTACTTGCGTACGATCCTCGAACTCGAGGAGGAGGGTGTGCCTCCGTTGCGCGCCCGGATCGCCGAACGCTTGCGCCAGAGCGGCCCCACGGTCAGTCAGACCGTCGCCCGGATGGAGCGCGACGGTCTGCTCACCGTCGAAGGTGACCGGCACCTCAGCCTCACCGAGCAGGGGCGCAGCACCGCCGTATCGGTGATGCGCAAACACCGGCTCGCCGAGTTGCTGCTGGTCAACGTGATCGGGATGCCCTACGAGGAGGCCCACGAAGAGGCCTGCCGCTGGGAGCACGTGATGAGCGACGCGGTCGAGAAGCGGGTCTACGACCTGCTCAACCGGCCGACCCGGTCGCCGTACGGCAACCCGATCCCGGGCCTGGACGAGCTGGGCTCGCCCGGCCTGGCCGAGCCCGAGCCGATTGACGGCGAGCGCAACCTGGCCTTCCCCGGCCTGACCGGCACGGTCGTCGTACGGCGGATCTGCGAGAGCGTACAGACCGACGCCGAGGTGCTCCGACAACTGCACGCAGCCGGCGTCGACCCGGGTGCCACGGTGACGGTGGCGCAGGAGCGCGATGCCGTGTCGATCGACCGCTCCGGCGAGAGCGTCCGGTTGCCCCGTGAGATCGCCTCCCGGGTCTTCGTCGCCGCCGCCTGACCCCGTCGCTCAGCTGACGTACGGGCAGTGTCGACAGCCCCGGCCGCAGCAGGTGCCGCGGCGGGCCAGGAACCCGGCCGTGAGGACGAACAGCCCGGTGTCCGGGTCGAGGTAGCCGGCGTCACCGGCGGCGAGGGCGGCGGCGTGCACGCTGAGGATGCGCTGCCGGCCTGGGTGATCGAGCGGCAACCGCGACGGGTGCGGCTCGGTCAGTGGCCGGGCCGCCAGGGGCCGTCGTTCTTCGCTCATCACCGGCAGTCTAGGTTTTCCCCGGCGGCGTCGATCCGCGCTGGCCCCGTCCACTGGCGGGACAGAGGATGAAGTCGATGAAGGAGACCTCATGGCCCAGTACGCAGTCCTGATCTACTCGCCGGCACCGGCCGACCCGATGGACCTCACCCCCGACTACGTCGCCCTGCTGGAGCGGTATCCCGCGCAGGTGGCCGAACTGGGCGGGCAGATCGTGACGGGCTTCGCGCTGCAACCGAGCACCACCGCCACCGCGGTACGCGGCGACCTCGTCACCGACGGCCCGTTCATCGAGGCCAAGGAGGTCGTCGCCGGGTTCTTCGTCCTGGAGGCACCCGACCCGGACACCGCTGTGAAGATCGCCAAGCTGAACCCGGCCACCATCCACGGCGGGGTGGAGGTCCGGCCGCTGTTCCAGCCGCCCGCCGAGTGAGCGACGGCGAGCGCACCGTCGGGCCGGCCACGACCGCCGAGGTCGAACGGGCCGTCGCGGACGCGCACCGCCGCGAGTGGACCTTCGTACTCGCCGCCACGGCGCGCGTCGCCGGTGACTTCGACCTCGCCGAGGAGAGCGTCCAGGAGGCGTACGTGGCCGCGCTCGGCGCCTGGGCCCGCGACGGCGTACCGGACCGGCCCGGTGCGTGGCTCACCGCCACCGCCCGGCGCAAGGCTCTCGACGTGCTGCGCCGGCGGCAGGTGCTGCGTACCAAACTGCCCCTGCTCGTGGAACCGGACCAGGCAGAACCGGATGTCCCGGACGAGGTGGCCGTGCCGGACGACCGGCTGCGCCTGGTCTTCACCTGCTGTCATCCGGCGCTCGCCCGGGAGGCGCAGGTGGCGCTCACCCTGCGCCTGGTCTGCGGGGTGAGCACCGCCGACATCGCCAGCGTCTTCCTGGTCCCCGAGCCCACCATGGCGGCACGCATCACCCGCGCCAAGAAGAAGATCGCCGCCGCCCGGATCCCCTACCGGGTCCCGGAGGCCGCCGAACTGCCCGAACGGCTCGACGCGGTGCTCACCGTCGTACACCTGCTCTACACCACCGGACACACCGCGCCCACCGGCAGCGACCTGGTCCGTGCCGACCTGGTCGACCGGGCGCTGCACCTGGGCCGGATGCTGGCGGCCCTCCTGCCCGACGAACCGGAGGTACGCGGGCTGCTCGCGCTGCTGCTGCTCACCGACGCCCGCCGGACCACCCGTACCGACGCCAGGGGCCGGCTGCTGCGGCTGGAGGACCAGGACCGTTCCGGTTGGGACCGGGACGCCATCGACGAAGGACACCGCCTGGTGCTCGACGCGTTCCGCACCGGACGGACCGGCCGGTACGCGCTCCAAGCCGCCATCGCCTCACTGCACGCCCTCGCGCCCAGCTACGAGGCGACCGACTGGCCGCAGATCGTTCGACTCTACGACGCGTTGCTGGACCGCTGGCCCTCACCGGTGGTCGCGTTGAACCGGGCGGTGGCGGTGTCGATGGTGGACGGAGCCGGCGTGGCGCTCGCCGAGGTCGACGCCCTCGCCCGCGACCCGCGACTGGCCGGTTACCACTACGTGCCGGCGATCCGGGCCGACCTGCTGCGCCGACTGGGCCGCGACGCCGAGGCGGCCCAGGCCTACCGGGATGCCCTGGAACTGGTCGACAACGACGCCGAACGCGACTTCCTCACCACCCGCCTATCCGAGCCCACCCCCTGAAGCTCCCCACCCCTGCCCGTCGATCATGCACTTGTGGTCGCCGAAATGGCCGTCTTCAGCCACTTCGTCCCGACAGAAAGTGCAAGATCGACGCGCTACGTGCGGGGTGGGCGAGGTTCGTCGGCTGCGCGATCTGCGACCCGGTCATCGCGCTCTGGTGCCTGACCGGTGGCTGGTCGCTGCGGGACCACCTGCTCCGCCGACGGCCAGCGCAGCCGTGGCGGCTAACCGAACCAGGTGATCTCCTGACCGTGCCCGCGGGTCCAGGCCAGGGGCTGCCCGTCGAGCGCGAGCACGTTGAGGTGCGCATCGGTCGGTGGCTGCGGCAGCGCGGCATACGGCAGCACGCTCGGCCCCTCGTTGGAGATCCAGTGACCGGGCAGCCCGCGTACCGTCTCAGCGAAGGCCGTCCGGCGCGGCGCCGGCACCAGGTAGAGCACGCTGGTGTGGAAGACGACCAGGGTGGCGTCGGCCGGTGCCTGCGCGGCCAGCGCCGGCAGGTCGTCGACCAGGTCGCCACGCACCAGCAGCGGCGGGTCGGCGGCGGCGACGGCCGCCGCCGCCCGCAGTCGGTCCCGGCGGTGCTCGTTCTCCGGCCAGATTAGGGCGTCGAGCCACGCCACGTCGTCGGGATCGGTCACGTCGAGGGGATTCAGGTCCAGGCCGGCCCGCCACACCACCTCCGGCCGGTGGTCCGGCGGCGTCAGGTTCGTGACCACACAATCGAGCACCGGCTCCCCCGCGCCGATCAGGTGACCACCGGGTGTCCTGCCGGCATAACGGTAGGCGTACCGGTCCGGGTAGAGACAGAGTCCGGCGGAGGCACCGACCTCCAGCAGCGCGAGCGGCTGCGGCAGCGCCGCGAGCAACGGCAGCAGTACGGCGCAGCGGCCGGCCTCGTTGGTCTGGGTGACCCGGGTGCGGATCTCCGCCTCGACCGTCGACCAGTTGGCCAGCGTGTAGTCACGGAACGCGGCCGGTTCGTCGACCGGGCCGCCGAGCAGGCGTACCACCCCGAACAACAGGTTCGGCTGCTGCTTAGCCTCCGGCAGGGTGCCGAGCAGACTGAGCAGTTCCTCGTCGCCGGACACCGAGCGGGCCAGCCGCTCGTACGAGGGAGAGACCCCGCGCGCCTCGCGCTCGGCGAACCTGACGTAGCGCTCAGCGATCGTCATGACCCGATCATCGCAACAATCCGCTCCCAGAGAACGGTGACCTTCATCGCCGCCGCTCGTCACGAGATCTTGGTGCGAAGCTGCCCCTCCGAGGGCGGTTTCGCGCCAAGATCCCGTGGTCGTCGCTCGATACGGTGCGGGGGTGGACTGCCATGTGTGTCGTAGCGAGGAGCGGTTCGACACGCTGCCGCCACGGGAACGCGTCGACGCCGACGAGCACTGGCGGGTGGTGCACGCGTTCGACAGCCGGCTGCCCGGCTGGCTGGTGCTCGTGCCCCGCCGGCACGTCACCTCGATAGCCGAACTGACCGACGCCGAGGCGGCGAGCCTCGGCACCTGGCAGGTCCGGCTCTCCCGGGCGCTTACCGCCGTCACCGGCTGCGTGAAGACCTACGTCATGCAGTACGCCGAACAGGCCGGCTTCGCGCACGTCCACTTCCACGTGGTGCCGCGCCCGGCGGACATCCCACTCGACCGCCGAGGCCCGCGTGCCTTCGCCTACCTCCACGCGCCACCCGACGAGCGTGTCCCCGAGGCCGACATGGACACCCTCGCCATCGAGCTGCGCGGACACCTCGCTACCGAATCCATCCCATGAAGCGCCGGCTCGACCAGTCTTGGTACGAAAGTACCCCTGGGAGGGCGGTTCCGCTCCAAGGTGCCAGGAGCCGAACGAGCCCCGGACGGTGCTCCGCCCGGGGCTCGTCGCGTACTCGGGTCAGCTACAACCGCTGGTGGAGCCGCAGCCTTCGCAGACGTAGCAGCTACCGGCGGGGCGCATCTTCGTACCGCAGGTGAAGCAGAGCGGCGCGTCGGCGGCCTTGCCGATCACGGCCTCCAGCAGCTCGGTGCTGGAACCGACCGACGGTGCCGGCTTGACCGCGGCGACGTCGGCGAGTTCCTGGGCCGGCTGGGCGACCGGGCCGGCCTTCGGCTCCTCCGGCTTGCTCTCCACCGGAGCGGAGGCGGCCATGGCCGTGAGGTCGGTGCCGTTCGCCTCCGCCTCGGCCTCGGCCCGCAACTGGGCGGCCCGCTCCTGAGCGGTGAAGATGCCCAGTTCGGCGCGGCGCTCGTAGGGCAGGAAGTCCAGTGCCAGGCGACGGAAGATGTAGTCCATCACCGAGGCGGCCATCCGCACGTCCGGGTCGTCGGTCATGCCCGCCGGCTCGAAGCGCATGTTCGTGAACTTGCTGACGTACGTCTCCAGCGGAACGCCGTACTGCAGGCCGATGGAGATGGCCACCGAGAAGGCGTCCATCACGCCGGCCAGAGTGGAGCCCTGCTTCGACATCTTGAGGAAGACCTCGCCGAGACCGTCGTCCGGGTACGACGAGGCGGTGAGGTAACCCTCGGCGCCGCCGACGGAGAAGCTGACCGTCTCCGACGGGCGCTTCTTCGGCAGCCGCTTGCGCACCGGGCGGTACTCGACGACCTTCTCCACCACCGGCTCGACGGCGGTGGTGGTCGCCTCCGGCTCGGCGGCCTTCTTCTTCGCCGCCGACAGCGGCTGGCCGACCTTGCAGTTGTCCCGGTAGATCGCCAGCGCCTTCAGGCCGAGCTTCCAGCCCTCGAAGTAGATCTTCTCGACGTCCTCGACGGTGGCCTGCTCCGGCATGTTGACCGTCTTGGAGATGGCGCCGGAGATGAACGGCTGGACCGCCGCCATCATCCGCACGTGACCCATCGGCGCGATGGAACGCTCGCCCATGGCGCAGTCGAAGACCGGGTAGTGCTCCGGCTTGAGGCCGGGGGCGTCCACCACGTGCCCCTGGTCGGCGATGTGCTCGACGATCGCCTCGACCTGCTCCTCCGGGTACCCGAGGGAGCGCAGGGCGCGCGGCACGGTCTGGTTGACGATCTGCATCGAGCCGCCGCCGACCAGCTTCTTGAACTTGACAAGCGCCAGGTCCGGCTCCACGCCGGTGGTGTCGCAGTCCATCATCAGGCCGATGGTGCCGGTCGGCGCGAGCACGCTGGCCTGGGAGTTGCGCCAGCCGTTCTTGTCACCGATCTTGTTGCCGAGCGTCCACTGCTTCGTGGCCTCGCGGACCACCGCGGTGGCCACCGTGCCGGACGGCTTGATCTCGTCGTTGGCGGCGGCGTGCTTGCGCATCACCCGCTTGTGCGGCTCCGCGTTGCGGGCGTAACCGTCGTACGCGCCGACGATGCCGGCCAGCTCGGCCGAGCGGCGGTACGCCGTGCCGGTCATCAGCGAGGTGATCGCGGCCGACAGCGAGCGGCCCTGGTCCGAGTCGTACGGCAGGCCGGAGGCCATCAGCAGGGCGCCCAGGTTGGCGTAGCCGATGCCGAGCTGCCGGTACGCCCGGGTGGTCTCGCCGATCTTCTCGGTCGGGAAGTCGGCGAAGCAGATCGAGATGTCCATCGCGGTGATGACCAGCTCGACCGACCTGACGAACTTCTCCACCTCGAAGCCACCGTCGGCGCGGAGGAACTTCATCAGGTTCAACGAGGCCAGGTTGCACGAGGAGTTGTCCAGGTGCAGGTATTCCGAGCACGGGTTCGACGCGGTGATCCGGCCGGTCTCCGGGCAGGTGTGCCAGTCGTTGATGGTGTCGTCGTACTGGAGGCCGGGGTCGGCGCACTCCCAGGCGGCCTTGGAGATGGTGCGGAACAGGTTCTTGGCGTCGACGGTGTCAATCACCGCGCCGTCGAGTCGGCCGCGCAGGTCGAAGCTGCCGCCGCTCTCCACCGCCGACATGAACTCGTCGGAGACCCGGACCGAGTTGTTGGCGTTCTGGTACTGCACGCTGACGATGTCGGAACCGCCGAGGTCCATGTCGAACCCGGCGTCGCGCAACGCGCGGATCTTGTCTTCCTCGCGCGCCTTGGTGACCACGAACTCCTCGATGTCCGGGTGGTCGACGTCGAGGATGACCATCTTGGCCGCGCGACGGGTGGCACCGCCGGACTTGATGGTGCCGGCGGACGCGTCGGCGCCGCGCATGAAGCTGACCGGACCGGAGGCGGTGCCGCCGGAGGAGAGCAACTCCCGGGAGGAACGGATCCGGGACAGGTTGACCCCGGAGCCGGAGCCACCCTTGAAGATCAGCCCCTCCTCCTTGTACCAGTCCAGGATGGAGTCCATCGAGTCGTCGACGGCGAGGATGAAACACGCGCTGACCTGCTGGGGTGAGGGCGTGCCGACGTTGAACCAGACCGGGGAGTTGAAGCTGAACACCTGGTGCAGCAGCATCCAGGTCAGCTCGTGCGCGAAGACCTCGGCGTCGGCCGGGGAGGCGAAGTAGCCGTACTCCTCGCCGGCGGTGCGGTAGGTGGTGACCACCCGGTCGATCAACTGCTTGAGCGACCACTCGCGTTCCGGGGTCCCCACCGCGCCCCGGAAGTACTTGGTGGTCACGATGTTGGCCGCGTTGACGCTCCAACTCTCCGGGTACTCCACGCCCCGCTGCTCGAAGTTGATCGAGCCGTCCCGCCAGTTCGTCATCACGACGTCGCGGCGCTCCCAGCTGACCTCGTCGTACGGGTGCACCCCCGCGGTCGTCCAGACCCGCTCGACCTTGAGCCCCGCGCCCGCCTTGCTTCGTGACCTACTTGTCGTCACACCGTCCCCCGGCATCTCATCCGCCCCCTCGTCCGCGCGGGCCCGCCGCGCGATCCGACTGTCACTGGTACTGCTGAAAAATCACTGCGCGCTGGCCGGCTCGGCACCGGCAGCCTCTCGGGCCCGCGCCGCAGCCCGTAGCGTCTCGATCTCCCGCTCGAAGTCGGCGAGCGAGTCGAACGACCGGTAGACGCTGGCGAACCGCAGGTAGGCGACCTCGTCCAGGTCCCGCAGCGGACCCAGGATGGCCAGCCCCACCTCGTGGCTGGGAAGCTCGGCCGCCCCCTTGGCCCGGACGGTCTCCTCGACCCGCTGCGCCAGCAGCGCGATCGAATCCTCGTCGACCGGCCGACCCTGGCACGCCTTGCGCACCCCGCCGATGATCTTCGTCCGGCTGAACGGCTCGGTCACGCCGCTGCGCTTGACCACGGCGAGCACCGCCTCCTCGACCGTGGTGAACCGCTTGCCACACTCGGGGCAGGACCGCCGCCGCCGGATCAGCTGGCCGTCGTCGGCCTCGCGCGAGTCGACCACCCGGGAGTCGGCGTGCCGGCAGTACGGACACCGCATCGCCCGA
The DNA here is from genome assembly GCF_040677165.1 of Micromonospora sp. NPDC049374. Lineage (NCBI taxonomy): Bacteria > Bacillati > Actinomycetota > Actinomycetes > Micromonosporales > Micromonosporaceae > Micromonospora > Micromonospora sp. NPDC049374. Next base: position 486,598 of record NZ_JBFAQH010000001.1, on the reverse strand, counting down.
CCTCCTTGATCGACCACAGGTCCGCCCGCCCGCGCTCCGGGCACGCCTCGGTAAGCCGGAGCCATCCCCGCAGGATGGCCGCCAGCTTGGCGGTACGGGAGTGCGGTCGGTAGTCGAACCCAACCTGTAGGCAACTTACGCCCATGTGACTACTACATCTAGGGGTTGACCGTATGTCGCCGGCGATCCGGGGTCAAGTTGGCCGGCGTGTCCGGCGCGTCACCTCAGACCTCACCCGCACCACCCGTTCTCCGCAACCGGAGAACCCAACGCGAACCCGGCCGCACCGGTTACCACCCCGTCGGGCGGGAGCATTGACAATTCCCATCCACTCGAACACCCGTACTATTTATCAGTACGGGGCGGAAGCCGTGCTGATTTTCCGCATCGACACGCGGTGGAAGGTCGTACAGATGTTTGAAAAAGACCGATCTCACCTATACGGTCATGAACAGCCGGAGGTGACCATGGTCGACCCACCGGCCAGCAGATCACCGTGCGCACCACGAGCCGCCGAGGCACTCAGCGCCGACCAGGGAGGACGGACGTGACCGAGGACCGGGCCAACCGGCCACAGAGCCCGCAGCAGAGCGTCGAGGCGGGCCCCCCGGCCGCCCGACGCCGGAGTGTCACCCGTGCCCGCTCCGGTCAGCCGACCGTGCGCCCGGTGACCCCGGTGGTCAGCAGTTTCCCCGACCCGGCGACGGTCGACCTGACCGCCCGGCAGCGACGCATCCTGGACTTCATCCGCACCTGGGTGGAGCGTCACGGCTACCCGCCGAGCGTGCGCGAGATCGGTGAGGCGGTCGGGCTGGTCTCCCCGTCCAGCGTCGCCTACCAGCTCAAGGAGCTGGAGAAGAAGGGCTTTCTCCGACGCGACCCGAACCGCCCACGGGCGGTCGACGTCCGCTCCCCGAACGACGTCGACGACGAGCTGACCCGCTCCCAGCGACCCACCCCGGCCTACGTCCCGATGCTCGGTCGCATCGCCGCCGGTGGACCGATCCTCGCCGAGCAGTCGATGGAAGATGTCTTCCCGCTGCCGCGCGAGCTGGTCGGCGAGGGCGAGGTCTTCATGCTCCAGGTCAAGGGTGACTCGATGCTCGACGCGGCGATCTGCGACGGCGACTGGGTGGTCGTCCGGCAACAGCCGACCGCGGACTCGGGTGAGATCGTCGCCGCCATGCTGGACGGCGAGGCGACCGTGAAGACCTACCGCCGACGCGACGGTCACGTCTGGCTGATGCCGCAAAATCCGGCCTTCGATCCGATCCCCGGCGATGACGCCACCATCATGGGTCGGGTGGTCGCGGTGCTGCGCCGCATCTGACTCGGCGGTCTGCGGCGACCGGTACCGGCCCGAGGTCAGTACCGGTCGTCAAATCAGTACCGGTCGCCCCGGTAGCCGTAGTTGCCACCGCGCACCTGACCGTACGGCTCGCCGTCGTCCTCCCGGTACCGAGAGGAGCGTCGCCCCCGGTAGTCCGGCTCGGCCGGACCACCACGCCGGGGTGGCTCCGCGCGCCCTCCCCCGCCGGGCTGCCCGCCGCCGCGTGCGCCATTGCCGCCGTAGACCCCACCGCCGGGGCGTCCACCGCCACCGGACTGTCGGCCACCGCCCGGCCTCCCGCCGTAGACGGGAGCACCCTCACCGCCGGGCCGGCCACCACCGCCGTAGACGCCGCCGCCCTGCCCCGGGCGAGCACCGTTGCCGGCGGCCGGTCGGCCACCGCCGCCGTACACGCCGCCGCCCGGGCGTGCGCCACCGCCGGGCCGCTCGCCAGCCGGCGCGCCCCCGTAGACGCCACCGGCCGCCGCCCCGCCGTACACCCCGCCACGGCCCCGGTCCTGGGCCGAGCCGAATCCGTCGCCCTTGCGCTTCGCGGCAGCGCCGTCATCGTCGCCGTCGCGGTTCCTGCCGGCCGAGGCCGGGCGCTTGCGGGCGCGCAGGATGCCGAAGATGCCCGCGCCGACCAGCAGGGCTCCGAGCACGCCGACCGCGGCGATCAGGTACATGATGTCGGTCGGGGTCAGCCCGTCGAGGAACGACTGCCCGGTCTTCTGTGCCGCGTCGGCATCACCGGCCAGGTCCTTCGGCCCTTCGGTGGAGGGGGTGTAGCTGAGGATGTTGACGGGGTCGTCGTCCTCCAGGTGGCCGGCGTCGGAGACGGTCAGGAACGTCTTGCCGTCGGTCGAGTAGGCGATCGCCTCGCCGAACGGGTCGGCGAGGGCGGTGACCCGGGGGGTGGTAGTGGTGAGGGCGGTGACGATGTCGCCGTTCTGGACGTCGTACTCGAAGGCGTCGGCGTAGGTGCGCAGGACCACCCGTGAGCCGTCCAGAGATCGGGCCGCACCGGTGATCGCGACCCGGCCGAAGGTGCTCAGCGGGTTCTCGGTGTCCGTCCTCGGCAGCTCGATGTCGCCGAGCTTCTTCATCGGCACGGGCTCGGTGTTACCGGTCTTGAGCGCCCCGTCCGGCGTGAAGATCTCGGCTTTGCCGGCGGTGACCTTGGTGATGATCACCGGCAGCTTGTCGTCGCCGATCAGCAGCGCCTCGGCATCGCGCGGCTTGCCGTCCGGGTACGACAGCCGGTGCAGCTTCGGCTGACTGCCGCCGCCGATCGGCATGCTCCAGACCGCCACCCGCTCGCGGCGCTCGCGGCTTGTCACGTTGTCGCCGGTGTCGGCGATCCACAGCGTCTTGCCGTCCGGCGAGACGGCGAGATCCTCGGTGTCGAACGGCCCCGCCCCGGAGTAGGGGACCTCGCGGACGACCTGGCAGTCCTTGTTGAGGTAGAAGACCTGCTTGCGGTCGTTCTGCTCGCTGCTGTCGTTGACGACGATGTAGCCGTTCTTCGTCGCCACCAGGCCGGACAGCTCACGCAGCCGCGAGTCGGTGACCGAGCACTGCTTCTTGCCCGCCGCCGTGACCGGCGGCCCCACAACGGCGGCCGGGAAGGCCGCAGCCACGGAAGACGCTGCCTTGGCGGGTGTCGAGCCGGGCGCGGCGAGCGCGGCACCGGTGACCGCCACGGTGGCCCCGACCAGGCCGAGGGCAACCGTGACGGAGGAAACAGTGCGGAGCATGAAAGAAGTGTCGCATGCCGCAGGTTTCCATCGGGTGACGCGGCGGTGCGGTCACCGCAGGCGATCACCGCGTGATACGGGCCGCCTGCGCCGTGTCGTGGTACGGGGCCAGTTCGGCCGCGAGCGCCTCGTTGACCCGTACGTGCAGCATCGTCCCTTCCGGCAGGTGGGCGGTGCTGAGCACCTCGCCCTGCCGGTGCAGCCGGGCCACCAGGTCGCCCCGGTCGTACGGCAGCACCACGCGCACCTCGATCGCCGGGCGGGGCAGCCGCCGCTCGATCGTTTCGCGTAGCTCGTCGATGCCGCGACCGCGGTGTGCGGAGACGAATACCGCCTCGGGCCAGAGCCGCTTGAGCCGGAGCAGGGTCTCCTCGTCGGCCGCGTCGGTCTTGTTGACCACCAGCAGCTCGGGCAGCCGATCGGCGCCGACCTCGCCGAGCACCTCGCGGACGGCCCGGACCTGCTCCTCCGGATCGGGGTGGGCACCGTCGACCACGTGCACCACCAGATCCGCCTCGGCGACCTCCTCCAGCGTCGAGCGGAACGCCTCGACGATCTGGTGGGGCAGGTGCCGAACGAAGCCCACGGTGTCGCTCAGGGTGTAGACCCGCCCGTCGGACGTGGTGGACCGGCGGGTGGTCGGGTCGAGCGTGGCGAACAGCGCGTCCTCCACCAGCACGCCCGCCCCGGTCAGGCGGTTCAGCAGGCTGGACTTTCCGGCGTTGGTGTAGCCGGCGATCGCCACCGCGGGCACCGCGTTGCGGGTGCGCCGGGCGCGCTTGGTCTCGCGTACCGTCCGCATGGCCTTGATCTCCCGGCGGAGCCGGGCGATGCGGTGGCGGATGCGCCGCCGGTCGGTCTCCAGCTTGGTCTCACCGGGGCCACGGACACCGACGCCGCCGCCGGCACCACCGCCCCGGCCCGACCCACCGGTCTGCCGGGACAGCGTCTCGCCCCAGCCGCGCAACCGGGGCAGGAGGTATTCCAGCTGGGCCAGCTCGACCTGCGCCCGGCCCTCCTTGCTCTTGGCGTGCTGGGCGAAGATGTCGAGGATCAGCGCGGTGCGGTCGACCACCTTGACCTTGGTGCGCTGCTCCAGGTTGCGCAGTTGGGACGGGGACAGCTCGCCGTCGCAGATCACCGTGTCGGCGCCGGCGGAGAGCACCACCGAACTGAGGTCGTCGACCTTGCCGCGACCGACGTAGGTCGCCGGGTCGGGGCGGTTGCGTCGCTGGATGAGCCCTTCGAGCACCTGCGAGCCGGCGGTCTCCGCCAACGCGGCCAGCTCGGTGAGGGAATTCTCCGCGTCGACCTGGGTGCCCTCGGTCCAGACGCCGACCAGCACCACCCGCTCCAGCCGGAGCTGTCGGTATTCGACCTCGGTGACGTCGGTCAGCTCGGTGGAGAGACCGGGGACCCGTCGCAGTGCCTGCCGTTCGGAGAGCTCGTATTCGCCGGTGGTGGTGTCGAGCTCGTCGTCGGGGATGGAAACGTAGGTCTCCTGGTCTCGCAAGCGATCTCTCCTGTCCGTTCTGTGCACGTACCGAGTAATCCTGACATGTGTCAACGCCCGCTGCACCTGGTATATGCCCGCCAACAGAGCGGCGAGAGCGGGGGCGGATGCCGACTGCCCAGGGCGGGCGAGTAGAAATGCGGACGAGCCGTTCAGCGCCGACGGAGGGACCTGCGTGGCCACGACCCGACTGCCCAGTGCCGGATTCTCGATCACGATCCGGATCGCCGTGCCCGCCGACGCCTCCTCGATCGGCCGACTCACCACGTCGGTGGGTGAGGCCGGGGCGGTCGTCACCGCGCTGGACGTGGTGGACTCCGACCCGACCTGCGTGATCGTCGACCTGACCTGCGACACCGCCGACTCCGGTCACGCCGACCAGGTGGTCGACGCGCTCAGCGCGCTCGACGGCGTGGACGTGCGCAAGGTTTCCGACCGCACCTTCCTGCTGCACCTCGGCGGCAAGATCGAGGTGACTCCGAAGGTCGCCCTGCGGAACCGGGACGAGCTGTCGCGGGCGTACACCCCCGGGGTGGCTCGGGTCTGTCAGGCGATCGCCGACAACCCTGCCGACGCCCGCCGGCTGACCATCAAGCGCAACACGGTGGCGGTGGTCAGCGACGGCTCCGCCGTGCTGGGGCTGGGCAACCTCGGTCCCGCCGCGTCGCTGCCGGTGATGGAGGGCAAGGCGGCGCTGTTCAAGCGCTTCGGCGGGGTGGACGCCTGGCCGGTGGTGCTCGACACGCAGGACACCGACGAGATCGTCGCCATCGTCAAGGCGATCGCACCCGCGTACGGCGGAATCAACCTGGAGGACATCGCCGCGCCGCGTTGCTTCGAGATCGAGGCCCGGTTGCGCGAGGCGCTGGACATTCCGGTCTTCCACGACGATCAGCACGGCACCGCCATCTGCGTGCTGGCCGCACTGACAAACGCGCTGCGCGTCGTGGGCAAGCAGCTCGCGGACGTGCGAGTGGTCGTCTCCGGTGCGGGTGCCGCAGGCACCGCGATCATGAAGCTGCTGCTGCGTCAGGGCGTCGGTGACATCATCGCGTACGACCGGCAGGGTGCCCTGCACCGTGGCCAGCCCGACCTCAACCCGGCCTGGCGGTGGCTGGCCGAGAACACCAACCGGGACGGTTACTCGGGTGACCTGCCCGGTGCGCTGGCCGGTGCCGACGTCTTCATCGGGGTGAGCGCCCCGAACCTGCTCACCGGCGACGACATCGCCACCATGGCGAAGGACGCGATCGTGTTCGCGCTGGCGAACCCGGACCCGGAGGTCGACCCACGGGCGGCGCGCAAGCACGCCGCGGTCGTCGCCACCGGCCGCTCCGACCAGCCGAACCAGATCAACAACGTGCTCGCTTTCCCCGGCGTCTTCCGGGGCATGCTCGACGCGCACGCCGAGGAGTTCACCGAGGAGATGGCGATCGCCGCCGCCCGGGCCATCGCCGACGTGGTGGGCGAGGAAAAGATCAACCCGACGGTCATCGTGCCCAGCGTCTTCGACTCCCGGGTGGCTCCGGCGGTCGCCGCGGCCGTACGCGCCGCCGCCCAGAACCCCACCGTCACCCCACCCCCCGCCGCCGACCCCGGCCCGGCCGATCTCCCCGAGATCGCCGCCACCGCCTCCGCCACCCCCTGACGGCCCCCACCCGCCCCACCCCCACCCCCCACCCCCGCCCGACCCGTGTTGATCATGAGGTTAGCGGCAGTTGTCGATCTTCAAGCTGCCGCTAACCTCATGATCAACGCGAGTGGGGGTGGGGGGTGGGTGGGTGGGGGGGTGGGTCAACGCGGGTCAGGCCGGGGGGAGGGTGAGTTGGCCGGCGGCGACGAGGAGGGCGGGGCCGGAGAGCCAGCAGGAGTCGGGGGTGACGGTCACGGTCAGGTGGCCGCCGGGGACGTCGACGGCGACAGTTCCGGTTTCCCGGTCGGCGTCTCTTAGGGCCACCGCGGCGACGGCGCAGGCACCGGTGCCGCAGGACAGGGTCTCGGCGGAGCCACGCTCGTGGACGCGCATCAGCACGTGTGCGTCGACGCCGGGGACTGGTCCACCGGTGGTGGTGAACTCGACGTTGACCCCGCTGGGAAAGACCGTCGGGTCGACGTCGGGGGCGCGGGTCAGGTCCAGCCCGGCCAGGTCCAGTCCGGCGGGTACCGGGCAGACCAGGTGGGGATTGCCGACGTCCACCGCCGTGCCGGGCAGGGTCAGTCCGCCCAGGGCGGCGGCGGAGGCACCGTACAGCCGGGGTCGTCGCATTTCGACGGCGATGGCGTCGCCCTCGACCCGTGCCCGTACCACGCCGGCCCGGGTGGCCACCGGCAGTGCGTCGCCGGACGGTACGGCGAGCCCGCTGGCCAGCAGGTACCGGACGAAGACGCGGGCACCGTTGCCGCACATCTCGGCGAAGGAGCCGTCGGAGTTCCAGTAGTCCATGAACCACTCGGCCTCGCCGGCCAGGGCAGCGCCGTCGGCGTGCTTCGCGGCGCGGACCACCCGCAGCACGCCGTCCCCGCCGAGGCCACGCCGCCGATCGCAGATCGCCGCCACCAGCTCGGGCGTCAGGTCGAGCGCGCCGTCCGGGTCGGGCAGGATCACGAAGTCGTTGCCGGTGCCGTGTCCCTTGGTGAACTCCACGCCCCCATCATCGCGCAGTCTCGCCGAGGATCCGCATCGCGGCCCCGACCAGCCCCGGGTCGGCCGAGTCGAGCCAGGTCACCCGAGGATCGCGCCGGAACCAGGAGCGCTGGCGGCGGACGAAACGACGGGTGGCCCGGATGGTCTCGTCGTGCGCCTCGGTCTCGGTCAGCTCCCCACCCAGGAAACGCAGCACCTGCTGGTAGCCGAGCGCCCGGCTGGCGGTACGCCCCTGCGGCAGTCCGCGCTCGACCAGCTTCCGGGTCTCCGCGACCAGCCCGTCGGTCCACATCCGGTCGACCCGCAGCGCGATCCGCTCGTCGAGCAGGGCGGTGTCCAGGTCCACGCCGATCTGCACCGCCGGGTAGTACGGCGTCGGCTCCGGCAGCGCCGCGGTGAACGACCCACCGGTCAGCTCGATCACCTCCAGCGCGCGCACGATGCGCCGGCCGTTGCCGGGCAGGATGCCGGCCGCCGCGACCGGGTCGGCCTCGCGCAGCCGCGCGTACAGCGGCGCCGGCCCGAGCGCGGCCAGTTCGCCTTCCAGGCGCTGTCGCAGCGCCGGGTCGGTGCCGGGGAACTCGAACTGTTCCAGCACCGCCCGCACGTAGAGCCCGGACCCACCGACCAGCAGCGGCACCCGGCCCCGAGCGAGGACGTCGTCGACCGCGGCCCGGGCCAGCCGCTGGTACTCCGCCACGCTGGCCGGCTCGGTGACCTCCCAGATGTCGAGGAGGTGATGCGGCACGTCGTCGCGTTCGGCGACGGTGAGCTTCGCCGTACCGATGTCCATACCCCGGTAGAGCTGCATCGAGTCGGCGTTGACCACCTCGCCGTCGAGCGCGTGCGCCAGCGCGATGCTCAGAGCCGACTTGCCGGCCGCCGTCGGCCCGACGACCGCGACCACGACACCCGGGGCGGTCACGACCGCTCCCAGTTCGCCACGAGGTAGCCCACCCCGTAGGGCGCGGCGTGGTAGCGCAGCTCGCCGCGCCACTGGCCGCCCGCTGCCCGCGCGGCACCCGCGAGCACCTGCCACGGCGCCCGTCCCGCGGCCTTGAGCTGCGCCGACAGGTCGGCGTCCAGGCCGAGCAGGGCGTCGCCGTCCGCGTCGGCCAGGGCCCGCGCGACCGTCTCGTCGTACGCCTCCGCGCGCGGATCGGCGTAGCCGGGCGCCTTCTCCCCCCGGCAGGCCGAACCGTCCCCCATCACCAGCAGCGCCCACGGCTGGGTCGAGCCGAGCCGGGCACCGAGGTCGGCGCAGGTCTCGACCGATTCGTCGACCCCGACCGTCGTCATCCGCCAGCCCATGCCGCGGGTCCTGGCCGTCGGTTGCCGGTCGAGCAGCCAGGCACCGACCAGCAGGCCGAGCGGGAGCCGGTCGGTGCCCACCAGCCCGTCGGGGTGGTTGCCGAGGTGCACTTCCAGCGGCACTCCCCACGGCGCGAAGCTGCCTCGGAACGGGAGGTCGAGGTCGGCACTGCGGTCGCCGGCTCCGATCACCAGGACGGTACGCGCTCCCGAGTCGAGCAGCCGGGCGACGGCGGTGTCGCAGGCGGTACGCAGGTCGTCCAGCTCGGACGCGGCGGCACCGGCGATCTCGGGGACGAGCAGTGGCGGGTGGGGGCAGACGGCGGCGGCGACCAGTGGCACCAGGCAACCGTAGCGGCCCGGTTCGGCCGGGTGGCCGCGTGCCGCCGGAGAGGACCATCGCGCCGCACGTACGCCGTACGGTCGAAAGCGGCACGCCGGTCGGATGGCCCAGACAGGCCCTAGGACACCGTATGGTCACGGTCGGCGATAGGCGCTCGACGCGGACCGGGGCGCACCTGTGACAATGCCCGGAGAAACTTGGCTGCGCCGTGGCGGCGCCCGGGAGGCTGCTCCCTGGTGCCGGGAGAACGAGGATGGGCACATGAGCGACTGGACTGCCTTCGGACGGGTGGACGCGGACGGCACCGTTTACGTCAAGACCGCCGAGGGCGAGCGGGTGGTCGGATCCTGGCAGGCGGGAGCACCGGAGGAAGGGCTGGCACACTTCGCACGCCGCTTCGCCGACCTGGTGACCGAGGTGGATCTGACCGAGGCACGGCTCAATTCCGGTGCGGCGGACGCCAACCACTCGCTCGCCACCATCCGACGGATCCGCGCCTCTCTCGCCGAGGCGCACGTCGTCGGCGACATCGACGCCCTGGCGACCCGGCTCGACAAGCTCGCCACCGTGGCCGAGGAAAAGGCCGGTGAGGCCCGGGCGGCGAAGGAGGCCGCTCGCGTCGAGGCCCTCGCCCGCAAGACCGCCCTGGTGGAGGAGGCCGAGAAGCTGGCTGCCGAGTCGACCGGCTGGAAGACCGCCGGTGACCGGCTCAAGGAGATCCTCGACGAGTGGAAGGCCATCCGGGGGGTCGACAAGAAGACCGACGGCGAGCTGTGGAAGCGGTTCGCGGCCGCGCGGGACGGTTTCACCCGCCGCCGGGGCGCCCACTTCGCCTCCCTGGACGCGCAACGCAAGCAGGCGCAGACGGTCAAGGAGGAACTGGTCGCCGAGGCTGAGAAGGTCGCCGAATCGACCGACTGGGCGGCGACGGCGAACCATCTGAAGAACCTGATGACGCAGTGGAAGGCCGCGCCGCGCGCGTCGAAGGAGGCCGAGCAGCGGCTCTGGGAGCGGTTCCGGGCCGCCCAGGACTCCTTCTTCAGCCGGCGTAGCGAGGTCTTCTCCGCCCGGGACAACGAGCAGCGCGCGAACCTGGAACGCAAACAGGCGCTGCTCGCCGAGGCCGAGGCGCTCGACGTCGACGGCGACCCGAAGGGCGCGCAGGCGAAACTGCGGGAGATCCAGGCGCAGTGGCACGAGGCCGGTCGGGTGCCGCGCGAGGCGGCCGCCGGGTTGGAGCGCCGGCTGCGTGCGGTCGACGAGAAGGTCCGTGAGGTGATGGACTCGGCCTGGCGGCGCACCAGCCGGGAGGACAATCCGCTGCTGGCCCAGATGCGTTCGCAGGTCGCGGAGGCAGAGGAGCGGCTGGCCCGGGCGCAGGCTGCGGGCGACCCCCGGCGGATCAAGGAGGCCGAGCAGGCGCTCGCCTCGAAGCGCCAGTTCCTCCAGTTGGCCGAGCAGGCCGGCTGACGAAACCGTCGATGCCCTCGGCTCCCCTTCACGGGAGTCGGGGGCATCGTTCTTTTCGCAGGTCGCCGCGATGTTAGCGTACGACATTTACATCGACGTCGATCTGTGATTACCTGGGAAAGCGCTTGCCCTGGCAAGGGGCGAGGCACGGGAGCCAATCCGACCAGTTCATCCCACGGCAGGGCGCATCCTGCGACCGCCACGGCATCGCTGCCGCCGGGCACGGCAGCCTCCACCGCCGGGGCGCACCCCCTGCCGACCACACCGGATGACGCATCCGGGCGTCCGCAACGGCCCACGCCACCCCTCAGCCGCCGTGGCCGCCCACGTCACGGACCGGTCCGGGCCGGTTCTGACCGCCGGTCTTCCGGTGCGCCGACGCGTCACCCGAACCGTCCCATTTATCGAGGATGAGGAGAACGACCGTGCTTGCAGACGTCAAGCCTCGCCTGACGCGACGGTTGGCGGTGCTGGCCGCGACAGCTGTCGCGCTGCCCGCCGCCGCCGTCGCGGTGACCATCACCCCGGCCGCCGCGGCGACCGTCGACACCGGCGCCTACTACGTGTTCGTCAACCGCCACAGCGGCAAGGCCATGGACCTCTGGAACTGGTCCACCGCCGACGGCGGCGAGATCCGGCAGTTCAGCCGCCTCGACGGCAACAACCAGCAGTTCCAGTTCGTCGATGTGGGCAGCGGCTACTACCAGCTGCGCAACCGGCACTCCGGCAAGGTCGTCACGGTGCCCAACTCCAACGACGGGGTGCAGGTCACCCAGGTCACGGCGAGCAGCGACACCAAGCAGCACTGGCGGCTCGCGGACTCCGCCAACGGCGACGTGCGGTTCATCAACCGGCACAGCAACAAGGCCCTCGACCTCTGGGGATGGTCCACGGCCGACGGTGCGATGATCTCTCAGTACGCCGACCTGGACGGCGCCAACCAGCGGTGGCAGCTGGTGCGGCTGAGCGGCGGCACCACTCCCCCACCAACCAACCCGCCCACCACGCCGCAGACCGGGCTGGTCGGCTGGGCCACCCAGAACGGCGGCACCACCGGCGGCGGCAACGCCGGCACCACCACCGTCACCAGCGCCTCGGCGTTGACCAGCGCGCTCAACTCCAGCAGCGCGGCGGTGATCCGGGTCTCCGGCACCATCAACTGCTCGGGAATGCTCCGGGTCCGGTCCAACAAGACCATCCTCGGCAACTCCGGAGCCACCATCGCCGGCTGCGGCTTCAACATCAACGGAGACCGTAACGTCATCATCCGGAACCTGACCTTCCGGAACTGGGACGACGACGCGATCAACGTCCAGGAGTCCGCCACCAACATCTGGATCGACCACAACAGCTTCACCGCCGGGTACGACGGTGCGGTCGACATCAAGCGCGGCTCGGACTTCATCACCGTGTCCTGGAACCGGGTCTACGGCCACGACAAGTCGATGCTGCTCGGGCACAGCGACAGCAACGCCAGCCAGGACGTCGGCCATCTGCGGGTGTCGTACCACCACAACTGGTTCGACGGCAGCAACCAGCGGCACCCTCGGGTCCGCTTCGGCAACCCGGTGCACGTCTACAACAACTACTACAGCAACGTACGCGGCTACGGCGTGGCGTCCACGATGAACGCCGGCGTGCTTGTCGAGGGCAACTACTTCGAGAACACCCCCGACCCGTACCACCTGGGTGAGGGCAGCTCCGGCCCGGGCTCCCTGGTGGCCCGCAACAACCACTTCGTCAACTCCGGTAGCGGGCAGACCGGCGGCAGCGTCGCCGGCATCCCGTACTCGTACACCCTGGACACCCCGAGCAACGTCAAGTCGATCGTGACGGGCGGCGCGGGCGCCGGTCGAATCTCGGTCTGACCGCAAGCTCAGGGCCTGCACTCCTTCCGGGCCCGCCTGAGATGTGTTGATCATGAGGTTAGCGGCTTGATAGAGATCGAAAACTGCCGCTAACCTCATGATCAACAAGGTGTTTGACACGGGTAGCGATCTACTCGTACTCGCGTTGGTGTTGTTCGAGCACAACAGCTCCCGGCGGCTCTGGGCGAAGATGACCACCGCACTACGGGTGATCACGGTCGCGACGTCGATCGCTTCCGCGCTGTCTCTGATGTCGGCCGGTGTTGTGGGTCAGGGTTGACGGGTCAGACCGACGATGGTGGCCAGGCGCGCGACATCGGCCGTTGCGGGTCCACGTTGGATGACCTGGGCGAGGAGGGTACGGGCGGCAGGGCGGCTGCGGACCTCGGCGGGGGCGATGCGGTCGGCGTGCAGCAGGGCTTGCCCAGCTTGGGCGAGGTCGCCGGTGTCGAGGTAAGCGCGGGCCGCGTCGATGAGGTGGGCGGCGCGGTGTTCGAGGGGTAGGCGTCGCCAGCCGTCGCTGCGGATCGCGTGCATGTGGCGGTGGAGGGCCTCGGTGGTGTCGCCGAGGTGGTGGGCGGCGAGGAAGCGGGCCACCTGGACAGCGGCGGGCCCGAAGCCGGTGTGGTGCGGGTCGCTGTCACTGGTGTGCCGGTCGGCGAGGGCGGCGGCGTGGTCGAGCAGGTCGTCGGTGTCGCTCCGGTCGCCGCTGCCGGCGGCGGCGAGCCCGGCCTGGAGGTACAGGGTTCCGCGCACTCCAGGGGCGTCTGCGGTGTCCGTCGCGGTGAGGGCGGTGGACAGCGCGAGGTGGTGGTGGCCGAGGGCACGCAGGGCTTGCGCGACGGTGATCGTGGCGGTGGCGGCGAGGGTGGGACCACCGGTGGCGGTGGTGACGGCCCGATCGGCGGCGAGCCAGGCGAGGTGAGGGTGGTCGAGTTTGATCAGGACGCCGGCGGTGATCCGGTAGGTGGATACCAGCAGGCTCCGAGTGCCGCGGGTGGCGTCGAGCAGGGCGGGTAGGGCGTCGAGGAGTTGCGGGTAGCGGGCGTGCTGGTAGGCCATCCAGGAGTACGAGACCTGCCTGCTGGCCTGCTGCGCCGCGACGGTGCGCTGGGGTCCGTCGTGGTAGCGGGCGAGGGCGGCACGAACCCCGTCGACCCCGTCCAGGTTGGGTGCGGTGGGTGGGGGTTGGCGGGGACCGAGGAGCAGGTCCGGGTCGAGGCGGAGCACGTCGGCGACCTCCCGGATGACCGAGTAGCGGTCGAGTCGGCGTACGCCTCGTTCGATCTTGTCGACCCAGCTTTTCGACTTGCCGAGCCGGTCGGCGAACGCCTGCTGGCTCATTCCCCGGTGGGCCCGCAGTTCGGCCACCCGCCGACCGATGGGTACGGAGTTGTGGTCGCGACGGTGGGGACGATTCATTGGTCCCCCTGCACCGACGGCATGGCGTGAGTGGACGTCCCGCAGCGCGGACACCACCGCGACTTCACCCGAAACGCGAACAGCCCGGCCAGGAATCCCAGCAGCACTCCACTGAGCACCATCATCACCACCGCAGATCCCTTCGGGGTTCTGGCAGGCCCTCACACCGGAGCGTCTTGGTCGGATGACCGGGTGAGGGCTTTCTCCTGTCTTCGTCAAACCAAAGTTATCGCACTAACTTCACGATGTGAAGAATCTAAGTGCACGAACTATGCTCGGGTCGCGATGGCGCCCTCGTTGCTACGGCCCTGGGAGCATGGTCGACTTGACGCGAACACCTGCACCAACCCGGAAAGGCTGTCAATGACCAACAAGGAACCGCCGAACTACCAGCGCGTCGTGGACGACCTGCGCTCGCGGATCCTCTCTGGTGAACTGGCTCCGGGTGAGAAGCTCCCCACCGAGAAGGAACTACAACAGCGGTGGGGCTACTCCACCACGATCGTCAAACACGCCCTCACCCTGCTGCGCAGCGAAGGGCTCATCGAGGGTCGACGCGGCTCCGGCAATTACGTACGCGACCGGAGTCAGCTCGTGCGTCGCGCCCACTCTCGAGACATGCGCAAGCGCCTCGGCAGTACATCGCCATTCGCGCGAGACAGCGAAGCGGCTGGGAGGCAACCGACCTGGGAGTCTGAGAGCGAGAAGATCCCCGCGACGCCGCACATCGCGGAACGACTCGGCATCCGGCCTGGCGACACGGTGATGCACACCAGGTATCGGTACCTGGCGAACGACGATCCCATCCAGCTTGCCGACTCGTACGAGCCGATCGCCGTCACCGGCGGCACCCAGGTCGAGCACCCCGAGCAGGGGCCGATCATCGGCGTCGTCGCCCGGATGGACTTCATTGGCGTGGCCATCGACCGGTTCACCGAAGAGGTCACCACCCGGCCGGCAACGCCTGCGGAGATCACCGCCCTCGACCTCGACCAGCGCGGCGGCCGATGGGTCATCGCGATCGAACGCACCTACTACGCCGGGCCGACCGCAGTCGAGACCGCCGACATCGTCTTCCCCGGCGACCGATACCGCCTCGTCTACGAGATACCCATCGACCCCTGGTCGCCAGAAGAGGTGACCGACTTGCCCTGACACACGAGGTCGCCCGCCGGATTGCTGCGATCCGACGACCGACGCTTCATGTACTCCGCCTGGAGAAAGGCCGACCTAGCTCAGGGCGAGACGGCGCAGCCGGTCGTCGGCGCGGGCGCCGCAGCCGGAGCGCCGAGCGTGGGCAGCCCCAACAGCACTCCGGGGGTACGCGGTGAGCGCCCCGCCTCGGCCGCGTCACCGGCCCGGGTGCGGCGGTGCGACAGCGGCGCACCGTCGGCGTTGAGGTGGTGCGGCGCGGCGTAGGTGACCGTGGTCTGCACGATGTCGCCGGGACGGATCGCACCCGCCTCGACCGGGCCCGTCGCGAAGTGCACCAGGCGGCCGTCGCGGGCCCGGCCCGACATCCGGCCGGTCCGCTCGTCCTTGCGGCCCTCGCCGACGGCGACCAGCACCTCGACCGTCTCGCCGACCAGCTTCTTGTTCTCCGCCCAGGTGATCTCCTCCACGCAGGCAATCAGCCGCTCGTACCGCTCTTGCACGACCTGCTTGGGCAGCTGACCGTCCATGCTCGCGGCCGGGGTGCCGGGGCGCTTGGAGTACTGGAACGTGAAGGCGGAGGAGAACCTCGCCGCCCGGACCACGTCCAGGGTGCGCTCGAAGTCCGCCTCGGTCTCCCCGGGGAAGCCGACGATGATGTCCGTGGTGATCGCCGCGTCCGGCATGGCGGCGCGGACCTTCTCGATGATCCCCAGGTACTTCTCCGACCGGTACGACCGGCGCATCGCGCGCAGCACGTCGTCGGAGCCGGACTGCAACGGCATGTGCAGCGACGGGCAGACGTTCGGCGTCTCGGCCATCGCCGCGATCACGTCGTCGGTGAAGTCCTTCGGGTGTGGGCTGGTGAATCGCACCCGCTCCAGACCGTCGATCTCGCCGCAGGCGCGCAGCAGCTTGCCGAACGCGTACCGGTCACCGAACTCGACGCCGTAGGAGTTGACGTTCTGCCCGAGCAGCGTCACCTCCAGCACGCCCTCGTCGACAAGTGCCCGCACCTCGCTGAGGATGTCGCCGGGGCGGCGGTCCTTCTCCCGGCCGCGCAGCGACGGCACGATGCAGAAGGTGCAGGTGTTGTTGCAGCCCACCGAGATCGACACCCAGCCGGCGTACGTCGACTCGCGGCGGGTCGGCAGCGTCGACGGGAAGACGTCTAGGGCTTCGAGGATCTCCACCTCGGCGGCGGCGTTGTGCCGGGCGCGCTCCAGCAGCACCGGCAACGAGCCGATGTTGTGGGTGCCGAAGACCACGTCCACCCAGGGTGCCCGGCGGACGATGTCGCCACGGTCCTTCTGGGCGAGGCAGCCACCGACGGCGATCTGCATCCCCGGGTGCCGGTTCTTGACCGGACGCAGGTGACCGAGGTTGCCGTACAGTCGGTTGTCCGCGTTCTCGCGGACCGCGCAGGTGTTGAACACCACCACGTCGGGGGTGTCCTCGGCCTCGCCCGCGCGGACATACCCCGCCTGCTCCAGCAGGCCGGAAATGCGCTCGGAGTCGTGCACGTTCATCTGGCAGCCGTAGGTGCGCACCTGGTAGGTGCGCGGGCCGCCCGCCGCTGCGGTAGTCATGACGTGCACAGCGTAGCCGGGTCCGAGGAATCGGACGCAAACGAGGAGAAGCCATGTGCCGCAGCATCAAGACCCTGCGTGAGCCGTACACCCCGGAGGTCACCGACGCGGACGTGCGGGCCGCGGCGTTGCAGTACGTCCGAAAGATCTCGGGCTTCCGGGCGCCAGCGGCCCACAACGCCGAGGCGTTCGACGCGGCGGTGGCCACGATCGCCGCCGCCACCCGCACCCTGCTCGACGAGCTGGTGGTACGCGGCGGCACCCGGCCGGCCACCCCGGCCGGCAACTGAGTCGCCGCGACTGCCGGGCCTGCTGCGGTCGGTGACGGCGGCAGCCAGACGGTGTCGGCCAGTCGCCAGCCGGTCGTCAGGCGGCGGCCAGGGCCGGGTTGACCGAGTCGGGCGCCCAGCGGGAGCGGTGGCAGCGCGACCAGCCCCGGCACCGCGGGTCCGCCTCGGTGCACAGGCGGCGGTCGCTGAGCACTTCGCCGTCGTCGGTCTCCCGCACGTCGAAGTGGACCGGGCGGATGCTGCCGTCCGGGGCCACCAGCAGGTGCCGGGTGTCGTCGAGCGTGTCGTCCCGCAGTAGGCAGTTGCGGCCCAGCAGCCGGGCCAGCGCCGCGATGCTGGGCAGTTCGGGCAACTCGTCCGGCACGCCGTAGCAGTCCACGATCGTGGCGAACTCCCCCGGTGCCTGCCAGACGTCGCAGACCACGGCGTACGTCGGCAGCCGCAGCGGGTCCGCCACCGCCAGTGGCATCACCACCCGACCGAGCGCGTCGGCCAGCGCCGGGTAGACCTCCACCGGTCGTACCTGGTCGATTCTCCAGTTCCACAGCTCGGTCATGCCGTCTCCTCGCTGTGCTCGTCCCCACCGGCCTCCGGATCGGGCCTTACCGACGATGGTGGGGGGCATTTGCCCCCAGCCGTGGGCAAGTTACCGGTCTGTGACCATTCTGGCCCAAATTTCCCCGAGCTTCATCGCTCCAGGTAGCGGGAAGATGACAGTTTATCGGGTATGGTGCGCGTTCCCACGCAGCGGCACGCGTACCGAAAACCCGCGTTCAGCGCAGGACGATCCGGTGCTCGCCGGGGGGCAGCAGCTCACCGATCACCGGAGCGCCCGGTATCTCCCCGGCGATCAGCAGCCCTCCGGAGGTCTGCGCGTCGGCCAGCAACAGCCGGTCCTCCTCGGTCGCCGCGCCGAAGTCCGTCCACGGGATCACCCACTCCAGGTTGCGGCGGGAACCACCGCTGACGTACCCGTCGCGGACCGCCTCGCGGGCACCAGCCAGGTACGGCACCCGGGAGGTGTCGATCGCCACCGTGACCCGGCTCGCCCGGGCCAGCTTCGAGGCGTGCCCGAGCAGACCGAACCCGGTCACGTCGGTGCCGCAACGCACGCCCGCCGCCACCGCCGCCCGCGCGGCGTCCCGGTTCAGCGTGGTCATCGCCGCCACCGCCGCCGGGAAACTCTCGCCGGTGCTCTTGTGGCGCGTGTTGAGCACCCCGACGCCGAGCGGTTTGGTAAGCGACAGCGGCAATCCGGCCCGCCCGGCGTCCAAGGTGATCAACTCTTCCGGCCGGACCAGCCCGGTGACGGCCAGACCGTACTTCGGGCCGTCGTCGTCGACGCTGTGCCCGCCGGCCAGGTGGCAGCCGGCCGCCCGGGCCACGTTCAGGCCGCCCCGCAGCACCTCCCGGGCCAGGTCCAGCGGCAGCACCTCGCGCGGCCAGCAGAGCAGGTTGAGCGCGACAAGCGGAGTGCCGCCCATCGCGTACACGTCGGACAGGGCGTTCGTGGCGGCGATCCGACCCCAGTCGTACGCGTCGTCGACCACCGGCGTGAAGAAGTCCGCAGTGGTGACCAGGCCGGTGCGCTCGTCCAGCCGGACCACCGCGGCGTCGTCGCCATGGTCGAGCCCGACCAGCAGCTCGGCGGTGCCGGCGGCGGGCCCGAGATCGGCGACCATCGCCTCCAGCTCACCGGGCGGGATCTTGCAAGCGCACCCGCCGCCACGGGCGTACCGGGTCAGCCGCACAGGCTCGGTCATCCCCTCATGATCTCCGTCACCCGGGCGGGACACCAGCCGGGCGGGTCAAATTCGGACGCCGCAGTCGGATCATCCAGGGTGTTACCGCTCCGTGACCATCTGGGTTGTGTTCCGCCACTTCACCCCGCCTACAGTGGCCGCTACCGGGGGTCGACCGACTCCCGACAGCGACGAGGAGGACAGACGACGTGGCGACGGGCGAACCGCTCATCGTGCTGGACTCGGTCAACAAATGGTTCGGGCCGTTGCACGTACTGGACGACGTCTCGCTGTCGGTGGGGCGGGGCCAGGTGGTCGTGGTAATCGGCCCGTCCGGCTCCGGCAAGTCGACCCTGTGCCGCACCATCAACCGGCTGGAGCCGATCAACTCCGGCACCATCACCTTCGACGGGCAGGCGCTGCCGGCCGAAGGCAAGGCCCTGGCCAAGCTGCGCAGCGAGGTCGGCATGGTGTTCCAGTCGTTCAACCTCTTCGCGCACAAGACGATCCTGGAGAACGTCACCCTCGGCCCGGTCAAGGTCCGCAAGGAGAAGCCGGCGGCGGCCCGGGAGCGGGGGCTGGCCCTGCTCGACCGGGTCGGCATCGCCAACCAGGCCGACAAGTACCCGGCCCAGCTCTCCGGCGGCCAGCAGCAGCGCGCCGCGATCGCCCGCGCGCTGGCCATGCAGCCCAAGGCGATGCTCTTCGACGAGCCCACCAGCGCGCTGGACCCGGAGATGGTCGGCGAGGTGCTGGACGTGATGACCTCCCTGGCCCGCGACGGCATGACCATGGTCGTGGTCACCCACGAGATGGGCTTCGCGCGGCACGCGGCAAACCGGGTCATCTTCATGGCCGACGGCAAGCTCGTCGAGGACGCCGCTCCGACGGAGTTCTTCGCGAACCCGCGCAGCGAGCGCGCCAAGGACTTCCTCTCCAAGATCCTCACTCACTAGGCGTCCGGTAGTGGGGCGGGCCGTGACCCGGCCGGCTCCAGTCGAAGAAGGAGAACAGGTATGCGAATGAAGCGGATGGCGGCGCTCGCCGCCGTTGCCGGCCTCGCGGTCGCGATGACCGCCTGCGGCGGGGACAGCGACGAGGGCGGCTCCGGCACCGGCGCCGGCGGCATCGTCGGCAAGGCCGAGAGCCAGAAGAAGCTGGTCATCGGCGTCAAGGCCGACCAGCCCGGCCTGGGTCTGCAGACCGGCAGCCAGTACGAGGGCTTCGACATCGAGATCGGGAAGATCATCGCCAAGGGCCTCGGTGTCGAGGAGAGCGGCATCGAGTGGAAGACCACCGTGTCGAACAACCGGGAGCCCTTCATCGAGCAGGGCACCGTCGACCTGGTGGTCGCCACCTACACCATCAACGACGAGCGCAAGCAGAAGGTCAACTTCGCCGGCCCGTACTACATCGCCGGCCAGGACCTGCTGGTCAAGTCGGACTCCACCATCACCGGCCCGGACCAGCTGGCCGGTAAGACGGTCTGCTCGGCGACCGGCTCGACCCCGGCCAAGCGGATCACCGAAAACTACCCGGACGCCCGGCTGCAGCAGTTCGACGCGTACTCCAAGTGCCTGCCGCTGCTGGAGAACGGCCAGGTCGACGCGGTGACCACCGACGACATCATCCTCGCCGGCTACGCCGCGCAGGACCAGTACGCCGGCAAGTTCAAGGTGGTCGGCAGCACCTTCTCCGACGAGCCCTACGGCATCGGTCTGAAGAAGGACGACACCGACGGCTGCGAGAAGGTCAACGAGATCCTCAAGGCCGCCGCCGAGGACGGCAGCTACAAGGCCGCCTGGGATGCCACCCTGGGCAAGAGCGGCACCCCCGCGCCCGAGCTGGACACCACCAAGCTGACCCACTGCGGCGCAGTCTGACCGGTACCGGAGCCGGCATCCCGTGCGGGTGCCGGCTCCGGCCTGTCACCGGCCGCCGCCACGTGCCCCGGGAGCCGACGCATGCACGTATTCACTGATCCGGAGAACTTCGACGCGTACCTGTCGGGGTTCCTCTGGATCCTCAAGCTGACCGGCGCGTCCGCGGTCTGCGCGCTGGTGATCGGCGTGCTGCTGGCCGCGATGCGGGTCTCCCCTGTCCCGGTGCTGCGCGTCTTCGGCGCGGCCTGGGTCAACATCTTTCGCAATACCCCGCTGACGCTTGTCATCTTCTTCTGCTACTTCGGCCTCTACGCCACCCTCGGCCTGAGCCTCGCGCAGGATCTGGACCTGAACATCTACTGGCTCGGGGTGATCGGCCTGTCGGTCTACACCGCCGCCTTCGTCTGCGAGGCGGTGCGCTCGGGCATCAACACCGTACCCACCGGGCAGGCCGAGGCCGCCCGGGCGATCGGGCTCTCCTTCGCCCAGACCCTGCGGATCGTGGTGCTGCCGCAGGCGGCCCGCTCGGTGATCGCGCCCTTCGGCAGCATCCTGATCGCGCTCTGCAAGAACGCCACAATCGTCGGCACCATCGGGCTGCTGGAGTCCTCGAACGTCATGAAGGACCTAATCAACTTCAACGGTGACGCCGTCATCATGATCTTCCTGGTCTTCGCCGGCACGTTCGCCGCACTGCTCATCCCCACCGGCTACTTCTTCGGCTGGCTGGCCAACCGCCTGGCGGTGAAGCGCTGATGAGCACCAGCAACGTCCTCTACGACCACCCCGGTCCCCGGGCCAAGGTACGCAACGCGGTACTGAGCGTCGTCTTCGGCGTCGCGCTGCTCGGCCTGCTGTACTGGATCTACACCCGGTTCGACCAGGCCAACCAGTGGGAGCCCCGACTGTGGGAGCCGTTCACCCGGTCGGCCACCTGGACCCAGTTCATCCTGCCGGGCCTGTGGGCGACCCTGAAGGCAGCCGGCGTCGGCATGCTGCTCTCGCTCGCCTTCGGTATCGTCTTCGCCTTCGGCCGGCTCTCCGACCGCTGGTGGATCAGCGTGCCGGCGGGCATGGTGGTGGAGTTCTTCCGCGCCGTACCACTGCTGCTGATGATCTTCTTCATCTTCTACGGTGTGCCGTTCCTCATCAAGGGGCCGGTCACCGCCTTCTGGGCCGTGGTGATCGGCCTGACCCTCTACAACGGCTCGGTACTGGCCGAGGCGTTCCGGGCCGGTATCCGGGCCGTACCCGGCGGGCAGTCCGAGGCGGCCTACGCGGTCGGCATGCGCAAAAACCAGGTGATGCGGCTGATCCTGCTCCCGCAGGCGGCCCGAGCCATGCTGCCGATCATCGTCAGTCAGCTGGTGGTGCTGCTCAAGGACACCGCGCTCGGCTACATCGTGGCCTACCCGGAGCTGCTCCAGCGGGGCGTCAACGACCTCGCCGCCAACTACGGCAACATCATCGCCTGCGCGATCGTCGCCGCCGTCATCTACATCGTGATCAACTCACTGCTCACCTGGTTCGCCGGCTGGTTGGACCGACGCACCGGTGTCCGGGCCTTCCGGGTACCCAGGCAGACCGCACCGGTCGGAGCGGCGGACTCCACCCCGGAGGGCGGCGCCACCGTCTCCGAGCCGCAGGGCTGAGCAGGCACCGCTCCGGTGCGGCGCGGGCGAAACTCGCCGCGCGCCGCACCGCTGCCGGCGGCATCGCCGTCGACAGCGGCGGCCGTCGGCGCACCGCTGCAAGCGCGCTCTGAGCGGTGGCAAGAAAGGGTTACTGCTCGCCGTGAGGCGTCGAGGAGGGGCCCTTCCTCACACCTCAGCGGGCGATCTCGGTGACCCGGGACTCGCGGACCACGGTCACCCGGATCTGACCCGGATAGGTCAGCTCCTCCTCGACCTGCTTGGCCACGTCCCGGGCCAGCACCGCCGCGCCGATGTCGTCGACGTCGTCGGGCTTGACCATCACCCGGATCTCCCGGCCCGCCTGCATGGCGAAGACCTTCTCCACCCCGACCTTGCCGGCGGCGATCTCCTCGATGCGTTCCAGCCGCTTGACGTAGGCCTCCAGGCTCTCCCGCCGGGCCCCCGGCCGACCACCGGAACAGGCGTCGGACGCCTGGGTGAGCACCGCCTCCACGGTCTGCGGCGGCACCTCGTTGTGGTGCGCCTCGATGGCGTGCACCACGTCCTCGCTCTCGCCGAACTTACGAGCAACGTCAGCGCCGACGATCGCGTGACTCCCCTCCACCTCGTGGGTGAGCGCCTTGCCGATGTCGTGCAGGAACGCCGACCGCTTGATCAACGGAACGTCCAGACGCAGTTCGGCGGCCATCATGCCGGCGATGTGCGCCGTCTCCACCAGGTGCTTGAGCACGTTCTGCCCGTACGACGTGCGGTAGCGCAACCGGCCCAGCAGGGTGACCAGCTCCGGGTGGATCTCGGTGATGCCGACCTCCACCAGAGCGTCCTCGGCGGCCCGGTGGCAGAGCTGATCCACCTCCTGCCGGGCCAGCTCGTGCACCTCCTCGATACGGTGCGGATGGATCCGGCCGTCCAGCACCAGCTTCTCCAGCGTCAACCGGCCGACCTCCCGGCGTACCGGGTCGAAGCAGGACAGCAACACCGCCTCGGGAGTGTCGTCGATGATCAGGTTGACCCCGGTGACCGACTCGAAGGCCCGGATGTTGCGGCCCTCCCGACCGATGATCCGACCCTTCATCTCGTCGCCCGGCAGGTGCAGCACACTGACCACACTCTCGGCGGTCTGCTCGCTGGCCACCCGCTGGATGGCGTCGACCACGATGTGCCGGGCCCGCTGCTCGGCGGTCGACCTCGCGTCGGACTCGATGTCCCGGACCAGCAGCGCGGCCTCCCGCTTGGCCTGCCCCTCGATCGCCTCGACCAACTCGGCCCGCGCGGCGTCGGCGGTCAAACCGGCGACCCGCTCCAACTCACGTCGCCGCTGGTTCTCCACCTCGGCGAGCTCGACCTCCCGCTCGGCCAGCGCCGCCTCGCGGGCCGCCAGCGCGGCGTTGGCCGCCGTAAGCTGGCGCTCCCGCTCCGCGAGCCGCTCCACCTCCTCGGTGTGCAGCCGCTCCCGCTCGTCCATCCGGGTCGCCCGCCGCTCCACCTCGGCGGCCTGCTCCCGGGTGGTCGCGGCCAGCACCGCCACCTCCCGCTCACCGCTGCGCCGGGCTGCCGTGCGCAACTGCTCGGCGTCCGCCTCGGCCTGCTTGTGCGCCCGTTCCAGCACCGTGTCCGCCTCGGCGCGGGCGCCGTCGAGCACTCGACGCGCCTCCGCCCGAGCGGCCTTCGCCTCGGCCTTGGCCGCCGCCGCCTCGGCGCGCGCCGCCGCCGCCGCGGACTTCGCCACGTCGATGGTGCTGTTGACTTCGTCAGCGGCGGTGCGCAGCGCGGCCAGCGACTGCTCCTGCCGGTCCTTCTCCGCGACGTACGCGGGATCCTCCGGTGCCGGACGCGTCAGCAGACCCCGCATCAGCCGCACCCCGAACAGGACGGCGCCGAGCACCACGAGGGTCAACACCAGCACGGCAGTCAGGATCACGACATCGAAGGCGCTCATCGGCCAGCTCCGTCCGGCCCGTCGCCGACCACCAACGCGACGGCAGGTGGACCGGAACTCTGCTCACCGTCGTCGCTGGCCCCGGACTCCGCCGCACCGGGAGCGCCCGCCCCCGCGCTCATGCCGGCACTCCGTTCCGCTGCGTGCCCCTGGCGGGCAGCGCCGAACGAAGCCTCAAGGTCGACCCGCTCCGCTCGCTCATGCCGGGACTCCGGTGAACCTGTGCCGCCTCGCCATGGCGCGCCTCCCCTGAACCGTCGCGCCGCAACAGCCTGCCGGGTGGGCACGCTCCTGCGACTCTGGACGCCCGACCGGAGCGCATGGCCGTGGGTTGGCTTCCTCCGCCGACGTCGGTGACGGCCGTCGGCGGGCCGGGTGCACTGTCACGTGAGCCCGGACCGGCCTGTCCGGAGCTGACGTACGCGGCCGATCGTGCCGGCCAAAGTGATGCTGTTCTGTTACGGGATCTATGTTGTGCGCTTAGCCTGCGCTTGGTCGGGCAATGTGAGCCTTTATGGCGAGGCTAGGTCTCAACCGGGCTCCGGTCAAGAACGGATGATCAAACCACCCGGACGGAGAGAAGTTAACTCGTCACCCTCCGCCGATGAATACTCGGACGCCAGCGGGCAAAAAAGACGAACAACCAACGCCGGGTTGACTCATCCGGGCTGGTCACGTTGCGGAGGTGGTCGTCGCAGCCGCGCCACACGCATCGCCCCCAGCCCCGGGGGCTGGCCGAAGTCACGTCTGGCGGACGGCGTGACAGCGGGAGCGCGCGTTCAGCGGTCGATCTCGCCCTCTGCGTCGGCGAGGGCGTCGGCGTCGATCTGCTCGGCGAACTCGGCTGCCTCGGCGCTCTGCGCGGCGATCGCGTCCTTCACCGCCCGGATCGCGACGCCGGCCGGGTAGCCCTTGCGGGCCAGCATGCCGACCAGCCGCCGGAACACCGCGTCCGGCTCGCCTCGGGCGGTACGCAGTTTCCGCTCCACCAGGGCGCGGGCGGTCTCCGCCTCGGTGGTCTCGTCCAGCTCGTCCAGCGCCTCACTGGCCGTGTCGCCATCCACGCCGCGTTGGCGCAGCTCGTTGGCGAGTGCCCGGCGGGCCAGCCCTCGGCCGGCGTGCCGGCTGTTCACCCAGGCCCGGGCGAACGCGGCGTCGTCGATGATGCCGACCTCGTCGTACCGGTCGAGCACCTGGTTGGCGGTCTCCTCGGAGATGCCCCGCCGGGCCAACGCGGTGGCCAATTCGGCGCGGGTACGCGGGCGCACCGCGAGCTGCCGCAGACAGATCTCCCGGGCCACCTCGGCCTCGTCACGAGGCGCGGATGCCACGTCCCCGGGTGCCGAACCGCCGGCCCGTCGGGTGGAACCGAACCGGCCCGGGGCCGAGGCTGGGGAACTTGAAGCCGACACGTCCGGGGTCGACGGGTCACCCGGGTCGGAGGAGTCCCCGCCGGCGCGGCGGCCCCGGCGGGGACGCGGTGTGGCGTCGCCCGCGCGGGGCGGACTGGCATCCCAGCCCCGCCCCGAGCGGGCACGTCGTCCTGCCACGACTCAGGATCAGAAGTCGACCGGCGGCAGCTCCGGGCCACCGGCGGCGTCGCCCGCGCCGACCCCGACGCCGAGCTTCTCCAGGATCTTCTTCTCGATCTCGGCGGCCACGTCGGGGTTCTCCCGGAGGAACTCGCGGGCCTTCTCCTTGCCCTGGCCCAGCTGGTCGCCCTCGTAGGTGTACCAGGCACCGGACTTGCGAATGATCGACTGCTCGACGCCGACGTCGATCAGCGAGCCTTCGCGGGAAATGCCCTTGCCGTACATGATGTCGAACTCGGCCTGCTTGAACGGGGCGGCGCAGTTGTGTACGACGATGTCGTCAGCGACCAGCGTGTGCAGCTCATCGACCTCGACATCAAAGGTCCTCGTACGCCGCGCGGGCAGGATCTCCTTGACGGTCGAATAGCGCACCTGCTCGGCGAGCAGTTCACGCAGAAAAGCGTCGTCAAGCGCGTCCGCCAGCAGTTGCAACCGATCCCGCCGGATCTGGTGCAGCCCTAGAACCTGTTTCATGCCACCACGCGAATTGCCGGCCGTCGCGCCGATCAGTTGAGCAGCGAGCACAGCTGTGACGCCCTTACCCGCCAGGTGTGCCAGCACCGACTCGGTGACCGCAGGCGACAGGTAGCCGGCCTGCGAGCCCCGCCGACGCCCTTCCTGGCTGTTGAGCGCCTCGCGAAGGATGACCCCGCGCGGTCCCCACAGCGGAACCGCTTCGGCGAACGCCTCCACGTTGTCGCTACCGGCCACCCGGACCTCGTAGCACAACCGCTTTGCCTGGATGCGACGCCCCTTGATAAGACTGGGGCGCTGACCCGTCGGGTCGTAGCGACGAACCGAACTCGTGATGCCGTATCGCAGCAACAACCAGTGGAGTTGGTGGGCCAACTGCTCCGAGGTAGTCGTGTAGCCGACCCGGATGGCACCGGTCTGCTCGATGCTCACCCAGCCGTCGCTTTCGAGTAGACCGAAAAGCAGGTTGCCTGCCACCTCGCGGGAAAGACCCGGATCGAAGAACTCGGCGGGGATGGTCTTCTCCCAGGCCAGCTTGCCGTAGATCCCCGCTTGTCGGCACAACGCCAGCAACTCGTTGCGCTCACCCCGACGGTGGGAGAACGAGATGGCCAACTTGCCGTCATGCTCGTGTGTGTCGCAGCCGAGCCCTGCGGCGATGCGCGCCGCGTCGGCCTTCAGCGACTCCTGGATGTTGATGAACTGCAGCGGGGTCTTCCCACCGACATATCCGTCACCAATCAGGTAGCCGAGCATTCGTGCCTGCTCGGGCGAGTAGGGCTCATGCTCGCCGAAACCCAGGAACTGTCGAGGCTGCGCAACCCGGTCTCCGGCACCCAACTCGCCGGCCACCTTCCAGCCCCGATCGGTCAAGACCTTGTGATCGGGGGTGGCCCAGACCGTGGCACCGCCACGCAGACGTACCCCGATGACATCCTGTTCTCCCTGGTCGAACCAGGAGACGACAGGGCGGGCGTGCAGCATGCCGTCCTTCGCCGCCGCCACCACGGAGACAGGCATCCGCCCGTCGACGATGTCCTCGATCCGGTTGGCGCGGCCGGTGACCGGGTCGAACACCATGGTGCCCTCGGCGAGGCACTTGTTCTTCACGACCTTCACCCGAGTGCGGTTACCGACCACGTCGGTGCCGTCCTTCAGGCTCTCGATGCGCCGCACGTCGAGCCGGACCGAGGCGTAGAACTTCAACGCCCGCCCACCCGTCGTCGTCTCGGGTGATCCGAACATGACGCCGATCTTCTCGCGGAGCTGGTTGATGAAGATCGCGGTGGTGCCGGTGTTGTTGAGCACGCCGGTGATCTTCCGCAGCGCCTGGCTCATCAGCCGGGCCTGGAGACCCACGTGACTGTCGCCCATCTCGCCCTCGATCTCGGCGCGCGGCACCAGCGCGGCCACCGAGTCGATCACGATGATGTCGATCGCGCCGGAGCGGACCAGCATGTCCACGATCTCCAGCGCCTGCTCGCCGGTGTCCGGCTGGGAGACCAGCAGGGCGTCGGTGTCGACGCCGAGGGCCTTGGCGTACTCCGGATCGAGCGCGTGCTCGGCGTCGATGAAGGCGGCGATGCCGCCGGCCCGCTGGGCGTTGGCCACCGCGTGCAGGGCGACCGTGGTCTTACCGCTGCTCTCCGGGCCGTACACCTCGACGACCCGGCCGCGAGGCAGACCACCCACGCCGAGCGCCACGTCGAGCGCGATGGAACCGGTCGGAATGACCGAGGTCTGGATGACCGGTCGCTCCCCCAGCCGCATCACCGAGCCCTTGCCGAATTGCTTGTCGATCTGAGCGAGAGCAAGGTCGAGCGCCTTCTCCCGGTCAGGTCCTGCCGCCATCGTTGCCACCCCTGCCTTCGCCGGCGTCTTTCCTGAGCTTCGCGTCACGCGGGACACGCTAGGCGCTGGGTCCGACAGAAAACCAGCCGACTGGCCGTGGCCTGTGGACGAGCACCCCGCTGTGGACAATAGCCGAACAGGTGTACGACTCGGCAAGAGACACGCGGAAGTAACGAATCGACTGCTCAGCGTAGCCGGGTGGGTACCCGGTCCGGATAGGCGGCGACCACGGCGCGCCACACCACGTGCGTCTCCACGCCGGCCTTGAGGGCCTGCTCGATGGTTCGCCCGCCGAGTTCCGACAACACCTGGTCGCTGGCGATGCTGGCCGCGTACGCCGGCCCGAACGCCTCGGCCAGGCGCGCCCAGAAGTCGGTCAGCCGCACGTGATCAGTCCTTCCTGTCCGGTGCACCCACCGGCACCGGACGCAACGCTAGCGCCAGCAGGGGCGCCACCGCGACTGCGGCGAGCAGGGTCAGCACCGGATAGCCCGCAAGTTGCATGACAAACCCGCTCAGCGCTCCGGCCAACGCTCCGGCGAGCCCCATGAGCAGGTCGGACAGCCCCTGGGCGCTGGGGCGCACCTCGTCCGGTACCGACTCCGACAGCAGGGTGGAACCGGCCACCATGGTCGCCGACCAGCCGAGCCCGAGCAGGATGAGCCCGACGGTGAGCCGGGGCGTGTGGTGCCCGGCGGTACCGGCGACCGCGCAGGCGGCCAGCAGCGTCCCGATGCCACCGAGGATGACCGGGCGCCGGCCGAACCGGTCGGCGAGCCAACCGACCACCGGTGCCAGCGCGTACATGCCGGCGATGTGCAGGCTCAGCACCAGCCCGACCACCGGCAGCACCTCGTCGACGGCGTAGTACTCCCGCAGGTGCACCGGGGTCATCGCCATCACCGCCACCATCACCAGGTGGCCCACGGCCACGGCGGCCACGCCGAGTCGGGCGGCCGGTCGGGCGCGTACCACCGACCAGGCGGCGCGCATGCCGCCGCCGGGCCGGGCCGGCGGTGCCGGTGCCGCGACGGGCTCGGCCGCCGCCGGAACCGTGCCGGCCGGGGCGAGCGCGGACGCGGCCGGGGTCGCCTCGGGCGGGATCGGTGGTGGACCAGACGGGATCGGCTCGGACTCGCCGGCGCGGGCCGCCGCGAGCCGGCGCGCGGTGAGCAGTGGGTCGGGCCGCAACCACAGCAGCAGTACGCCGGCGGCGAGCACGAACGCGACGGCGCTGAACGCGAACGGGCCGGACAGCGCCGGCAGCCCCCAGCCGCTTGTGGTGCGGTCGGCGAGGGCGGCGAAGTTCGGGGCAGCCACCGCGCCGATGGTGGTGGCCCAGACGATCAGCGACAGTTGCCGGGCGCGCCGGTCCGGTTTGGCGAGGTCGACCGCGGCGTAGCGGGCCTGGAGGTTGGCGGCGGAGCCGCCGCCGAAGAGGAGCATGCCGAGGAAGAGCAGCGGGACCGACCTGGTCGCCGCGGCGAGCACGACCAGTGCCCCGCCCAGCGCCCCGATCACGTACGCGAAGGCCAGGCCGGGGCGGCGACCGTACCCGGTGATGATCCGGGTGACCGGTACGGCGAGCAGGGCGGCACCGATCACGGCGGCGCTCTGCGCCAGGCCGGCCACGGCGGTGCCGGCGATCTCGGCGGCGAGCAGGGCGCCGACGGCGATGCCGATGGTCACCCCGATGCCGCCGACGACCTGGGTGGTGAAGAGCAGCCGCAGGGTGCGCCGCTGGATGGGCGCGACATCCGGGTACGCCGGTGTGGTCAGGTCAGTGGCCAACGGGAGGCTCCTTGGTAAGGGGTGACCATCCTTTCGCACCCGACCGACAGCCGGCAGCCCGGTTTTCGTCACAGCCCCAGGCCGCGACCGATGATCTCCTTCATGATCTCGGTGGTGCCGCCGTAGATGGTCTGCACCCGGCTGTCCAACCAGGCCCGCGCCACCGGGTACTCCGCCATGAAGCCGTAGCCGCCGTGCAACTGCACGCACCGGTCGGCCACCCGGTTCTGCAGCTCCGTGGTCCACCACTTGGCCTTGGCCGCGTCGGTCACCGACAGTCGGCCGGCGTTGAACTCGGCCACGCAGTGGTTGACGAAGGTCCGCGCGATGGTGACCTCGGTGTCCAGTTCGGCGAGGAGGAACCGGTTGTGCTGGAACTTCCCGATCGGCCGGCCGAACGCCTCCCGGGTACGCGCGTAGTCGAGGGTGAGGGCGAGCAGCCGTTCCGCGGCGGCGACCGCGGCGACGGCGATGCTGAGCCGTTCCCGGGGCAGGTTGGCCATCAGGTGGTAGAAGCCGTGGTTCTCGGTGCCGATGAGGTTGGCGGCCGGCACCCGGCAGTCGTCGAAGAAGAGTTCGGCGGTGTCGTTGGCCTTCAATCCGACCTTGGCCAGTCGACGGCCCCGGGTGAAGCCGTCGGTTCCGGTCTCCACGACGATCAGGCTGACCCCGTGGGCACCCTCGTCGGCGGTCCGGGCCACCACGATCACCAGGTCGGCCAGCTCGCCGTTGGTGATGAACGTCTTCTGCCCGTTGAGCACGAGGCTGTCCCCGTCACGGACGGCGGTGGTGCGTACGCCGGCCAGGTCGGAGCCGGCACCGGGTTCGCTCATCGCGATGGCGGTGACGAGGTCGCCGGAGCAGAACCGGGGCAGCCAGCGCCGGCGCTGCTCCTCGGTGGTCAGTTCGGTGAGGTACGGCGCGACCACGTCGTTGTGCAGGCCGAAGCCGAGCCCGGAGCAGCCCGAGTTGACGATCTCCTCGACGAGGACGGCGTTGTACCGGAAGTCCCGCTGTCCGCCGCCGCCGTACGCCTCGTCGACGTCCGGCCCGAGCAGTCCGGCGGCGCCGGCCTTCCGCCACACCTCGCGGTCGACGATGCCGTCGGCCTCCCAGCGATCGTGGTGCGGCACGGCCTCGCGGTCCAGGAACCGCCGGCACAGGTCACGGAATTCGTCGTGGTCGGGCTCGTAGAGGTGCTGCTGCATGGCGGCAAGTGTGGCACCGCCCGCGACCCCGGCGGGTGGTCGGTGCCGCGGCCGGGGGCCGCAGGTGGGCCGGCGAGAGCGGCGAGTGCGGCAGCGCTTGAGGTGCGGAGGTCAGCCGGCGAGGGCGCGGGCCGCGACGGTGAGGTCGGCGACCAGCCCGTCGTACGCCACGTCCTGGTTGTCGGCACGGAGCACGGCGGACGGGTGGATGGTGGCCAGCAGTTGAGCCGGGGGCGCGTCGGTGGTCCCGCCGGCGTTGTCCACCGGTACCCGCTGAAAGTCCGCCGGGTGTTGGGCGGCGGCCGGCCAGGGCAGCAGTTCGCCGCGCTGACGGGTGACCCGGAAATTCGGGCCGAGCAGCGCTTTGGCGGCGGTCGCCCCGAGTACCACGATCACCTCGGGGGTCAGTTGGGCGAACTCGGCGACCAGCCAGGGTCGGCAGGCGGTGATGTGTACCCGGTCGGGGGTCTGGTGGATCCGCCGCTTGCCGCGCAGCTCGAAGCGGAAGTGCTTCACCGCGTTGGTGAGGTAGATGTGGGCCGGGTCCAGCTTGGCGTCGTCGACCGCCTTGCGAAGCAGTCGGCCGGCGGGGCCCACGAAGGGCAGCCCCTTCTGGTCCTCCATGTCGCCGGGTTGTTCGCCGACGAAGACGACCCGGGCGCTGGCGTCGCCCCGGCCGAAGACGGTCTGGGAGGCGTCCCGGTACAGCTCGCAGCCCCGGCAGCCGGTGGCGGCGGCCCGCAGGTCGTCGAGGGTGTCGGCCTGCGGCGGGATGAACCGCTGGGCGCCGGGCGCGGTGTCGGTGTCGGCCATGGCGACTGTTCTACCCGCTGTGGCGCGCCTCACGCGAGCAGGGCGGCCCGCAGCCCTGGGGAGGCAGGCCCGACATGCCGCAACTCGGTGTATCCGCCGGCCGGGACGCCCCGAGATGCCGCAAGCGGAGCCCGCCCAGCCCTCATGACGCCGGTGTCCTGCTGCCGCAGACCTGGGAGTCGGTCAGGCGGTGAAGCCTGGTGAGGGGGTGGGGCGGGCCGCGCGGGCGGCCGCGTCGGCGAGGGCTGGGATCTCCTTCTCGTGCAGGTCGCTGACGGTGATGCGCAGCCCCGGCGGACCGGCGAGCCGGTAGAGCGCGCCCGGGGCGACCGCCCAGCCGGCGTCACGCAGGGTGGTCAGCGCACTGGTCTCGTCGTCCACCGGTAGCCAGACGTTGATGCCGCTGCGACCGTGGGCGGGCAGGCCACGGTCGGCGAGGGCGGTGATCAGGGCGTGGCGCCGTCGTTCGTAGCTCTCCGCGGCCCGGTCGATCAGGGCGTCCGTCTCCGGATCTTCCCAGAGTGAGAGCACGAGCCGTTGCAGCACGGTGGAGACCCAGCCGGTGCCGACCCGGGCCCGGCCGGCCACCCGCGCCACCGTGGTCTCGTCTCCGGCCAGCACGGCCAGGCGCAGGTCGGGGCCGAAGGGCTTGCTGACCGAGCGGACGAAGGCCCAGTGGGTGGTCGCCTTGGCGAGCGGGTGCAGCGGTACGCGGGCCAGCTCGGCGGCGTGGTCGTCCTCGATCAGGAGCAGGTCGGCCCGTCCGGCGAGCAGTTCGCGCAGGGCGCCGGCCCGGTCGGCGGAGACGGCCGCGCCGGTCGGGTTCTGGGCCCGGCTGGTCACGATGAGTGCTCGCGCGCCGGCGGCGAGGGCTGCGGCGACTCCGGCGACGATCGGCCCGTCGTCGTCGATGGGCACTCCGATCGGCCGTAGCCCGAGCGCGGCGAGCAGGTCGAGCAGGCCGGCCCAGCCCGGATCCTCGACGGCGACCGCGTCGCCGTGGCGCAGGTGCGCGCCGAGCAGGCGTTCGATGCCGTCAAGCGCGCCGCCGGTGAGGGTGAGCCCGGGGGCCGGTACCCCGTCGGCGGCGAGCCGCGCTGCGGCCACCTCGGTCATCTCGGGCAGTACGCCGAGGTCGGGATAGCCCACCGGGTCGCCGACGGTATCGGCGAGGGCGGCCAGGTGCCGCCGCAGCGGCGGCAGCAGCCGCTGGTCGGGTTGACCTCGGGACAGGTCGCGCAGCCCGGGTGCGGGCGGCGGGCGCAGTGCGGCTCGGCGGGCGGCGACGGGTGGTCGGGGGCGTACCCGGGTGCCGTGCCGGCCGGCGGTGACGACGAGTCCGCGACGACGCAGTTCGGCGTAGGCGCGGGAGACGGTGGCCGGGCTGACGGTCAGGTCGGCGGCGAGGGTGCGCACCGGTGGCAGTGGGTCGCCGGGAGCGAGGGCGGCTTCGCGGATGCCGGACTCGATGCTGGCCGAAATCTCGACGGCCGTCGCACCGGTCACCTGGTAGCGTGCTGACACAAAGATGAGATTGTACTAGAACAAAGGTGGAAGCATGTACTCGCCGACCACCCGCACCACCGCCAGCCGTTCCCGGGACCGGATGAGCTACGACCGCACCGCCACCCATGCCCTGCTCGACGAGGCGTACCACTGTGCGCTCGGGTTCACCGTGGACGGCGAGCCCCGCGTGCTGCCCACGCTGCACGTACGCATCGGTGACACGCTCTACCTGCACGGCTCCACCGGCAGCCGGCCACTGCTCGCCGCCCGCGCCGACGGCCTGCCGGTCTGCGTCGCGGTCACCCTCCTCGACGGCCTGGTCTACGGCCGCTCCCAGTTCCACCACAGCGCCAACTACCGGTCGGTGGTCGCGCACGGCACCGCACACCTGGTCACCGACCCGGGCGAGAAGTCCGACGTGCTGACAGCCCTGGTGGAGAAGGTCGGCACCGGCCGCGCGGCGGACAGCCGCCCGCCGAACCGGCGGGAGTTGGCCGAAACCGCCGTGCTGGCGCTGCCGCTGACGGAGGTGTCACTGCGCACCCGCACCGGCGGGGTACGCGACGACCCGGCCGATCTCGACCTGGCGCACTGGGCCGGCGTGGTGCCGCTGCGGCTGACCGCCGGCCTGCCGGAGCCGGACGCCGGGGTCACCGCAACGCTGCCGGCGTACCTGCGCCCGCACCGCTCGCCCTGGCACGAACCGGCGGTGCTGGGCGGCGCACACGTGCTGCTGGAGCCGCTCGATGAGGCCCACACCGACGAGTTGTACGCCGCTACCGCCGACGCCGAGGTCTGGCGGCACCTCAGCCGGCCGCTGCCAGGCGGGCCGGAGCAGCTGCGTGAGGTGATCGTCGCGGCCCTGGCCGAGCAGCACCGGCAGGAACGGGTCGCCTGGGCCCAGCGCTGCGCGGTGACCGGCGCGGTGGTCGGCACCACCTCGTACTACGAGATCGACCCGGAGCGTCGGTCGGTGGCGATCGGGCACACCATGCTCGGCCGGCCGTGGTGGCGCACCGGGATCAACACCGAGGCGAAACTGCTGCTGCTCACCCGCGCCTTCGAGGAACTCGACGCGGTGCGGGTGGTGTGGCACACCGACATTCGCAACGAGCGCTCGCAGCGCGCCATCGAGCGGCTCGGCGCGACCCGGGAGGGGGTGCTGCGGATGCACCGGTTGCGACCCGACGGCTCGTGGCGGGACACCGTGCAGTATTCGATGACCGTCGACGAGTGGCCGAAAGCACAGGTCAGCCTGCGAGAAAGGCTTCGCGCTCGGACCGTGTCGGCCCGATGATGTCGGACGTGCTGGGAATCACCGACATCTGGACGTACGTGCTGGGGACCGTGGCCATTGTGCTGCTGCCCGGCCCCAACTCGCTGTTCGTCCTCTCCACCGCCGCGCGGCGCGGTGTCGGCGTCGGCTACCAGGCGGCGAGCGGCGTCTGGGTCGGTGACGCGATACTCATGTTCCTCTCCGCCGTCGGAGTGGCCTCGCTGCTCAAGGCGTACCCCCCGATCTTCCTCGTGATCAAGTACGCGGGTGCCGCGTACCTGGGCTATGTGGGGTTGACCATGCTGCGCGGGGCGTGGCGGCGCTGGCGGGACCGCAACGACCCGGCCACCCCGCGGTTGATCGACGCCGCGGAGCCGGCGGCGACGCGCAGCCCGTTCCGCAAGGCGCTGGTGATCAGCCTGCTCAACCCGAAGGCGATCCTGTTCTTCGTCTCGTTCTTCATCCAGTTCGTCGACCCGACGTACCCCTGGCCCGCGCTGTCGTTCCTGCTGCTCGGTCTGATCGCCCAGGTGACCAGCGCGCTCTACCTGACCGCGCTGATCTTCGCGGGCACGTTCCTGGCCGCCCAGTTCAGCCGGCGCCGCCGGCTGGCGGCCGGCGCGACCAGCGCCGTGGGTGCCCTCTTCCTCGGCTTCGGCCTCAAGCTCGCGCAGGGCTGACCACACGCGCGGGCGCGCTCCCGGCAGATGAGCCGCTGCGATGCCGGCGCGAACGGCGTCAGGTGCCGGCGCGAACGGCGTCAGGTGCCGCCGCCACCGCCGCCGCCACCGCCCTCGCCGCCACCGACACCGGCACCGCCCGCGTCGCCACCAGACGGCGGGCCGGGTGGCAGCGGCCGGTCGGGCGGGCGACTGACGTGGGCCGACTCGGTAATGGTGGCCGACCAGTCGGCGTGCGCCGCCGCGGCGGCATGTCGGTTGATGGCCTCGCGCAGCCAGCCGTCCACGGTGCTCACCCAGTCCCGCTGGTCGGCGCCGACGTGCCAGATCCGGAACCGGCTGATGCTGGTGTGGGTGATGCCGGCCAGCGCCAGCCGCCGGTCGCACCAGAGGATCACCTCCAGGCCGGCGGAGTTGGCTACGAAGATCACCTCCAGTTCGGTGATCGGCCCGGCGTAGAGCGGGCCGACCCAGAAGCCCCACCGCTGGTGCAGGGGCAGGGCCTGCTGCACGCCGGGCAGCCGGCCGTCGACCAGGCCGGACTGGCGGACGCTGAAGCCGAGCGTGTCCAGGGCGGCCAGGATGTGCTGCTGGGTCGGCAGCGGGTGGACGAAGACCGGCACCATCGCACCCTGGTCCAGGGTGGCTTCGATCGCCACCTCGGTGCGCAGTCCCATCCGCAGGCTGAGCAGCGGCACTCCGCCGTACGTGGTCACCGGCGTCTCCCACGGGATCGCAAGCTCGAACGGAATCGACCGGGCCCGGCCGGCGCGTAGCACCCCGGCGCCGGCCACCTGCGCCTGATGGAACTGCACCAGCCGGCGGGGAGCTTCCGGATCGTCCGGCTCGACCGTGCCGACCAGGCCGAGCCGGACGTGCAGGACCGGTACGTCGACGGAACCGGCGATGAGGTTCACCCGCCCCGGCAGGCGCAGGCCGGGGCGGGTGCTCGGGTTGGCCAGCGCGGTCTGCACCGTCAGGCCCGTTCCGCCCGATTCCGGTGACACCCCCGTCAGTCGCACCCGTGTGCCCCTATCTGAGCCGGCGTACCGCGCGCGGGATCGGATCGGTCTCGTCGTCGAACTCCCCGATGACCTCCTCCAGAAGGTCCTCCAGGGCGACGAAGCCGACCGGCCGGGTGGGCCCACCACCGTTGCGGACCAGAGCGAGTTGCGACTGGCGGGCCCGCATCACGGCCACCGCCTCGGTCACGGTGGCGGTGTCCGGGATCGTGATGGCGTCGTTCATCAGATCGGCCGCGGTGGCGTCGGGCCGGCCGGCCGTGGCCCGCACCGCCTCCCGTACGTGCACCAGGCCGCAGACGTGACCGGCGGCGTCCAGCACCGCCAGCCGTGACCGGCCGCTGTCCCGGCTGACCTGCTCGATGCGGCCCGCCGAATCGTCCCGGCGCACGGTCACGATCTGGTCGAACGGTTCCATCACCTGGGCGACCGTCGTGCCCTGCAACTCCAGCATGCTGGTGAGCAGTTCGTGCTGGGCGGCACCGAGCAGCCCGTGCTCCCGGGACTGTTCCAGCAGCATCCGCAACTCGTCGGGGCCGTGCACCTGGGCCAACTGGTCCTGCGGGTTGACCTTCACCAGCCGCAGCATCGCGTTGGCTACCGCGTTGAGCACCGACAGCACCGGACGAGCCACCCGGGCGAAGGCCCGGAACGGCAGCGCCAGCAGCAGCGCGGACCGCTCCGGGTGGGTGATCGCCCAGGACTTCGGTGCCATCTCGCCGACCACCAGGTGCAGGAAGGTGACCAGGCTCAGCGCGAAGATCAGCGCGATCACGTGGCTGGCACCGTACGGCAGACCGACGGCGTGCAGCAGCGGACTGAGCAGCCGCTCGATCGCCGGCTCGGCCAGGGCGCCGAGGCCCAGCGTGCACAGGGTGATGCCGAGCTGCGCACCGGCCAGCATCAGAGACAGCTCGCGTACGCCGTCGAGAGCGGCCCGGGCGGCCCGGGTGCCGCTGGCCGCCGCCTGTTCCAGGCGGTACCGCTTGCTCGCCACCAGGGCGAACTCGGCGGCGACGAAGAAACCGTTGAGCGCCAGCAGAACCACCGAGGTGATCAGCGCGAATCCGGTGCTCATGCCGTCACCTCCGCAGGCCCGTCGCTTACCTGGAGGCGGACCGAGTCGGCCACGTGCCGGTCCACCGCGAGCACCTCGACCAGGGCGCGCGGCGGCACCTGCCCGTTGTCGCCGTCGGCCGGCAGGCTGATCTCCAGCCGGTCACCGACCTCGGGCACCCGGCCCAGCTCCCGCATGACCAGCCCGGAGATGGTGTCGTACTCGGGGCCTTCGGGCAGGGCGATGCCGGTGCTGTCGGCGACCTCGTCGATGCGCCAGCGGGCGGGTACCACCCAGGAGCCGTCCTCCTGCCGCGCCGGGGCCCGCTCCGGCGGGTCGTCCTCGTCGCGGATCGGGCCGACCAGTTCCTCGGCGATGTCCTCAAGCGTGATGACGCCCGCGAAGCCGCCGTACTCGTCGACCACGCAGGCGAGCTGGCGGTGCCCGGAACGGAGCCGGTCCAGCACGGTGGGCAGCGGCAGCGTCTCGGGCACCAGCAGCGGCGGTACGGCCACCGCGCTGACCGGGGTGGTGGCGCGCTCGGCCGGCGGCACCTGGAGCACGTCGGCGATGCCGATCACACCGACCAGGTCGTCGACGCCCTCCGCGCCACGCACCGGGAAGCGGGAGCGGCCGGTGTCGAGCAGCTCGACCACCCGGCTGACCGGCTCGTGTGCCCGCACGGTGTGCACGTCGACGCGGGGCACCATGGCCTCTCCGGCCGTCAACTGCCGGAAGTCGAGCCCCCGGTCCAGCAGCGCCGACATGTCGGCGTCGAGGTGCCCCTCCAGCCGGGACTCGGCGATGATCTGTTCCAGGTCCTCCGGGGTGGCACCGCTGGGCAGCTCCTCGATGGGCTCGATGCCGACCCGCCGCAGCAGCCGCACCGCGGACTTGTCGAACAGCTTGATCAGCGGGCCGGCGATGGCCAGGTAGACCAGGGTGGAACGGGACAACGCCCGGGCGACCGGTTCGGGACGGGCGATGGCCAGGTTCTTCGGGGCCAGCTCACCCACGACCATCTGCACCACGGTGGCGATGACCAGGGCCAGCGCGACCGACAACGGCAGGCTGACGCCGGTGGAGACGCCGGCCACGCCGAGCAGCTCGGCCAGGCCGGCACCGAGGTAGGGCTCGGCGACGTAACCGACCAGCAGGGCGGTCACGGTGATGCCGAGTTGCGCACCGGAGAGCATGAACGACAGCCGGCCGGCGACCTCGAGGGCCCGGGCGGACGCCTGGTCGCCCTCGGCGGCGGCTTGCTTCAGCTTGCCGCGGTCGACCGCGACGTAGCCGAACTCCTGCGCGACGAAGTAACCCGTCGCGACGGTCAAGACAACGATCAGAAGAAGACCGACGAGGATCAACACGGGAGGTTCAGGGCTCCCGGGGTCGTCGGTGTGTGGGGATGCCGGGGCCTACCCGGCTGGCTACTGCTGCCCTCCCGGGCAGAAGAGTCGATCATGCGGTCATTCTACCGGCGTCGCGGCTTGGGCCGGGCGGGTGTGCGTACTGTTTCTGCCGGCCAGGGTGGGCTGGTTCAGCGGCCGGCCAGTTCGTCGGCGTCGAGCAGGTTGCGCTCCACCCGCCCCGCCCGGTACGCGGCCCGACCGATCATCTGCGCGGCGACCGGGGCGGTGGCCAGTTGAAAGACCCCGACGAGGACGATCATGCCGAGGTCGGCCGGGCTGCGCAGCCGCAGACCCACGCCCAGCAGCAGGAGCAGTACGCCGAGCACCTGCGGCTTGGTGGCCGCGTGCATCCGACTCAGCGTGTCCGGGAAGCGCAGCACCCCGATGGCGGCGGCCAGGCTCAGCAGCGCACCGGTGGTCAGGCTGACGGCTGCCAGCCAGTCCGCGACGGCACCGGGTGTCACGGCCGGTCCCGGACGGCGAAACGGACCAGCGACACCGATCCGACGAAGCCGAGCAGGGCGAGCACCACCAGCACCGGCAGGGTGGTGGCGTGCCGGTTGACCGCCGCCTCCGCGCCGACGGCGCCGACCATGGTGGCGAGCAGCATGTCGGCGGCGACGACCCGGTCCAGCAGGGTCGGGCCCCGGTAGAGGCGGACGAGGGCGAGCAGGGCGGTCACCGACAGCAGGCTGGTGAGGACGACGGCGAGGAAGACGGTCACGGGAACTCCTTGTCTACGGATCCGGTTCGCACCCGGCGCAGCTCGGCGTCCGAGCCGATCACCTCGACGATCCGCCGTTCCACGGCGCGGACCTGGTCACGGCTGGCGGCGAGGGCGGCGGGGCCGCGTACGTCGAGCACGTGCACGTAGAGGATTCCGGCGTCCCGGTCCACCTCCACGATCAACGTGCCGGGCACCAGGGAGAGCACCTCGGCGGTGAGGGCCAGGTTGAGGTCGGTGGGCACCTGCAACCGCACGCCGATGATGGCCGAGCGGGGTGTGTAGCCGGGTTGCACCGCGATCCGGGCGACGTGGGCGCTGGCCCTGACCAACTCGACGACGAAGCGGCCGCCGAACAGCAGCAGACCCCACGGCCGGAGCCGTCCGTGGAAGGTCACCGGGGGCAGCGGGAAGAACAGCAGCACCACGGCGGCGGTCAGCAGCCCACCCAGCAGGTTGCCCCAGGTGAACTCCCCCCAGAACAGGTTCCAGGCCAGCACCAGCCAGCCGAAGGCGATCAGCTGGTCACGCCACCGGCCGGTCCGGGTCCGCCGGTCCGGCGAGGCGGGTGGCGCGGCATCGGACGCGCTCATGAAGCCCCACCTGGCAGGACGGCGCGCACGTACGGGGTGCGCTCGATCAGATCCTCCGCTGCCCGCCCGGTGAACTCGAACAGCGGTCCGGCCACGAAGGTCAACGCCACCCCGAGTGCCACCAGGGCGACCGTGGCGCCGACCATCAGCGCCGGCAGCGGTGCGGTCGGTGCGACCGTCTCGCAGGGTGAGCGCCAGAAGGCGATGTTCCACACCCGGCTCGCCACGTAGAGGGTGAGCAGGCTGGTCACGGTGCCCACCGCGACCAGCGTCCAGGGCAGCGGCCCGCCCACGGCGATGCCGGCCTGGAGCAGGCCGAGCTTGCCCAGGAACCCGGAGAACGGAGGGATGCCCGCCAGGTTCATCGCCGAGACGAAGAAGAGCACGCCCACCAGGGGCGCCAGCCGGGCCAGCCCGCCGAGGCGGCGCAGGTCGGTGCTGCCGGCCCGCTGCTCGACCAGTCCGGAGATCAGGAACAGGGTGGTCTGGATGGTGATGTGGTGGACCACGTAGAAGATGGCACCGACCAGCCCGGCGACAGTGCTCAGCCCGACCCCGAAGATCATGTAGCCGATGTGACTGACCAGCGTGAACGACAGCAGCCGCTTGATGTCGGACTGGGCCACCGCGCCGAGGATGCCGACCAGCATGGTCAGACCGGCCGCCACCATCAGCAGTTCCCCGGCATGCTGCCCCGGGAAGAGCAGGGTCTGGGTCCGGATGATCGCGTACACGCCGACCTTGGTGAGCAGGCCGGCGAAGACCGCGGTGACCGGGGCCGGCGCCGTCGGATAGCTGTCGGGCAGCCAGGCCGACAGCGGGAAGACCGCCGCCTTGATGCCGAAGGCCACCAACAGCATCAGTTGCAGGCTCAGGCGTACGCCGTCCGGTAGCGCGTCCAGCCGCGCGGTGAGCTGGGCCAGGTTGAGGGTGCCGGTGGCCGCGTAGACCAGGCCCACCGAGATCAGGAAGATCATCGACGCCAGGATGTTGACCACGACGTAGGTGGAGCCGGTACGGATGCGCGGCCCGGTGCCATTGAGGGTGATCAGGACGAAGCTTGCGGCGAGCAGCATCTCGAAGCCGACGAAGAGGTTGAACAGGTCACCGGCGAGGAACGCGTTGCACACTCCGGCGGTCAGCACCAGGTAGGTGGGGTGGAAGATCGCCACCGGGGATCTCTCCCCGATCTCCGCCTGGCCCTGCCCGATCGAGTACAGCAGCACGCAGAGGGTCACCGCCGAGGAGACCACAAGCATCAGCGCGGCCAACTGGTCGGCGACCAGCACGATGCCCACCGGTGCCGGCCAGCCGCCGATCTGCACCACCAGCGGTCCGTGCCGGTACGCCTGCACCAACAGCACCACCGCCACCGCCAGGCTGATGCTCAGGCAGCCCACGCTTACCGTCCGCTGGGTCCACGGCCGGCTGCCCAGCAGCAGGGTCAGCGCGGCGCCCAGCAGCGGTAGCACCACCGGCAGCGGCACGAGCGCGCTCATCGC
This sequence comes from Micromonospora sp. NPDC049374, assembly GCF_040677165.1. NCBI lineage: Bacteria > Bacillati > Actinomycetota > Actinomycetes > Micromonosporales > Micromonosporaceae > Micromonospora > Micromonospora sp. NPDC049374. The sequence continues at coordinate 445,189 of NZ_JBFAQH010000001.1, read as the reverse complement.
CGCCACCGGCCCGGCCCGGTCGACGGGTACCGGCTCATCCCGGGCCCTCCTCGCGGGGTGGGGCCGGCGCGTCGATCTGCTGAGGGTCGGCCGTCGGCGGCTCGCCGGCGAGGTCGGCGGCGGACATCTCCCGTTGGGCGGCCCGGCGGACGATCTCCCGGTCCTCGATGTCGTCGGGTACCTCGTCGTCGCCGCTCAGATACCAGCTGCGGTAGCTGATCGCCAGCAGGAAGGCGGTGAAGCCGAAGGTGATCACGATGGCGGTGAGCACCATGGCCTGGGGCAGGGCGTCGCTCATCGCCGCCTCGTCGCCGACCCCGACCACCGGCGCCTCCCCGGACCGACCGCCGAAAACGATCAACAGGTTGACGCCGTTGCCGATCAGGACGATGCCGAGCAGGACCCGGCTCAGGCTGCGTTCCAGCAGCAGGGCCACGCCGCAGCCGACGAGTACCCCGATCGTGACGAAGGAGACCAGGTTCGCTCCGGCGGCCCTCACCCTGCCTCCCCTCGCCGGCCGGCCAGCCCGCCCTCGGCACCGCCGGCCGCCTCGATGTGCCGGTCCACCTCGGCGCCCAGGCTGCGCAGCACGTCCAGCGCCAGACCGATCACCACCAGGTACACACCGATGTCGAAGAAGAGCGAGGTGACCAGGTAGAAGTGGCCGATCAACGGCAGCCAGAGGTCGACCGTGGTGCTCTCCAGCACGGTGCCGCCGGCGATCATGGCGACCACCCCACTGCCGACCGAGAGCAACAGGCCGGCACCGAGCACCGTGCCGGCACCGACCGGCGCCGCCTCGACCAGCTCGTACCGGCCACCGGCGAGGTACCGCATGGTCAGCGCGAGACTGGCCACCAGCCCTCCGGCGAAGCCGCCACCGGGCGCGTTGTGCCCGGAGAAGAGCAGGTAGAGCGAGAAGAGCACCGCGGTGTGCGAGATCAGTCGGGTGACCACCTCCAGCACGATCGACCGTTGCCGCTCGTGCAGCGTCGCCCCGCCGCGCAGCCAGACCGCCCGGCCTGCGGGCGCCTCGTCCTCCGCGACCTCCCGCCGCCGGGGACGCGGCCCGGTGCGCGACTGGTGGAAGATCAGACTTGCCACTCCGGTCGCCGCAGCCACCAGCACCGCCGCCTCCCCCAGGGTGTCCCAGGCGCGGATGTCCACCAGGGTCACGTTGACCACGTTGCGGCCGTGCCCCTGGTCCACCGCCAGGTGCGGGAAATCCTCGGAGATGGAGCGTGCCTGTCGGGCCGCCGCGGCAGCGACGGCCAGCGCGGCCACGGTCGTACCGACGATCACCCCGATCGTCCGCCGGATCCAGCGACTGCGCCGCAGGGGCCGCATCGAGAATCGCTCGGGCAGTCGGCGCAGCACCAGCACGAAGATCGCGATGGTCATGGTCTCCACGAGGAACTGGGTCAGCGCCAGGTCGGGCGCGCCGTAGAGCACGAACAGCATGGCGGTGCCGTAACCGGTCATGCCGACCAGGAGCATCGCGGTCAGTCGCCGGGTGGCACCCACGGCGAGCAGGGCGGCGACGCAGACCACCAGCAGCACCACCGGCTGCGCGGGGGTGGCCCACAGGTCCAGCGGCTGAGACCAGGGCTGGGTCAGGTATACCGCCCCGCCCGGCACCGCGGCCAGGACGATCAGGATGAGACCGAGGTACTGCGGCAGCGCTCCCCGCTGGGTGACGCTTGTGATGTCCACTGCGAGCCGGTCGAAGCGGTGGGTGATCCACTCGTATCCCCGTTGGCCGGTGACCGGCCAGCGCAGCCGGGCCAGCGCCGGTGCCAGCGGGCCGCGCAGCGCGAACAGCGCCGTACCACCCGCCAGGGCCAGCGCGGACAGACCGAGCGCCGGGGTGAACCCGTGCCACAGGGCCAGGTGTTTCCCGACGGTGCCGAAGAGTTCGGGGTACGGGCGGAGCAGGTTATCCAGCGCTCCCGCGGCCGGGCCGGCGACCAGCCCGACGACGGCCAGCAGGGCCGGTGGGGCCAGCAGCGACGGCTCGATCCGCCCCAGGTCGGTGGCGGCGGCGCCGGGGCGGTCGGCGAACGCGCCCCAGATGAACCTGATGCTGTAGGCGACGGTGAGCACGGTGCCGACCACGAGCACCGCCAGGACCAGCGGCCGGTCGGCGAAGGCGGCGAACACGGCCTCCTTGGCGACGAAGCCGAGCAGGGGTGGCAGTCCGGCCATCGAGGCGGCGGCGAGCACGGCCACGCCGGTCAGCACCGGCGCGGTGCGCCGCAGTCCCGACAACTCGCGCAGGTCCCGGGTTCCGGCACCGTGGTCGATCACGCCGACCACCAGGAACAGCGCCGCCTTGAACAGCGCGTGGGCGAGCAGCATGGCGACACCGGCGAGCGCGGCGTCCGCGGTGCCCACCCCGACGACCACCGTCAGCAGCCCGAGCTGGCTGACCGTCCCGTGTGCCAGCAGCAGCTTCAGGTCGGTCTGCCGCAGCGCCGCCCAACCACCCACCAGCATGGTGGCCAGGCCGGCGATCAGCACCACCGGACGCCACGGTCCGACCACGGCCAGCACCGGTGTGAGCAGGCCGAGCAGGTAGACGCCGGCCTTCACCATCGCCGCCGCGTGCAGGTACGCGCTGACCGGCGTCGGCGCGGCCATCGCCGCCGGCAGCCACGAGGTGAACGGCAGCACCGCCGACTTCGACAGCGCACCGACCAGGATCAGCAGCACCGCGACGACCAGGTACGCCCCTCCGGGCAGCGGCTGCTGGGCCAGCTCCGACCAGCGGTAGGTGCCGGCGTGGTGACCGAGCATGAGGAACCCGACAAGCATGGCGAGGCCGCCGAGGGTGGTCACGGTCAGCGCCTGGGCCGCTGCCCAACGGCTCGACCGCCGTTCCGTGCTGTGCCCGATCAGCAGGTACGAGAAGACGGTGGTGAGTTCCCAGCAGACGTAGAGCAGCAGCAGGTCGTCGGCGAGGACCAGCCCGAGCATCGCCCCGGCGAAGGCGACCATCACGCCGGCGAACCGCGAGTTGCCGAGCGCGTCGGGTGGGAAGTAGCGGGCGCAGTAGCCGAGCACCAGCGCGCCGACGCCACCGACCAGCAGTGTCATCAGCCAGGACAGGGTGGTCATCCGCAGCGCAAGGTCCAACCTCAGTTCCGGAATCCAGAGGTACGTCTCGACCACCGCACCGCCGCGTGCCACGTCGGGTGTGCGTACCAACGCCCAGCCGAAGGCGGCCGCCGGCACCAGTGCCAGCAGGTAACAGGCGCGCGGACCCCACCGACGGACCAGCAGTGGCGCCACGACGGCCGCCACGAGGTGCAGGATCAGCAGTACGAGCACGCGCGCTCCCGGTCGACGTGGCCGAGACGCCCCACGGGGGTTGGGGGTCTAGCAGCGATCAGACGACAGTTCAGCGCACTATGGATGCTTTTCTCGAAATAAGCACACTTTCGCCGTCAATGCGGCGAACCACCGGGATAGACCGAATCAGCTGTGCGCGGCGGCGTCCGTCGCGGCGCTGCCGCGACCCGGGCACCCCTCGACGACCAGGTCCGGCCGGCCCAACTGGGACGCGGCCTTGTTGACCAGCCGCTGCGCGGCGGCCAGGGACCGCACGGACAACAACCGGCCACGGCTCTCGCGACGCAGTACGAAGTAGTGCACGGCGGCCCGCACCTGGGCACGGTCGGCGGCGCTGGCCTGGGCGGTGGAGACGACCAGCTCGCGCAGGCAACTGGCGAGCCGCTCGGCCAGCTCGAGATCCGGGCCGTGCAGCCCGACGCGCAAAGCGGTGACATGACTGTCGACCTTGCGGATCAGGATGTCGGTGCCGGGCCCCGAACTCCGCTCCTCGACGGCCATCCGACCCCCTCCACCGCTCACCACGACGCGGGTGAAGTTACTTTATGTTGCCCTGCAAGAGCAAGCAGTTAAGTAAGACTTAACGGATTCTACGCGCAAGTCACCTTAAACGCCTTAACAAGACATAGGCCGCCTGACTCGCGACGGACGAATGTCGGTACCCGGGGGCAGGATTGGTTCGTGGCGGATTCCAGCACGGCCCCCGGCGCGCAGGTGCTCTCTCAGTTCGGCCCGGCGACCCGGGAGTGGTTCGGCGCGGCGTTCGCCGCGCCGACCGCGGCGCAGGCCGGTGCCTGGAACGCGGTCGCCGCCGGCCGGCACGCCCTGGTCGTGGCGCCCACCGGCTCCGGCAAGACCCTCGCCGCGTTCCTGTGGTCACTCGACCGGCTGTCCCGCGAAACGGCCCCGGCCGACCCTCGACAGCGCTGCCGGGTGCTCTACGTCAGTCCGCTCAAGGCACTCGCCGTCGACGTCGAACGCAACCTCCGCGCCCCGCTCACCGGCATCCGGCAGGCCGCCACCCGGCTCGCCCTGCCCCCGCCGGAGATCACCGTCGGGATGCGTACCGGCGACACCCCCGCCGACGAGCGGCGGGCCTTCGCCCGCACCCCGCCGGACATCCTGATCACCACGCCGGAGTCGCTGTTCCTGCTGCTCACCTCGGCCGCCCGGGATTCGCTGCGGGGAGTGGAGACCGTGATCGTCGACGAGGTGCACGCGGTCGCCGGCACCAAACGCGGCGCCCACCTGGCCCTCTCCCTGGAGCGGCTCGACGAGTTGCTGCCCGCCCCGGCACAGCGCATCGGGCTCTCCGCCACCGTCCGGCCGCTGGACGAGTGTGCCCGCTTCCTCGGCGGCGCCCGTCCGGTCGAGGTGGTGGCCCCGGTGACCGCCAAGACGATCGAGGTCAGTGTCCAGGTGCCGGTGGAGGACATGACCCGCCTCGACGAGCAGGCGACACCGGAGGACGACCTCGCCGGTCCACGCACGGCGTCCATCTGGCCGGCCGTGGAGGAACGGGTCTTCGCCCTGATCAGGGCGCACCGCTCGACAATCGTCTTCACCAACTCCCGACGCAGCGCCGAACGCCTCTGCGCCCGGCTCAACGAGCTGGCCGCCGACGAGACGGCCGCGGCGACGCCACCCACGACCGGTCCGGTTGCCCGGACGCCGGCCGAGATGATGGCCCAGGCCGGCGGGGTGTCCGGTGCTCCGCCGGTGATCGCCCGGGCGCACCACGGCAGCGTCTCCCGGGAGGAGCGTCGGCACATCGAGGAAGCGCTCAAGGCGGGCCACTTGCCGGCCGTGGTGGCCACCTCCAGCCTCGAACTCGGCATCGACATGGGCGCGGTCGACCTGGTCGTGCAGATCGAGGCACCGCCGAGCGTGGCCGCCGGTCTACAGCGGGTCGGCCGGGCCGGGCACCAGGTCGGCGCGGTGTCCCGGGGGGTGGTCCTGCCCAAGCACCGGGGCGACCTGCTCTCCTGCGCGGTGGTCGCCGAGCGGATGGGCGAGGCCGCCATCGAGGAGTTGCACCATCCCCGCAACCCGCTGGACGTGCTCGCCCAGCAGGTCGTCGCGATGGTCGCCCTGGACGAGTGGCGGGTCGGCGACCTGGCGACCGTCGTCCGTCGGGCCGCACCCTTCGCCGAGTTGCCCGACTCCGCGCTGCACGCCGTACTGGACATGCTCTCCGGCCGCTACCCGTCGACCGCCTTCGCCGAGCTTCGCCCCCGACTGGTGTGGGATCGCGCCACCGACGTGCTGACCGGCCGTCCCGGCGCCCAACGGCTCGCGGTGACAAGTGGCGGCACCATCCCCGACCGGGGCCTGTTCGGCGTCTTCCTGGCCGGTGCGGAACGGGCCGCCCGGGTCGGCGAGCTGGACGAGGAGATGGTCTACGAGTCCCGCGTCGGCGACGTCTTCCTGCTCGGCTCCTCCTCCTGGCGGATCGAGGAGATCACCCCCGACCGGGTGCTGGTCTCCCCCGCCCCCGGGCAGGCGGCGAAGATGCCGTTCTGGAAGGGCGACCAGCCGGGCCGGCCGGTGGAACTGGGCCGGGCGATCGGCGCCCGGGTGCGGGCCCTGCTCCGGCAGGACACCGAGCAGGCCACCGCCGCACTGCGGGCCACCGGGTTGGACGACTGGGCCGCCGGCAACCTGCTGACCTACCTGCACGAGCAGCGGGCGGCGACCCGGGCCCTGCCGGACGACCGGACGGTCGTCGTCGAACGCTTCCGCGACGAGCTGGGTGACTGGCGGCTGGCCGTGCACAGCATCCTGGGTGCCCGGGTCAACGCACCATGGGCGCTGGCCATCGGCCGCCGCCTCGCCGAGCGCTACGGGGTCGACGCGCAGGTGATGCCCGCCGACGACGGGATCGTGGTCCGGCTGCCGGACACCGCCGACACCCCGCCCGGTGCCGACGTGGTCGCCTTCGATCCGGAGGAGATCGCCCAGCTGGTGGAGGAGGCGGTCGGCACCTCGGCACTGTTCGCCGCCCGGTTCCGGGAGTGCGCCGCCCGGTCGCTGCTGCTGCCCCGCCGGGATCCGCGCCGCCGCCAGCCGCTCTGGCAGCAACGGCAACGCGCCGCCCAACTGCTCGACGTGGCCCGCGAGTACGCCGACTTCCCGGTCACCCTGGAGGCGGCGCGGGAGTGCCTGCAGGACGTCTTCGATCTGCCCGCCCTGACCGAGGTGATGCGTGACCTGGCCGGCCGCCGGGTGCGCCTGGTCGAGGTGGAGAGCGCCCGGCCGTCCCCGTTCGCCCGCTCGCTGCTCTTCGGCTACGTCGGTGCCTTCCTCTACGAGGGCGACGCCCCGCTGGCGGAACGCCGGGCCGCTGCCCTCACGCTGGATTCGGCCCTGCTCGGCGAGTTGCTCGGCCGGGTCGACCTGCGCGAGCTGCTCGACCCGGCGGTGCTCGCCGAGACCGAACGGCAACTGCGTTGGCTCACCGCGCAGCGCCGTACCCGCGACGCCGAGGACGTGATCGAGCTGCTGCGGCAGCTCGGCGACCTGAGCACCGCTGAGCTGGCCGAGCGCGGGGCGCCCGAGGCGTGGCTGACCGACCTGGCCGCCGCCCGCCGGGTGCTGCGGGTCCGCATCGCCGGTCAGGAACGCTGGGTCGGCGTCGAGGACGCCGGCCGGCTGCGCGACGCCCTCGGCGTCGCCCTGCCGGTAGGTGTCGCCGAGGCGTACCTCGAACCGGTCGCCGATCCGCTCGGCGACCTGGTGGCCCGGTATGCCCGCACCCACACCCCGTTCAGCGCCGCCGGCTGCGCGGCCCGGTTCGGGCTCGGCGTCTTCGTGGTCGAGCAGACGCTGCGCCGGCTGGCCGCCAGCGGCCGGGTGGTCTCCGGCGAGTTCACCCCGGACACGGTCGGCACCCAGTGGTGCGACGCCGAGGTGCTGCGCCTGCTGCGCCGCCGCTCCCTCGCCGCGCTACGCCGCGAGATCGAGCCGGTACCGCCGCAGGCCCTGGCCACTTTCCTGCCCCGCTGGCAGCAGGTGGGCTCCTCGGCTCGCGGGGTCGAGGCGGTGGCCGCGACGGTCGAGCAGTTGCAGGGTGCCTCGGTGCCCGCGTCGGCGCTGGAACGGCTGGTGCTGCCCGCCCGGGTCGCCGACTACTCCCCCGCCCAGCTCGACGAGCTCTGCGCCAGCGGCGAGGTGCTGTGGGCCGGCGCGGGGGCGATCTCCGGTGGGGACGGCTGGGTCAGCCTGGCGTACGCCGACTCGGCTCCGCTGCTGCTCCCGCCGCCGGATGAGACTCTCGCCCGGACGCCCCGGCACGACGCGGTGCTGGATGCCCTCGACGACGGGCAGGCGCTGTTCTTCCGGCCCCTGGCCGACCGGGTCGGCGCCACCGACGACGCCGAGCTGACCGCGGTCATCTGGGACCTGGTCTGGGCCGGTCACCTCACCAACGACACCCTGGCGCCGCTGCGGGCGGTCCTTGGCGCCGGCGGCGCGCACCGCGCCCGCCCGACCGCGGCCCGTGGCCGTTACCGCCGCCCGGGACGGGTGGCGCTGCCGAGTCGCGGTGGACCGCCAACGGTGGCCGGGCGCTGGTCGCGGTTGCCGGAACGGGACACCGACCCGACCCGCCGCGCCGCCGCGCTCGCCGATGTCCTACTGGAACGGCACGGTGTGCTGACCCGGGGCGCGGTCATGGCCGAGCAGGTCGCGGGCGGTTTCGCCGCCGTCTACCCGGTGTTGGCCGCGCTGGAGGAGCGCGGCGCGGCCCGACGGGGATACTTCGTCGACGGGCTGGGCGCGGCGCAGTTCGCGGTGCCCGGTGCGGTGGACCGGATCCGCGCCGGCGCCGATCCGCTCGACGGTGGCCGGCGGGGCGGGGCCACGGTGGTGCTGGCGGCCACCGACCCCGCGAACCCGTACGGCGCGGCACTGCCCTGGCCGGAGCGCGCGGTCGACTCCGGTGACGCGACCTCACCGCCGGCCGCCGGGCACCGGGCGGGTCGCAAGGCCGGGGCGCTTGTCGTGCTGGTCGAGGGTGAGCTGGCGCTCTACGTGGAACGGGGAGGGCGGACGCTGCTCTCCTTCACCGACGACGTCGACGCGCTGGGCGCGGCCGGCAAGGCGCTGGCCGACGCCGTCCACTCCGGCGCGCTGGGCGCGATCTCGGTGGAACGCGCCGACGGCGAGTCCGTACGCTCGTCGCCGCTGCGCGACGCACTGACCGCCGCCGGCTTCCGCACCACCCCCCGCGGCCTCCGCCTCCGCCCCTAACCCCACCCACCCCACCCCACGCCCCCACCCCACGCCCCCACCCCACGCCCCCACCCCACGCCCCCACCCCACGCCGCCGCGATCTTGCACTTTTCGTCGCGACAATTGCGCTCAAGTGGGGCATCTCAGCGACCAAAAGTGCAAGATCGGCGCGACGGTGGGGGGTGGGGTGGGGTTAGGGAAGGGTTTTGAGGACTTTCTCGTAGTGGGGGCGGTCGGCGAGGGGGGTCGGTGCCTCGAGGTAGTTGAGTACCACGGTGCCGCTGCGGTAGGCGGCTCCGCTCCACCGCTCGGCCAGGTCACCGGCACTGCTCTCGTCGGGGAAGACGTAGACGGCCACGTTGTCGGTCACGACCAACTCCGAGCAGCCCAGCCCCAACCCGTCTGGTCCGCAGTCGACTGACCGGTCCCGGACGTTTGCCGCCTTGAGCCCGGCTGCCCGGAACGCCGCCACGACCTCCCGGCCGGTCGGCTCGCCGGCCTGGCGCGGTGGCAGCACCACCGGCGGCGGGCTCGGTGGACGCCGTTCGGTGGTGCCGTCGACGTTCGGTCCGGCCGTCGCCGGTCGGGACGCCGGCGGTGGATCGGCACTGCCCGGAGCGGCGTTGCCCGGGGCTGCCGGGGTCGCCTCGCCGGTCGGCGGAGATGCGGCGTCCGGTGGGGCCGGAGCGGCCGACGGGCCGCCGACGGTCGGTGCCGGTGCGGCGGCGGACGGCGCGTCCTGGTCGGCACCGCAGGCGGCGAGGGCCACGGTGGCCATGAGCAGAACGACGGTTGGCAGTATCCGGTGACTCACCCACGCAGTCTGTCCAACCGGGACCGCCACCGGCAGTGGCCGGTCGGTCAGCCACGCTGTCGGCTTTCCGGCAACGGATCATCGACGTCACGGGTCCGCCGGGTCGGCGGATACGGGCGTACGATCCGGTGCCGTGACCAGCAGCGCTGCCCACGAGTCCCGACCACCGGCCAAGGTCGTCTCGCTGACCACCGACTACGGCCTCGTCGACGGCTTCGTGGCGGCCTGCCACGGGGTGATCGCCCGCGTCGCACCTGCGCTGCGGGTCATCGACGTGACTCACCTGGTGCCGCCGGGTGACGTCCGGCGGGGCGCTGCGGTGCTGGCCCAGACCGTGCCGCACCTGCCGCCGGGGGTGCATGTGGCGGTGGTCGACCCCGGGGTCGGTACGAGCCGCCGGGGTGTCGCGCTGGGCACCCCCGCGGGCCTGCTGGTGGGCCCCGACAACGGCCTGCTGCTGGACGCCGCCGAGGCGCTCGGCGGGGTCACCGGGGCAGTGGAGCTGACCAATCCGCGCTGGCTGGCGCCACGGGTGTCGGCCACCTTCCACGGGCGGGACGTCTTCGCGCCGGTCGCGGCCCGCCTGGCTCTCGGTGCCCCGCTGGCCGAGGCCGGCCCGCCGGTCGACCCGGCGACGCTGGTGCGGCTGCCCGAGCCGCTCGTCCGCCGGCTGCCGGACGGGTTCGTCGCCGAGGTGGTGATGGTGGACCATTTCGGCAACGTCCAGTTGGCCGCCCCGGCCGAGCTGCTGGACCCCCTGCCGGCGCGGGTGCGGGTACGCCCGGCGACCGGCGAGCCGACGGTGCACGACCCGACCGGCGAGCCGACGGTGCACGACCCGACCGGCGAGCCGACGGTGCACGACCCGACCGGCGAGGACGGCCCGGCAAGTGCCGGCGGGTGGGAACGGGACGCGGTGCACGGACGTACGTTCGGCGACGCCCCGGTCGGTGCCCTGGTGGCGCACGCCGACTCCGCCGGCCGGGTCGCGCTCTCCGTCAACGGTGGACACGCCGCCGAACTACTCGCGGTGGTCCCGGGTACGCTGCTGCGGGTCCGGGGTTGCGGCGTCGTGGGGGACGCTACCGGACAACACGGATGAAGTGTCTACTGTGGAAAGCTGTCAAGGTGGATGATCGCTGGGTTCCCGCCGCTTGTCCCTGCTGCGCGTACCGGACCGGCGGTGGCACCTGCCCGGTCTGTTTCTGGACAGATGACGGTCAGGGAGACGCCGACGCGGACGTCGTACGCGGCGGGGCGAACGGGGACCTGAGCCTGTCGCACGCCCGCCTGAACTTCGCCGTCTACGGTGCCTGCCACCCTCGGTACCAGGAGTTGGTGCGCACGCCGAGGCCGGAGGAACTGCCCTGAACCAGCCGGTACGGGCAGCTCCCGGCCCACGCTGACACGACGAGCCGAGCCGGGCCGGCCTGGGAGGATGCCGACCCGGCTCGGAATGCCGGTCTCAGCAGAGCGGCACCGACCCGCCCCAGACCGTCGAGATGTACGCGTGGCTGACGAACTGCCCGCTGGCCAGGCGGTTCCACCGGTTGGTCGTACGGTAGGGGCCGGTGATCGTCTGCCCGGTCACGTAACACTGGATCGGCACGTTGGCGTACTGCGCGGCCAGGCCCCGGGACTGGTATCCGGTGCCGGGGCCGGATCGCACGGTCAGTGGCCCGTCACCGACCACCCCTCGGGGGCCGGTGCCGGTCCACAGGTACGCCACGTCGACCCAGGCGTTCGTGGACAGCTGCAACCCGTCCCAGAACGTCCCGTCGGCGAGGTCGATGCCGGCCGGATTGAGCACCACCCGGCCGAACTGGTCCCGCCCGCCGTTGTAACCGTTCTGGTAGGCGGCCTGCGCCTGCGGTCTGCCCTGCGGTAGCGCCTTCCAGTTCTCCCGCACCGCGCTGAGGTTCCAGTAGTCGTCGCGGGTGTTCCACGGGCCCACGTCCCAGACCGGGGCGTACTCGCAGCGGCTGCCGGTGATGGTGCAGACCCGCACGGTGTAGTCGCCGGTGTTGCGTGGCGACAGCCCCCGACGGGAGGGCAACGCGACGAAATGGTCCCGGGCGCGGACCGTGTGCCCGTTCGCGGTCAGCTCGCCGACCAGTCCGATCCGGGTCGCGTACACCCGGTAGGTCAGGCCGGGGGTGGCGGCGGTGATGGCGGCGACCGTGTCGGCGGTGAGCCGGACGGCGCGGACCTGGGTGCTGGCACCGGAGGGGCTGCCGGTCAGCACCACCCGGGCCTGTACCCGACGGACCGGCCGGTCGAAGACGGCCGCCGGCGCGGCGTCGCGCCACTCGGTCCAGCCGGCTGTCCGCCAACCGCGGACCTGCACGATCGCGGTGGCACCGGGCCGGGCGACGCTGGTGACCTGGGCGCGGACCCGGGTGGCCGGGCGACTGAGGGTACGCGGTGCGGCCACCAGCATGCCCTCGGCGACCGCACTGCGCCGGGCGGGCACGCCGGGTGGCCGGGCGTCGGCCAGGCGCAGGCCCGCACGGGTGTGTCGCACGTTTACGTCGTCAGCATCGACGACCGACAGGTCGGCGGTCCACCGGTCGGCCCGGCCGGCCGACGAGGCGGAGTTGGGATGGACGGTGACGGCGAGGACGGTGACCAGGACGAGGGCCAGGACGGAGTTGCGGGGACGATTCATCGGCATTCTCCTCAGAACTCCCCGATAGTGCCTATATCCGGAGATCGAACAGAAGCGCCATACAAATAGCGATACATGTGAATTGCGCTCGGGTGAGGGAGAATGGTGCCGTGCCCGAAGGTGACACCGTCTGGAACACCGCCCGCGTCCTGGAACGCGCCCTGGTCGGCGCCCGGCTGACCGGCAGCGATTTTCGGGTGCCCTCGCTCGCCACCACCGACCTCGCCGGCTGGTCGGTACGCGACAGCGCGAGCCGGGGCAAACACCTGCTGCTCCGGCTGGACGCCCCCGCCGGCACCGGCGAATCGCGCTGGACGCTGCACTCGCACCTGCGGATGGACGGCACCTGGCGGGCGTACGCCCCCGGGGAGCGGTGGACGGCTCGGCCGGCGCACCTGATCCGAGTGGTGCTCCGCGCCCCGGTCGCGACCGCCGTCGGTTACCACCTGCACGAGGTGGCGCTGGTGCCCACCGCCGACGAGGGGCGCCTCGTCGGTCACCTCGGCCCCGACCTGCTCGGCGCCGACTGGGATCCGGCCGAGGCCGCCCGTCGGCTCACCGCCCACCCGGACACCCCGGTCGGTGTGGCACTGCTCGACCAGCGCATCCTGGCCGGCGTCGGCAACCTCTACAAGTGCGAGGTGCTGTTCCTCCGCGGCATCCACCCCCGCACCCCCGTGCGGGAGGTGCCCGACCCCGTCGGCCTGGTGACCCTGGCGCAGAAGTTGCTTGCCGCGAACCGGGGGCGCTGGACGCAGAGCACCACCGGCTCGCTGGGGCGTGGCCGGACCAGCTACGTGTACGGGCGACGGGCGCAGCCGTGCCGGCGTTGCGGCACCGCCATCCGCAAGGAGGAACTGGGCGACCGGGTCACCTACTGGTGCCCCACCTGCCAGCCGGGTGACCCGGCCTGATCCGCGTACCGGTCACTCGCCGGGCCGGGCCGCGAGGCCGCATCTTCCACCCGGCGGACGGGCTGCCGCCGTGCATCTTCCACGCGCCGGTCTGGGCAGGTCGGAGCCGGTAGACGGCCGGTCACGCGACCGGCGCGGAGTGGCGGCGACGACACGCCGGCAGCTCGGCAGATTGGCACGAAAGGGGACTTCCTAACCGGCCACCCTGCGTCGCATGCTGCGGTTGAGGCTCACGGAACGTCAGCACGCGCGTCCGCGCCGCCACGTCGGGGTGGTGGCCGCCGCGCCCCGATCACCGGGAGAGCCATGGCCGTGTTCCGCAGACTCCGGTCGACCTGGCTGGACCGCGTCGCCCGCACCGACCAGCCGGGCACACCGAGCGCCGTCCCCAGCACCCGAACCGCCCCGGACACGGAGAACGGCACGCACACCCTTCCCGACACCGACGGGACCGGTCCCGACGACACCGGTGCGGGCGCACCGGCGCGGGCACCGGCGGCACCCGAGCCGCCGCATCCGGAACCGGCACCGTTCGGACCGCCGCGCCCGGGGCCGGCGAGTCTCGACCCGGCGGCGACACCCCGCTGCTTCGGCCCGACGCCGAACCACGCCTACAGTCCGCTGCCCGTGCACGACGAGGACGGGCAGGTGGTGACCGGCACCGGGTTGCGCAAGTTCGTCGACCCACTGCCCGGCCTCGGCCCGCTGGGGCGTACCCCGCTCGGCGCCCACCTGCCGGTCGCCGTGCCCGACACGATCACCTATCCCGGTTGCGACTACTACGAGATCGGGTTGCAGGAGTACACCCAGCGGCTGCACCGGGACCTGCCGACGACCCGGCTGCGCGGCTACCGCCAGCTCAACCTGGGCACCAACCCGGACGGGCACAACACGGTCGCCCCGCCACGACGACCCTGGCATCTCGGTCCGGTCGTGCTCGCCCGACGCGGCCGGCCGGTACGCATCAAGTTCATCAACCAGCTGCCCACCGGCGACCTCTTCCTGCCGGTCGACCCGACGGTGCCCGGCGCTGGCCCGGGGCCCCTCGACGGACCGGCACCCTACCCCCAGAACCGGGCCGTGCCCCATCTCTGCGGCGCGCACACCGGCTGGATCAGCGCCGGCAGCCCATGGCAGTGGATCACCCCGGCGGGTGAGATCACCCCCTACCCCACCGGGGCCAGCCTGGCCCACGTGCCGGACATGACCCACCCGGGGCAGGGCGCCACCACCCGCTACTACCCGAACGACCAGAGCGGGCGCCTGCTCTGGTTCCACGACAACACCGTCGGGCTCTCCCGGTTGACCAGTTACTCCGGTCAGCTCGCGCTCTACCTGCTCACCGACGACGCGCAGGAGCGGCTGATCGCCGACGGGACGCTGCCGGCCGAGCAGTTGCCCCTGGTCTTCGAGGACAAGACGTTCGTGCCGGACGACGCCCAGCTCGCCGCCCAGGACCCGACCTGGGACCGGGACCGGTGGGGCGCCCGCGGCTCCCTCTGGCACCCGCACGTCTACCAGTCCCGCCAGAACCCCTACCGTCGCGACGGAATCAACCCGACCGGCCGGTGGGACTACGGGCCCTGGTCGCGTACCGCCGCCGCCGACCCCGCCGCCACCGCCGCCGCCGTGCCCAATCCGCACCACGACCCGGTCACCGACCCGGACGAGCCACCGGAGACTCCCGGCGTGCCGCACCCGAGCGCCGTGCCCGCCGCGTACGGCGACACGGTCCTGGTCAACGGCGCCGCGTACCCGTACCTGGAGGTGCAGCCGAAGGTCCACCGGTGGCGGATCCTCAACGCCTGCACCGACCGCTGGCTCAACCTTCAGCTGTACCGGGCCGCCTCCGACGCACCGATGTGGACGCCGGAGGGCGCTCTCGCCGACGCCGCCGCCGGTGAGGTGCCGATGGTCGACGCGGTACGCGTCCCGGACCGGCCGGCGGACTGGCCCACCGACGGGCGGCCCGGCGGCGTGCCGGACCCGGCGGCGGCCGGCCCGGAGATGATCCGGATCGGCAACGAGAGCGGCCTGCTGCCGGCACCGGTGGTCGTGCCGAACCGGCCGATCGGCTTCCGCTACGACCGACGCGACCCGACCGTGCTCAACGTCGACGGCCACGCGCTACTGCTCGCCCCCGGCGAGCGGGCCGACGTGCTTGTGGACCTCGCCACCGTCGAGCCCGGCACCACCCTGATCCTCTACAACGACTGCCCCGCCCCGCTGCCCTGCTTCGACCCCCGCTACGACCACCACACCGGCGGGGCCGACCGGACCGCCGAGGGCGGCGCACCGCCGACCGTGCCCGGGTACGGCCCGAACACCCGCACCCTGATGCAGTTACGGGTGACGGGCACGCCGGCAACGCCGTACGACCTCGACCGGCTGCGGGACCGCCTGCCCGGCGCGTACGCGGCCAGCCAGCGTCCGCCGGTCGTGCCGCAACCGGCCTACGACCCCTGCTTCGGCACCACCAGCGCCCCCACCCGGATCCCGGTGCACGCCACCACCGTCGAGTTCACCCCGCCCGGCGGCGCACCGGTCAGCCTGCCGCTGAACCTCAAGTCCGTGCGACAGGTCTTCGAACCCGAGTACGGCCGGCTCACCGCCCGGCTCGGCGTGGCACACCCACACGACGGACCACGAGGCGGGGCCACTCTGCCGCTCGGTCCCACCGAACCGGCGACCGAGGTGGTGCATGCCAGCGACCCGGCCCTGTCCGTCGGCACACCGGGCGACGGCAGCCAGCTCTGGCGGGTACGCGGCTCCGGGCGGCAGAGCCATCCGGTGCGGTTCGACGGCCTGGATGTGCAGGTGATCGGCCGGGTCGGCCGGGACGGCACGATCCGGCCACCGCACCCCGGCGAATTCGGCTGGAAGCAGGTGGTACGCGTTGATCCCGGTGAGGACGTGCTGCTCGCGCTGCGCCCCGAGGCACCGGCCCTACCGTTCAAGATCGGCGACAGCGTGCGGCTGCTCGACCCGACCCGACCGGCCGGCACCCGGCTCGACTCCACCCCGATCAGCCCGGTCGACGGGCGGCCCGCCGCAGTGGTCAACCAACTTGTCAACCTCGGTTGGGAGTACCGCTGGGGCAGTGCGGCGGCCGGCCACCGGGACCTGGGCATGAGCCGGCCGCTGGTGGTGCGGGTCTCGCCCCGGGCACCGACCGGGCTCACCGCCGCACCGGCCCCCGGCTCGGCAACCGCGCTACCGGCAATCACCCTCGCCTGGACCGGCAACGGCAGCCGCCCACCGGCCACCAGCCACCTGCTGCAACGGGCCACCGACGCGACCTTCACCAACGGGCTGACCACCATCACCGTGGCGGCCACCGCGACCCGCTACACCGACGCCACCGTCACCCCGGGCGTCAGCTACCACTACCGCATCCGTGCCGAGAACGCGACCAGCTGCTCCACCTGGTCCAACAGCGTTCCCGCGTCGGTGCAGCTCACCGCGCCAGCCAAGCTGACCGCGACAATTCCACCCGCCGCACCGCTGCGGGTCGCCCTACGCTGGGCCAACCATTCCTTCGCCACCGGCATCGACGTGCAACGCGCCACCAACCCGACCTTCACCAGCGGGCCGGGCACCACCGCGATCAGCGTCGGCGACAACCACCTGGACCCGGCGGTCGCCCCCGACACCACCTACTACTACCGGGTACGCACCACCTACCTGGGCGCCGCCTCCCCCTGGTCCACAGTGGCGACGGTGACCACCCCACCCGCCCCCGGCACACCGACCTCGGTCAGCGTGGCCACCACCGCTCCCGGCCCGGACACCGCGACAGTGGTGCTGGGCTGGTCCGCCAGCACCCCCGCCGGCCAGGGCGCCGGCTTCACCGTGGAGCGGGCCCTGGACCCGGCGTTCACCCGGGAACCGGCCACCTTCACCGTCACCGGCCGCGGCTTCACCAACACCGGCCTGGCCCGGGGCGTCACCTACCACTACCGGGTGCGCTCGTTCAACGTCGTCGGCGCCTCCCCGTACACCGGCCCCATCCCAGTCACCACCCCATCCTGACCGGCGGTCTCGGCCTGTCGCGCGGCCCAGCCGGGTGTTGACCAAGAGGTTCTGGTCTCAGTCGTGGCCAGATCCCGACGCAAACTTCTTGATCAACGCGACGGTCAGGGGGTGGGGGCGGGGCGGGAGACGGTGCGTAGCTCGGACAGGGCTGAGGCGAAGCCGTGGAGGAGGTCCGTCGCTTCGGTCAGGCGGGCGGCGGCGGGATGCTCGGTTTCGGGGCGGTACTCCTCGGCTAGGTAGCCGGCGGCGGCGACCACCAGGCGCTCGTACGCCGCCACGCCCGTCTCCAACTGCCCGGTGAGCGCGCGGTGCGCCTCGGCCAGCGGTGGCTTCGCGTCGGCGGGGGCGAGGCGTACCGCGCGTTCCACGCTGGCGACCCGGTTGGCCAGCTCGCGCAGGGACTGCTCGGCGGCGGAGGCTTCGGCGACGGCCGGTTCGGCGAGGCCGGTCAGCCGGCCCGACATGGAGGCCATGGTCGCGGCGGCCCGGTCCAGGCGCTCCCACGGCTGGGCGGCGGTGGTGCCGCGCAGCGCGGTGCGGGAGCGGACCCGACGCACCTCGGCCAGCACACCGGCCCCGGCGGGGAGTCGTTCCACGGCGGCGACCAGGCGGGCCCGGTTACGGGCGGCCACCTGGGCCGGATCCAGCGGTGGCGGGGCGGGTTGGGCGGCGAGGGCCCGCAGATCGATCCAGCGCCAGGCGGCCAGGGCGGTGGCCGCGCCCGCGGTGGCGGCCCAGGCCGCGTCGGCCAGACCGATCCCGGCGTACGGGGTCAGCACCGCTGTCGCGCCACCGAGCCCGCCAGCCAGGACGCTCCACCGGCGGGCGGAGCCGCGCAGCCTGCTCAGCCGGCGGAAATACCGGGTGCGCTCGTCCGCTGCCACCGTGGCCTCCTCGATTCTCCGCTAAGTCGGCGATCTCCGCTCAGCCGGCGGCCGTGGTGTCGCCGGTGCCGCGCTCACGGCTCATGCTGGCGCGGATCTCGTCGAGCCGGGCCACCCCCGGATCGGCCGTGGTCGGCTGGTCGGTGACGGCACCACGGTCAGCGCCCGCGCCGAGTTGGTCGCCGGCCATGCTGGCGCGGATCTGGTCCAGCCGGGCGGAACCGGCCGTGTCCAGGGTCGCCTTCTGGATCTCCAGCATCCGACCCTCGGTGGAGTTGCCGGCCAGTTCGGCGCGGCCCATGGCGTTGGCGTAACGGCGTTCGATGCGCTCGCGTACCTCGTCGAGGGTGGGGGTGCTGCCGGGAGCGGTGAGCGCCGACATCGACTCCAGCGAGGCGGCGACGCTCTCCTGCATCTTGGCCTGCTCCAGCTGGCTGAGCAGCTTGGCGCGCTCGGCGAGCTTCTGCTGGAGGATCATGGAATTGTTCTCCACCGCCCGGCGGGCCTGCCCGGCGGCGGCCAGCGCCTGGTCGTGCAGGGTCTTCAGGTCCTCCGCGGACTGTTCGGCGTTGACCAACTGGGTGGCCAGGGTCTGCGCGGACTGCTCGTACCGCCCGGCCTCGGCCTCGTCACCCTTGGCCCGGGCCTGGTCGGCCAGGACCAGCGCCTGGCGGGCATTGGCCTGCAAGCGCTCGACGTCGGACATCTGCCGGGACAGCTTCATCTCCAACTGCCGCTGGTTGCCGATCACGGCGGCGGCCTGCTGGACGAGCGCCTGGTGCTGCCGGTGCGCCTCGTCGATGGCCTGCTGGAGCTGCACCTTCGGGTCGGCGTGCTCGTCGATACGGGCGCCGAAGAGCGCCATCAGGTACTTCCACCCCTTGACGAACGGGTTCGCCATCTCCGCGGTATCCCCTCAATCACGTCGCTGCGCCTGCCCCACCCCCGGGGAAATCGGCTCGGCTACCGGCGATGGTGGTTCCATCGTCCCAGCCGGGCGCCAACACGGCATCCGTACCGGCGAGAGGGGACGTCCGCGATCAACCCTACGCGGCGGGAGCTACCGCGACCATCGGCCGCGAGGCTCAGGCGGCGCAGACCACGTCCCGGTCGCTGCGGTCGGCGGGTCGGACCCGGGCGCTGCGCAGCGTGGCCTTGAGCGGAGAGTCCTGCCGCACCGAGACAGCGACGTTGCCGTCCGAGGTGACCTGGCGTACGCCCCGACCGGTGGCCTTGTGCACCGACGCGGCGGCGACCGGCGTCGACTCGGCCGGCTCGTCCTGCACCGGCACCAGCACGCCCGGCATCTGTTCGGCGAGCGCGACCGTGTCGCTGACCTCGCGCAGCAACTCGGAGAGGCGGGCACCCAGCGCGTCGCAGATCGCCGCGAGCAGCTCGCTGGAGGGCTCCTTCTGGCCGCGTTCGATCTCCGACAGGTAGCCCAGGCTGACATTGGCTGCGGACGAGACCTCGCGCAGCGTGCGGTGCTGCCCCTGCCGGCGCGCCCGTAGTGCGTCACCGATCACCCGGCGTAGCAGGACCATCGCACCTCCCCTGAGGGACACAGTTCGCCCGGCCGACCGGCCCTGCGGGAGCACCGGCTGTCGGAGCTTTCCCGCAACCGTACCCGCTGTGCGCCGCCACGACATCCCGCCCCGCCCGGTCATCCCACGGCCGCCGCCGACCGCTCGATCGATCGGAGGCAAGCGCAGTTGTCCGACACGCCGGGACGACGGCACCTGAAGTGCCGTCGAGCAGCGCGGTCGGAGAACAGCGCCGTCAGAGAAGAACAGCAACATCGGAGAAGAGGGGCAGCGGGGTCAGGTCGGAACCTGGATATGGTCGGCCAGCAGGCGCAGGGCCTCGGTCACGGCCGCACCCCGGACCTGGTCGCGACCACCGTCGAGGTCGAGTTGCCGTACCTCGGTGCCGTCCGGGCCGGCGACCGCGACGAAGACCAGGCCGACCGGCTTGCCGTCCTGCGGCTCCGGTCCGGCCACACCGGTGGTGGCCAAGCCCCAGTCGGCACCACAGCGTCGCCGCCCACCCTCGGCGAGCGCCTTGGCCACGTCGGCGTCGACCGGGCCCCGCTGCGCCAACAGAGCCGCCGGTACGTCAGCCAGCCGCTCCTTCAGCTCGGTGGCGTAGACCACCAGCCCACCCCGGTAGACAGCGCTCGCTCCGGCGATCTCCACGACCGTGGCGGCCAGCAGGCCCCCGGTCAACGACTCGACGGTGGCGAACGTCTCCCGCCGCTCGGCGAGGCGGTGCACCACGCCCGCCGCCGCAGCACCCATCGAACCTTCGCCCTCGCGTACGCCCATGACCTGCATCCTTCCCGGCCCCGGCATGATCTACGCGTCACAACGCCGTTGACCCGCTCTCACCCCTGGGTGCGACGCAACCGGGCGGCCTGGGCGATGTAGTCCAGCCCGGTGACGAGGGTGACCGCGACCGCCGCGCCCATGATCCAGGGCCCGATCGGGGTCAGGGCGGCCGGCATCGGCCACAGGTACCAGGTGATGGCCAGCACCTGGAGTGCGGTCTTGATCTTTCCGCCCCGGCTCGCGGCGATCACGCCGCGGCGGATCACCCAGAACCTCAGGGCCGTGATCCCCAGCTCCCGGGCCAGGATGACCGCCGTCACCCACCAGGGCAACCGGTCGTACCAGGACAACAGCAGCAGGGCGGCGCCGGTGAGCGCCTTGTCAGCGATCGGGTCGGCCACCTTCCCCACGGCGGTGACCAGCGCGAACCTCCGCGCGATCCACCCGTCGACCAGATCCGTCACCGAGGCCACGGCGAAGATCACGCAGGCGATGACCTGCCATCCGGCGTGGGTCATCCCCGACATGACCACCGAGGCGGCGAAGACCGGTACGAGCGCCAGCCGCAGCGCGGTCAGGGCGTTGGCGGCGTTCACCACGGGAACCCGGGCCACCACCGGCACCGCAGGCGACTCCGTCGCCCCGGTCATCGAATCGCCCCGCTCGGGTGGCTCACCCGGCACCGCACCTCGTGCCTCCTCCGCCTCGTCCCAGCCCACCGTCACCGCGCCGCGCCGGGCGCGGCGGAGATCATCTCATCCGGCACGGCGAGCAGGTCGACACCCTCGGTACCGGTCACCGTGGCGCGGACCAGGTCTCCGGGGCGCAGCGCGGCCAGATCGACGCCGCCGTCGTCGGGGGCGACCAGGGTGGTCGACCCGTCCACCTCCGGTGCCTGGTGTGCGGCCCGTCCCTCGACGACCCCACCGTCGACCGAGTCGACGAGCACCTCCACCGTCGAGCCGAGGCGGTCCTCGGCCCGCTGCGAACACAGCTCGTCGGCGAGCGCGCTGAGCCTGTCGTACCGGCGTTTGATGGTGGCGGCGGAGACCTTGCCGGACAGTCCGGCGGCCTCCGTGCCGTCCTCGTCGCTGTAGTCGAAGACGCCGATCGCGTCGAGCCGGGCTTCGGTGAGGAACCGCACCAGCTCGTCGATGTTGCCCCGGGTCTCGCCGGGGAACCCGACGATGAAGTTGCTGCGTGCCCCGGCCTCTGGCGCCAGCTGCCGGGCGGCGGCGAGCAGTTCCAGGAAACGGTCGGTGGAGCCGAAACGACGCATCCGGCGCAGCACCGGCTCGCTGGAGTGCTGGAACGACAGGTCGAAGTAGGGTGCCACCCCCGGCGTGCCGGCGATCGCCTCGATCAGCCCGGGCCGGGTCTCGGCGGGTTGGAGGTAGCTGGCCCGCACCCGGACGATGCCGTCGACGGCGGCGAGCTGGGGCAGCAGCTTCTCCAGCGCGCGCGGGTCGCCCAGGTCCTTGCCGTACGAGGTCGAGTTCTCGCTGACCAGCACGAGTTCCCGGACGCCGCTCTTGGCCAGCCACTCGGCCTCGGCGAGCAACTCGTCCGGGGTACGCGAGACGAAGGCGCCCCGGAAGGCGGGAATGGCGCAGAACGCGCATCGCCGGTCGCAGCCGCTGGCCAGCTTGAGCGAGGCCACCGGGCCACTGTCCAACCGGCGACGCAGCACCGTACGCAGGTGGGCCGGGGTGTGCTCGTCGACGTCGGTGTTGCGGCCGTGCCCGGGCAGGGAGACCGCGCTGTCGCGCCGCGCGACCGGGGTCAGCGGCAGCAGCTCACGCCGGTCGCGGGGGGTGTGCGCGGCGACCT
The DNA here is from genome assembly GCF_040677165.1 of Micromonospora sp. NPDC049374. Lineage (NCBI taxonomy): Bacteria > Bacillati > Actinomycetota > Actinomycetes > Micromonosporales > Micromonosporaceae > Micromonospora > Micromonospora sp. NPDC049374. The sequence continues at coordinate 423,134 of NZ_JBFAQH010000001.1, read as the reverse complement.
CCCGGCCGGCCACCACCGCGTCCAGCCGGGCGGCGATGTCGGGGTAGTCGTCGAAGCTGAGCACCGCCTGCGCCTCGGGGAGGCTGTCGGCCAGTTCCCGGCCGTACCGCTCGGCCATGCAGCCGGCGGCCACCACCTTCGCCCCGGTGTCGGCGGCGGCCAGCAGCGTCTGGATGGAGTCCTGCTTGGCCTTCTCCACGAACCCGCAGGTGTTGACGACCACCACGTCGGCGCCTTCGCCGTCGGTGGTCACCTGCCAGCCGTCGGCGTGCAGGCGGGCGGCCAGCTCCTCCGAGTCGACCTCGTTGCGGGCACAGCCCAGGGTCAGCAGTGCGACCCGGCGACCATCGGGGGAAGGCGAGGAGGTGGCAGACACCATCCGAGGGTACCGGGCGGCGGAGTTCACACCGGCGACGGCGGTCTGCGCCGCGTCGGGTCAGACCGCCGTGGCGAGGATCCGGACCACGCGGTCGAGCAGGAAGACCTCGGTGCCGGCCAGACCGACCGAGCAGAAGACCGAGATCTGGTCCGCGCCGGTCCTACCGGGTGCCCTGCCGGCCAGCACCGCGCCCAGGTCGCGCAGCCGGGAGGCGTACGGCGGCAGCGCGGCGAGCATCGGCGGGGCGTACGACATCGCCTGCGCCACCGAATCACTGGCCAGCACGGCGGCCGCGTCGAGCAGGTCGGTGCCGAACTCCGCGCGGTCCACCTGCTTGAAGCCGACCGCGTTGACGTGGGTTCCGGGGCGCAGGTCGGCAGCGCTCAGCACCGGTGTCGGGCTGGTGGTGGCCAACACCACCACGTCCCGGTCGCGTACCGCCTCCCGGGCGGTGTCCACGGCGCGGGCCGGGATGCCGAGTTCGGCCCACACCCGGGCGGCGAACGCCTCCCGACGCGCCGCCGAGCGGCTGTGCACGGTCACCTCCCGCAGGCGTCGCACGGCGGCGGTGGCCCAGACCTGGGTCCACGCCTGACCGCCGGAACCGATCACGCCGACGGTGGCCGCGTCCGCGCGGGCCAGCGTTTCCACCGCCACGCCGCCCAGCGCACCGGTGCGCCGGGAACCCAGTTCCTCCCCCACGGCCACAGCCCGTACCGCGCCGGTCCGCCCGTCGTGCAGCACCACCACCTGCTCGGTCTCCGGGTGCCCGAACGTGTCGTACGCCCGGTATCCGTACCACTGCCCGACGAGGTGCCCGGCGGTGAGCACCATCCGGCCGGCACCGAGCGACGCGGCGGCCCGGGGCGGCGCGACGAGCCGCCCGTCGTACGCGGCGAGCAGGGCCTGACGCATCGCGTCGACCGAGGTCGCTGCGTCCAGCGCGGCGGCGACCTCCGGATCGGAGATGAGCACGGTCACGGATCCATGGTGCAGCTTGAAGCAAGCTTGAAGTCCATCCCGGGTGATCCGTCTCACCCGGACACCCCTCGACCCGGTGCTACGGTCGATTCCGGCGGCCCGCGTGGCCGCCCCGGACGAGTCGTGGGCGTACCCGGTCAGGCAAGACGCCCCGGATCATGGACCCGACTCGTCCCGGCCCCGGTGGCCGGGCCACTGCCGAAGAGGTGACCCGATGGCCTGGATCGTGCTGGTGCTCTCCGGACTGCTCGAAACGGCCTGGGCGATCGCCCTGGACCGCTCCGCCGGATTCACCCGACCCGTCGCCTCGGTGGTCTTCGCGATCACACTGGTGCTGAGCATGGCCGGGCTGGCGTACGCGCTGCGGGAGATTCCGGTCGGCACCGGCTACGCGGTGTGGGTCGGCATCGGCGCGGTCGGCACCGCCGTCGTCGGCATGGTGGCGCTCGGCGAGCCGGCCAACCTGCCCCGCCTGCTCAGTTTGCTGCTGGTGGTGGCCGGCGTGGTCGGGCTCAAGCTGTTCCACTGAGTCGCGGGCGGGTGGCGAGTCTGCACGGGGTGGGCGTGACGAACGTCCGTAGTGGGTAGAGACGCGGACAGCAGACCTGAGACTCATCCCTTGGAGGAAGACATGGCCACCAGCACCGTCCGCTCGACCAGCGCCGCCCGCATCTGCACCATTGTGGGTTTCGTGTGCGCGGTACTCGCGCTGCTGCTCAACCCGGTCCTCTTCGGAGTCATCGGTCTGGTCCTCGGCGTCGTCGGCGCGGTGCTCGGTGACAAGCCGCTCGGCTGGTACGCCGCCGCGGCGAACGTGGTCGCCATGCTGCTGAGCATGCTGATCCTCAGCGCCCTCTGATCCCGCCGACCTCGACGGCCCGCCGCATTCCGCGGCGGGCCGTCTCCATGACCTGTTTCTCCCCTGCGTTGAGTTCCCGGGCGGGAATTCACCTTGAGTAACGAAGGTTGGTCAGCCGTGGTCGGCGATCAGGACCCGGTTGCCGTCGGGGTCGCGCACGATCGCCATCCGCTCGCCCCACGGTTGCGGCTGCGGGTCGGCGAGCACCTCCACGCCCGCCTCGTCCAGCCGGGCCAGCGCCGTGGCGCAGTCTGCGACGTACACCCAGAGGGTTGCCGGGCCAGCGGGCAGCTCGTCGGCCGCCTTGCGGCCGATGCCCAGTTGGCCGTCACCGAAGCGCAGCGAGACGTACGCGGCCTCCCCGGTCTCCGGGAAGCGGTACTCGACCCGGCCGCCAAGCAGCCCCTCGTAGAAGCGCAGTGCGGCCTCCAGGTCGGCGGCCGTGATGATCGGGAACAGCTCGCTGGCCAGTGCCGTCGGCTCAGTCATCGCCGCCCCGCAGGCCCTCCAGGACCTCTTCCAACTCGTCCGGCTTGACCAGCACGTCACGCGCCTTGGAGCCCTCCGAGGGGCCGACCACGCCCCGGGTCTCCATCAGGTCCATCAGCCGGCCCGCCTTCGCGAAGCCGACCCGCAACTTGCGTTGCAGCATCGAGGTCGAGCCGAACTGCGAGGTGACCACCAGTTCGACCGCCTGCACCAGCAGGTCCAGGTCGTCGCCGATGTCCTCGTCGATCTTCTTCTTGCTGTCCTGCGCGGGGGTCAGCACGTCCGGGCGGAACTCCGGCTCACGCTGGTCCTTGCAGAACTTCACCACATCGTTGATCTCGCGCTCGGTGACCCAGGCACCCTGGATCCGCACCGGCTTCGAGGCCCCCATCGGCAGGAACAGCCCGTCACCGCGGCCGAGCAGCTTCTCCGCGCCCGGCTGGTCGAGGATGACCCGGGAGTCGGCAAGCGAGGAGGTGGCGAACGCCAGCCGGGACGGCACGTTGGCTTTGATCAGGCCGGTCACCACGTCGACCGAGGGCCGTTGGGTGGCGAGCACCAGGTGGATGCCGGCGGCCCGGGCGAGCTGGGTGATCCGCACGATCGAGTCCTCGACGTCGCGCGGGGCCACCATCATCAGGTCGGCCAACTCGTCCACGATCACCAGCAGGTACGGGTACGGACGCATCTCGCGTTCACTGCCCGGTGGCGCCTTGATCTCGCCGTTGCGCACCTTCCGGTTGAAGTCGTCGATGTGCCGGACCCCGTTCGCCGCGAGGTCGTCGTAACGCATGTCCATCTCACGGACGACCCACTCCAGCGAGTCGGCCGCCTTCTTGGCGTTCGTCACGATCGGGGTGACCAGGTGCGGGATGCCCTCGTAACCGGTCATCTCGACCCGCTTCGGGTCGATCAGCAGCAGCCGCACCTCGTCCGGCGTCGCCCGGGTCAGAACCGACACGAGCAGCGAGTTGAGGATGCTCGAGTTATGGGTCGGTATGCAGGCCAGGCTGGCCAGGTACATGTGGCTCGGACTGTCCACCTGGATGCACCGGACAGGCACCGACGGTACCGGCCGCACATCAACGATGTACCGCCGCGATGTCGTGGACCGGGTGGCCACCACCTGCCGGCTCAGCTTACGGCTGAGCCGGAACACCTTGTCCTTGGGAGTGAAGCGAATCCGGTAACAGGTGGAGGTGGTCGGCTTCCTTCCCCGAACGGCCTTCGTTGTCATCGTCGCCTGGTAGCCGAGGCTGAGGATGAGTTCGAGAGCGTCCCGGGCAAGCCGGTCGTTTGTGAGCGCCAGTTCCACACCGCCCCGCTTCGAGACGGTGCCGTCGGTGTCCAGCAAACCAGCCAGCAGAGCTCGCCGCTGCGGCTCGGAGGCCCTCAGATAGGGCGGAGGGATGTGCTTCTCCCCGATATCCCGGAAGAGAGCACGCATCGTCCGGTACGCCTCCCGGCCGGGACCGGGCGGTATCGGTGAGGTGATGGCGCCAGATTGTCCACGCTGCTTCCGCGCGAGATACACGGCTGTGGTCGAGACGCCGACGTGGCTGGCCGCCGCCGGCCCACTCATGCCCTGATCTACGAGCAGTAGAGCTTCTGCGACACGTCGATCGCGGTCGTGACGGTTCGAGATGGTGTAGTGAAGCTTGCTACCCGGATGCCTGGTCAGCACGTAACCGTCCAAGCGGATCTGATCGAGGATCTCATCGTCCGCGGAGGTAAGCATGGCAGAACCGGTCGTCCCGTCACCCAACCAGCAACCCAGGGTGTAGGGCTCGATAGGCAGTTCCTGTTCGGTGCAGCTCAACGGAGCGGCCACGTCCACCGCGTGGTTGGCCCACTGCCTGTTCCGTCCGACCCGCAGGGTCGCTGCAATGCTTGCCGTCGTCACTGTGCCTCGGTCGTGATGCTCCCTGCCGCCTGACCGACCAGGGTCGTTCACCCGCATGTACAGAGCCTCGTACACCTGATGGCGGGAGTAGGTGGGAACCCAACGAGTGATCAGACGACCGTCTCGCTCATACCGCGCACGGCCGAGCGTCGGCTGCTTCTGCATACTCCCGAGAATCCGGTATAGAACGTTCCGGAACTGCGGTCCGAGTTCCGTCAAGATTTCTCTGCTCGACACTGGGCGATCCGGCTCCGCCAGTACCTTGGCCAACCGGCCGGAGATCAGGCCGCGATCCTCCGGCGACCAGTAGGACCCGTCCTTCCACCCGTGCCTGCGCTGAGTGCGCCCGGCACGCGTCGTCGTACGCCATTCGTGGTTGGCGTCAGCCACGATCACTGTGCCGTCAGAGAACTCGACCTCGTAGCACGGCCGGCCAAGCATCGTAGGCGTGGCGGCCACCACCGTGCATGGCCGGCCCTGCTCGTCGAACACCCGGTCCCCCACACGCAAGTCGCCCATGGTTGACCAGCCCTCAGGCGTGGCTATCGGCGTGTCCAGGGCTAGAGCCTTGCCGGCCCCGGTGGCCCCCGCGATCAGGATGTGCGGCATCTTCGCCAGGTTGGCCACCACGTAGCCGCCCTCGATGTCCTTGCCGAGGGCGACCACCATCGGATGGTGGTCGCTGGTGGCGGCGCGCGAGCGCAGCACGTCACCGAGGGCCACGTTCTCCGGGTCGGTGTTCGGGATCTCCACACCCACCGCGCTCTTGCCCGGGATCGGGCTCAGGATGCGCACGTCCGGGGACTTCACCGCGTACGCGATGTTGCGAGAGAGCTGGGTGATCCGCTCGACCTTGACGCCGTGGCCCAACTCGACCTCGTAACGGGTCACCGTCGGACCCCGGGTGAAGCCGGTCACCGCCGCGTCGACGTCGAACTGGTCGAAGACGCCGGTGAGTGCGGCGATCACCTCGTCGTTGGCCTTGCTGCGGGTCTTCGGGGCGGCCCCACTGCCGAGCATGTTCGACGGGGGCAGCGTGTAGTCGCCGGCCAGGCCGGTCAGCGCGAGCTGCTCGGCCCGGGTCGGCGCGGGCGAGTGCTCCGGCGGCTCGGCGGGCTTGCGGCTGGCCGGCACCCGGGACGGCGCCTTGCGCGGCAGGACCATGGTCTCCTGCAGGTCCGCGCCGTCCAGGTCGTCGAACTCGTCCGGGTCGACCGGCGGCGCCGTGCGCTTGGTCGGGCGTCGCCGGGCCGGTGTCGCGGGCGTCTCCGTCGTCTCCGGCTCGTCCTGCCCGACCATGCTGCCGGCCAGCAGACCGAGCCGCTCGGGGATCTTGTTGATCGGCGTCGCGGTGACCACCAGCAACCCGAACACCAGCAGCAGGACCAGCAGCGGCACCGCCACCCAGGCGGTGACCGCCCGCTCCAGCACGCTGCCGACGCCGGCGCCGATCAGGCCACCGGCGAAGTCCCGCTCGCCCGGGCCGGCCGGCTGCTGGCCGATGTGCAGCAGTGCGGCGGTGGAGACCAGCATGGAACCCCAGCCGACCAGCCCCCGCCCCCGATGCTCGGGGTCGCCGGGCTGACGCATCAGCCGCCATGCGCCGATGCCCAGCAGCACCGGCACCACGATGGAGATCGCACCGAGGAAGAGTCGCACCGTGTCGGCCAGTCGGGCACCGACCGGGCCGGCCGCCGAGAACCAGATCGCGCCCGCACCGAGCAGGGCGAGACCGATGAGCAGCAGGCCGGCGCCGTCGCGGCGGTGCTCCGGGTCGAGGTCGCGGGCCGAGGCGGCCTGCCTGCCGGCGGCGCGCACCGCCCAGCCGACCCCGTGGGCCAGTCCCATCCACAGCGCCTGGATCGCCCGACCGACGTACGCGGCCGGCCCCGGCCCCCTCGTCGAGGTGCGGCGCCGTACCGGCGTACGGGTCTTCTTGGCCGGCTGGCGGGCACGACTGTTCGTGCTGCCACGCGGCGACGCGCCGCGCCGCCGACTCGCCTGAGGGGTACGGCCCGCCATAGCATCACCGTAACGGCGGGCCGGGTGATTGGCCGGTCATCGTGGTCGCTCCGCGTGTCGCAACGTGGTCCCCGCCGCCTGCCGTGATATTCGCCTCGCGAGGGAGTGTCCGATGGGGTCGCCGGAATTCGAGGACCGTGCCGGCGACCCGTTGGCGGGTCATCCGTCGACGCTGCGGCCGCTGACCAGGCAGCTCGTCTCCGCCGTGCTGAGCCACCGCGGCGACACCGTGGCCGACGACGCCGACGGTGCGCTGGTGGGCAGGTGGGCGCAGGGGCACATCTGGTTCCTCCGCGCCGGAGACGCCGGGGAACTGCTCCAGGTACGCACCGTCGCCGCGCCCGCCTTCGCGGTCGAGGACGTGCCGCGGCTGCACGACTTCTGCAACACCTGGAACCGTGACCGGTTCTGGCCGAAGGCGTTCGTGCACGTCGACGACGCCGGTCAGGCCCGGGTCTGCGGCGAGGTCATCACCGACCTGGAGAGGGGCGTCACCCCGCACCAACTGGACCGGCTGCTCGACCGGGGCATCTCGGCCGGCTGCCGGCTGGCCGACGAGGTGGGCCGGCTCGCGGGTACGGGACGCCCGTGACGGGGCCGGTCCCCGGCGGCCGTAGGAGCCGCGGCCGGGCCCACGTCAGCGGCCGGGCGGCCGACGGCGTACGCACCGACCGGCGGACCGCCGCCGCCCTCGCCGACGCGAGGGACATGCCCGACGGCGAGGTGCGCGTCGGCGAGTTGGAACGGGTAGCCGCTCTCGCCGAGGCGGATGGCGATCGGCGAACCGCCCTGGACGCCTGGTCCGAGCTGGTCGAGACGCACCTGCGCGGCGGCGAACGGTGGCGGCTGTTCGAGCCGGTCCGGCGTTGCCTGCGTGCGGCGGAACCGGACGACGACACGCTGCGCCGCTATCGGCGGTACGCCGTCGAGGCGCTGCTCGGCACCCCGCGCATCGGCCTGGACCAGGCTCGCGGCGTACTGCACGGGCTCACCGAGGAAGGTGGCGAGGCGAACGCGGCGCTGGTGGCGCAGCTGCGGTGCCGGATCGCCGACCACGTGGGCGACGAGCCCGCCGCCCGACGCTGGCTGGCACGGTGGCCGGCCGGGGCACCCGACCCGGCTGCCGGGTGCCCCGACTGCCTGCCCGTACGGCAGGCGGAGTTGCTGGCCGGCTGGGGTGACTGGGCTACCGCGCTCGACGTGCTCGATCCGCTGCTCGACGCGCCGGCCGGCTGCACCGCCCAGCCGGAGGCGGCCCTGGCCGCGGCGCTGCTGCCCTGGCTGTGGGCGGGCCACGCGCAGCGGGCGGGCCGCGCGCACGTACGGGCGTACCGGCGGCACCGGGCGGAACCCGACGGTTTCGGTTACCTCGCCACCCACCTGCGCTTCTGTGCACTCGGTGGGTACCTCGACCGCGGTGTGGAGATCGTCGTCGAGCAGCTGCCCCGACTGGACCGGCCGCACGAGGATCTGTCCGTGATGGAGTTCGCGGCGGCGGGGGCGCTGGTCTGCGCGCTGGCGGGCGAGACGGCCGCCGACCGGGTGGTGCGCCGGCCGGCGTACGGTGGGCGACCGGCGGCAGAGGTCACGGTGGGCCAGCTCGGTGCCGAACTGCTCGCCGTCGGGACCACGCTGGCCGGTAGCTTCGACGCCCGCAACGGCACCGGGCACCAGTCCGGCCGGATGGCCGCCTGGCTGGCCGAGCGTCCGCTCGCCCCGGCGGTGCCGCTGCCCGCCGACGACGAGTTCGAGTCGGCCGACGAGGTCGGGCCGGACGGGGAGCCCGACGACCGGCCGGGACCGGACGGCGGTGGCACCGAGTTGGCCGGCGACGAGGTCGGCGCGTTGACCGTGACCATGATCACCGACGCGCTGGACCGGCGAGGTGACGGCTACACCGTCGACGCCGCCGGCACGGTGCTGGGACGCTGGGGCGACGCGGTGATCCAGTTCCGGCGGGCCGGAGAACGCCACGACATCCTGCACGCCCGGGTGGTGGCCGGGCGTCGGCTGGCGGCCTCCCGGCGCACCGAGGCGTACGCCTTCTGCAACGCGTGGAACCGGGACCGGCTGCTCCCCAAGGCGTACGTGCACGATCCGGGCGACGGTGAGCTGGTGCTGGCCGGCGAGGTGACCACCGACCTGGCGTACGGTGTCGCTCCGGATCAGGTCGCGGTGCTTGTCGACGCGGCGGTCCGCACCGGTGTCGCGTACGCGGCGGCGGTCGCCGCCCTACCCTGACCCGTCCCGGCCGGGCGCGGAACAGCACCCGGCCGGGATCGGCGGATCAGCGCCGGCTGCTCAGGGCGCGGAAGTTCTGCGTGGTGAGCAGGGTCAGGTTGTTGCGCTGGAGGATCTCGTTGACCGGCTGGTAGAACGTGGTGCCACCACGGACGCAGTCGCCGGATCCACCGGAGGTCACGCCCTGCGCCTGGTTACCTGAGATCCACGAGCCACCGGAGTCACCGGGTTCGGCGCAGACGTTTGTCCGCACCAGCCCGCTGACCAGCCCTTCCGGGTAACGGACGGTGGCGTTGCGGGCCTGTACGGTGCCGCAGCGGACGCCGGTGGTGGAGCCGGAGCGGCAGATCGACGAACCCACCGGCACCTCCTGCGAACCGGCCACCCGGGCCACCCCGCCCCGGAAGTCGGTCACCTCCGGCAGCACCCTGGTGTTGTTGTTGACCTGCACGAAGGCCCAGTCGTCACCGGGGAACGACGAGGCCCGGAAGACGCCCTGCGGTGCCCGGTCGGCACCGGTGGTGCGGGCACCGACCCGCCCGCAGTGTCCCGCGGTGACGAAGCCACCAGTCACCGCGAAGCCGACCGAGCAACGGCCGCTGCCGACGAAGAACGGCTCGCCACCGCGTACGTCGGCGAAGAGCCGTGGCTGTTCCTCGGTGGTCATCCGCACCGCGGTCCGCGGCACGCCGGCGCGGGCCACGAAACGCCACCCGGCCGCCTCCGCGCCCGGCTCCGCGAGCACCACGACGGTGTTCGAGGCGACGTCGACGTACCAGCCGGAGACCTGTCGGGCGCGGGCGGCGGTACGGTCCATCCGGGTCTTGAGGGTGTCGAGCTGGCCGACCCCACGCTCGACCACCTTCGGCACCGCCCCGGCGGCCCGGACCCGCTGTGCCTGTGCCTCGTCGGCGACCGCCACGTTGAGTTCGCTGCCGTCGGCGCTGAGCCAGCTGCCGCCGTAGGCCGCGCCGAGGTCCGCCCGGAGCCGGTCGACCACCCCGGAGGCCCAGCGTTCGGTCTTCAGTCGCGCGGCCACCTGCGACTCGTCCAGCCGCAGGTCCCGTCGCATCGCCTCGACCACGTCCGGGTCGGCGCCCTCCACCGCCCCGCTGGTCGGTGCGCCGACCGGCGCGCCACCGTCACCGGCGAACGACGGCAGGGCGACGGCCGCCGCCGCGCCCAGAGCCGCCACCACGACACCGATGGCTGTCAATCGTCTGCGGTCCATCCGCCATGCTCCTCCCGGCTGGCGCGGTCACGCCTGCCGGCTCGGAGTACGGGCAAACCGCTCGAACGGTTGAACTCGCACGCCGATCAATCGATTTGCTGACGCCAATGGGCCACCACCCGCCGGGTGCGGTGGCCCATCGGAACCGGTCCGGTACGCGCGGTGTTCAGACCTCGACGACGGTGGGAACGATCATCGGGCGACGACGGTACGCGTCGTTGACCCAGCGGCCCACGGTGCGCCGGACGATCTGCTGGAGCTGGTGCGGGTCGGTGATCCCGTCCGCGGCGGCCCGGTTGAGCGCCTCGGTCACCAGCGGGATCACCGCGTTGAACGCCCCTGGATCCTCGGAGAAGCCCTTGGCCGAGACGGTCGGACCGGCGACCACCTTGCCGGTGACCGAGTCGACCACGACGGTCGCGGCGATGAAGCCACCGTCGCCGAGGATGCGCCGCTCGGTGAGCAGTGACTCGCTGACGTCGCCGACGGCCAGGCCGTCGACGTAGACGTACCGGCTCTTGACGTGACCCACCAGGCTGGCCCGCCCCTCCACCAGGTCGACCACGTCGCCGTCCTCGCAGAGCACCACCCGGTCCGCCGCCACGCCGGACTCGATGCCCAGCCGGGCGTGCGCACGCAGGTGCCGCCACTCACCGTGCACCGGCATCAGGTTGCTGGGCCGGACCACGTTCAGCAGGTAGAGCAGTTCCCCGGCCGGGGCGTGCCCGGAGACGTGCACCTTCGCCACGTCCTTGTGCACGACCACCGCACCGGCCCGGGCCAGCCGGTTGATCACCCGGTAGACGGAGGTTTCGTTCCCCGGCACCAGCGACGAGGCGAGCACCACCGTGTCGCCGGGTGCGATGGTGATGTGCCGGTGATCACCGCTGGCCATCCGACCCAGGGCACTCATCGGCTCACCCTGCGAACCGGTGGACATCAGCACGATCTGCTCGGGCGGCATCGAGGTCGCCTCGTCGAGCCCGACGACCAGGCCGGCCGGGATGTTCAGCAGGCCCAGATCCCGCGCGATGCCCATGTTGCGGACCATCGACCGACCGATCAGGGCGACCTTGCGACCGTGCTCGAGAGCCGAGTCGAAGACCTGCTGCACCCGGTGCACGTGGGAGGCGAACGAGGCGACGATGATCCGGCCCCGGGCCTTCGCGAAGATCGCGTCGAGGACCGGACCGATCTCCCGCTCGGGCGTGACGAAGCCAGGGATCTCCGCGTTCGTGGAGTCCGACAGCAGCAGGTCCACGCCCTCGGAGCCGAGCCGGGCGAAGCCGGCCAGGTCGGTGATCCGGCCGTCCAGCGGCAGCTGGTCCATCTTGAAGTCGCCGGTGTGCAGCACCAGCCCGGCCGGGGTCCGGATGGCCACCGCGAGCGCGTCGGGAATCGAGTGGTTCACCGCGAAGAACTCACACTCGAACGGGCCGAGCCGCTCCCGGCCGCCTTCCCGCACCGTCAGCGTGTACGGCTGGATACGCCGCTCGGCCAGCTTCGCCTCCACCAGCGCGAGGGTGAACTGCGAGCCGACGAGCGGAATGTCGGGCTTGTGTGCGAGCAGGTAGGGCACCGCACCGATGTGATCCTCGTGGCCGTGCGTCAGCACGATCGCCTGGATGTCATCGAGCCGGTCGAGGATCGGGCCGAAGTCCGGCAGGATCAGGTCGACACCGGGCTGTTCCACGTCCGGGAAGAGCACGCCGCAGTCGACGACCAGCAGCTTGCCGTCGTACTCGAAGACGGTCATGTTCCGGCCGATGGCGCCGAGCCCGCCGAGCGGTACGATCCGCAGTCCGCCCTCCGGCAGCGGCGGTGGAAGTTGGGCCTCCTCGTTGTGCGCCTCGGTCACGCGTTCACCTCATTCTGCGACGCCGTCACCCGGCGTCCGTCGTGTCGTTTGATCATTCAGGGAGCGGCAGGCCCGCCGCCGCGCAGTCGGCGCGCAGCTGGGCGATCTCGCCATCGGTGGCGTTCACCAGCGGCGGACGGACCGGTCCACCCGGCAGGCCCCGCACCGCCAGGCCAGCCTTGACCAGGATCACGCCCTGGGTACGGAAGATCCCCGTGAACAGCGGCAGCAGGCGGCGGTGCAGCGCCAGTGCGGTTGCCGTGTCCCCCGTGTCGTACGCCTCGATCATCCGCTTGGTCTCGGCACCGGTGAAGTGTGTGGAGGTGCCCACCACGCCGACGCAGCCGACGGCCAGGGCGGGCAGGGTGAGCGAGTCCTCGCCGCTGTAGTACGCCAGCTCCGCCCGGCTGGTCACCCAGCTCGTCGCCGTCAGGTCGCCCTTGGCGTCCTTGACCGCGACGATCCGGCCGTGCTCGGCGAGCTGGACCAGGGTCTCGGTCTCGATCGCCACACCGGCGCGGTGCGGGATGTCGTACAGCATCACCGGCAGCCCGGTGGCGTCGGCCACCGCGGTGAAGTGGCGCAGCAGACCGGCCTGCGGCGGCTTGCTGTAGTAGGGCGTGACCACCAGCAGCCCGTGTGCACCGGCCTTCTCCGCCGAGGTCGCCAGCTCGATGGTGTGCCGGGTGTCGTTGGTGCCGACCCCCGCCACCACCCGGGCCCGGTCGCCGACCGCCTCCACCACGACCCGGATCAGGCGTTCCTTCTCGGCGTCGGTGGTGGTCGGTGACTCGCCGGTCGTGCCGTTGACCACCAGGGCGTCGTTGCCCTGCTCCGCGACCAGATGATCCGCCAGCCGTGCCGCGCCGTCGAGGTCGAGCGCCCCGTCGGCGGTGAACGGGGTCACCATGGCCGTGAGCACCCGGCCGAACGGACGGGAGGCCGTTCGAACCGGAGCGTCGAGGTGGTCGTGCGTCATGGTGACAACCTATCGGACGGCCGACGGCCGGCCACCGGGGAAGGCCTCACCACCCCCGGGTGGGCGGCCGGACGCCGTTCAGGACACCTGGGCGTACGGGCTCTGCGCCACCTCCGTGCCGTCGGGCAGCGTCGAGATGGTGAAGTCGGCGAAGACGTTCGGCGCGACCCGCTGCAACTGTCGGAGGCATTCCACCGCCAGCTCACGGATCTCCACGTCGGCGTGCTCGGTGGCACGCATACCGATGAAGTGCCGCCAGGCCCGATAGTTGCCCGTCACCACGATGCGGGTCTCGGTGGCGTTCGGCAGCACCGCGCGGGCCGCCTGGCGGGCCTGCTTGCGCCGCAGAGTCGGGTTCGCCACGTCGGCGAAGCGCCGTTCCAGCCCTTCCAGCAGCTCGTTGTAGGCCCGTACGCTCGCCTCGGCGGCCTCGACGAACCGCTTGTGCAGTTCCGGGTCGTCGGCGATGACCGTCGGCTCCACCATCGCGGCGTCCCGCTCCGGCACGTACCGCTGCGACAGCTGGGAGTACGAGAAGTGGCGGTGCCGGATCAGCTCATGGGTGAACGAGCGGGACACGCCGGTGAAGTAGAAGCTCACCGAGCCGTGCTCCAGCACCGAGAGGTGGCCGACCTCCAGGATGTGCGCCAGGTACCCGGCGTTCGTCGCCGTCGCCGGGTTCGGCTTCTTCCAGCTCTGGTAGCAGGCCCGCCCGGCGAACTCCGCGAGCGCCTGCCCCCCGTCGGCATCGGTCGACCAGGGAACGTCCTCCGGCGGATCGAAGTGGGTCCACGCGATCAGCTTGACCTGGGGCTGCACCATCTCCGGCATTCCTGGGACTGTAGCGGACCGGGCAGCGGGCAGCGGCCGGCGGGCCGGACGGCGAACAGACCACGAGGTATGTCACGTCGACAGCCACCCGCGGAGCAATGCTGAGGGTTCGGACCTAGACGTAGAGGGCGGTGAAGGGGGGCCAGGGGAGGTTGCGGACCACCGAGAAGGCCAGCCAGGCGGCGAGGAACCCGCCGATCAGCTTCGGGCCGATGCGTAGCTCGGGAAGCCGCCAACCGAACGCCTGCCGACCGGCCCAGGCGACGAAGAGGTACGCCAGGAAGGGCAGCGCGAAGACGAAGAGGAAGTGGTGGCGGGCGGCGGCCGGCAGATCGGCGTGCAGCACGTACCAGAGCGCGCGGGTGCCGCCGCAACCCGGGCAGTCCAGCCCGGTGGTCATCTTGAGCAGGCAGGTCGGCAGGGCGTCGGGCGCGGATCGGGTGGGATCGCTGAGCAGCGTGTACCCGATGCCGGCGGCGACACAGCCGACCGCGGCCAACGGCACCACCCAGCGCGGCGTGCGAGCGTGCATCCGGGTCACGAACCGGGTGAGCCGGTCGGACTCGACCACCGGATAGCCGGCCGGGTAAGCAGCCGCCCAGTCGCCCTGCGCGGCCCCGTCCACCGGCGCACCGTGTGGATGCCCGGCCGGGACCGGTGTGCCGCCGGAAGCGCTCGACTCCATGGCAGGGTGCGGTTGGGCAGCGTCCGATCGGTCAACGCTCGTCACGGACCTCACCGTACACCGGCCACGCCCACCAACGCGGCGGCCAGCGGTGCCGCGAGGTCACCGGCGGCCGGCGGCGCCACCGTGTCCAGGCCGAGCCAATCGGCCAGGCGGTACAGCTCGGCGGCCAGGGCGATCGCCGTCTCCCCCGGGTCGACGCCCGGCTCGACCCAGGCGGCCGGCACCAGCAGCACCCCGGACTTGCGGTCCGCCTTCAGGTCGACCCGGGCGGTGAAGCGCTCGCCCTGGCGGAACGGCAGCACGTAGTAGCCGTACACGCGTTGCGGTGCGGGCACGTAGATCTCGATGCGGTAGCTGAAGCCGAACAGCCGCTCGGTGCGGGCGCGCTCCCAGACCAGCGGATCGAAGGGGCTCACCAGGCCGTTGCCGCGCACCCAGCGGGGTAGCCGGGCCTCGGCGTGCAACCAGGCCGGCTGCCGCCACCCCTGCACGGTGACCGGTCGCAGCTCTCCCGCCTCGACCAACTCGGCGATGGCCTGCCTCGCGCCGGCCACCGGCAGCCGGAAATAGTCGCGCAGCTCCGGCTCCGCGGCCACCCCGAGCGACCGGGCCGCGACGCCCACCAGGGTGCGGTACGCCTGCGCGTCGGTCGGCGTCGGCGCGTCCAGCACCTGCGCCGGCAACACCCGTTCGGGCAGGTCGTAGCGGCGGGCGAACGAGGTGGTGCGCTGTGCCGCGCACACCTCGCCGGCCCAGAAGAGGTATTCCAGGGCCTGCTTCACCGCCGACCAGTTCCACCCCCAGTTGCCGGTCTGGCGGGGCACGTCGTGCTCGATCTCGGCCACGGTGAGCGGCCCCCGGGCGGCCACCTCGTCGCGTACCCAGGCGACCAGGGCCGGCTGCTCGGCGGCGATGCGGCGCATCCCGCCCCAGGCGTCGGCGTGCGCCCGCGCCATCCGCCAGCGCAGCGCCGGGTGCAGGGCGACCGGCACCAACGACGCCTCGTGGCCCCAGTACTCGAACAACTCGCGGGGCCGGCGGTAGGCGGCGGAGTCGAGCAGAGTGGTGGGGTAGGGCCCGAGCCGGCTGTAGAGCGGCAGGTAGTGCGCCCGTTGCAGCACGTTTACCGAATCCATCTGGATCAAGCCGATCCGGTCGAGCACCCGACGCAGGTGCCGGCGGGTGGGCGCCCCGGTGGGCGCCGGATCGGCGAAGCCCTGTGCGGCCAACGCGACGCGGCGGGCCTGGGCGAGCGAGAGCGATTCCGGTGCGGCCATCGCAGGCAGGCTACGGCAGGCGTACGACATCGGTGCGGACACTGGACCTGCCCGCCCTGGCGGCCTAGAACTACTTCCATGCCCAGCATCCGCCGTGAGCAGCCCGACGACGCCGAAGCGGTGGCCCGGGTGCACGTACGCGGCTGGCAGGCCGGCTACGCCGGAATCATGCCGGACGAGGTGTTGAACCGGCTCAACCCGGTCGCCTGGGCGCAGCGCCGCCGGGCCCTCGGCACCGCCGACCCGGATCATCCGTTCACCACCCTGCTCGCCGAGGAGCACGGCACGCTCGTCGGGTTCACCACCTTCGGTCCGTACCGCAACAACCAGGATCGCGGTGACCTCGACCCGGCGTACGGCGAGGTGGTGAGCCTCTACGTCACGCCCGACCACTGGGGTGACGGCACCGCTCGGGCGCTGTTCGCGGCGGCGCGGGCGGGCCTGCGCGAAACCGGCTGGACGGAGTACCGGCTCTGGGTGCTGGCGGACAACGACCGGGCCCGCCGGTTCTACGAGCGGGCCGGGTTGTCACCGGACGGTGAGCGGTCGACCTATCCGGTGCCGTTGTCCGGCGGGCGACCGTCGATCGGGCTGGTCGAGCTGCGGTACACCGGCCGCCTCGACGGCGGCTGAATCCGACGACGACGCTGGATCCGACCGCGACCGGGGTGGGACCGGACGCACGGGCAGGAAGGCCAGCAACGCCAGGCTGATCCAGACGTAGGTGTTGCCGAACAGGAAACCGTCCAGACCGGTGAAGTCCTCCTCCCACGCCCAGACGATCCGGCTGATCAGGAACGCGTACCCGATGGTCGCGCAGGCCAGCAGGGTCCGACGGCGGCGGCCACCCGGCGGTGCGGCCATGCCCCGGTCCACCAGCAGCAGCAGGCCCGGCAGCAGCCAGACCAGGTGATGCACCCAGGTGACCGGGCTGACCAGGCACATCACCGCGCCGGTCAGGGCCAGCCCGGTGGCCTCGTCGCCCACGGACGCCGCGGCCCGGGACCGCCACGCCCAGAGCACCAGCGTCGCGACGACCAGCAGCAGCCAGGCCAGCGTGCTGGGGCTCTGCGGGTCGAGCCGGGCCACCACGCCCCGCAGCGACTGGTTGGAGACGAAGGCCAGCTCACCGACGCGCCCGGTGTTCCACAGCGCGCTGGTCCAGAACTCCCGGGAGGCGTCCGGGAACAGGGCCGCGGCGAGGATGGTCGCGGCGGTCGCGGCCCCTGACGCGGTCACCGCCGCGCGCCAGCGCCGGGTCACCAGCAGGTAGACGATGAAGATGCCCGGCGTGAGCTTGATCGCGGTGGCCAGGCCGATGCCGATCCCGGCCCATCTGCTGCCACCCGGCAGCAGCCGGAGCAGATCCACCGCGACCAGGAAGAGCAGCAGCGTGTTGACCTGGCCGAAGTTGATCGTCTCGCGCATCGGTTCGAAGGCGGCGACCAGGCACAGCGCCACCGCGAAGGCGAACCAGCGCGTCCAGCCGGCGCGCCGGGACACCGGATCCAGCAGCCACCAGATCAGCACCGCGCTGGTCACCACGCCGGCGGCCACGCTCACCACGATCGCCGCATGCCAGGACAGGTACGCCATCGGCAGCATCACCAGGGCGGCGAACGGTGGGTACGTGAAGCCGTACTGGGTGCCGGGCTTGAGGTAGTCGTAGATCTCCCCGCCGTCGTGCACCCACCACACCAGGGCGCCCCGGTAGACCTGCAGGTCGAAGAAGCCGTGCCGAACGGCCGCCACGGACAGGAACCCGGCCACCGCGACGGCGAGCACGATCACCGCGGCGACCTGTCCGACCGTCCGCCTGGCACCCTGCGCCACCGTCGCCTCCCTCACCCTGCGTAGGCTGTCGTGCCATGAGTCTCGGGTACGTCCGCCCGGCGCGTCCGGAGGACGCCGCCGAGATCGCCCGCATCCAGCTCGCCACCTGGCGGGTCGCCTACCGGCGACTGCTGCCCCGGGAGGTGCTGGACGGCCTCGACGAGGCGTTGCTGGCCGAACGCTGGGACGCCTCGGTGCGCCAGCCGCCCGGCGGCACCCACCGGGTGCTGGTCGCCGTCGAACAGGCCGAGCAATCGTATCTGGTGGGCTTCGCCGCCTCCGGTCCGGCCGATGCCGAGGCGCTGGCACCGAACGAACCGTCCGACGCGCTCGGCGCGGACGTGGTGGCGGTGACCGACCTGCTGGTCGAGCCCCGCTGGGGCCGACGCGGGCACGGCTCCCGGCTGCTCGCCGCCAGCGTCGACCTGTGGCGGGAGTCCGGCTTCGACCGGGCGGTGGCGTGGGTGTTCGAGGGCGACCAGGCGTCCCGCAAGTTCCTCACCACCGCCGGCTGGGAACCCGACGGCGCGGGACGCGCGCTCGACGTGGACGACATGCTGGTCCCCCAGTTGCGCCTGCACGTCGCCGTCCCCACCGAACCGCCCCAGGCCGGCTGACCAGACCCGCCGGTCGCCGGCCGGGGCCGGCAGTCGCTCAGTCGAGCAGGGCGTCCAGGCCGAGGGTCAGGCCGGGCCGGTTCCGCACCGCGCGTACCGCGAGCAGCACGCCGGGCATGAACGAGACCCGGTCGTACGAGTCGTGCCGGATGGTCAGCGTCTCGCCGGTGGTGCCGAAGAGCACCTCCTGGTGGGCGACGAGTCCGGTGGCCCGCACGGCGTGCACGCGTACCCCGTCGACGTCGGCACCGCGGGCACCGCCCATCTCGTCCTTCGTGGCGTCCGGCACCGCGCCGAGGCCGGCCTCGGCGCGGGCCGCCGCGACCAGGCGCGCGGTGTGCATGGCGGTGCCGCTGGGCGCGTCGAGCTTGCGCGGATGGTGCTGCTCGACGATCTCGACCGACTCGAAGTAGCGGGCGGCGCGGGCGGCGAACTGCATCATCAGCACCGCACCGAGGCCGAAGTTGGGGGCGATCACCACGCCCACGTCGGGCCGGCCGGCCAGCCAGCCGCGTACCTGCTCGATCCGCTGCTCGGTGAAGCCGCTGGTGCCGACCACCGCGTGGATGCCCTGGTCGATGCACCAGTGCAGGTTGTCCATCACGACGTCGGGGGTGGTGAAGTCGACGAGCACCTCCGCCCCGGCATCGGCGGCGCTGACCAGCCAGTCGTCCTGGTCGACAGTCGCCACCAGCTTCATGTCGGTGGCCGCCTCGACGGCCCGGCACACCTCGGCACCCATCCGGCCGCCGGCACCCAGCACGCCGACTTTGATCGTGCCCTTCTCCTGCTCGTCAGTCACGCGGCACAACCTATCCCAACGAGAAGGGGTCGCGTCGCGTGATCCACTGTGTTCCGGCGGTGTGGCGAGGTAACCCGTTGGGTTGTCGCCGTGCCGCCGGGACGGTGTCGATCCGGCGAGGAGCGCACCCGTCCCGGGAGGGTCAGCCGGTGAACTGCCGGCCGGCGAACGGACCGACGACGGCGAGGGACATCGGCCGGTCCAGCAGCTCGGCGGCGAGGCCGTTGACGTCGTCGAGGGTCACCGCGTCGACCCGGTCCAGCAACTCATTGACCGGCACCAGGTCACCGTAGAGCAACTCGCCCTTGGCCAGCCGGCTCATCCGGGAACCGGTGTCCTCCAAACCGAGCACGAACGAGCCCTTGCTCATCCCCTTGCCCCGGGCCAGCTCCGCCTCGGTGATGCCGTGCGCGGCGGTACGCGCCAACTCGGCCCGGGTCAGCTCCAGCACCTCGTCGACCCGCCCCGGGGCGCAGCCGGCGTAGACGCCGAACAGGCCGCTGTCGGCGTACTGGCTGGCGTAGGAGTAGACGGAGTAGGCGAGGCCACGGCGCTCCCGGATCTCCTGGAACAGCCGGCTGGACATGCCTCCGCCGAGCACGTTGTTGAGCACGCCGAGGGCGAAGCGCCGCTCGTCGAGCCGGTCGATGCCCGGGCAGCCCAGCACGACGTGCGCCTGCTCGGTCTCCTTCTCCTCCACCACGGTGGAAGCGGCCCGGGTGCGTACCCGGGGCGTGGCCGGCCGGTGCGGCGCGGGCGCCGCCGGGTCGGTGTCCAGCGGGGTGCCCCGCAGTCCCTGGCGGACCAGCCGCACCACGGCGGTGTGGTCGAGGTTGCCGGCGGCGGCGATGACGATCTGGGGTGCGACGTAGCGTCGCCGGTAGAAGCTCTGGATCTGCCGGCGGGTCATCGGGGTGACGGTGTCGGCGGTGCCGGAGATCAGCCGGCCCAGCGGATGGTCACCGTAGACGGCCTGGGCGAACAGGTCGTGCACCTCGTCGCCGGGCTCGTCGTCGTGCATGGCGATCTCTTCGAGGATCACGCCGCGCTCGGTCTCCACGTCGGCCGGCTCCAGCACCGAGTCGGCGACCAAATCGCACATGACGTCGACGGCCAGGGGCAGATCCTCGTCCAGCACCCGGGCGTAGTAGCAGGTGTATTCCTTCGTGGTGAAGGCGTTGGTCTCGCCGCCCACGGCCTCGATCGCCGAGGAGATCTCCAGCGCGTTCCGCTTGTGGGTGCCCTTGAACAGCAGGTGTTCCAGGAAGTGGGCGGCACCGGCCTGCGGGCCGGTCTCGTCCCGCGAGCCGACGGCCACCCAGATGCCGAACGAGACGCTGCGCATGGCCGGAATCGCCTCGGTGAGTACGCGCAGCCCGTTCGGCAGCACCGTGCGGCGTACCGTGCCGCCCAGCGGATCGTCGCTCAGGGTCCGGGTCACCGCCCGGGTCGACCCACCGGCGGCCCGGGCGGTCGCGGTGGCGCGTCGGCCGGCACCGGGCGGTGTCACCCCGGGTGTGATCGTGGGGAGTGACGAACGCCGGGTGCGGCTCACGGCAACCTGCTTCCAGTACGACGAGGCGGTGGACGAGTTGACGAACCGGCCGGGCGACGGTGTCGCCCGGCCGGTCAGCGGTTCATTGGTCAGCTGTGCCGGGTACGGCGTCGGGGACGGTTGTCGCCGCCGCCCTCGCCACCTTCACCACGCTCGGGGCCACGACCGCCCCGGTCGCCACCGCGCTCGCGGTCGCCCCGGTCACGCGGACCCCGGTCGCCACCCCGGTCGCGGCCGGCGGGCCGCTCCTCGCCGGCTGCGGCGTCCGGCGCCTCGGCACCCTCCGGGCGGACCTTGTCCAGGTAGATCTTGCCGCGCTGGTCGATGTCGGCGATCTCGACCTCGACCCGGTCACCGACGTTGAGGAAGTCCTCGACCTTCTCGACCCGCTTGCCGTCGCCCACCTTGGAGATGTGCAGCAGGCCGTCGCGGCCCGGCAGCAGCGAGACGAACGCGCCGAACGGAGCGGTCTTCACCACCGTGCCGAGGAACCGGTCACCCATCTTGGGCAGGGTCGGGTTGGCGATCGCGTTGATCCGCTCGACCGCGGCCTGCGCCGACGGGCCGTTTGTCGCGCCGACGTAGATGGTGCCGTCGTCCTCGATGGAGATCTCGGCGCCGGTCTCGTCCTGGATGGCGTTGATGGTCTGACCCTTCGGGCCGATCACCATGCCGATCTTGTCGACCGGGATCTTCACGGTGGTCACCCGGGGCGCGTAGTCGGACATCTCGGCCGGAGCCTCGATCGCCCGCTGCATCACGTCGAGAATCGTCTGCCGTGCCTCGTGGGCCTGCTGGAGCGCGGCGGCCAGCACGTCCGACGGGATGCCGTCGAGCTTGGTGTCGAGCTGCAACGCGGTGACGAAGTCACGGGTACCGGCGACCTTGAAGTCCATGTCGCCGAAGGCGTCCTCGGCACCGAGGATGTCGGTAAGCGTGACGTACTGGGTCTTGCCGTCGACCTCGTCGGAGATGAGGCCCATGGCGATGCCGGCGACCGGGGCCTTCAGCGGCACACCGGCGCTGAGCAGGCCCAGCGTCGAGGCGCAGACCGAGCCCATCGAGGTGGAGCCGTTGGAGCCGAGCGCCTCGGAGACCTGCCGGATGGCGTACGGGAACTCCTCCCGCGAGGGCAGCACCGGGATCAGCGCCCGCTCCGCGAGGGCGCCGTGCCCGATCTCGCGACGCTTCGGCGAGCCGACCCGGCCGGTCTCGCCGGTGGAGTACGGCGGGAAGTTGTAGTTGTGCATGTAGCGCTTGGACTTCTCCGGGGAGAGGGTGTCCAGCGCCTGCTCCATGCGCAGCATGTTGAGCGTGGTGACGCCGAGGATCTGGGTCTCGCCGCGCTCGAACAGCGCCGAGCCGTGCACCCGGGGCAGCACGCCCACCTCGGCGCTCAGCGGGCGGATGTCACGCGGACCGCGACCGTCGATGCGGACCTGCTCGCGCAGCACCCGGCTACGCACCTCGGACTTGGTCAGCGAGCGGAAGGCCGCGGAGAGTTCCTTCTCCCGGCCCTCGAAGCGAGAGCCGAGTTCCTCCTGCACGCGCAGCTTGATCGCGTCCAGGGCCCCTTCGCGGTCGGCCTTGCCGGCGATCTGCAGGGCCTCGGCGACGTCGGCGCGGGCCAGTTCGACGACCGCGTCGTACGCGTCGTCCTGGTAGTCCAGGAAGACCGGGAACTCGGCGATCGGCTTGGCGGCGACCTCGGCCAGCTCGCTCTGCGCCCGGCACAGCTCGCGGATGGCGGGCTTGGCGGCCTCCAGGCCGCTGGCCACGACCTCCTCGGTCGGGGCGGGTGCCCCGCCGGCGACCAGCTTCACGGTGTGCTCGGTGGCTTCCGCCTCGACCATCATGATCGCGACGTCGCCGTCCGCGAGGGCCCGGCCGGCCACCACCATGTCGAAGGTTGCCCGAGCCAGCTCCTCGTGCGTCGGGAAGGCGACCCACTGGCCGTCCACGTGGGCCATCCGGGTGGCGCCGATCGGGCCGGAGAACGGCAGGCCGGACAGCTTGGTCGACATCGACGCGGCGTTGATCGCGACAACGTCGTACGGGTGCTGCGGGTCGAGCGCGAGGATCGTCTCGACGACCTGGACCTCGTTGCGAAGCCCCTTGACGAACGACGGGCGCAGCGGCCGGTCGATCAGGCGGCAGGTGAGGATGGCGTCCTCGCTGGGCCGACCCTCGCGTCGGAAGAACGAGCCGGGGATGCGGCCCGCGGCGTACATCCGCTCCTCCACGTCGACGGTCAGCGGGAAGAAGTCGAACTGCTCCTTCGGCTGCTTGCCGGCGGTGGTGGCGGAGAGGACGACCGTCTCGCCGAGCTGGGCGATGACGGACCCGGCGGCCTGTCGGGCCAGCCGGCCGGTCGAGAAGGTGATCTCACGGGTGCCGAACGACCCGTTGTCGATCACGGCGGTGCGGATTTCGGTGCCGAGTTTGGTCTCGGTCATGCTGCTTCAATGCTCCTTCGCATCGGGGGCCACGACGCGGAAGCTGTGCGGACGGCCGGTCTTCGATCGAAGCGCCCGGGACCACCGGCGGGATGCCAGGGTGCCCGGAGGCCACTACCGGAGACCGGTACGCCGACGCTCCCTTGTCTGGGTGGTCGTGGCCCGTTTCTCGGTTGGGACGCCGACGGGGGAGTGACCTGGTGGGCCACTCCCCCGTCACGTCACCGGCGCAGGCCGAGCCGCTCGATGAGCGACCGGTAGCGGTTGATGTCCTTCTTCTGAACGTAGTTGAGCAACCGGCGGCGACGGCCGACCAGCAGCAGCAGCCCACGGCGGCTGTGGTGGTCGTGCTTGTGCACCTTCAGGTGCTCGGTGAGATCGGCGATCCGCTTGGTGAGGACCGCGACCTGCACCTCGGGCGACCCGGTGTCACCCTCGGCGGTGGCGTACTCCTCGCGGATCTTGGCCTTGGACTGCTGGTCGAGCGCCATGTTCTCCCTGTTCTGGTGGGTTGTCTCAATGCGGTCCGTCGGGCCGGGCTACGGCACCGGTGACGGACGGTCCTCGCACCCGCGGCGTCGAGCAGGCAGGCGAGGCCCCACGTCGGTCAGCCGACGTCTCAGCCAGCCTACCAGCACCCACCCGACCCGGCCGGTCAAGGGCCACGGGCGGGTCGGTGACCGGTCAGCCCAGAACCCGGCGGGTCCGCTCGACGTCCTGGGCGATCTGGGCGATCAGCGGCTCGATCGAGTCGAAGCGGGCCTGCCCGCGCAGATGCGCCACGAAGTCCAGCGCCAGCCGCTCGCCGTAGAGGTCGCCGTCGAAGTCCAGCGCGTACGCCTCGATCCGCCGCTCCCGGCCGGAGAAGGTCGGGTTCGTGCCGATCGACACGGCGGCGGCGAGCGGCTGCCGCTGCCCCCGACGGATCATCCGGGCGGCGTAGACGCCGTCGGCCGGGACCGCCGCGTACCGGTGGCAGAGCAGGTTCGCGGTCGGGTAGCCGAGTTCACGCCCGCGCTGGTCACCGCGGACAACCACACCCTCCAGCCGGTGTGGGCGGCCGAGCGCGTCGGCCGCTGCGGTCACGTCACCTGCGTCGACGCAGGATCTGATGTACGTCGAGGAGAAGACCGTGCCGGCCGCGGCCACCAGCGGCGCCCCTTCGACGGCGAAGCCGAACGTACGGCCGAGCCGCTCCAGCAGCGCCACGTCACCGGCGGCCCGGTGGCCGAACCGGAAGTTCTCGCCCACCACCACGAGTGCGGCGTGCAGGTGCTCGACAAGCACGTCGTGCACGAACGCCTCGGCCGACAGCCGGGAGACCTCTGGCGTGAACGGGATCACACAGAGCACGTCCGCACCGAGGGCCTCGATCAGCTCCGCCTTGCGGGACGGCTCGGTCAGCACGGCCGGATGGGAACCGGGCCGCACCACCTCGGCCGGGTGTGGGTCGAAGGTGACCACCACCGACTGCACGCCGAGTTCACGGGCGCGGGCCACGGCGTGCCCGATCGTCGCCTGGTGCCCCTTGTGCACACCATCGAAGACGCCGATGGTGACGACCGACCGTCCCCAGCCACCGGGCGCCGCGTCGTACCCCCGCCACCGCTGCATGCTGCTCCTCCGCTGTCGTTGGCCCCGACCGTCGGCGGTCGGCCGTCGGGCACCCGGCATCAGGCCGGGGCGAGCACGATCTCCGCGCGGGCCCGGCCGGCCCGCTCGCTGACGATAGCGATCAGCCCGCCGGCCGGATCGAAGACCGCGTACGGCCCGGTGTGGCCGACCGGGTCGAGCGGACCGCCGTGGGAGAGCACCTTCGCCTCCTCGGCGGTGGCGTCCCGGCGGGGGAAGAACCGGTCGGCGGCGGCCGCGAGCGGCAGCCCCACCACGTCCGGTGCGCGGCGCTCCAGCTCGTCGAGGGTCAGGGCCTCCGCCAGGGTGAACCCACCCACGGCGGTACGACGCAGCGCGGTCAGGTGGCCGCCGACCCCGAGCGCCAGGCCGGCGTCGCGGGCGATCGCCCGGATGTACGTCCCGGTCGAGCAGGCCACGTCGACGTCGACGTCGACCACGTCGGGCCGGTCACGCCGGATCGCCGGCACGTCGAGCCGGGAGACGGTGACCCGCCGGGCCGGCAGGTCGACGCTCTCCCCCTCACGGACCCGTTTGTACGCCCGCTGCCCGTTGACTTTGATGGCGCTCACCGCGCTCGGCACCTGGTCGATCTCCCCGGTCATTCCGGCCAGAACGTCCCGGACCGCCTCGTCGGTGAGCATCCCGGCGGGCGTGGTGGCGATCACGTCACCCTCCGCGTCGTCGGTGACCGTGGCCTGCCCCAGCCGGATGGTCGCCGCGTAGCTCTTGTCCGCACCGATCACGTACGTCAGCAGCCGGGTGGCCCGGCCCACCCCGATCACCAGAACCCCGGTGGCCATCGGATCGAGCGTGCCGCCGTGACCGACGCGTCGGGTCCGGGCCAGCCGGCGGATCCGGGCGACCACGTCGTGCGAGGTCATACCGCCGGACTTGTCCACCACGATCAGGCCGTCTGTGCTCACGGCGTGCAAGCCTGCCAGACCGGCCTGCCGCCCCGAGCACCGGACGGGCCGCCGAAAATCGGATGTTCGCGTTGGTATCTCCCTGACACGATGGGCACATCGGCGGCGGTGAGTGCCGCCGCCGGCAGGCCACGGGGAGAACGAGATGACCACGCCCGATCGAACACGCCGGCCCGACGATTCGGTCCGTCTGCGTACGCCCGACCAGCCCAGCGCACTGCCGGACTGGATGCTGGATCCACCGCCGCCGAGACGCACGCTCGGCGTCCGGATCGCCGAGGGGGTGGCCGCTCTGCCCGGGGCCGGCACGGTCCGCCGCCGCTGGTGGGCCTGGCAGGGACGACGACGCCTCCGCGACCGTTACCCGAACACCGTGAAGGTCATCGCCATGCTCGTCTCCTTCGTGGTGAGCCTGGCCCTGGTGCTCTTCATCTACGCGCTCTACAGCCAGGCCTGATCAGGCGGCAACGCGCTCCTCGCCGCGGATCGCGCCGGTCACCGCCCACGCACCGCTGCGTAGTCGCAGCAGCAGCCCGATCAGGCGGATGACGGTGAACAGCATCAGCCCGGCCCAGATGCCACCGAGGCCCAGGTCGAGGGCGTACGCCAGCCAGATCGCCGGCAGGAATCCGCCGAGCGCACCGGCCATGGTGAGGTTGCGCAGATAACGGATGTCACCCGCGCCGATCAGCACCCCGTCGAGGGCGAACACCACCCCGGCCAGCGGCAGCATCGCGGCGAACCAGGGCCAGGCGACAAGCGCCTGCTCGTGTACCGCCCGATCGGAGCTGAACCAGGTGGGCACCACGCCGGCACCGGCCGCCGCGAGCACCGCGAACGCCGTACCGCAGATCGCGCCCAACCGGCCGATCCGGCGGGCCAGCGCCCGCGCCGTCGCGTCGTCACCACCGCCGAGCGCCGCCCCTACCAGCGCCTGCGCGGCGATGGCCAAGGCGTCGAGCACCAGCGCCGCGAAGAACCAGAGCTGTACGGCGATCTGGTGGGCGCCGACCGTGGCGGCACCGAACCGGGCGGCCACGGCCGTGGCGGACAGGAAGCTGGCCTGGAAGGCCACCCCGCGGATCAGCAGGTCCCGGCTGAGCACCAGTTGCTGGCCGATGATCCGGGGACGCGGGCGCAGGGCCACCCGCTCGGCGACCAGGGCGGCGGCGAAGAGGGCACCGGAGAGGGTCTGCGCGATCACGTTCGCCACCGCCGAGCCGATCAGCCCCATGCCGACCGGGTAGACCAGCACCGGGCAGAGCACCGCGGAGAGCACGTTGGGGCCGACCACGAAGAGCAGCGGCCGGCGGGTGTCCTGCACACCCCGCAGCCAGCCGTTGCCGGCGGCGGCGAGCAGCAGCCCGGGGGCACCGAACGCCGCGATGCGCAGCCACTCCGCGGCGGCGACGGCCACCTCACCACCGCCGGCCAGGGCACCCGCGAGGGCACCACCGCCGAACTGCATGCCGATGACGACCGCCAGCCCGACGCCAAGGGCCGACCAGGATGCCTGGACCCCCTCGGCCACCGCGGCGGCGCGGTCCCCGGCACCGAACCGGCGAGCCGCGCGGCCGGTCGTGCCGTACGCGACCACGGTCCCCAGCCAGGCGGTGAGGGTCATCACGGTGCCACCCACGGCTACCGCCGCCAGGGGCACCCGGCCCAGGTGGCCGACAACCGCCGTGTCGACGAGCACGTAGAGCGGCTCGGCGGCGAGCACCACGAGGGCGGGCAGGGCGAGCGCGGCGATTCGACGCGGCGACGCAACCCGGCCGGTGGCAATTGTCGACTGACTCATCGCCGCCGATGGTGGCACGTTAGGCGTAAGGGGAGCAAGCTTACCCACCACTTACCCGGACGAACGTCCCCCCCGGGTGGTCGGGGCAGCGGCGGTCCAGCCCGGCGGCGCGGGAGGACGACCGGACCGGCGGTGACGCCGTACGCGTCGGCGGCGGGACGTCACCACCGGTCGAACACCGTCACTGACGGGTGTCCATGGAGGTCTGCAGGGCGCGACGGGCCTGCTCACGGGCCTCGTCAGTGGTCTCGGGCTTGGGCTTGGCGGCCATGGTGAACCCCTTCCAGGGCACGCGTCACCGAGCGCGGCGGCGCGTCACGGGCGGTGCTACGACTGTCGCCCGAAAGCCGGTTCCGGGGTCGCCGGAGCGGCGGATGGGCGGCCTGGTGGCCCGGGTCGGTCAACCCTGGAGCGGAGCGGTACCGGGTATGGCTCCGCCCCTGACCTGCGCCGAAGCGGCGCCAGCCGTTTCCCAAGTTATCGTTCAGGTCCACATGGTGCGCGCTGTTCCCGCGATCTGGACGGATCGAATCCCGTCATCGAGCCAGGAAGTGCCAGCCGATCCACCACCAGAAGCCGAACAACCCGATCCGGCCCACCGGCACCGGACCGACCTCGTACCGCATGACGTATGCGCAGAGTTCGCCGAGTGTCGGGATCTTCGAGCCCTCCCGTCGGGCCAGCCACTCGATCAGCCCGAACAGCGCCAACCCGACCAGGAACCCGCCGATCGCCAGTGCCCGCATCATCGCCGCACCAGTCCCCAGAACGCCGACAGCCACACCAACCAGGCCGCCGAACGGACCAGTCGGTCCTCCAGCAGCGGGTCGGCCAGCAGGGAGAAGGTGGGGAAGTCGTCACCGGCCGCCGCGATGAAGGTGACCCCCTCGAAGATCCCGAAGACCACCACCGGCAGCGCCCACCAGACCGCGCCGGGTCGCAACCGCTCAGGCGCCGGGCGGGCCTGCACCCGCTTGGTCAGACCGAGCCAGATCAGCACCCCGCCGGCACCGAACACATAGACGTTCGCCTCGGTCGAGAAGGACGAGAAGCGGCCGCCCACCAGTGAGAGAGCGACAAGCACCGGTACGCAGACGACCGGCCGCTCCCAGGTGCGAGGGGCGTCGACGGTGAGATCGTGGGGCTGCTCCATCATCCGATTCTCCCCGCCCTGTCCAGGTGCCGAAGCGCCGACGCCCCGGAGTCGACCCTGAAATCACCCCTGCTGGTCGGTGCCGCTCCTCGGGGCGTACGCCCGCAACTGGGTCCTGATCTGCTCGATGACCTCGTCCACCGTGCCACGGCCGGTGAAACCGGCGGCCAGCCGATGCCCACCACCGCCCAGCGCGACAGCCACCCGACTCACGTCCGTCGCACCCTTGCTGCGCAGGGAGACCGCCCACACCCCCGGCGCGGTCTGCTTGACCACGCAACTCACGTCGGCCTCAGCGGTGCAGCGCACCGGATCGATCAGCGCCTCCAGCACGTACGGCCGCTGCTCGTGGCGGGCCAGGTCGTCCAGGGTCGCGTACGTCCAGACCAGGCCCTGCCCGCCGGCCTCATCGGGCTCCAGCCGGGCTCGCCCGAGCACCTCACCGAAAAGCCGCACCGCGCCGAACGGCCGGCTGTCGAACACCAGCCGCGAGATGTCACCAGGACGGATCCCGGTGGCCAACAGCCGGGCCGCCATCTCGTGCACCGCCGGGGTGGTCGCGTCGAACCGGAACGATCCCGTGTCGGTGCTCAACGCCACGTACAGGCACTCGGCGATGCCGGCGTCCAACGGCACGCCGAGCCGGTCCAGTAGCTGCTCGGCGAGTACGGAGGTCGCCGCCGCCGCCGGATCGACCAGGTTCACGTCGCCGAAGCCACGGTTCGAGGCGTGGTGGTCGAGCACCAGCGCGGTGCCCTTCCCGGTCAACCGGTCGGCCAGCTCACCGAGCCGCGACTCACTCGCCGCGTCGAAGCAGATGACCAGATCCGGCTCGGGTTCCACCTCCGCCTCCGGCACCAGCAGCTCCAGACCGGGCAGGCCGCGCAACGGCTCGGGCACCTCCGGCGGACCGGGGAAGGTGGCCTGCAACCGGCGTACGCCGAGTCGCCGCAGCCCGAGCGCGAAGCCGAGCATGCTGCCCAGCGCGTCACCGTCCGGGTTGACGTGGCAGATCAGCAGCACCCGGCCGTCGGCGGGCAACTGGCGGACCGCTGCCACCGCGGCGGCCCAGTCGGCCTCGGTCGGCCCGGCGGGTGCCGGCCCGGCCTCGGTCGGGCCGACGGATGTCGACGCGGACGGACTCGACCCGGGCGAGTCGACCGGAGCGTGCGGACCTGCCGTCGCCGTCGCCGGGGCCGGCTGACCGCCTGCGACCGCACCGACCCGGCCGGGGCCGGGTTGCCGCCGCACGGCGGGATCCGGCTCGGTCACGGCACCACCGGAGGGAGTGGTCACCGACGGTCCCCGCCCCGGGCATCGTCGGCGGTCCCGTCGGGCTCGTCCTCGTCCTCGGCGCCGTCCTCGTCATCGGCGCCGTCCTCGTCCTCGTCGAGGCGGTACGGCTGCGCCTCACCGGCGTACTCGGCCCTCGCCGCCAGGCGCTGCACCTCGGCGTCCGCGTTACGGGCCGCGGCTAGCAGGTCGTCGATGTGCTTGACCTGATCCTGAACGTCGTCCAGGACGAAGGTCAGCGTCGGCGAGTGGCGCAGCCCGAGAGCCTTGCCGACCGTGCTGCGCAGCATGCCCTTGGCGCTGTCCAGCGCGGCGGCGGTGCCCGCCTGGGCCGCCGCGTCGCCGAGCACGGTGTAGAAGACCGTGGCGTCACGCAGGTCGGCGGTGATCCGGGCGTCGGTGATGGTGATCATGCCGAGTCGGGGATCCTTGATCTGACTCCGCACCACCGACGCGACCAGTTCGCGCACCCGCTCCGCGTGCCGGCGTACCTTGGCCGCATCCGTCATCTCCGCCACCTCCACGGCGTCCCGCTACCGGGCGGGACCGGTGACGCCGGCGTCACCGGAGCCCGCACCGACCCCAACACTCGAACCCTACCCGCGCCGTCCGCCCCCGGCGTGCGGGGCGGTGTTCAGCCGACTCAGTCGTCGTCGCCGTACCACCGACGACGCACCGACAGCAGTTCGACCTCCGGACGGCCCGCCACCAGACGCTCGCACGAGTCGAGCACCTCATGGGCGTGTGCCGCCTCGGCGGCCACCACCGCCACTCCTATCTCCGCTCGCCCGTGCAGGTCGAGCGCCCCCACCTCGGCGGCCGACACGTCGAACCGGCGGAGCGCCGCGACGATCGGCCGCACGTACGACCTCTTGGCCTTCAGCGACCGGGAGTCCCCCGGTAGCAGCAGGTCGAATACTGCGGTTGCGGTGTACATCGTCTGGGGACACTACCCGTACCCCACCCCACATGATCAAGGGGTTTACGCCGGTCGGCGTAAACCCCTTGATCAGTGCGTCACCGCCGGATCAGGCGCGAACCTTCTCCCGCATCTCGAAGGTCTCGATCACGTCGCCGACCTGGACGTTGTTGTAACCACCCAGAGTCAGACCGCACTCGAAGCCCTCCCGGACCTCCGTCGCGTCGTCCTTGAACCGCTTGAGCGAGCTGACCGTGAGGTTGTCCGCCACGACCGTGCCGTCGCGCAGCAGGCGCGCCTTCGCGTTCCGTCGGATGACACCCGACCGGACGATGCAACCGGAGATGTTGCCGATCTTGGACGAGCGGAACACGTCGCGGATCTCCGCGGTGCCGAGCTCGACCTCCTCGTACTCCGGCTTGAGCAGGCCCTTGAGCGCCGCCTCGATCTCCTCGATGGCCTGGTAGATGACGGTGTAGTACCGGATCTCCACGCCCTCGCGGTCGGCCATCTCGCGGACCTTGTTCGAGGCCCGCACGTTGAAGCCGATGATCGTGACCGGCTCGGACGAGGCGCTCGCGAGCATGACGTTGCTCTCGGTGATCGCGCCGACGCCCCGGTCGAGGACCTTGAGCTGAACCTCCTCGGGGATGTCGAGGTTGAACAGCGCGTCCTCCAGGGCCTCCACCGAACCGGAGACGTCACCCTTGAGGATGAGGTTGAGCGACGTCTTCTCGCCCTCCTTGAGCTGCTCCATGAGCGTCTCAAGGGTGGCCCGGCCACGGGAGTTGGCGAACGCCGCCGCCCGCCGACGGGCCTGCCGCTGCTCGGCGATCTGCCGCACCGTGCGGTCGTCCGCCGCAGCGAGGAAGGTGTCGCCCGCCCCCGGCACCGCGGTCAGACCGAGGACCATGACCGGACGCGCCGGACCCGCCTCGGTGACCTGGTTGCCGTTCTCGTCGAGCATCGCCCGGACCCGGCCGTGCGCCCCACCGGCGACGATCGAGTCGCCCGCCCGCAGGGTGCCCTTCTGCACCAGCACCGTCGCCACCGCACCACGGCCCTTGTCCAGGTGCGCCTCGATGGCCACACCCTGCGCCGGCCCGTCGGTCGGAGCGGTCAGCTCCAGCGACGCGTCGGCGGTGAGCAGCACCGCTTCGAGCAGTTCCTCGATGCCGATGCCGGGCTTCGCGGCCACGTTGACGAACATGGTCTCGCCGCCGTACTCCTCGGCGACCAGGCCGTACTCGGTCAGCTGCTGGCGGACCTTGTCCGGGTTCGCCTCCGGCTTGTCGACCTTGTTGACCGCCACCACGATCGGCACCTCGGCCGCCTTGGCGTGGTTCAACGCCTCGATGGTCTGCGGCATGACACCGTCGTCGGCCGCGACCACCAGGATCACGATGTCCGTCACCTGGGCACCACGGGCACGCATGGCGGTGAACGCCTCGTGACCCGGGGTGTCGATGAAGGTCACCGCGCGGTCCACGCCCTCGTGCGGCACGTGGACCTGGTAGGCACCGATGTGCTGGGTGATGCCTCCGGCCTCACCGGCGACGACGTTCGCCTTACGGATCGCGTCGAGCAGCTTGGTCTTACCGTGGTCGACGTGACCCATGACGGTCACCACCGGCGCCCGGCTGACCAGGCGGTCCTCCGCCACCTCGGCGTCGAGGTCGATGTTGAACTGCGCGAGCAGCTCGCGGTCCTCGTCCTCCGGGCTGACGATCTGCACGTTGAAGCCGAGGTGCTCACCGAGCAGCAGCAGCGTGTCGTCGGAGCACGACTGGGTCGCGGTGACCATCTCGCCCAGGTTGAACATCTCCTGGACCAGCGAACCCGGATTGGCGTTGATCTTGTCAGCGAAGTCCGACAGCGAGGCGCCACGGGAGAGGCGTACCGTCTGCCCCTGACCCCGGGGAGCCCCCGAGCTCATGGTCGGAGCCGACAGGTTGTCGAACTCCTGTCTGCGCTGCTTCTTGGACTTGCGACCACGGGTGGGCTTGCCACCCGGACGCCCGAAGGCACCTGCGGCACCGCCGCCACGGCCACGGCCGCCGCCACCGGGGCGACCGCCGCCACCGGCCGGCGCACCCGGGCGGAATCCACCGCCACCGCCGCCACCGGGACCGCCACGGTAGCCACCGCCACCGCCGCCACCACCGGGGCCACCACGGTAGCCACCGCCACCGCCGCCACCACCGGGGCCACCACGGTAGCCACCGCCACCGCCGCCACCACCGGGACGACCGGCGCCCCCACCGGGACGACCGGCACCCGGGCCACCGGGACGACCCGGACGCTGGCTCGGCATCGAGGCCGGGCTGGGCCGGGGCGGCATAGAGGCCGGGCTGGGCCGCGGCGGCATCGAGGCCGGGCTGGGCCGGGAACCACCGGCACCGGCGGCCGGTGGCCGCTGCTGCTGGCTGCCCTGGATGCCGAAGGGGTTGTTACCGGCGCCGCGCGCCGGCGGGCGACCCTGCCGGCCACCCGGACCCGGGTTGGTGGCACCGGGACGACCCGCAGCCGGAGAACCCGGGCGGGGCGGCATCGTGCCGGGACCGGGTCGGGGACCCGGACGGGTACCGCCGTCGGCCGGGGGCTCCCGGCGGACGTTCTCCCGCTGCTGCTGGCGGGCGGCCTGGGCGGCCTTGACCGCGGCCTCCTGCTCAGCCTTCAACGCGGCGGCACGCGCCTCGGCGGCGGCCACCTCGATATCGTGAGCACTCGCCGGCTTGGCGACCGGGGCCGCCGCTGGCGGCGGACCGGGCACCGGACCCTTCGGCTTCGGCCCGGGCACCGCCGGACGCCGTGGTGGCGTCGGCTTGGCGGTGACCCGAGGCTCGCCGGGGGTCGGCGACGGGGTCGGTGCTGCCGCCGTCGGAGCCGGCGCGGCCGGCGGCGCAGCCGCCGAGGCACCGGGGCCACCCGAGGCGACGAACGCGCTGCGCAGCCGTCGGGCGACAGGCGCCTCTACGGTGCTCGACGCGGACTTGACGAACTCGCCCATCTCCTTGAGCTTGGCGAGTACGGTCTTGCTTTCGACCCCGAGCTCTTTTGCAAGCTCGTGTACGCGGGCCTTACCTGCCACTGCACTCCTCACTCCGAGGTCGTGCGGGCAGCACCCGCAGCGACCTCACTCGTGCACTTGAAGCCTGATCATTTCTGGGACTTCATCGTGTGCTCATGTCGGTCGTCCTACCTTGCTAGCGGCCCTCGTCCGGTCGGGTGACCGAACGTGGTGGTTGACGCGTCAGGTACTCCGCGAGGGCCCCGTCATCCGGAACCCCGGCGACGCGCAGCGCGCGCCCGAAGGCACGACGCCGCACTGCCTGCGCGAAGCAGGCCGGATCCGGGTGCATGTTCGCTCCCCGACCCGGCAGCCTGCGGGCCGGATCGGGTCGGAGGCTGAAACCAGCCTCGTCGCCAATCGCGACGATCCGCAGCAATTCACTGGCCGGTGCGCGCCGTCGACAACCCACACAGGTGCGCTCCGGCAGCGCGCGTCGTGCCACTGGTGGAAGTCTACCCCTAGCTACCCGACACCGCTCCGCCCGGTTCCCGGACGTGATCAGCTCCGGATTGCCCGGCGGGGCTGGTCTGTTCGGCGTCGGAGCGAATGTCGATCCGCCAACCGGTCAGTCGGGCAGCAAGTCGGGCATTCTGCCCCTCCCGCCCGATCGCGAGCGAGAGCTGGAAATCCGGAACCGTCACCCGAGCGGCCCGGTTGGCCAGGTCGACCACCTCGACGCGCAGCGCCTTGGCCGGGGAGAGCGCGTTACCGACGAAGGTCGCCGGGTCGTCCGACCAGTCGATGATGTCGATCTTCTCTCCGTGGAGTTCGCTCATCACCGCCCGGACCCGCTGACCCATCGGACCGATGCAGGCACCCTTGGCGTTGACCCCGGCCGCGGTGGAACGCACCGCGATCTTCGTACGGTGACCCGCCTCGCGGGCGATCGCGCCGATCTCGACCGTGCCGTCTGCGATCTCCGGCACCTCCAGGGCGAAGAGCTTCTTCACCAGGTTCGGGTGCGTCCGGGACAACGTGATCTGCGGGCCACGCATTCCCTTGGCCACGTGCACCACCACGCAACGGATCCGCTCACCGTGGGTGTACCGCTCGCCGGGCACCTGCTCCGACTGCGGCAGCACACCCTCCAGCTTGCCCAGGTCGACGGTGACGATGCCCTTCTCGGCCCGCGCCTCGTGCGCCTGCACCACCCCGGTGACCAGGTCACCGTCGCGGCCGACGTACTCGCCGAAGTGCACCTCGTCGGTGGCCTCCCGCAGCCGCTGGAGGATCACCTGCTTGGCGGTCATGGCGGCGATCCGGCCGAAGTCGTGCGGGGTGTCGTCCCACTCCCGCTCGACGGAGCCCTCGGTGCCCAGCTCCTGGGCGTAGACAAGTGCCGCGCCGGTCTTCCGGTCGATTTCCACCCGGGCGTGCGGCTGGGCCCCCTCGGTGTGCCGGTACGCGGTCAACAGCGCGGTCTCGATCGCCGCGAGGATCGTGTCGAACGGGATCTCCCGCTCGCGCTCCAGTGCGCGCAGCGCCGCGAGGTCGATGTTCACCTCTCCTCGTCCTCCACATCGTCATCGTCGTCGACGTCTTCTGATTCGGCCAGCTCGTCGAGGCGGGTGAACTCGACCTGCACCCGACCCGGGCCGAGGTCGGCGTAGGCCCACTCCGCGCGGTCCGCGTCGGTCTCCAGCACCACCCGTTCGGTGTCGGCGTCGACCACCCGGCCGGTGACCTGGCGGTCGCCCCCGGACGGCGTGCCACCGCGCACGGTCACCCGGACCAGCCGCCCCACGTTGCGGCGCCAGTGCCGGGGCAGCGTCAACGGGCGGTCCACCCCCGGCGAACTGACCTCGAGCTGGTACTCCCCCGCGACGATGTCGCCGGCGCTCTCCTCGGCCGCGTCCAGGGCGGTGGAGACCGCGCGTGACACGTCGGCCACCGCGTCCAGGTTGATCCCGCCGTCGGCGTCGACGATCACGCGCACGACGTGCCGGCGGCCGGCTCGGGAGACGGTGAGGTCCTCCAGGTCGTAGCCGGCGGCCTGCACCACGGGCGCGATCACCGAGCGCAGCCGTTCGCGGCGGGCAGCGAGGTCACCGCGGGAGGTCTGACCCGCGCGTGCAGCCTGACCACCGCGGGGTCGCCCCGTCGTCCTGGTGGCACGGCCACGCTGCGTCATCTGAAAAACCTTTCCGCTGCTCGCCGACGCCATGCCGGCACGCCACCGGTGCGGACGCGCCGGTGGCTGCGCAGAGCGTAACGCGCCGCCCGGACGACGGCCCGGGCGGCGCACCGACGCCACCGCCGGACACACCTCGCGGCGATGGTGTTGACTTGTCCGGTGGCGATGGGCAGAACGACTCGGCAGGACGAATCGTCCGAGCTTTCCCGACGCGGCCTACTGCGGGCCGGTGCGCTGCTGGCGCTTGGCGGGGCCGCCGCTCCGCTGACCGGTTGTGACCTGCTCGACCGCGACGAGCCACCGCCGCAGCCCGATCCGCTCGCGCCGCTGCTGGACGAGTCGCTGCGGCTCGCGGCGGGCCTGCGGGCCGCCGCCACCGCCCACCCCGACCTGGCCGCCCGGCTGCTCCCACTTGCCGAGTCGCACGAGGCGCACGCCACGGAACTCGCCCGGCTGACCGGCGTGGCGACCGCCTCCGCCACGCCCACGGCCGCCCCGTCGGACGCGCCGCCGACGGATCGCTCAGCCACGCTGACCGCGCTGCGGAAGTCCGAACGCGCCGGCCGGGAATCGGCGATCCGGGCCTGCGCGGCGGCGCCCGCCGAACGTGTCGCGCTGCTCGGCTCGGTCGCCGCCGCCCGCGCGACCCACCTGGAGGCGCTGCGATGAACGAGCGAAGCGGAGTGACGTCATGAGCGAATCCGCCGAGGCGCTCGCCGGCGCCCTCACCGCCGAGTACGCCGCCATCTGGGCCTACGGCCCCGTCGGGGTACGACTCAGCGGCGCGGAACGCAAGGCCGCGGTGGAGGCGGAAGCCGCTCACCGGGCCCGCCGGGACGCCCTGGTTGTGCAGTTGAGCACCGGCGGCGGCAGCGTTCCGCCCGATCGGGCCGGATACGCGTTGCCCTTCCCGGTGACCGATCGGGCCAGCGCACTGCGCCTCGCCGTGCAGGTGGAGGAACGTACGGCGGCCTTCTGGCGTGCGGCGCTGCCGGTCAGCACCGGTGCCGAGCGGGATCGCGCCCTGGCCGCCCTGGTGGAGTACGCGGTGCGGGCGACCCGCTGGCGGCGAAGCGCCGGAATCACCCCGTTGACCGTGCCGTTCCCGGGTCGCCCCGGCTGAGCCGAGCCGGCTGACGCACCCCGGCGTAGGCGAACTCACGTCCACGCCGGTTGCGGTCGACATACCAGGTATGCATACTCCGGTCCATGTCCATCCGCCACGGCCTGCTCGCCCTGCTCGAACGCGGGCAGATGTACGGCTATCAGCTCAGGGCCGCCTTCGAGGAGTCGACCGGCGCCACCTGGCCGCTGAACATCGGGCAGGTCTACACCACCCTGTCCCGGCTGGAGCGGGACGGTCTGGTCAGGCCGCTGCCGGAGAGCGAAGCCGGACAGCGGCCGTACGAGATCACCGACGCCGGGCGGGCGGACCTGGCCCTGTGGTTCGCCACCCCGCTCAGCCGCAGCGACCGCCCCCGCGACGAGCTTTCGATCAAGCTGGCGCTGGCGTTGACCACCCCCGGCGTGGACGTCCGTGCGGTAGTCCAGACGCAACGGACCGCCACCATGCGGACATTGCAGGAGTTGACCCGGCTGAAGTACTCCAGCGACCGTCCGGAGGATCTGCCGTGGCGGCTGGTGCTGGACGCGATGGTGTTCCAGGCCGAGGCCGAGGTGCGCTGGCTCGACCACTGCGAGAGCAGCCTGGTGCGGCACCGCCCCCCGGCCGCCGGCCCAGCGCCCCTCTCCGAGGCGGTGGGCCACAGTGGTGAGGAGGCACGACGGTGACCGCCGCTGGGAGGCAGATGCCGGCCGCCCCCGACCCGCGGGCCACGTCGGACTCCGCCGACATCCCCGACGGATCCGTCCCCGCACCGGCCGGCGACACGGTACTCGACCTGCGTGACGTGCATCGCACGCACGGCAGCGGCCCGGCGGCGGTACACGCCCTGCGCGGGGTGAGCCTGGCTGTACGCCCCGGCGAACTCGTCGCCGTGATGGGCCCCTCCGGTTCGGGCAAGTCCACCCTGCTCACCCTGGCCGGCGGGTTGGACAGCCCGACCGCAGGTGAGGTGCACGTCGAGGGGCAGCCGCTGCACGCCCTGGACCGGCGCGGGCTGGCCCGGCTGCGCCGCCGCCGGATCGGGTACATCTTCCAGAACCTCAACCTCATCGGCAGCCTGACCGCCGTGGAGAACGTCGCCCTCCCCCTCGAACTGGACGGCACCCGGGTACGAACGGCCCGCCGGCTGGCGCTCGACGCGCTGACCGAGGTGGGGCTGTCGGAGCTGGGTGACCGGTTCCCGGACCAGCTTTCCGGTGGCCAGCAGCAGCGCGTCGCCATCGCCCGGGCGTTGGTCGGGCAGCGGCGCCTCGTGCTGGCCGACGAGCCGACCGGGGCGCTCGACTCGCAGACCGGGGAGGCGGTGCTGCGGCTGCTGCGCCGCCGGGTCGACGCGGGGGCCGCCGGTGTGCTGGTGACCCACGAGGCGCGCCACGCGGCGTGGGCGGATCGGGTGGTCTTCCTGCGCGACGGCGTGACGGTCGACTCGACGGCCCCGCTGGCCGGCGTGGAGGCCCTGCTCAGCGGCAGCGGCCGGTGAGCGGTCGACCGGCCCGGCTGACCGGCGGCGCACGGCTGGCCGAGACGCTCGGATCGTGGCGAGCCGCGCTGCGCATCGCCCGACGCGAGGCGAAGCGGGCGCGCGGGCGTACCACCCTGGTGCTGGCGATGATCATCCTGCCGGTGCTGGCGTTGAGTTTCATCGCGGTCAGCGTCGACATGGCCCGGCTGACCCCGAACGAGCAGATGGAACGCCGGCTCGGCAGCGCCGACGCGGAACTTCGGATGGTGGGGCGCGGCCCGGTCGAGCAGAACTCCGACGGCAGCGGCTGGACCTCCGGAGACCGGGACCAGCCGCTCACCGCACCGGTCACCACGGAGCACGTCGCCGCGCTGCTGCCCGAGGGCAGCCGGGTGCTGGCGGTACGTCGCTGGGTGCCGTTCAGCGCCTGGCAGGGCGACCGGATCAGCGACGACATCACCGCCACCGTGATCGACCTGACCGACCCCCTCGGGCAGGGCACCGCCCGGATCCACCGGGGCCGGCCACCGGCCACCGCCGACGAGATCGCGGTGAACCTGGCCGCCCGTCGCAGCCTCGGCGTCGACCTCGGGGACCGGGTCCATGCCGGGGACGGCACCCGTACCTGGACGGTCGTCGGCGTGGCCGAACTCCCCGAACGACTGACCCCGATGGTCATCCTGCATCCCGCCGGGGCTCCCACGCAGACCGACCCCGACGAGGTGTTCCTGGCCGACCTGCCCGGCCCGCTCACCGCCGACACCTTCCGGCACCTCAACCGCAACGGCGTCGTGGTCACCGCCCGCGTACCCGCGCCGCCCGGGAAGCTGCCGCCCACGTACGTCGACTCGCGGATGAGCGGAATGAACGTGGAGGCGGTCAGCACCGGCGTACTCGTCGGCGGGCTCGGCCTGCTCGAAGTGGTGCTGCTGGTCGGGCCGGCGTTCGCCGTCGGGGTACGCCGTCGGCGACGGGAACTGGCCCTGGTCGCGGTCGCCGGTGGCGATGCGGTGCAGCTGCGTCGGGTGGTGCTCGCCGACGGCGTGGTGCTGGGCGTAGTCGGTGCGGTGACCGGGATCGCGCTCGGCGTGGCCGCCGCCTTCGCCGGCCGGCCGCTTGTCGAACAGTTCATCTTCCAGCAGCGGTTCGGCGGCTACCGCGTCTGGCCCGCGGCCCTGGTCGTGATCGCGCTGGTCGCGGTGCTGGCCGGGGTCCTGGCCGCGCTGGCACCGGCGTGGACGGCCGCCCGGCAGGACGTGGTGGCCGGGCTCGCCGGACGGCGGACCCCGCCCGTGCACCGACGCCGGTGGCTCGCCATCGGTATCGCGCTGGCCGCCGGCGGCACCGTCGTGGCCGCGATCGGCGCGGTCGTCACCTCGCAGCCGGTCATCCTCGCCGGGCTGGTCCTGGGCGAACTGGGGCTGGTGTTCGCCACCCCGACGCTTGTGGGACTGCTGGCCCGGCTCGGTCGGTTCCTGCCACTGGCTCCCCGGATCGCGGTACGCGACGCCAGCCGCAACCGTGCGTCGGCCGCGCCGGCCATCTCCGCCGTGATGGCCGCAGTCGCCGGCAGCGTCGCCCTCGGCCTCTTCCTGGCCAGCGACGACGCCCGCAGCGATCAGCGGAACCGGTCGCTGCTGCCGGAACGCACCGTGCTGGTCACCACCGGTGGCGATCCCGCGTCGGACCGCCCACCCGCCCTCGACCAGATCAGCGGCCCGGCGCGGGAACTGCTCGGTGCCGACACGATCGCTCCGCTGGTCGCAGCGGGCTGCTCGCCGGACTTCTACGCCTGCACGATCACCGCGACCATGCCCCCCGAGCGGGCCTGCCCCTGGCAGCCGTACGAGCCGCTCAGCGCCGCCGACCAACTGCGGGCCCGCGCCGACTCCCGCTGCCAGCGCATCGACGACAGCCCCAGCGGCCCTTACCTTCGGGTCGCTGTAGACGACGGCACCACGCTGCGGCTGCTCACCGGCGTCGCACCGGCCGACGCCGACGCCGCCACCGCAACGCTGCGCTCCGGTGGCGCCGTGATCACCGACGCCCGCTTCCTGCGCGACGGCCGGCTGGATCTCCGGGTCGAACATGGCAGCGAGACGCGGCCGGCGGACCTCACCACGGTGCCCGGGCACACGCTGCACACCGGGCTCGGTGAGCACTGGCTGCTGCTCTCCCCCGCCGCCGCCGACCAGCTCGGGCTCATCACCCGGCAGATCGGCTGGGCGTTGCACGTCCAGCAACCACCGGACGAGCAGCGACAGGACGAACTCGACGCCGCGCTCCGCCCGCTCGGCTCCGTGGGCATCTCGGTGGAGCAGAACCGGGACTACGACGACACCCGCCCGCTACTGCTGTTGCTGGCGGCGGTCTCCGCGGTGGTCACCGTCGGCGCCGCCGGCATCGCCACCGGTCTGGCCGCCGCCGAGGGTCGGGCCGACCTGTCCACCCTCGCCGCGGTCGGCGCAGGCCCGGGCGTACGCCGCCTGCTGTCGCTCTGCCAGGCTGGCCTGATCGCGGTGCTCGGCTCGACGCTCGGCATCGTCGCCGGACTCGCCTCGGCCCTGATCGTGCTGGCCTTCACCAACCGGCGGTACGCCGACAGTTGGCC
This sequence comes from Micromonospora sp. NPDC049374, assembly GCF_040677165.1. NCBI lineage: Bacteria > Bacillati > Actinomycetota > Actinomycetes > Micromonosporales > Micromonosporaceae > Micromonospora > Micromonospora sp. NPDC049374. The sequence continues at coordinate 382,003 of NZ_JBFAQH010000001.1, read as the reverse complement.
GATCGAACCGCCCTACCCGCTTGTGATGCCCTGGCTCACCCTGGGTGTGCTGGTGGCGGTACCACTTGTGGCGATGCTCGGCGCGGCGCTGTTCACCCGGTCCCGGCTACCGGTGGAACGCCGTCTGGACTGACCGGCACCCGACACCTCAGACTGTGCGGATGTCCGTGCTGGGAAGCCTCACCCGCCGGGTCGGTCGGTACCGCTGGTTCGGTGCCGCCATCCGGCTGCTGGTACCCGTCGACCGGGCCGTCGGGCGGCTGACCCGGGGCCGGGTGGTCGCCCTCGGGCTCGTACCGTCCCTGGTGATCACCACGACCGGCCGCAAGTCTGGTCGGCCGCGCAGCAACCCGCTGCTCTACGTGCCCGACGGCGACGGATACGTGGTCGTCGGGTCGAACTGGGGCCAGGCGCACCAGCCGGCGTGGTCGCTGAACCTGCTCGCCGAGCCGAGGGCCGAGGTGGACGTCAAGGGTCGCCGGATCCCGGTACGCGCCGAGGTGGCCTCCGACGCCGAACGCGACCGGCTGTGGCGGCTGCTGGTCGACGAGTGGCCGGCCTACGAGACGTACGTGGAGCGGGCCGGTGGCCGGGAGATTCGGATCTTCCGGCTGGTGTCCGACGACGACCGCCTCACCTGACCCCCGTCGCGGCTCGACCGGGAGCCCCGACACAGGCGTTAGGGTGTGCGGTGACCGAGAGGTCGCGGTGAGTGGCGCGAACGCGGGGTGGTCGGCGTGGACGGTGTCCAGGAACACCCGGACGATCCCCGGTGGGACGTGGCCGAGCGGGTGGCCGCAGCCGTCCGACGGCGGTTCCCGGCCGAGGTGCTCGCGGTCGCGGTCCACGGCCCGTTGGCCCACGGCGACGACGACGGCGGTGGCGACGGTGAGGTCGGGCTGCTGGTGGTCACCTACCGGCCCGGCACCGGGCCTCCGGCGGCGACCCGCCGGGTTGACGGCGTGCTTGTCGACCTGACCGTCGTGGCCGCCGAGGAGCGGCTGCGCCAGGCCCGGCAACTGACCAGCCGGTGGCCACTGACCGCCGACCGCTACGTGACCACGCGGGCCCTGCACGACCCGACCGGGTGGCTGGCCACCCTGCGCGACGAGCACCTCGGCCGACTGGCCCGGGCCCGACCGGCCGAGTTCACCTCGGCCGCCCGCAGGGCGTGGTACCGGGGCAGCGCCGCGCTTGCCCGGGCTGCCCGGCTGGCCGAGTGGTACGAGACGGACCAGGCCCTGCTGATGCTCGGCGAGGCCCGACTCGGCGCGGCCACGGTCAGCGGACTGCTCAGCCGCACCTACTTCCGGGATCCGGGCGACGCGGTACGGCGGACCGGGCTGGCCGGGGCGGACATGACCGAGGTGGGTGCCGTACTGGCCCGCCAGTCGGCGGAACTCACCGCCCGTGGCCGTCCGGTCGACGGCACTATCGACGACCTGCTCGACGGCTGACTCAGCCGAGGCCGCCCTGCACCCCGATCAGCGCGCCGATCAGGTATGTCGCCACCGCGGCGGCGGCGCCGAGCAGCAGCTGGCGCAGCCCACCGGACCACCACCGGCGGTTGGTGAACCGGGAGACGACCGCACCGGCGACGAAGAGCCCGAGCCCGCCGACCGCCAGGGCCAGGGCCAGGCTGGTCGCCCCGAACAGGTACGGCAGCAGCGGCACCAACGCGCCGACGGAGAAGCAGAGGAACGACGATAGCGCCGCGGCCCACGGGTTGGGTTGTTCGTCCGGGTTGACGCCCAACTCCTCCTGCACGTGCATGCGCAGCGCCTGCTCCGGGTGGCGGCGCACCGCCTCGGCGACCTGGACGGCGAGGTCTTCCGGCAGGCCCCTGGCGATCCACATGTCGGCAAGCTCCCGGGCCTCGGCGTCCGGGTGCCGCTCCAGTTCCCGTCGCTCCTTGGCCACCTCGGCGGCGATCTGCTCGTTGGCCGACCGCACGCTTGTGTATTCACCGAGCGCCATCGAGATGGCGCCGGCCACCAGGCCGGCGGTGCCGGTGAGCACGATGGTGCGGGGCGAGACGCCGCCGCCGCCGACACCGGCGATCAGGGCGATGTTGGTGACCAGGCCGTCCATCGCACCGAACACGGCCGGGCGCAGCCAGCCGCCGGACACGTCGGCGTGGTGGTGCTCGCGCAGCGCAGCCGGGGTCTCGGTCACGGCAGCGTCAGGATCTCGTGGCCGCCCTCGGTCACCAGCACGGTGTGCTCGAACTGGGCGGTCCACCTGCGGTCCTTGGTGACCACCGTCCAGCCGTCGTCCCAGAGGTCGTACTGGTAGGTGCCGAGCGTGATCATCGGCTCGATGGTGAAGGTCATTCCCGGCTCCATCACGTCGGTGGGGCGCGGGCTGTCGTAGTGCGGGACGTACAGCCCGCTGTGGAAGGACTCGCCGATGCCGTGGCCGGTGAAGTCCCGGACCACGCCGTAGCCGAAACGCTTGGCGTACGACTCGATGACCCGGCCGATCACGTTGATCTGCCGACCCGGGGCGACCGCCCGGATCCCCCGCATCATCGCCTCGTGGGTCCGCTCGACGAGCAGTCGGTTCTCCTCGCTGACCTCGCCGACGCAGAACGTCGCGTCCGTGTCACCGTGCACCCCACCGATGTACGCGGTGACGTCGACGTTGATGATGTCGCCGTCGACAAGCGCGGTCGAGTCGGGGATGCCGTGGCAGATCACCTCGTTCAGGCTGGTGCAGCAGGACTTCGGGAAGCCCCGGTAGCCCAGGGTCGACGGGTAGGCGCCGTTGTCGACGAGGAAGTCGTGCACCACCCGGTCGATCTCGTCAGTGGTCACGCCGGGCTTGCAGTGCTCCCCCGCCAACTGCACCGCCTGGGCGGCGATCCGCCCCGCCAGACGCATCTTCTCGATGGTCTCCGGTGTCTGCACGTGCGACCCCTGCCAGGGCCGGGGGGCCTTCTTGCCGACGTACTCCGGGCGGGCGATGTGGGCGGGCACCGGCCGCCACGGGGTGAGCGTGCCGGGGGTCAGCGGCGCACGGACGGTCATGACTCAAGCCTATCGCCGCCCCCGTAGTGACCCCCACCACCGGCCGCCCCGAGCGGTTGTTGCCCTACCACAAGCACTGTGTCAAGGTGTCTGCGTGGATCAAGGGGGCGCACCTCCCATCTTCTCCGCCAACGCGGAGACCGATGGTGACCACCTCAGCGTGGTGGTCACCGGCGAGGTCGACATGGCCACCGCCGACACCATGCTCGAGACGGTGATGCGGGAACCGGCCGGCCGGGTGACGCTCGACCTGCGGGCGGTCACCTTCTTCGACTCGGCGGCCATCCACGCGGTGGTCCGGCTCGCCGGCCACTACCCGGACGCGTTGACGGTGCTGCCGTCCCGACAGGTCAGTCGGGTGCTGGAGATCGCCGGTCTGGGCGGTCAGCCCTGGCTGCGTCCGGCCTGATCCGCGCCCACCACCGCGCCGATCCGCCGCCGGCCTGAGCCGCCCGGCTACCCGGTCAGCTCCCGACGCAGGGTGAGCCGTGTCCCCTGCGGGGTGTGCTCGACCGAGAGATCCCCGAGTGCCCGGATCAGCGACAGCCCGCGACCCCGGAAACCCGACCCGGTCGACTCCCGCCACCGCCCGCTGTCCGACACCGTCGCCACCACCGTGCGGTCCTCGACCCGCACCTCGATCTCGACCACCGGCTCCACCGGGTCGACCGGGTGCTCGATGGCGTTCGCCGCCGCCTCCGAAACCGCCACGGTCAGGTCGAACAGGTCCGTCTCGCCCACCCGGTGTGCGACGAGGAAGTCCTCCAGCCGCTTGCGCAGCACACTGAGCCGGGTCGGGTCGGCGGGCAGCCGCAGCGCGAACCGGTTGAGTTCGACCGCCTCCAGGGCCAGGACCGCGACGTCGTCCCGTCGGGGCCGGTCGGCGACCCGCGCCACCACCGCGTCGATCAGGTCGGCCACGTGCTCACCGGAGCGGGCCGCGTCGGCGCGCAGCAGGGCCAGTGATTCGTCGATGCCGACCTGCCGGTCCTCGATCAGGCCGTCGGTGTAGAGCAACAGCCGGTCACCGGCCCCCAGCTCGCCCGAGACGGTCTCGTACTCGGTGCCCGCGATGGCACCTACCGGCGGTCCGAGCGCCCGGCCGTGCAGGAACGCCACGTCGTCGCTCCGGATCAGCAGGGGCGACGGGTGCCCGGCGCTGGCGTAGCGCAGCCGACCCGTCCGAGGGCTGAACCACAGACAGAAGACCGTCGCGAACGAGCGTGACTCGGTGGACCCCACCAGCCGGTTCAGCCGGGTCAACGACTCACCGGGGTCGAAACCCTCCAGCACGTACGCGCGCAGCGCGTTGCGTAGCTGACCCATGGCGGCTGCCGCCGGCACGCCCTTGCCGACCACGTCACCGATGATCAGCACGAGTTCGTCGTCGTCCCGGGCCACCACGTCGTACCAGTCGCCGCCCACCTCGACGTCCGCGCTGCCCGGCAGGTAGCGACTGGCCACCACCGCGCCGGGCAACTGTGGCAGGGTGCGGGGCAGCAGGCTGTGCTGGAGAGTGGTGGCGATGCGGTGCTCGGCCTCGTAGAGCTGGGCGTTCTCCATGCGTACCCCGACCAGGCGGGCGAGCTGGGTCAACGCCGCCTCGTCGGTGTCGGCGCTCTCGGCGGCCGGATGCCACACCCGAAGCTCACCGAGCGGCTGGTCGGCCACCCCGGTCAACGGCAGGACGAAGGACGGCTCGACGCTGCTGGCCCCACCGGCGTCGGCCTCGTAACGCGCGCCGCCGGCGGAGACCACGACCCGGACGGCCTCCGCGAGGCTCAACGCATGGCGGGCGGCGACCTGGAGCACGTCGGCGGTGGATCGGGCGGTGTTGACCGCGACCGCCGCGTCCGCGAGGGCACGCAGCCGGCGGATGATCTGGTTACGCAGCTGACCGAGGGCCATGTTGGCCCGGACGCGGGCGATCAACTCCTGCCCGGAGAAGGGTTTGGTGAGGTAGTCGTCGGCACCCACCGACAACCCGGCCACCTCCTCGGCGGAGCCGGCGCGGGCGGAGAGCAGCACGATCGGCATGTACCGGGTACGCGGGTCCGCGCGCAGCGCGGCGACCAGACCGAAGCCGTCCAGGCGCGGCATCATCACGTCGGTGAGCACCAGATCGAAAGCCTCCTCGGTGGCGAGCCGCAACGCCTCCACCCCGTCGGCGGCGGTACTCACCTCCCAGATGGGCACGAGCAACCGGGTGACATGTTCGCGCAGATCGGGATTGTCGTCCACGACCAGCACGCGGCCGGCGGGCGTGGCGGTGAGGGGCCGGGGCACCCGCTTCGCCGAGGCGTCGGTGTCCGGCACGGTCGAGGCGACGGCCGGCACCGGGCGGGACACGGCCGCGGACGGACCGGCCGTCCACTGCACGGTCTCGGCGACGAAGAGGGGTGCCTGCCGCGGCTCGCGCTCGGCGTGGTCGGCGTCGGCCACCCGTTCGGCCGGCAGGTGCCCGACACCGAACGGGATGGTGACCACGAAGCTGCTGCCGACGTCGATCTCGCTCGTGGCACTGACCCGGCCGCCGTGCATCTCGACCAGTTCCCGCACCAGGGCCAGGCCGATCCCGGTGCCCTCGTGGCTGCGGGAGCGCACCCCCGGCACCCGGTGGAACCGCTCGAACACGTGCGGCAGTTCCCCCGCGTCGATGCCCACCCCGGTGTCGGAGACCTCCAGCTGGGCGGCGCCGTCGACCGTACGGACCCGGATGCTGATCTCTCCCTCGAAGGTGAACTTGAGGGCGTTGGAGACCAGATTGAGGACGATCTTCTCCCACATGTCCGGGTCGACGAAGACCGGCTCCGGCAACGGCGGACAGTCCACCACCAGCCGCAGCCCGGTGCGCTCGGTGGCGGAGCGGAACGTGCTGGCCACCCGCGAGGTGTAGTCGGCCAGGTCGGTGGGCTCGTAGTGCGCCACCAGCCGCCCGGACTCCAGCCGCGAGAAGTCGAGCACCGTGTTGACCAGCTTCAGCAGCCGCAACGCGTTGCGGTGCATCACGGTCAGCCGCTGCGTATGGTCCTCGCTGAGCTCCGGCTCGGCGAGCAGGTCCTCCAACGGGCCCAGCACCAGGGTCAGTGGCGTACGGAACTCGTGGCTCACGTTGGCGAAGAAGTTGGTCTTGGCCAGGTCCAGGGCGGCCAGCTCGGCGGCCCGGGACCGCTCCTGCTCGTACGCCCGCTGCTTGCCGACCGCCCGGGAGATCTGCGCGGCGACCAGCTCGAAGAAGGTGCGGTAGTCGTCGGTGAGCGGCAGCCGCCGGGCCGCTCCCAGCACCAGCACCCCGGCCGGGTCGTTTGTCGCGCTGATCGGCAGCACCACCGCCTCGTCGGCGGCATCGGGCGGGACCTGGCCGAGCAGATCGGCGACGGCCACCACCTCGCCGACGCCCGCCGCGGTCATCTCCTCCAGCCGGGTGGGCGGATCGGCCGCGACGGTCACGGCACCACTCACCCCGGCCAGGCGCAGGTGTCCGTCGTTGTCCCGCAGGTAGAGCAGCCCGAACGGGACGTCGGCCCGGTACCGGTCGAGCACCGCCGCCGCGACCTGGCCGAGTCCCTCGGTGCCGACCGGATCGGCCAGCTCCGAGCCGAGTTCGGCCAACGCGCGCAGCCGGCGTTCGCTGAGCACCCGCCCGGTGGTCTCGCTACAGATGCAGAGCACCCCGCTGATCGCACCGTCGACGTCGCGGATCGGGTCGTACGAGACGTCGAAGTAGACGTCCTCCACGAAGCCGTGCCGATCAAGCAGAAAGTGATGGTCCCGGGCCTGGTAGGCCTCGCCGCCGCGCAGCACGTCGGTCAGCAGCGGCCCCAGCACGTCCCACGTCTCCGCCCAGTGTTCCCGAGCGGGCTCGCCCAGCACCGCGGGATGCTTGTCGCCGATGGTGGGCCGGTACGCGTCGTTGTAGAAGGCGCGCAGGTCCTCGCCCCAGAACATGGCGATCTGCGCCTTGGAGGCGAGCATCGTGCTGAGGGCGTTGCCCAACGAGGTCGGCCAACGCTCCGGTGGACCGAGCGGGTTGGCCGACCAGTCCCGGTCGCGCAACAGGGCGCCCATCTCACCGCCACCCGCGAATGCCGCCGCGAGCAGCGGAGACGTTCCACTTTCCGCTGCGGACGGCTGACCACCGTCCACGCCCCCCTGGGCCGAGTTCATGCAGCCTCCCCGGCCGTGTCCGCACCGCTCCCGATCATCAATTGCCCTGACCGGCCTTCTACCCAGACGGATCCGCCACGTAACGCATACGACGGTTCGGACGCTGTTCAGCTCCAGGTGAGCGCCGGTGGCGACGCAGGCGACCGGGCTCACTCACGATCGGTGTAAGCGAGATCACAGGGGGGTGACGTACGCGCCGGTGATTCCCCCGTCGACCACGAACTGCGCGGCGGTCATGAACGAGGCGTCGTCGCTGGCCAGGAAGGCCACCGCGGCGGCGATCTCGGCCGGTTCACCGAACCGGCCCATCGGCACGTGCACCAGCCGGCGGGCGGCCCGCTCCGGATCGGCCGCGAACAACTCACGCAGCAGCGGCGTGGCCACCGGCCCCGGACACAGGGCGTTGACCCGGATGCCCTCCCGGGCGAACTGCACGCCCAGTTCCCGGGTCAGCGCCAGCACCCCGCCCTTGCTCGCGGTGTACGCGATCTGGGACGTCGCCGCGCCCATCAGCGCCACGAAGGAGGCGGTGTTGATGATCGAGCCCCGACCCTGCCGGCGCATGTGCGGGATGACGTGCTTGCAACACAGGTAGACGCTCGTCGTGTTGACCCGCAGCACCCGTTCCCAGGCGTCCAGCCCGGTCTCCAGAATGGAGTCGTCGTCCGGCGGGGAGATGCCGGCGTTGTTGAACGCGACGTCCACCCGCCCGTACCGCTCGACCACCCCGTCGAAGAGGTCGCGTACCGCCGTCTCGTCGGCCACGTCGGCCGCGACGAAGCTCCCGCCCACCTCGTCGGCGGCCCGCTGGCCGGCCTCGGTGTCGACGTCGACGCAGACGACCCGGGCGCCCTCGGCGGCGAACCGCCGCACGGTGGCCAGCCCGATACCGCTGGCCGCCCCGGTCACCACGGCCACCCGATCCTGCAACCGTCCCGGCATGCTCACTCCTCGGTGCTGACGAAGACGTTCTTGACGTCGGTGAACGCATGCAGGGCGTCCGGCCCCAGTTCCCGCCCCAGACCGGAGCGCTTCATCCCGCCGAACGGCGTCCAGTACCGCACCGAGGAGTGGGAGTTGACGCTCAGGTTGCCGGCCTCCACGGCCCGGGCCATCCGCAGTGCCCGGCCCACGTCGCGGGTCCAGATCGAGCCGGAGAGACCGTACTCGGTGTCGTTGGCCAGCCGGACGGCGTCGGCCTCGTCGTCGAACGGGAGCACCGAGACGACCGGACCGAAGACCTCCTCCCGCCAGTGGCGGTCGCCGGGTGAGTCGGCGAGCAGCACGGTCGGTGCGTACCAGTAGCCGGGGCCGTCGGGCCGCGAGCCGGTGAACGCCACCCGCGAACCGTCGACGTACCCGGCGACCCGATCCCGCTGCCCGGCCGAGATCAGTGGTCCCATCTCGGTGCTCTCGTCGGCCGGGTCGCCCACCCGGAAGGCGCGCACCGCCGGTTCGAGCAGTTCGAGGAAGCGGTCGTACACCCCGCGTTGCACCAGCAGCCGGGACCGGGCACAGCAGTCCTGGCCGGCGTTGTCGAAGACGGCGTACGGCGCACTGGCGGCGGCCCGCTCCAGGTCGGCGTCGGCGAAGATCAGGTTCACCGACTTGCCGCCCAACTCCAGGGTCAACCGCTTCACCTGGTCCGCGCAGCCGGCCATGATCCGGGTGCCGACCTCGGTGGAGCCGGTGAAGCAGATCTTGCGTACGGCCGGGTGGGTGACGAACCGTTCACCGACCACCTCTCCCCGCCCGGGCAGCACGGTGAACACACCTTCGGGCAGACCCGCCTGTTCCGCCAGCTCGGCCAGCCGCAACGCGGTCAACGGAGTCAGCTCGGCGGGCTTGAGCACCACCGTGTTGCCGGCGGCGAGCGCGGGAGCGAAGCCCCAGGCGGCGATGGGCATGGGGAAGTTCCACGGCACGATCACCCCGACCACGCCGAGCGGTTCGTGGAAGGTGACGTCCAGCCCGCCCGGCACCGGAATCTGTTGCCCGGTGAGCCGTTCCGGCGCCCCCGCGTAGTAGTCCAGCACGTCCCGGACGTTGCCCGCCTCCCAGCGCGCATTGCCGATGGTGTGCCCCGCGTTGGCCACCTCCAGCCGCGCCAACTCCTCCAGGTGCTCGTCCACCACCGCCGCGAACCGCCGCAACAACCGCCCCCGGTCCCCCGCGCTGACCCCCCGCCACCCCTGAAACGCCCGCCCCGCCCGCTCCACGGCTGCATCCACATCGCTTACCGAGCTGTCCCCCACCCCCCGCAACACCGCGCCCGTAGCCGGATCCCGTACCTCACCCACCCACCCTCACCCCACCCACTCCTCGCCGATCTTGCACTTTCCGTCGGGACAAACTCGACACACCACCGCAAATCGACGACCAGAAGTGCAAGATCGCGGAGAAGGTGGGGTGGTGGGGGTCAGAGGCGTTCGAAGCCACGGGTGAGTTCCCAGTCGGTGACGGCGGCGTCGAAGGCGGCCAGCTCGACGCGGGCCATGTTGGCGTAGTGGGCTACCACCTCGGCGCCGAAGGCTTCGCGGGCGACGTCTGACGATGTCCAGAGGGTGAGGGCGTCGCGGAGGGTGCCGGGGACGCGTTCGGCGCTCGGGTCGTCGTACGCGTTGCCGGTGCACTCCTCGGCCAGTTCCAACCCGTTCTCGATGCCGTGCAGCGCGCCCGCCACCAGGGCCGCGATCGCCAGGTACGGGTTGACGTCGGCACCCGGCACCCGGTTCTCCACCCGCATCCCCTGGCCGTGCCCCACCAACCGCAGGGCGCAGGTGCGGTTGTCGGTGCCCCACCGCAGCGCGGTCGGCGCGAACGAGCCCGGCTGGTAACGCTTGTAGGAGTTGATGTTCGGCGCGAAGAGCAGGCTCAACTCCCGCATGGTGGCGAGCAGCCCGGCGAGCACCCGCTGCCCGGTCGGGCTCAGGTGCGCCGGCCCGTCACCAAGCATCGCCGAGCCACCGGAGGCGTCGCGCAGCGAGAAGTGGATGTGGCAGGAGTTGCCCTCCCGCTCGTTCGGCTTGGCCATGAAAGTGATCGACATGCCCTCCTGGGCGGCGATCTCCTTCGCCCCGTTCTTGTAGATGACGTGGTGGTCGGCGCAGGCAACCGCCTCGTCGTAGCGGAAGGCGATCTCGTGCTGGCCGAGGTTGCACTCCCCCTTCGCGCTCTCCGGCACCAGTCCCGCGCCGGCCATCTCGGTACGGATCCGGCGCAGCAGCGGCTCCACCCGGGCGGTACCGAGCAGCGAGTAGTCCACGTTGTACTGGTTGGCCGGGGTCAGCTCCCGGTACCCGCGCCGCCACGCCTGCTCGTACGAGTCGCGGAACAGCACGAACTCCAACTCGGTGCCGGCGTACGCGGTCAGCCCGTGCGCGGCCAGCCGGTCCAACTGCCGGCGGAGGATCTGCCGCGGTGAGGCGATCACCGGACCGGCGCCGTCCAACCACTCCAGGTCGGCCAGGAGCAGTGCGGTGCCGGGCTGCCACGGCACCCGGCGCAGGGTGCCGAAGTCCGGCTTCATCGCGAAGTCGCCGTAGCCGCGTTCCCAGCTCGACATCGCGTACCCGTCGACCGTGTTCATGTCCACGTCGACCGCGAGCAGGTAGTTGCATCCCTCGCTGCCGTGCGCGACGACCTGGTCGAGGAAGTACGGGGCGTGGAAGCGTTTGCCCTGCAATCGGCCCTGCATGTCGACCAGGGCCAGCACCACCGTGTCGATCTCACCCTCGGCGACGGCGACCCGCAACTGTTCCAGCGTGAGCGGCGGTTTTCTCATCCGCGAGCCTCCATCACCAAGGTCTACCGGCCGAGCCGATCACCGTCAATAAGACGCTCCGCCCGTACCCGCATCCGCTCCCCCGGCAAACCGTCCGAGCCTGGCCGACGAACTCAGCCGGCCACCCGCAATTGCGTTGCCGGCGGGGCCGGAGTAGCCCATCCTTGGGCGTGTGACCAGGCCCGATCGCGACGGGCCGACCACCGGGCCCTCGGAACGGCCCGGCCACCGCGGCGGCGCGGGAAAGTGTCACCTCTCTCTCGGGTACGGCGTCGCGCCCTACCCTGACTCCGTCCCGCGCCGCTTCGGTCAGCACCTGCCCAGACCAGTCAGGCCATCACCAGGCCGGCCACCCACAGGGCACCGATCACCAGCCCGGACAGAAACTCCACAAGCATCGACAGGCCCGCCGCGGCGACCGCCCGTTTCGTCGCCGGCCAGGCGAGTCGGGTGTCGCCGAGTCGGAGCCGCTCCACCGCGAAGATCCCGCCGACGAAGCCGATGACCAGCCCGACCACCGGGATGACGAAGAAGCCGACCAGGCCGAGCACCGCGCCGGCCAGCAGCGAGCTGGTGGGCACCCCGGCCCGCTTGAGGTTACGGCCGGGCCAGGCGTACTTGACGACGGTGCCCCCCACGGCGACAAGCGTGGCGGCGGCGAGCACCAGCCACCGCCCGGCTCCGGCGTCGCCGAACAGGCTCCACACCAGTACGCCGCCCCAGCACAACGGCAGCGCCGGCAGACCGGGCACCACCACCCCGGCCAACCCGGCGAGGATGGCCAGCGCGGCGACGACCGACACCACCGTTCCGGTCTCCGTCAGCCCCACGTCGACTCCCAGTTGTTCGTTCCGGCCCTGGTCCACTCGCCACACTGGTACCCGGGATCGTCACAGCACGATCATCACGGTTCGTCGCCACGCAACCGGGCCACCACCGTCTCCGCCGGACCCGGCGGGCCGAACAGCCGGCCCTGTGCGGTGTCGCAACGCAATGCCCGTAGCCGCTCCGCCTGCGCCTCGGTCTCCACCGCCTCCGCGGTGACCCACAGCTCCAACGCGTGGGCCAGCCGCACCAGCGCATCGACGATGCGTTCGTCGCGGTGGTCGGCATCGGCCGGCGCGGTGCCCCGGATTCCCTCGACGAACGGGCCGGCCAGCTTCAGGCAGGTGATCGGCAGCCGGCGCAGGTACGCCAGATTCGAGTACCCGGTGCCGAAGTCGTCCACGGCCAGTCGTACGCCCAGCGCGGCGAGCCGGTGCAGCGTCCGCAGCGGCTCCCCCGCGGACCCCATCACCGCGCTCTCGGTCAGCTCCAGTTGCAGCAGTTCCGCCGGCAGTCCACTGCTGGCCAGCGCATCGGCCACGGTGTCCACGATCGCCGGGCGGTCGGCCTGGCGGGCAGCCAGGTTGACGCTCACCACCAGCCTGGCGTCGGGAAAGTCGGTGTGCCACCGCTGGGCGTCGCGGCACGCCTGCCGCAGCACCCACTCACCGAGACGGACGATCAGGCCGGTCTCCTCGGCGAGCCCGATGAACCGATCGGGACCGATCAGGCCCAGTTGCGGATGCTGCCAGCGGACGAGCGCCTCGACGGCAAGTATGCGCCCGTCGAGCAGGGACACGATCGGCTGGTAGTGCAGCACGAACTCGCCCCGGTCCAGGGCCACCGGCAGCCCGGCGGCCAGCGCCGATCGGGCGCTGTCCCGGGCGCTGCGCTCAGGGTCGTAGACCGCCCACCGGTCACGGCCCTCCGCCTTCGCCCAGTAGAGCGTGGCGTCGGCGGCCTTCATCAGTTCCACGACGCTGGTGCCGGCGACCGCCGAGTCGACGATGCCGATGCTCGCCGAGACCGCGAGCTGCTGGTCGCCGACGCACATCGGCGCGGCGACGGCGGCCAGAGCCGCCTCGGCCACGGCGATCACGTCCTCCACGGCGGCGACCCCGTCGACCAGGATGACGAACTCGTCGCCGCCCATCCGGGCGACCAGATAGCCCTGTTCGGCCACGCAGTCGGCCAGCCGTCGGGCGATCATCACGAGCAGCCGGTCGCCGAGGGCGTGCCCGAGACTGTCGTTTATCGCCTTGAACCCGTCCAGGTCGAGGAAGCAGACACCGACCCGGCCCGGCGCGTCGGGCTGCTCCACCAGGCCGGCCAGCGTGTCGAAGAACAGCGTCCGGTTCGGCAGGCCGGTGAGCGGGTCGTGCAGCGCCTGGAAGCGCAACCGCTGCTGGAGTTCGTACCGTTCGGTGATGTCCTCGACCACGGCCACGGTGAACCGGGGACGGCCGTCGTCATGGCGGATCAGCGAGACGGCCAGATCCGTCCAGACGGCGCTGCCGTCCTTGCGGTAGTAGCGCTTCTGCACCCGGGCCGCTTCGTGCTTACCCTCGATCAGTTCCTGGTACAGCTCCCACATGCCGGCGGCGTCGTCGGCATGGAACAGGGACGCCACGTTTGTTTGTCGCAGTTCCTCGACCGGGTAGCCGAGCATGTCGGCGAAGGCGTGGTTGACGTCGATGATCGTCCCGTCGACTCCGGCGATGCCGATGCCGACGGCCGCGCCGTCGAAGACCGCCCGGAAGCGGGCCTCGCTGTTGCGCAACGCCTGCTCGGCGTCGTCCCGCGCCTGCCACATCGCGCGGGCGATCCCCTCCTGCTGGACGAAGGTCCGCTCCCGCAGCGCGCGGGCGAAGCCGGCCGCGAGGGCGCCCTGCACGGCCGCGATCCGCTCGTCGAGCCCCGGCCGCCCGGCCGCGGCGGCGAGCACGTCGGTCCGGAACCGCTCGCCGAGCGTACGCACCGACCACTCGATCACTCCCGGCTCGGTGAGGTGCGCGTCGACAAGTGACCGCCCGATCTCCTGCGCTGCCGAGGCCGGCGGCTCGGCGGAGAGCAGCACCTCCGCCAGCCGGACGGTGTGCCCGAGCAGCAGCCGCTCGGTCTCGGCCGCGCTCAGCGGCACAAAACCGAGCCGGCGTACGGCCCGCGCCCAGTCGGTTGCGTACCGCTGGGCGCCGGCCGGATCGACGGTGTTCCCGCCGGAGGCACCCACGGCGGCCATCGGATCAGCCGGCGGGCCGGTCGTTCCGGGCGACACCACCGAAGGCACCGAAACGCTGCCCCTCGGCGGTGACCTCGGACGGCGAGTCGGGTCGCCACAACTCCATGTGCACCACCCCGGGCTCCAGAATGGTCCAGTCGCCGAAGTACCCGGTGATCTCGGCTCGCGAGCGGAGGGTGATCTCCGTGGCGGTGCGTGCCGACAACCGTTGCGCGTCCAGCATCTCCTGCGGCTGGTCCTCGAAGGTCGAGTGTGAGATGACCAGGTGGCTGCCGGGGGCGGCGGCCGCGCGCAGGGTGGCCAGGACGTCACCGGGGCGGTCGGTGTCCGGGACGAAGTGCACCACCCCGGCGAGCAGGATGCCCAACGGCCGGTCGAAGTCGAGCAGGCCCAGCTTGCGGGCCTCGGCCAGGATCCGTTCCGGGTCGCGCAGGTCGGCGTGGATGACGCCGGTCGCCTCGTTGCCGGCGAGCAGTTCCCGGCTGTGTGCCACCGCGACCGGGTCGATGTCGACGTAGATCACCCGGGCCTTCGGGTTCGCGGCCTGGGCGACCTCGTGCACATTGCCGACCGTGGGGATGCCGGAGCCGATGTCCAGGAACTGGTCGGTGCCGGCGTCGAGCAGGGCGCGCACGGCCCGGCGGAGGAATTCCCGCCCGGCTCGCATGGTCGCCGCCAGGTTCGGCGTCATGGTCGCGATCTGCTCGGCCAGTTGCCGGTCGATGTCGAAGTTGTGGGCACCGCCGAGGAAGTAGTCGTACACCCGCGCCGCGCTGGGCCGGGATAGGTCGATCTCGGCGGGAAGTCCGTCCGGCTGCTGCACTGGTTGCACCTCACGTCGTCGCCGTGGATCGTGATGCTGACCACTCTAGGCGGGTCCGCGGCGCGGGGGGAGATCCACAACCGCCTTTTCCTGATCTACCGCCGGTGCCGGCGGCTCAGGCGGCCTCCAGCAGCAGCGCGATGCCCTGCCCCACCCCGATGCACATGGTGGCCAACGCCCGTCGCCCGCCCCGGCGGCGCAGTTCCAACGCGGCGGTGAGCGCGAGCCGGGCACCACTGGCACCGAGCGGGTGGCCCAGCGCGATGGCGCCCCCGTTGGGGTTGACGTGCTCGGCGTCCTCCGGCAGGCCGAGTTCGCGCAGCACCGCGACGGACTGGGCGGCGAAGGCCTCGTTCAGCTCGATCACGTCGATGTCGGTAAGCGCCAACCCCTGCCGGTCCAGCAGCCGCCGGGTCGCCGGAACCGGCCCGACGCCCATGACCCGGGGCGGCACGCCGGCCGCCGCCGTGCCGGTGACCCGGGCCAGCGGAGTGAGACCGTACGCGGCGACGGCCGCCTCCGAGGCGACAAGCAGGGCCACCGCGCCGTCGTTGACGCCGGAGGAGTTCCCGGCGGTCACCGTGCCGCCGTCGCGGAACGGGGTGGGCAGCGCGGCCAGTTTCTCCAGCGAGGTCTGTCGGGGGTGCTCGTCGGCCTCGACCAGCCGGGTCTCCCGCCGGCCCGCCGGCACGGTCACCGGCACGATCTCCTCGGCCAGCCGCCCGTCGGCCTGAGCCTTGGCGGCCCGCAACTGGGAGCGGTACGCGAACTCGTCCTGCGCCGCCCGATCGACGCCGTACTCGGCGGCCACGTTCTCCGCCGTCTCGGGCATCGAGTCGATGCCCCAGCCACGCTCCATCAACGGGTTCACCAGCCGCCAACCGATAGTGGTGTCGTACACCTCGGCGGATCGGGAGAACGCGGTGGTCGCCTTCGGCATGACGAACGGCGCCCGGCTCATGCTCTCCACGCCGCCCGCGACGACCAGGTCCGCCTCGCCGGCGACGATCGACCGGGCGGCGGTGGCCAGCGCGTCCAGCCCGGAGCCGCAGAGCCGGTTGACCGTGCTGCCGGGCACCTGCTCGGGCAGCCCACCGAGCAGCGCCGCCATCCGGGCCACGTTGCGGTTGTCCTCGCCGGCCTGGTTGGCGCAACCGAGCACCACGTCGTCGGTACGCGCCCAGTCCACCGAGGGGTGCCTCGCGACCAGCTCGCGGATCACGTGGGCGGCCAGATCGTCGGGGCGTACGCCGGCCAGCGCACCGGCGTAACGGCCGATCGGGGTGCGGACACCGGCCACCAGGTATGCCACGGTCATCGCGAGTCCTTCGGGGGGATGGGAAGGGCGGAGGGGTGCGTCCACCGGGTCCACGGGGACTCACCGACGGCCAGGATATCCCCGGTGGGTGCCGATAGGTTGTGGGCATGGCACGGGCCCAGTTCAGCGCGGAAACCAGCGGCGGCGGTGCGTTCGTCCGCCAACCCAACCGCTTCACCGGGCGGGTGACCCCGCACTCGACCGCACCGCCGGGCGGCGGGCCGGACGAGCAGGGCCGCTGGCCGCTGGAGCCGGGCCGCTACCGACTGATCTGGTGCCGGGCCTGCCCCTGGGCGCACCGGGCGCTGATCGTGCGTAACCTGCTCGGGCTCACCGACGCCATCTCGCTGGGCACCGTCGACCCGATCCGGGACGATCGCGGCTGGCGATTCGCCCTCGACCAGGACGGCTTCGACCCGGTGCTGGGCATCGGCTTCCTCTCCGAGGCGTACCTGGCCACCGATCCGGACTACACCGGCCGGGTCACCGTGCCGGCGTTGGTGGACACCCGTACCGGCCGGGTGGTCACCAACGACTACCCGCAACTGACCCTGGACCTGTCCACCGAGTGGCGGCGGCTGCACGCCCCGGACGCGCCGGACCTCTACCCGGTCGAGCTGCGCCCGGAGCTGGACGCGCTGATGGCCGAGATCCACCGGGACGTCAACAACGGCGTCTACCGATGTGGTTTCGCCACTTCACAGCAGGCGTACGACGAGGCGTTCGAGGCCCTGTTCACCCGGCTGGACGCGCTGTCGGAGCGGTTGG
Organism: Micromonospora sp. NPDC049374; assembly: GCF_040677165.1. Lineage (NCBI taxonomy): Bacteria > Bacillati > Actinomycetota > Actinomycetes > Micromonosporales > Micromonosporaceae > Micromonospora > Micromonospora sp. NPDC049374. Next base: position 365,050 of record NZ_JBFAQH010000001.1, on the reverse strand, counting down.
CCGGCCGGCGTTACCTGATGGGTGACTCGATCACCGAGGCGGACGTGCGCCTGTTCACCACCCTGGTCCGCTTCGACGTGGCATACCACGGACACTTCAAGTGCAACCGGCAGAAAATCACCGAGATGCCGGTGTTGTGGGCGTACGCCCGGGACCTGTTCCAGACCCCCGGTTTCGGGGAGACCGTCGACTTCGACCACATCAAGCGGCACTACTACGCCACCCATGACGAGATCAACCCGACCGGGATCGTCCCACTCGGGCCGGACCTGCACGGCTGGACGACGCCGCACGGACGTGGCTGAGCCGCCGGCAGCGGTCCGACGGTCGGTGCGGCGGGGCGCCGCGCTGGTCGCCGCGCTCTGCGCCCTGGCTGGCGCGGCTGCGGTGACACTCGCCGTGGTCGCCGGCCCAGGACCGGGCCTGACCGGGTACGTGAGTGAAGCCGGTGTCGTCGACAGCGACTATGCCTGGACGTACCGAATCGGGGTGTTCGCCCTGGCCGGGGCGCTGCTGCTGCTCGCCGTCGCGCTCCGGGTCGGTGCGCCGCACTGCGGCGACACGGCACTTCGGGTCGCCGTGACGCTACTCGTGGCGGCGAGTCTGTGCACGATCCTGTCCGGAGCGGTGACGTGCAGCGCGGGCTGCCCACTGCCGCCGTTCGAACGGGCCACCGTGGCGGATCTGGTGCACGGTGCGGCCAGTGTCGCCGCGACAGCGGCGGTGGTCTTCGCGATGCTGGCGGTCGCCTTCTCGCCGGTGGCGCGACGCCGGCTGCGGCGCACGGGCGTCGTCGCGGCGGCGGTGTCGCTGCCACTCGCGGGAGCGGTCGGTTTGGCGATGCTGCTGGTCGGCCGGAGTCCGCTGGTCGGGGTGCTGGAGCGGCTGCTGCTGACGGTTGCCGTCGGCTGGGCCCTGGCCACCGCCGGAGCGTTGGCGGTACGTGACCCCACGGCGGTGGCGGTGCAGGACCACCGGACACCTACCGTGCGCGAACCCACAGTTCGCCGTCGGCGCTGAGGTCGCGCACCCGGGAGAGGATGGCGCAATGAGTTCGTTGTTCACGCCGCTGACGCTGCGGACGGTCACCCTGCCCAACCGGATCGCGCTGGCACCGATGTGCCAGTACAGCGCCGGTCCCGACGGCCTGCCCACCGACTGGCACCTGGTGCATCTCGGCACCCGGGCGATCGGTGGCGCGGGCCTGGTGATGACCGAGGCGACCGCCGTGCTGCCGGAGGGCCGGATCAGTCCGCAGGACACCGGGTTGTGGTCCGGCCGCCACGTCGACGCCTGGCGGCCGGTGACCAGGCTCGTGGCCGCGCACGGCGCGGTGCCCGTGGTGCAGCTCGCGCATGCCGGGTTCAAAGCGTCGACGTACCGGCCGTGGGAGCCGCGCCAGGGTGGGGTGCCGGACGCCGAGGGCGGCTGGACGCCGGTCGGGCCCACCGGTGAACCGTTCGTGCCGGAGTACCGGGTGCCGTCGGCCCTGGACGACACCGGGATCGCCGATGTCGTCGCGGCATTCGCCGAGTCCGCCACGCGGGCGGTGGCGGCCGGCTTCGCCGCCGTGGAGATCCACGCTGCACACGGCTACCTGCTGCACGAGTTCCTCTCCCCGCTGACCAACCATCGGGCCGACGGCTGGGGCGGTGACCGGGCCGGGCGGATGCGGCTGACGCTGGAGGTGGCTCGGTCGGTGCGCGCCGCGGTCGGTGAGGACGTGCCGGTACTGGCCCGGATCTCGGCCACCGACTGGGTGCCGGGCGGCTGGACGGTCGAGGACAGCGTGGCCCTCGCCGCCGAACTCGCCGCCGCCGGGGTGGACCTGATCGACTGCTCCTCCGGCGGCGCGTCGCCATCCGCCAAAGTTCCGGTCGGGCGCGGTTACCAGGTGCCGCTGGCCGCTCAGGTCCGCCGCGAGGCGCAGGTGCCGACCGGCGCGGTCGGCCTGATCGTCGAACCGGAGCAGGCCGAGGCGATCATCGCCGACGGCGAGGCCGACATGGTGCTGCTCGGCCGGGAACTGCTGCGCAATCCGTACTGGCCGCACCAGGCGGCCGCCAAGCTGGGCGCCGCGCCCAACTGGCCGGACCCGTACCTGCGGGCGGCCTGACCGGCGGGTCCGGCTGCCCGGTGACGGCCGAGGGCAGCCGGACCCCTACGGATCTCAGACACGCTTTTCAGCCGGCCAGGTGACCCCAGCGCCGGTCCAGGTCACGCCACGGGCCCTGGGCGGCCACCGTACCGGCGATGAGCACCACCACGTGGTCGGCCCGCACCAGCGCGGCCCGCTTCGAGGTGGAGCCGACCACGGTGACGCCGCGCTTCCGCAACGCCTGCCACAGCGCCAGTTCGGTGGTGACGTCCAGCGCGGAGGAGACGTCGTCGGCCACCAGCAGCTCGGTACGCGGAGCCAGGGCCCGGGCCAGCGCCAGCCGTTGCAGCTGACCACCGGACAACCGGGTGCCCTTGTGCCCGATGAGCAGGCCGAGCCCGCTGCCGGTACCGGCCAGGTCGTGTTCGAGCTGGGCGGTGCTGACCGCGTGGGCGGCGTCCACCTGATGCCCGAGGGTGATGTTGTCGGCGACCGTGCCGGAGAGCACCCGGGGCAATTGACCGACGTAGCCGACCTGATTGGGGCGCAGGAACAGCTCCGGTTCGGTCACCGGTTCGCCGTTCCAGGTCAGCAGCCCGGTGTGCGGGGCGATGCCGGCGAGGGCGCGCAGCAGCGACGACTTGCCCGAGCCGACCGGTCCGACCACGAGGACCAGTTGGCCGCGTTCCACGGTCAGGTCCACGTCGCGTACGGCGGTGGTGCCGTCGGTGTGTCGGACGCCGAAGCCGACCAGTTCCAGCCGCCGCAGCGGCGTACGCGCTGGCACCGTCGGGGCGGGGGCGGTGCCGGCGGTCAGGTCGACGCCGGGCACCCTCGCCGAGTACGCCTCGATCCCGGTCATCTCCGCCGTCCGCCGGGTCCACACCCGCGCCGACGGCACCTGGGAGATCAACGAGGCGGTGGTCCAGGCGAACCAGCGGGCCGCGCCCAGCGTGGCTACCGCGACCAGCGCCGCCCCGGCGGAAAGCCCGCCGGCCAGGAACAACGCCCACACGCCGATCGGGAACAGCCCGCTGGCCACCGCCGGCGTGGAGCGCGCCCAGACCTGCACGGCGATCTCCCGGCGCTGCCGTTCGCTGCGTACGGTGTCGAGGTTGGCGAGGTGGGTCAGCACCGGTCGGGTGGCCCCGGCCAGCTTCACCGTGCGGGCCGCCGACAGTGTGGAGACCAGGGCGGTGGCGAAGGCTGCCCGGGCGGCGACGGTGTCCCGTGCCGCCCGCTCCAGCCTCGGTCCGAACGCCGTGGCGGCCAGCCCGGAGAGCACCATCGTGCCGAGGAAGAACAGTCCCGGCACCACGCTGTCGGTGATCAGGGTCATGGCGACCAGCAGGATCAGACCGACGGTCTGGTCGAGTACGTTGTCGGCGAGTTGGACCACCCGTTCGGTGTCGCCGCCCTGCGCCACCACCTCGGCGGGGGTGTGCCGGCTGACCCGGCGCGGGCCGGTCTGGCCGTACACCAGGCGGGCGCTGATCCGTAGCATCTGCCGTACCCACCAGGCGGGAAACCACAGGTGGGTCCAGTAGTGCGCCGGGATGGCGAGGATCAACCCGGCCGCGATACCCAGGGCGGGTAGCCAGGGGTCGCCGGTGCCGTCGACCACGTCGGCCCAGAGCCAGGCGAGCACCGGCCCGTCCAGGCCGAGGATCGCCAGCACGGCGAAGATGCCCACCGCCGCCGCGCCGTACCGGGGGTCGTTGAGGCAGAGCCGAGCGATCTCCCGCAGGGTTCGTCCCCGGGACGCCGGCTGCCGGTCGTTCTCCGTCGCCGCGCCTGCGGTACCGGTGCCGGCTTCACGCCCGCCGACCTGTCGGCCCTCCGCCGGATCGACCGGTTCCGGCCCGACGGCCGGCGCGGGATCGCCCACCGGCAGAGCTGCCTCGACGGCGTGCCGAGCGGGCAGCTCAGCATCGGCCGGTGGTTGCGAGCCCGTGCCGTCGCCGGTCTCGTCGGGCAGCAGCACGTCCGCGCCGCGCGCGGCTGCCGGGCGGGTCGGCACGGGCGTGCTGATCGCGGTCGTCGGGCTCAACGTGCCGGCCGGCGTGGCCGCCGCCGGGTTGGCACCGACAAGCGCCGGCTCCGCCCAGATGCGGTCCGTCGCCGGCTCCGGCAGCAGCTCAGTTTCCGCGTCGGCACCGTGCCCGCCCTGATGACCGGCCGCCAACAGCTCGGCGAAGCGCCGCGACTCGGCCAGCGGGGCGGCCTCGACGACCGCGCCGTCGGCCAGCACCACCACCTCGTCGCAGCGGCTCACCGACGACAGCCGGTGGGCGATGACGATGCCGATCCGGTCGCGCAGCAGGCGCTCGGTGGCCTGCTGCACCCGGGTCTCGGTGACCGGGTCGAGTCGGGCGGTGGCCTCGTCGAGGATCACCACGTGCGGATCACGGACCAGGATCCGGGCGAAGGCGACCAGCTGCTCCTGACCGGCCGAGAGCACGTGGCCGCCCTCGCCGAGGCGGGTGTCCAGGCCGGCCGGCAGCTCGGCGATCCAGTTGGCCAGCCCCAGCTCGTCCAGGGCCCGGGCGGCGGCGTCGAGCAGCTCGGGGTCGAACAGCGCCACGTTCTCGGCGAGTGTGCCGGCGAGGATCTCGGTACGCTGCGGCACCACGGCGACCCACTGGCGTAGCTGCTCCACGTCGAGGTCGAGCACGTCGCGCCCGCCGAGCAGGACCGTCCCCGGTGGCACGTCCACCGCCCGGGTGAGCAGCTTGGCCAGCGTCGACTTACCCGACCCGGTCCGGCCGACCAGGGCGTACGAGCGGCCCCGCAGGAAGGTCAGGTCGATGTCGCGCAGTGCGGGGCCGCGATCGGCGTCCGGCCCGGTGCTCGGATAACGGTAGGTCAGGTCGCGGATGACCAGGTCACCGTCGCTGGGGGCGGCACCGCCGCTGGGCTCCTGCGGAGCCGCCGAGAGCAGTTGGACCCGTCCCCACGCGCCGAGGGCGTACTGCACCTCCGGCACCATCCGGCTGACGTGTTCGACGGTCATGCCGAAGGAGAGCGCGAGCAGCCAGATCGCGGTCATCCGGGCGGCGTCGACCCGGCCGGTGGTCAGCGCCCACACCCCGCCGAGCACGACCACCGCCACCCCGGCCCGGGTCACCCCGGCGGCGACGGTGTTGACCTGCGCCGACATCTGCCACACCCGGAGACCACGGCGCAGCACCTCGGCTGCCCGGCGGGCGTAGAGGCGGAGCACGTACGGCCGGGCCAGACTCGTGCGTACGTCGTCCTGGCCGTGGATCGCCTCCTCCATCACCGCCGCGAGGTCCGACCAGGCCGCCTCCTCGTGCATCCGGGCCGGGGCGATCCGGGCGGCGGGACGGCGCAGCGTGAAGGCGAGCAGGACGCAGAGCAGCAGCATGCCGACCCCGGCCGGCCACCAGACGGTGAACGCGGCGAGCGTGGACAGCAGGCCGACGGCCAACGCCTGGGCCAGCCGTACGCCGGGACCGCGCACCCCGGAGGCGACGTCGTACACGTCGCCGTCGATCCGGTCGAGCATCTCCCCCACCGGGGTCGTCTCCAGGGTTGGCACGGGCTGCCCCAGCGCCACCCGGCACAGTCGGCGACGCAGGTCGGCGGACCAGTCGGCGGTCACGCCGGCCATCACCAGACTGACCACCAGGTCGCTGACGACCGACGCGACAAGCGCCACCGACAGCAGCACGAAGAACCCGACGGAGCGGTGCAACAGCACCGGCCCGGCGAGCGCGGCGGTGGCCGCCTGGCCGATGCCGCCGAGCAGGATCAGGACGACCACCAGGGTCATCCGACGCGAGGACGTGACCCACAGATCACGAAGCAGGCGCATGCGTCGGTTCCTCCGGTCTGGTGGCGGAGTTTCCAGCCTGCTTCGCCCGGCCGCCTGGCTCAACGTATTTTCGCCTGCGGCAGCGTGGGTGACGAAAATCTCCAGCCGACGGCGGCCGACTCAGAACAACACGGTCGCCAGCGCACCGACGGGTCGGAAGCCGCAACGCTCGTAGACCCGCCGGGCGGGCAGGTTGAAGTCGTTGACGTACAAACTGACGGTCGGGGCGACCCGGGTCAGCGCGTCACGGACCACCGCCGCCATCGCGGCGGTGGCGATGCCCCGCCCCCGCCACTCGGGTGCCACCCACACTCCCTGGACCTGCGCGGTGCGCCGGGTCACGACCGCCAGTTCGGCCTTGAACACCACCCGGCCGTCGACGAAGCGGGCGTACGCCCGACCCGAGCGGATCATGTCGGTGACCCGGCGTCGGTACCCGCGCCCGCCGTCGTCGGCCAGCGGTGAGATGCCGACCTCCTCGGTGTACATCGCCACGGCGGCCGGGAAGAGCCGGTCGAGTTCACCGCTGCGCACCCGGCGTACCTGCGGGTCGACGGGGACCGGGGGCAGCGCGTCGGTGACCAGCAACGGTTGGTTCGGGCGTACGTCGCGGGCCGGTCCCCAGGTGTCGGAGAGTCGCTCCCACAGTTGCAGCACGGCGTCGGCTCGCCCGACGATCGAGGAGCAGAGTCGTTCCTCGCCGGCCAGCAGGTCGGCGAAGGCGGCGATGGCCTGGGGGCCGGCCAGCACCGGGGTGAGGTTGCCGCCGAGCCAACAGACGGATTCGAGGTGGCGGCGGGAGCCGTACCCCAGGACCCGGCCTTCGGCCCGCCACCAGGCCAGCCCGCGCGCGGCGACCCGCTCCGCGACCTGCGCGCTGGCGAACGGGTCGAGATCGAGCAACCGCTCGACCGCACGCCGTTCCGATTCCCCGATTTGCCGCACCGGCGCCGTCAGCACGGTTACCAGCCTGCCAGATTCGTTCACCTTCTGTTGGCGGACGGTAACCACCGCCCAACCCCCTGCCCTCGTTGATCAAGAAGTTTTCGCCGGCTGCACCCGCTGATTCCGACCCAGACTTCTTGGTCAACAAGGCGACGTGGCGTGGGCGCGGGGCGGGGTGGGTTGGTTGGTGAGTTGTCGGCGTTGTGTTGGCGATATATCGTTGATGCATCAGTGATAGTTCCGGTAAGGAGAACAGGATGAAGTTTCATCGACGTGGGCGTGGGCTGCACGAGGGGCGGATGCGGGGGTTCGGTTTCCCGCCCTTCCCGCCGGGGCCGCCGTTTCCGCCCGGCGGGCACGGGTTCGGGCACGGCCGAGGCGGTCGTGGACGGGGCCGGGGACGCCGGCCGAACGTCCGCAACGCGGTGCTGGCCCTGCTCACCGAGCGGCCGATGCACGGCTACGAGATGATCCAGGAGATCGACTCCCGCACCGGCGGGAGCTGGCGGCCCAGCCCCGGTTCGATCTACCCGACCCTCCAGTTGCTGGAGGACGAGGGCGTCGTCGTCGCCACCGAGGAGTCCGGCGGTGGCCGCAAGCGGTTCACCCTGACCGAGCAGGGCCGGGCCGAGGCCGACGAGGCGGCCCAGACACCGCCCTGGGCGGAGGTCGCCGAGGACACCATCAACAGCTGGCACGACATTCGTAACGCCGGCATGCAGGCGATGCAGGCGCTCCGCCAGGTGATGATGACGGGCACCGACGATCAGCGGGAACGCGCCGCCCAGGTGCTCGACGAGACGCGTCGCAAGTTGTACGCGATCCTCGCCGAATCCGAGTGACCCCGGTACGCGCCGAGGGCGGCCACCCGGTGGGGTGGCCGCCCTCGTGCTGGTCGCGTCGTCAGTGCACGGTGACGGTGGCGCCGGGAACCAGGTCGCGCAGTTCCTCGGGCAGCTCGGCGCCCATCTCGTCGGCCAGCCGCAGCGCCTCCTCGATGAGGGTCTCCACGATCTGCCCCTCGGGCACGGTCTTGATGACCTGACCCTTGACGAAGATCTGGCCCTTGCCGTTGCCGGAGGCCACCCCCAGGTCGGCCTCGCGGGCCTCACCGGGACCGTTTACCACGCAGCCCATCACGGCGACCCGCAGCGGCACCGGCAGCCCTTCCAGGCCGGCGGTGACCTCCTCGGCCAGCTTGTAGACGTCCACCTGGGCCCGCCCACAGGACGGGCAGGAGACGATCTCCAGGCCGCGCTCACGCAGCCCGAGTGACTCCAGGATCTGGTTGCCGACCTTGATCTCCTCGACCGGCGGCGCGGACAGCGACACCCGGATGGTGTCGCCGATCCCCTCGGCCAGCAGCGCCCCGAAGGCGACAGCCGACTTGATGGTGCCCTGGAACGCCGGCCCGGCCTCGGTCACGCCCAGGTGCAGCGGGTAGTCGCACTGCTCGGCGAGCTGCCGGTACGCCCGGATCATCACCACCGGGTCGTTGTGCTTCACCGAGATCTTGATGTCCCGGAAGCCGTGCTCCTCGAACAGCGAGCACTCCCACAGCGCCGACTCGACAAGCGCCTCCGCCGTGGCCCTGCCGTACTTGGCCAGCAGCCGCTTGTCCAGCGAGCCGGCGTTGACCCCGATCCGGATCGGCGTACCGGCGGCGGAGGCCGCTGCCGCGATCTCCTTGACCTTGTCGTCGAACTGCCGGATGTTGCCCGGGTTGACCCGGACCGCCGCGCACCCGGCGTCGATCGCGGCGAAGACGTACTTCGGCTGGAAATGGATGTCCGCGATCACCGGAATCTGCGACTTGCGCGCGATGGCCGGCAGCGCCTCCACGTCGTCCTGGCTGGGCACCGCGACCCGGACGATCTGACACCCGGACGCCGTCAGCTCCGCGATCTGCTGCAACGTGGCGTTGACGTCAGCGGTCAACGTGGTGGTCATCGACTGGACCGACACCGGCGCCCCGCCACCGACCGGCACGGACCCGACCATGATCTGGCGGCTGGCCCGGCGGGGCGCGAGCGGCGGCGGCGGTACGGGCGGCATACCGAGACTGACAGCGGTCACTTCAGGCACTCACTTTGGGAAGAGGGTGATCGGGTTGACCACGTCCGCGGTGATGGTGAGCAGGGTGAACACCCCACCGATCAGGATCACCACGTACGTGAAGGGCATCAGCTTGAAGTAGTCCACCCGGCCCGGGTCGGGCCGGCGCAGCCGCGCGTACAGCCAGGAACGGGCTCGTTCGAACCAGGCGATGGCGATGTGGCCGCCGTCCAGCGGCAGCAGCGGCAGCAGGTTGAACACCCCGATGAAGAAGTTCAGCGAGATGAACAGCATGACGAAGATTTCCCAGGCGTTGTTGGCGACCGCCTCGCCACCGAGGACGCTGGCGCCGACCACGCTGATCGGGGTGTCGATGTCCCGCTCGCCGCCGGTGATGGCGGTCCACAGCGCGGGGATCTTCTCCGGCAGCCGCTGCAACGCCTGCGCGGTGGCCACCGCCATGTCGCCGATGAAGGTGCTTGTCGCGCCGACCGCCTCCACCGGGCCGTAGCTGACCAGGCCGGGGGTGCTGATGATCAGCCCGATGCCGAGCGCGGGCACGTCGGTGACCGGCCCGTCGGGGTTGTCGATCGGGGGACGCTTGGTGGTGCCCAGCACGGTCTCGACGTTGCCGGCCTGGCCGTCACGCTCGTAGCCGATGGCGGCGGTGGCACCCGGGCTGGCGGTCCGCAGGGCGGTGAGCAGGTCACCGTAGTTGTTGATCGGGGTGCCGTTGAACGAGGTGATTCGGTCGCCGTCCCGCAGCCCGGCCGCGGCGGCCGGGCTGGCCGCGTCGCTCGCGGTGCACTCGCGGTAGGTGGTGTCCGGCAGGACGCAGTCCTGGAGGGCGATCACCGCGGGCTCGGCGCGGATCTGCTCCTCGGTGGTCGGACGGTCGGGGTTGGGCAGGCCGAAGGTCATCGCGGCCAGCCAGGCGGCGAAGATCGCCAACCCGAAGTGGGTGACCGACCCGGCGGACATCACGATGGTGCGCTTCCACACCGGGTAGCGCCACATGGCGCGCTTCTCGTCACCGGGCTCGACGTCGTCGTCCTGCGGCGTCATGCCGACGATCTTGCAGAAGCCGCCGAGCGGGATGCCCTTGATCCCGTACTCGGTCTCGCCGCGCTTGAACGACCAGAGGGTGGGGCCGAAGCCGACGAAGTAGCGGGTGACCTTCATGCCGAAGGCCTTGGCGGTGAGCATGTGCCCGGCCTCGTGCAGGCTCACCGAGATGAGAATGCCGAGGGCGAACAGCACCACCCCGAACGCGAACGACATCAAGCTCCTTCCACCGCAGCAGCGATGATCTCCTGCGCGTGTGCGCGCGCCCACGACTCGGCTTCGAGTACGTCCTCGACGGTACCCGGTTCACCGAAATCGGGAGCCTCCTCCAACACGCGCTGCAACGTGTCGACGATGCCGAGGAACGGCAGCCGCCCGGCGACGAACGCCGCCACGCACTCCTCGTTCGCCGCGTTGTAGATCGCCGGTCGGCAACGGCCCGCCTCCCCGGCCGCCTTGGCCAGCGCCACCGCCGGGAACGCCTCGTCGTCAAGCGGCGCAAACTCCCAGGTGTGCGCCGTGGCCCAGTCGACGGCGGCGGCAGCCTCGGGCACCCGATCCGGCCAGCCGAGGCCCAGGGCGATCGGCAGCCGCATGTCCGGCGGGCTGGCCTGCGCCAACGTCGATCCGTCGACGAACTCGACCATCGAGTGGATCACCGACTGGGGATGCACCATCACGGTGATGTCGGCGTACGGCACGTCGAACAGCTCGTGCGCCTCGATCACCTCAAGCGCCTTGTTGACCATGGTCGCCGAGTTGATCGTGACGACCGGTCCCATGTTCCAGGTCGGGTGGGCGAGCGCCTGCTCCGGCGTGACCGCCGTCAACTCGTCGCGCCGCCTACCCCGGAACGGCCCACCACTGGCGGTCACCACCAGCCGGCGTACCTCACCCCGGGTGCCGCCGCGCAGGCACTGGGCCAACGCCGAGTGCTCCGAATCCACCGGGACGATCTGCTCCGGCCGCGTCACCGCGCCCTTGACCAGCGAGCCGCCGGCCACCAGCGACTCCTTGTTGGCAAGCGCGAGCGTACGCCCGGCGCGCAGCGCCGCCAGCGTCGGCGCCAGCCCGAGCGACCCCACCACCCCGTTGAGTACGACGTCACACGGCCACTGCGCCAGCTCGGTCATCGCCTCCGGCCCGGCCACGATCTTGGGCAGCTTGAACTCCCCGCTCGCCCAGCCCCGCCGGCTCGCCTCGGCGTAGAACGCCAGCTGGAGGTCCTGCGCGGCGGACGCCTTCGCCACCCCAACCACGTCGACGCCGAGTTCGAGGGCCTGGGCGGCGAGCAGCCCGATGTTGCCGCCACCAGCGCCCAACCCCACCACCCGGAACCGCTCCGGGTTGCGCCGCACGATGTCGATGGCCTGGGTACCTATCGACCCGGTACAACCCAGCAGCACAAGATCACGGGGGGACGTCACGCCGCCCATTCTTCCCCACGCCCGCTGCGGCCCACCTGACAGCCTCAGCCCTCCCCGCCCGACGCACGCCATCACACAGCCTGCCCGAGCAGATACACGCGCGGCTGACACCCACACCCGGGTTTACCATTCGCTATACTCGCCGCGTGGCTAGCCGCGAGTGGGATGTCTACCTCGTTGATGAGGTCCGCGACTGGATCGAGACCCTCGACCCCGCCACCCGAAAACGTGTCGTGCAGGCCATCGACCTACTTGCCGAGGTCGGGCCAGGGCTGGGCCGACCACTTGTTGACACGATCCACGGCTCGACGATCGCTAACCTCAAAGAGCTGCGGCCAGGGACCGTACGCATCCTGTTTGCCTTCGATCCATGGCGCTCAAGCATTCTCCTGGTCGCGGGAGACAAGACCGGACGATGGAACGAGTGGTACACCGAAGCCATCCCGCTGGCCGAGCACCGATACGAGATATACCTGAAGGAACGCGTCGAGGGGGACCGGCTCTGATGGGCAACTACACGCGATGGAAGGACATCCGCGCCGAGCAGATCGAGCGGGCCGGCGGCGAAGAGGCCGTTGAGGTGGGCAAGCAGGAGCTACTCGCCACCGTCATCGGGCACCGCTTGGCTGAGATCCGCCGCGCCCGCGGTCTCACCCAGCAGCAGGTCGCTGAGCGTATGGGCGTCACCAAGGGTCGCGTCTCCCAGATCGAGCAAGGCAAGATCTCCGGCCAGGACGTCATGGCCCGCTACGCGGCCGCTCTCGGAGGGCGCCTGCACCAAGCGATCTACTTTGACGACGGCAACATCTCCGCGATCGCCTAGCAGGTCGACGCCTTTCAGCCCGGTCCGCGTCGTCGCCGGTCGAATTCCACCGCACCGGTTTACTGATCGAGCTTCGACCGACCCATGACATGACTGCGAAGACACGGCCCGGTGCCGACCGGGTTCGGTCGGCACCGGGCGGGTCATGCCAGGTTCAGGTGCGGAGGGTGAAGCGGCCCGTGCGGGTGGCGGCGACGAACCGGGTCCAGCTTGTCGCCTCGAAGCTCAGCTCCGCGCCCTGCCGGTCCTTGCTGTCGCGTACGCCGACCGCGTCAGCGAAACCCGCCACCTCGACGCACTCACCACTGCCGGACCGGGACGACGTGCGCCACACCCCGTCACGCTTCATGGCTCATCTCCTTCGCGATCGCCGTGATCAGCTCACGGGAGTCGTCGCCATCGAGCGCTCGCTCGCCGAGCGAGCGCCAGACATCCTCGTAGGTCTGAATCTCGTGCGGCTTGTCAAGGTAGACCGCGCCGCACGGACCGTCCATGTAGATCGTGGTCGGCTCCGGTTCCCGCACGTCGGTGGGGAAATCGAGCATGGTGAAGGTTCCCGTGTCGGCCGAGCGGAACAGCCCGGCGGCCAACGGAAGCACCCGGATCTTGATGTTGTGCTGTCGACCCGCCACCACTAGCGCGTCGAGTTGCCGGGCCATCGCCGCCCGGTCACGCAGTGGCCGACGTAGCACCGCCTCGCTGAGAATCACGTCGTAGTAGGGCGCGCGGGGCACCGCCCGAGCCAGCAGACGTTGTCTGCGCAGTCGAACATCTACTTTGACCTGCTGTTCCGCCTGGGACAGATCCGGATGGTTCGTCGCGATGACCTCAGTCATGTACTCGACCGTCTGCAACAGACCGGGTACCAGGTCGGCCTCGTACTTTCGAATCTTTGTCGCGGCGGCCTCCAGGCCGACGTACAGCTTGAACCAGTCCTCGATCGCCTCGCCGTAGCTGTGCCACCAGCCGTGCGCCTTGGTTTCGCGGGCCAACGACCGCATGGTCTGGATGGTCTCGGGGGTCGCGCCGTACACCCGGCACATGGCCTCCACGTCGTTCGGGTGCATGGGGACCTGGCCGGTTTCGTACCGCCAGATTCGCGGCGTCGACCATTCCAGTTCCTTCGCGGCCGCGACCACAGTTACGTGCGCGTTTTCGCGAAGTTCTCTCAAATACCTACCGAGTTGCCTACGCGGGACGGTGCTTCCCGGGTCGTCCACGTCATCTCCTCTGCTGTTGTCGCGTAAGGCACCTCATCCCTTGATTCGCATTCTTCCGCAGAACATTGCGCCAGGCCAGTAGTGAAATCACCATCGTGGATGACCAGCCAATCCCCCTGGCAGGTCACGGCCGGAGCGGACGCCTCCCACGAACCTCATCCCGGCGTCCGCTCCGGCCCCGAGACCATTCCACAGAGGAGGATCATGGATTCGATCGACGAAGCCCTCGGCGAGATTCCGCTGCCTCCCTACATCAGCGCCGAAGATGTCACATTCGCGCTCCGGGCGATAAGCGTGCACGCCGCACAGCAATGGCCCGACGGCCCGCGCTGCCGCAACGACCGAGCACCCCACCCCTGCCGCCTGCACCGCTGGGGCCGCCGCATCCTCACCATGCGCGGCCTCACCGATCAGCAGATCACCACGATGCTTGCCGAGCAGGAAGCCGCCCGCCCATGATCTACCTGTCCGGGGAGCGCCCACTCCCCCAGCACGCCCGCGCCGCCACCTTCGACACCCGCTGGCGCGGCCTCGACCCGGACCAGGTGTACGCCTACCTCAACCGGCTCGCCGACGAACTGGAACGCCTGCACCGCGAGCTGACCACCGCCAACACCGAAGCCGAGCGCATCCGCCAGGCGCTGCGCCAATGGCAGTCTCGCCAGGCCGCCCACCGCCACTACGATCGCGAGCCGCGATGAGCCCGCCCCGCTGGGTCATCCACCTACCCACCACCCTGACCAGCCTCGACGAGGCGACCGCACTCGCCGTGGCCCTCCGCGACTCCCTCGGCCACTTGACGGTCATCGACTTCGGCGAAACCACCCTCAGCGAAGAAGACCACCAAAGCCTGCGTACCCGAGTCTGGTGCGACACCCCACTCGACGGCCCCGGACGCTGCCCCCACCCCAACGCCCACCCTGGCCCCTGCGCTCTCGACCGATCTTGACGCCCACGGCCGGATCCGGCTCGTGATCTTATGACCTACGTCGACCCGTTCGATTCGTACGAGTTGCACAATCAGCACCATGAGTGAGCCCGCAGCCGAACTCCCGATCTCAGACGCCCGCGACAGCCTCGCGGACGTCGTCTCCCGCGCGCACTACGCCGGGAGGATCACCTACGTCCCCCGTCGGGGCCAACGCCTGGCCGCCATCACCCCCGGCCGAGGTCGCCGAGGCCATCGAGCGGGCCGAAGACGCCAGCGATGTCGCCGCCGCCGCGAGGCCCTGACCCGCATTGACGCCGGCGACACCCCGATACCGCTTACCGACCTACGCGACGAGCTCGGCTTGTGACCAGCCCGACTCCACCCACCTACACCGTCCAGGTCGACCGAGCCGCCGCCAAGCTGCTGCGCAAGCTCGACCGCCCCGTGCAGGCCCGTCGAGTCACCGCGCGATCGCCAACCTGGCCACCGAACCTCGCCCAGCCGGCGTCAAAGCCCTGACCGGCCACTCCAGCCTTTTCCGCATCCGCGTCGGCGCGTACCGCATCATCTACACCGTCCGGGACCAGGAGCTGATCGTGCTCGTCGTTTCACCTCGGTCACCGGAGCGACGTCTACGACCTGCTCTGAGGCACCCGACGCACCCCGAGAGCCAAGACCCGAGCCTCATCCGTCAGATGCGCAGTCGGCACGCGGTACCGTCCTGACGGCGTGGCAAGGCAAAGGTCGTCGGACGACGAGCTGTGGAGTACCCGATCAGGCGGTGCGCGGCTCGTCATTGGTTTGCGGCCACGGTGGGTCGGGAGGCGTCCACAGCGGTGTGCCCGCCGATGAGGACCCTCGCCTCGGCACCCGCCGTACGGCGTAGCGGATGGCCCACGCGACGCCGACAACCATCACGACCACCGCGACGATCGGCACGACGACCACCGCCGCACGTTGCGGAGGCCAACCGGTAAGCAGACGCAGCAGCAACGGTAGTGGCACCATCGCCCCGGCGAGAATGCCCGCGACGCAGATCCGGCCGGTCAGTGCCGGCAACGGCTCCGTGACATTGGCGACGAGCACGGCGATGCCCGCCGGCACCGCCGTCATCCCCACGATCAGCGCAACCACGAGGACCGATCCCACTCCGTCGTCCGAGTTCGCGCCACGCAATGCGTAGGGGACGTACAGGGCGAGCGCCAAGAGACCGAGCGCGCCACCAACGGCGGCAAGTGGAATCACGAACCAGCCGTGCCGCCGCGCCAGCAACGTGGCGCAGCCGGCGAGCACCACCAGGCTTCCCACCGCGACCGACAGCGGTACGGCGACCCGCCAGCCGACGGTGACGGTCGCCTCGGCGACACCCGGGATCGGTGTTGCGGGTTGCTGGTGCCGTAAACCGTCACCGACAAGGGTGCCGAACCCGATGCGCTCCCAGCTGCCGGCAGCGTCCCGGCGGGCAAAGCCGTCCCGACCGTTTGCCACCAGCACGACCACCCCGCCGTTTGGCTGATCCCGCACCAGCAACGCGCGGGACGACAGGTACTCATCAGCATCACGCAAACCAGGTATCGCAGTCGCCAGTCGCTGCCGGGCGTCCTCGTCAATCTGCCAGGCGACGCGCCAGCTCGCCCCACCGTCCCGACTCTCCTGCACCGCCAGACGGCGCGGCACGATTCGGAAACAGTGCCTCGGATCCCGCGCCGAACAGTCCTCTCCCGACGCGACCGGCGGCGGCTGCGTCGAGAACAGCTCGTAGCCGCCCTCCGGCAGCTCCGAGAACCTCGGTCCGTCATCCGCGCCGATCCACCACGTATAGGGCTTCCGGGAGTCGTGATAGGCGTTGCCGATGCCGACCACGGCGACGCCCTGCCACTCGTACAAGGCGACAGCGTCGTCGTACTGGGGAGCGGAGGTGGCCGCGACGCCCAGCCCGGCGATCGGCAACACCACCAGCACCGACACCATCCGCAGCCAGCGCGCCAGGGTCGGGCGGGCCACCGCCGAACGCCACGTCCACCAGGCGAGGCCCAGCGCCGGCAACGCCAACAGGTCCGTGCCGTCGGCCAGGACCACCGAGGGTCCGTTCACCACGATCCACACCGCGGACGCCGTGGCGCATCAAGACGGGGCGGCACGATGTAGCCACAGATTCGAAACAGTTCCTTCTAGTCGTCATCTTCAAGACCGTAGGCATCAATGAACTCGCCTAAGGCGCTCTTTCGTTCAGAATCCAGCTCCAGTCTAGCCATATCCCGCACTAAGCGCGCCACTTCGTGCCGCTCATCGTTCGTCAATGCGTCAAATACTGTCGCGGCCCGCCCTTGAAGGGACACAGCAAAGTCCGGATCGATCTCGGAGTCGGCCGCAACATCAATCGAGACGAGCAGGTTAACGAGTGCATTTACAACCTGCGAGATCATGCTTCACCACCGCCGCCACAATGTTCGTTACGCCAGCATCTCGGAACACCTTGTTGGCCCTCCGTAACGCCCTCTCATTAGGAACCTCCCACCTACCGGTGTAACCATTCTGCTCAAGGGCCATGGACTGCCGAACTGCCGTATCGACCATCTTGCGCGTGGTGGCCACGCCGTGCTTTCGATCAATAAGCACACCTGCTGCAGCATCGAAATCATCGAATCTTACCTCAGCAATTTCGAGCGCACCATTCACGTAGTCTAGCGCCGGAACACGACCCCCCGAACCGCCCTCATAGTCGGCAGCCTCGGCAGACTTGCTAGCATTCTCCGCTACGCGGCTGACTTCGCCGTCACAGTTATGAACCAACACCCGAGCGCTGCCTGCAATCACATAGTACGTGTGGGTGTTGGCGACGGTGAGGTTATGGACGGTGGCGCGGGGGACGCTCCAGCGGTCGATGGCGGTGATCTGGACGTAGGTGCCGGCGCTGGTTTGTAGCCACTGGCCTGGCTGGAGGTCGGTGGCGTCGATCCACTCGCCCAGCTCGGGCACCCAGAATGGGTGGCCGTCGGTGGCGGTGACCTCGGCGGTTTCGGTGCCCTGGTCGCCGTCGGTGTCGATGACGACCTTCACCAGGTCCTTGACGCCGTCGCCGGTGATCGTGGCGCAGCGGCTACGAGTCGACCTACACCGGCAGCATCTCCTCCGGCCAGAGCAACCCGGGGAGTTAGTGGCACACTTGCAAAACCGATCGATCTTCTCCGTCATGCGACGGCAGCTTCACAACCAGGATCCTCACCGCTCAAGATGGCCACAGCCCGAGGCTCGCCTCGCGATCGGGAATACCCGAATATACGATGGCGACCACGTCGTCCAGATGGCCGGAGATGAGGCTAATCCCCCGACTGACGAAGACGATTTGCCCGTCGTTCATCAGCCAACTATCGGAAATTCCGGAAATACCAGGAAAGGGAACCATCGCCGAGAGATCGAGCGAGGAAACCTCGGACCCTTTAAACCTCCGTATTTCGTTGGCCATGCTTCGGATCTCGTTCTCGAGCGCCAACGACTCGATCCAGCCCTCCACTGACCCGTAAAGAGGAACGAATTCGACGTCTCCTACACCAAAAACACCATCAGGCCCAAGTAGGAAATCGTAAAAGACAGAGAACCGAGCAGGGCCCGCCTCGATGTATCCGCCGTCCGACCAATGGCCAACGAGCAGATCAGGGCCAAGGTATTTTGGTCCGCCGTTATACAAAACCGACGGTGGCAGATACAGATCGCCCCAGCGACGCTCGTAATCGATAGCCCGCTGAACGAGGGCCCGGTCGAGCCCTTGCTTGATCCACTGCTCTGCAGATCGCCGCGCCCGACCACTAGGCATCCTTTGTCCGTGCGCCCGCACGAATGATAGGGCGCGCCGCGATAAAACACCTGCCGGTAAATCCATCGCGACACACCCTTCACTCTCCAACGAACGTAGCCTACCTCATCATCACCACGTTCCGAACAACCGGTTGATCATAGGTTGACAATAGTCCTTGCAGGGATCTACAAGCTCTCCTGAGTTCACCTTCAGCGTTCGGAATGTTCCCCCGAATATCTCGTCCCCAGCCTTCTGGGCCTCGTTGAGCGCACAGACCTCGGAGCAGCCGGTATGACGCCCACGCAGCACATCATCCAAAACCGAACCTGACTCGATATCCACACCCCCAGGGGTGGTTCGGCCATAATAGCGGTTGCCATTGGGCGAGGTGTATTCGGTGACAAATCGCGGCGCATTCGTCCCAAGATTCGCTTGCCGATAATCCTCTAAGGTGGAGCCTTCTGGCGCCGGCCCCGGCTCGGGACCGCAGTTGTGTACAAGCACCGGCGCGGTTCCGGCCACCACATGGTACGTGTGGGTGTTGGCGACGGTGAGGTTGTGGACGGTGGCGCGGGGGACGCTCCAGCGGTCGATCGCGGTGATCTGGACGTAGGTGCCGGCGCTGGTTTGAAGCCACTGTCCGGGCTGGAGGTCGGTGGCGTCGATCCACTCGCCCAGCTCGGGCACCCAGAACGGGTGGCCGTCGGTGGCGGTGACCTCGGCGGTTTCGCTGCCGTGGTCGCCGTCGGTGTCGATGACGACCTTCACCAGGTCCTTGACGCCGTCGCCGGTGATCGCGGCGCTGACCGTGTCCACCTCGGTACGGCCGGTCTCCGGATCGGTGACCACTACCTTGTCGCCGGGCTTGACGTCCTCGATCGCCTTGGTTGAGCCGTCGGCCATGAGCACCCGCGTGCCCGGGACGAAACTGTTGCGAACGGGGCAGGATTCGCCGCCCGAAGAACCGGCATCACTGCCGCTGGAGCCGCCGTTGCTGCGGTTGGAGGCGCCAGAGGAGCCGCCCGGCTTCGAGTCGCCCTTGCCGCCGCCACCGTCGCCCTTGCCGCCGCCCTTGCCGCCGGCGCCACCGGAGGCTGCCGACGAGCCCTTCGGGTTGGACTTGGCCTGGGCTTCCTTCTGTGGGCCGTTACCCGTCTTCTTGGCCGACTGGGTCGCCTTGTTGCTTGTCGAGTTGACCTTGTCGGCGGCCTTCTTCTTTGCTGCCTGGGCGGCCTTCTTGGCCCGTTCGATGGCGAGCTTCTTCGCCTGCAACGCGGCGGCCTCGGCAGCCCGTGCCGCGGCCAGCACCGCCTCGGCGGCCCGTTTCGCGGCCTGCCATGCCTGGATCGCGTTGATCGTACGGTTGACCGCCCGGATCACCGCAGGGATCTTGGCGACCTTGGTCCAGGGGATCGCGTTGAGGATGAGGCTGCCGCACGCCCACATGTCACCGCCGAAGCAGTTCAGGGCGTCGTTGATGCCGATGAACTCCTTGAGGATGTACCACGCCGAATCCAGGATGACCGAGATCAGCGAGCGGCCCATGTTGGCCTGCGCCTGAGCGATCATCGCCGACGACAAGCCTGCACCAGCCAGCGCCGCCGCCGTCTCCGACGCGGTCAACGCCACCGACAGACCCGACGGGTCGGAGTGCGTGACCGGGTTGTTGTGGGCGTACGTGAAGCCGTTGTTCTGCACCGGGTCGGTCAGGTCCAGCACCGGGTCAACGGAGAGGAACCGACCCACCTCCGGGTCGTACAGCCGGGCACCCAACGGTACGAAGCCGGAGGCGTCGTCGCGGACCGCGCCGAGGAAGCCCTGGTTGGTCCGCAGATAGCCGCTGACCGCACCGGTACGCACGTTGCCGAACGGATCCTGCTTACGGATCCGGGCCTCCATCACACCGGAGAGGTTCACCTCGGCGTACGGGCTGCCCTGGTGGTCACCGGCCACCACGGTCAACGGTTGTTGGGCCGTGCCGACAAACTGACGCAGCACCGCGCCACCGGGAGTCGAGTAGGTGCGCTGTGCGTCGATCGGCGACCCGCCCGGGTGCACCGTCAGCTGGGCCTCGCCGAGATTCAGCGTGGCCTGCCGGCCCTGCACGGTCAGCAGCCGGGTGCCACCGGGCCCGTAGATGTGCCGGGTCTCGTCCTGCGGGTTCCACTGCTGCGCGGCGGATCCGCTGGCGCAGGTCACCAGCACGATCGGGGTGTTGTCGGCCGAGGCACCGTCCTTCGCGGCCAGGCACAGGCCGGACGCGGCATGCTTGAGCTGTGCCGTGGACGGCAGCCGCTCGAACTGCTGGCCGGCAGTGCCGTCACACGCCTGCAACCGCAGCACCGAGCCCGCCGTCGTGCCGGCCGGCTGGGCACACCACTTGTCGTCGTAGACCGAGAGCGTGCCGAGGTTGCCGTTGTTCTGGCTCGGGGTGGGCGTGAAGGCCCACTTCTGCCAGGCGCCGCCGTTGCACGAGTAGAGCTGGATCGGCTGGTTCGGCTGGGCGAGGCGCTGGCTGAGGTCCATGCACTTGGCGGCCAGACCCATGTACGCGGTGCGGCCCTTGGTGCCGGAGCCGGTGATCCGCTCGACCTGGCCGTCGTACGTCCAGGACAGCTCCTGCTGGTCCCCGTTGCGGGTGGAGGTGACCGACTTCGTCTCGCCGGTCAGTTCGTACAGCCGCTTCGCCTCGGAGACGATGGCCGCGCCCTGCGGCGTGGTGTAGGTCTTGGTGACGGCGTCGAGGGTGCGCGGCTGGTCGCCTTCCTCGGTGCCGTAGCCGTACCCGTAGGTGGTCTCGATCGGGCCGGTGGAGGTGCGGCCGGTCAGGTCCCGCTCGACCAGCTTGGTGCGGTTGCCGAGCAGGTCGTACTCGTACTCCTGCCAGTAGCCGGTGCCGTCGACCCCCGCCGCCGCGTTCGGGGCCGTCGCCGTGCCCGGCCCGGCCTGGCACGACGCCTGGTCCTGCGACGTCCAGGCGTTACGGAGTTGGCCGAGCGGGTCGTAGGTGAAGCACTGCCGTTCGGCGATTCCGGCGGCGTACTCACGGATCGCGGTCACGTTGCCGGCGGCGTCGTACCAGTAACCACGGTTCGAGACCAGGTGGTCGCCCTTGACCTCGCGGAACACCTGCTGCCGGGTGAGGGCGCCGCTGGCGTCGTCGTACGAGGCCATGGTCCACACCCGGTACGGGTGTGCGCCCAGGGTGGAGCGCAACACCTGCCCGTACGGCGAGTAGACCGTCTCGGAGCCGTACCAGTCCTTGCCGGACACCGACAGCGGCAGGCCGTCCTTGGTGTACCGGACCAGCAGCTTCTCGCTGGGTAGCGAGCCGACCGCCGGCAGCGTCGCCGACTCGGTCAGACCGGTGTCGGTGTACGTGTAGTCGTAGCGGTACTCCCGGTTCAGACCCCAGGTGGTGGCGATCGACTCGGGGAGCATCAACGTGGTCGAGGTCGGCTGGTAGTCCTCGGTGTAGCCGCCGACCGACTGGGTGTACGGCAGGCCGTCGGTGTACCGGGTCGACGTCGCCGGCAGGCCCTTGCCGCCGGCCACCGTGTCGTAGGTGTACTCGGCAAGCAGTTCACCGCCGCTGCCACCGAGCCGCTGCTGGGTGGGGCGGGACAGTTCGTCGTACCCGTTCCACACCGTGATGCCACGGGCGTTGGTGGTGGTCAGCGGCCGGTCCCGGTGGTCGTACGTCATGGTGGTGGCGCCGGTGTCCGGGTCGGTGGTCCGGGTCAGCCGGCCGCGCTGGTCGTACGTCCAGGTCCACGGGACCGGGTTCGCCGAGTGGGTGGCCTCGGCGAGCTGCCCCCGCGCGTCGTACTCGTAGCGCATGGAGGTGAAGTCGGTGCGGGCGGCGTCGCGGAAGGTGTCGACCCGCGTGGTGCGGCCGAGGCCGTCGGTGTAGAGCCGGTACGAGGCCGCGCCCGCCGGGTTGATGACGGTGGAGTGGTCGAGACCGTAGCTGTACTTGGTGGCGCGGCTCGGGTACTCCGTGCCGTTGAGCAGCGGCAGTTCCTCGACCACCCGGCCGAGGCCGTCGTAGGTGTAGCGGGTGGCGTTGGGCACCACCGTGTCCGACTCGGGTGTGAAGAGCCGGCCGATCGGCGAGCCCTCGGCGAAGTAGGCGTTGTTCGTCTGCCAGACCTCACCGGCCGAGTTGTAGAGCGTGTCGGTGATCAGCCGTCCGCCGCCGGTCGCCTCCACCTGGGACTGCCGCTCGCGGCCGAGCCCGTCGTAGATGGTGACCGAGGTCTGGATCCGGTCCTCGTGGCCCCGGGCGAAGGTGGTCACGTACGGCGGCTTGCGGATGCTCTCGCCGGGGTTCTCCGGGTCGGGCACGATCGCCGGGAGGGCGTACTCGGCACGGAAGTCGGGCACCAGGGCCGGTGACGGGGTACGCCCCGCGCCCCACGCCTTGACGAGGCGGCCGAGGGCGTCGTATTCCGCGTGGCTGACCTGGTTGTTCGGGTCGGTGGTCTTGAGGGTGACCGCGCGGCCCGGATCCAGTTCGCGGGTCTGCTTGTGCCCGAGGGAGTTCTCCTCGCTTACCGCGTACGCCTGCCCGGTCGCCGGGGTGTAGGTGATCCGGGAGACCTTGTTGTCCGGGTCGGTGCGGGTCAGCACCCGGCCGATGGCGTCGAAGGTGGTGGTGCCGTCGTTCTGGAAGCCGGAGCCGTCCGCCTTCAGCGACCAGGTCTGGGTGGCCAGGCCCCGGGTGTTGCTCGGCAGGGCGGCACCGTAGGCGGCGCCGTCGTAGCCGACCCGGCCTGCGGAGGAGAGCGTCGTCAGGTCGTCGAAGTCGGCAGCCGCACAGGTCGTCGGGCTGCTGCGGATCTGCCTGGTGAGGCCGATGAGGTTCTTGTCGGTGTGGTGCGCGTACTCCACGAGGGTGCAGGACTCGTCACCGGACTTGCCGGTGTCACCGAGTGACTCGATCCGCTCCGGCAGCCCGTGGGTGCTCTCGTAGGTGGTCTTGGTCTCGACCGTGCGCAGCGTGCGGGTGTCGTCGCCGGTGCCGGAGGACCGGGACACCGCCTTCTGCCGCGTGTCGGTGACCCGCCACGCCTTCAACGGGTCGAGCCCGTCGTCCCGGTCGCGGGAGGCGAGTTCGGTCGCCGTGGGGTAGGTGACGCTGCGGGTGAGCCAGTTGGCGTCCGGGTCGCTGGCCTTGGCGTACGTCAACTCCTCGGCGACCCGGCCGGCGAACGGCTCCCGGTCCTTGGCGATCTCCTCGCCGGTGCCCACGTTGTCCTTCACGGACACGCTGTCGCCCATCCCCCGGAAGTAGCGGGTGACGGACTTGGTCTGCTCGCTGCCCAGCTCGGCGGCGGGTGGCCCGGTGAGGACGGTGACCTGCTCGAAGCCGGCGAACTGGGAGTAGGTGCGGCGGGACTTCTTGCTGAATTCCGGCTCGGCGAGGCGCCAGCCGGCGTTGTCGTACGCGTACGTGGTGAGGGTGGAGGAGGCGGCACCGTCGATCGCCGGTAGTTCCTCGACGGACTCCACCACGTACTTGTGGAACCAGTCGATGACGTCGTCCTTGGCCGGGTCCGGGTGCCAGAAGTTGGGGAAGCAGAGCCGCGTGTTGCCCTTCAGCGCGGCGGTGTCGTCCTTGCCGGGCAGGCCGGAGCCGGTGGCGCAGGAGCCGGTGGGTTGCTTGTAGGTGACGACCGTCTCGCCGCCGTACTCGTTGATCACCCGCGCGATGCGCAGCCGGGAGAAGCTGGGGCGGTTGTCGTTGCGTACCCGGTTGGGCATGTCCTCCGGGTTGTGGGCGAACCGCACCGGGTTGAGCGCGACCTTGTCGCCGTCGACGCCGTACCCGGTCCGCTGGATCGACTCCAACCACAGCGCGGTGTTGGGGCCGGTCAGCAGGGTCGGGAAGGACTGGGTGAGCTGGTACTCGTCGACCTTCTGCAACGCGGTGGAGCCGCTGCGCCGCTGCGCCCAGGTGGTGATCTTGTCGAGCCGCTTGCGGGTGAAGAACGACGGTGAGGCGTTCCAGCACTTCCGGCCAGAGATGCAGTTCAGGTCGGCCGGGGTGTCGTACCAGATGCGGTAGTCGTGCGGGATCTGGCTGTTGAAGTTCGACTCGGAACAGGTCTGGGAGCCCTCGGCGAAGCAGCGCTCCGCCACGTCGAAGCTGACCCGGGCCAGCGGCGCGGTGCCGTAGATGTTGTTGCTGCGCTGCCCATAGTCGATGCGGGTCAGGTAGCCGCCACGGTCGTACTTCACCGGGGACTTGAAGTTGAAGTTCCGCGCGTAGCGGTTCTCCTCCTTGGCCCACCACAGGCTCATCACGTTGCCGTGGATGTCCTCGACGTAGTCCAGCGACCACCGCCAGGCCTGGGTGCAGGCCGAGTCTGCCCAGTCGCCGGCCTGGTAGCAGTCCTCACCGGAGTGGTTGCCGTAGACCGGTGCGGTAAGCACCGAGTTGGTGACCGGCTGACCGGCGGTCCAGCCGGGCAGGCGGTGCCGGCCGAAGTGGTAGCGGGTGCCGTCCCTAGTGGTGACGACCCAGTACTCACCGTCGGCGTCGCCGTTGTCCAGGCCGGTGTCCTTGAGCAGCTGCACCTTGGACCCGTCGCCGTTGGCGGTGATCCAGGTCCCGGTGCTGTCGTCCCGGACCAGCTCGGTGGTCATCCCGCCGAGGGAGAGGGTGGCGTTCTTCGACCCCCAGCAGAGGTCCGCGGTCCGGTGCTCGCTGTTGTTCGAGCCGGGCTTCTTGGAGTCCTGCCGGCAGTTGACGTAGGTACGGGTGATCGCGCCGGCCGCGTAGTCCCAGCCGTCGCCGATCCAGGAAGCCTGGTTGTTGGTGGCCGAGGTGCGCCCGTCCACCGACTGCGACGAGTACGACAGCGCCACCTTCGGCATCAGGCCACCGGCCGTCTCGGGCACCTGCACCTGGTACGAGTAGGTGAACGCGCCCGAGGAGGAACCCGCCGCCCAGGATCCGGAGAACAGCAGCGGGGTGGCGGTGAAGTCGCCGGAAGCCGACCCGCCGGTGTCGAGTACGCCGACGACGTTGGCGTCCGTCGCGCTGGACTGGGCCCCGAACGCGGATCGGCCGGCGACCGCGCCGTCGGTCCCGACCAGCGACCCGACCGGCACGCTGCCGGTGACGATCCGGCGGTCGCCGGCCCCCTCGTCGACGCCCGCGATCGCGGCGCTGCGGGCGGACGCCCCGGCGACCGGGAGGATTTCCACCTCGCTGGAGACGGCCTGTCCGGTGACACCGGCCGGCTCGGTGGACTGGATGCCCGCTCCGCCGTCAGCGCAGTCGCCACCGTCCGGGTCGTCGAAGACGCAGTCCGGCAGCAGGACGACGCCGAACCGGTCGGCGGCCTGGGGGCCGTAGAAGTCGGCGAAGGGCGTGTAGTCGACGCTGAGGGCGACCTCGGCCGTGGGGTCCGCGGTGGCCGGCGGAGTGATCTTCATGATCAGGCCGGCGACCCCGGCGTCGTGCGACGCCTCGGGGGCAGCCAGGTCCACCGCCCAGGTGCCGGCGAGGGCGGCAGGGTCGCCGCCGTCCGGTACGCCGAGGGCGACCGGCAGGTCGTCGACCGGCAACGCCTCACCGGCGGCGACACCGGTCAGGTCCACCGTTCCGCTGCCCTCGTCCCAGGCGTCCACGGCGGACGGTTCGTACGGGTCGAGCGGCTCCGGCTCGTCGGTGAGCAGGTCTGTCACGGCCTGCTCGTCGGGCGCGATCTGCGCGACCTCCGGGATCTCCGGGAGCTCGATCGCGCCGCGGCTCATGCCCGGGCCCGGCACCGCGAAGGCCGGGGCGGGCAGGGCCGTCACCGTCATGGTCATGGACAGCGCCAGGATGAACGCGGTACGGGCGGGACGCCCCCGCCGCCGGGCCAGCAAACCGGTACCAGGCATGCGCGTCGACTCCCACCCAGGCGCGAAGACGAAAAGGAAAGCGCGGAAGAACCGCGAGGACACGCGCCGGATCGGCACGTGCGTGAGCACTCTCCGTCAGGGCAGGTCAGAGCTCAAGGTCACATAAAGTGATCTTCCATGCATGGATGTGATCCACGTCATGCCGCTATTGCCACGTAGGGCCGCACACCGGAAAGAACTGAGCCAAGAAGCTAATTCGGCTATGTCCGATATACGGCGTCGGCAAACCCACCCACACAAGATCGAATTCTGGCGTACCGGTCAATGATCAGAAAGTGAACATCACGAATCGGTAACGTTGACGGGATGGACGAGATGCCCTGGTGACGTGCGATCGTGTGCCCGCGTTTCTGCCCCTCGGCCCGGCTGACGGGGCTGGTTTCGCGTCCTTCCTGTCCGCCCGGCCCACGGGAGTAGACCGCCGTGACAGCGCCTCGCCTGCTCAGCCCGTTCATGCGTACGCGCACCCGGCTGATCTGCACCATGGGCCTCCTGCTGGTCGCCGTCATCGCGGCGTCCCTGCCGTGGTGGCCGGGAATCGACGGCGGCGACAGCCGGCCGGAGGCCGTCACCGACGCCGCCCCGGCGTCGAAGCCACCGCGCGACGAGGCGACCGCGATGGCCGAGGCGCTCCGGACGGGCACGGAAGTCCTCGTCGAGACCGCGACCACGGCCACGTCGCTCACCTGGGCGCTGCCGGCCGGGCAGTGGCGCACCACCACCCACGCCATCCCCCAGCGGGCCAGGAACGCCACCGGGCAGTGGGCGCCGATCGACCTCACCCTGACCCACGACGCCGACGCATCGGACGGCCTCGGCATCCGCCCGGTCAACCCACCCACCCCGGTACGGTTCTCCGGCGGCCCGGCGCGGCCCGGCGCAACGCCGTCCACGAGTCCTTCCGCCCAGTCGATGCGCCTGGTCGCCCGCACCGAAGTGGACACACCCCTCGCCGAGGTTGAGATCGACGGTCACACCGTCACCTACCTGTGGCCCGGCCCGCTGCCGGAGCCGGTACTCGACGGCCCGCGCCTGCTCTATCCCGAGGTCCGGACCGGTGTCGATCTGCTTGTGGTGGCTCGCGACGAGGGCGGATTCGGGCAGCTGCTGATCGTCAAGAACCGGAACAGCGCCACCGTCGAGGCGGTCCGCTCCCTCACGTACGGCCTGCAATCCCCGACGGCGATCTTCCGCCACGACCAGGAGACCGGCGGCGTGCGGATCCTCGACGCCGCAGGCCAGGTCGAGATCGGCTCGATGTCCACCCCGTTCGCCTGGGACTCCGCCGGCCAGGACCCGACCTCGCCCCAGCCGACCCTGCGCACCGCCGTCGCCACCACCACCGACGTGCTGAACCTCTCCGGGCTGAACGGAGTCGAGGCGGGTGCCCGGCACGCCGCGATGCCGATCAGCCTCGACGGCGACGGCAGCGGCAACGTACGCCTGCACCTCGACGTCGCCGCCACCGGCCTGCTCACCGACACGAACGCGATGTTTCCGCTCTTCCTCGACCCGACGCTGCGCAGCGCCACGCTGGCCTGGGCGACGGTCTACAAGCAGCACCCCAGCACCAACACCTGGAACGGCACCAACTTCAACTCCGGCAGCACCGACGCCCGGGTCGGCTACGAGGAGCGGACTCCGCTGACCGCCCGCTCCTTCTGGCGAATGGGCTTCAAGAGCAGCATGAAGGGCGCGACGGTCAGCTCGGCCACGTTCAAGGTGTTCAACAACCATTCCTGGAACTGCACCGCGCGCCAGATGGAGGTGTGGCGCACCGGCTCCATCTCCTCCGCCACGACCTGGAAGAAGCAGCCGAGCTGGGTCGAGGTGCAGCAGAAGAAGTCGTTCGCCTTCGGCTACGGAAGCAGCTGCGCTGACGACTACGTCAGCTTCGACGTGAAGAAGATCGCCCAGAACGGCGCCGACGGCGGTTGGTCGAACGTGACCCTCGGCATGCAGGCGACAAGTGAAGGCGACACGCTGACCTGGCGCAGGTTCAAGGTCAGCAGCACCGAGCTGACGGTTGTCTACAACACGCCGCCGAAGGAACCGACGGGCGGCAAGACCACACCCGGCGGCGACTGCGTACCCGGCCCCGGCGGCGGTCGCACGGTCGCCAGGACCAATCTGACGCTGTACGCCAAGGCCACCGACCCGGACGACAACCTGAAGGCGCTGCGCTTCCGCTTCTGGAAGACCGGCTCGACCGTCCCGTCGGGCACCCTGGTCACCGCTCGCAGCGATGGCAGCGCGGAACTCCTGGTGCCGTCCAGCAGTCTGGAGGACAAGACCACCTATTCCTGGGACGTACGCGCCGAGGACGAGTCAAATGCCTCGTCGAGCTACTTCCCGCCCGGCACCGACCCCTGCCGACTGACCATCGACGCCTCGGCGCCGCCCGCGCCCACCGTGACGAGTGAGGTGTTCCCGGAGGCCACCCCCGACGGTGCGACCTGGGCAAGCGTGTCGTTCGGCGGCACCGGTGCGATCACCTTCAGCGCCACGGGCGCGACCCGGTTCACCTACGCCTTCGAGGCCATCGGTGCCCAGCCCGTGGATGCCGTCAACGGCACCGCCACGGTGCCGGACCTCGCACCACGGCACGCCGGTCCCACGACCCTGCACGTGTACGCCTACGACGCCGTCGGCAACCGCAGCGCCCGCACCGACTACACGTTCTTCGTACCGCCGCGCGACGCGGCCGACGGTCCGGCTGACACCACCGGTGACGGACTGCCCGACATGCTGATCGTCAACGGCGACGGCCACCTGCGCACCTACATCGGCGACGCCGGTGGCGAGCTGTACGACCACCTCGCCGCCTCATACACCGACAAGGGCGAGCAGAACCCACCCGGGCACTGGTACGACCCGGCCACCGGCAAGGCGGCCCTGATCACCAAGCACTCCGACGGGTACCCGGGCGACGGGCTCACCGACCTGTTCGCCCGTACCCCGGACGGCGGATTCTGGCTCTACCCGGGCGACGGCTACGGCAGTTTCAACGTGGACAAGCGGCTGCGGATCATGCTGCCGTCGAACGCGCCGGCCCCGTCGACCTGGACCCAGATCAAGGCGCTCGGTGACATCACCGGCGACAAGCGGCCCGACCTGGCCCTGCGTTCCGGTCCCGAGTTCTGGGTGCTGTCCGGATACACCGGGGCGGCATTCCAGGAGGCCACCATGATGAATCACGACGCCTGGGCCCGCCGGGAGGTCCTCAACATCACCGACTTCGACCGGGACGGCACGCCCGATCTGCTCTGGCGCAACATGGACGCGGGCACGCTCTACGTGCGCCACGGGCTGCCCGGCACGGGAGCCAACAGCGTGACCCTGGAGTCACTGAAGCTCGCCAACAACTCCCGGGACGGTGACGTCCGGATCGGCACGGGCTGGACGGAGGCGGCCTACAACGCGGTCGTCGGCATCCCGGACGTCAGCGGCGACGGGATACCAGACCTCTGGACCCGTTCCGGCACCGACGGCAGCATCCGGCTGCACCGGCCCTCCCTCACCAACATCGACGCGTCGGTGCAGGTGGTCCTGTCGCCGAACTACTCAGCCTTCCGAGCCTTCGGCTGACCCGCGCCGGCCGGTGTTCGCGCCGGCCGGTGTTCGTGCCGGCCGGCCCACCAACCTCGACCAGGCACCGCGGTCACGCTCGACCTGAGCCGGCACACTGTCGGCCGCCGCAGTCGTACCGCCCGGTGGATGCTGTCGAGCTGAACCGCTCACGCTCTCACGCATCCAGTCGGCGTACGGCCGTACTGTCACCCGCGCATCGCCGGGTCATTACCGCCGGCCCGGCCGCCTGATCTGATCGCACCCGCCCGGGCAGGCCGTCATCCTCGGCGAGGATGACGAGCAGGAGGTGCTCGTGCGGCGCGGGTAACAGGGACGGTTGCCGGGTGGATCGACGGGGAACTGGAGCGCGATGGGCGGTGCGTGGGAGCGGACGAGACGGATCACCAGGGGGGCTTTCCGCCCGGTCCGTGGCCGGGATCTGTCGCTGCACGCCGCCTCGATCACGTTCTACGGTGCGATCGCCGTGGTGCCGGTGGCCCTGCTGGCGATCTGGCTCACCTCGCTGCTGGCGGGGGCGTCCCAGGTGCGGGAGCTCACCGGGTACGCCGTGGAGGCGCTGCCGGACGCGATCGGTGCGCCGCAGGCGGTGGCCGCGCTGGTCGAGGCCGGGGTGGGCCTGACGCCGTGGCTGGCGCTGGCCGCGTTGCTGCCGGCGTCGCTGTACGGCGAAGGGCTGCGCCGGGCGTTCGTCTCGGTCGCCGCGCCCCGCTCCGACGAACACCTGATCGGCTGGCGGGGCCGGCTGCTGCTGCTGCCGCTGTTGGCACCGGCCCCGGCGTTGCTGCTGTCGATCCTGCTGGCCCTGCCGACCACCACCGGGCTGGTCCGGCGCGGCGGTTGGGCGGGCGCGCTGGGGGTGGTGCTGTCGTTCCTGGCGGTGTGGCTGGTCCTCACGCCGGTGCTGATGTGGGTGTTCCGGGTGGTCGGCCCGGCCTCGCCGGACTGGCTCTCCACACTGGGGATGGGCTCCTTCACCGCGGCTAACCTTTCCGGCTTCCTGCACGGTTTCGTCCTGTTCGCCTCGCTGCCACTCGACCTGGGCGTGCCCTTCGGCGGCCTCGACGAGGTGGGTGCCGCCGTGGCGATCCTGCTCTGGCTCTACGTGTTCCACGTGATCGTGCTGGCCGGCTACTCCGCCACCCTGGCCCTCTCCTCCTGGCGCACCCGCCGCTCCAGCCCTGTTGATCATGAGGTTAGCGGCACTAGAGGAGATCAAGACCGCCGCTAACCTCATGATCAACGAGGTCTGGGGCAGGGCCGGGCGGTGTGGGGCGGGTAGGGGTTAGGGTGCGGGGATGGTGGGTGGTGAGGTGCCGGGGCGGGCTGACGTGGTGGTTGTCGGCTCGGGGCACAACGGGTTGGTGTCGGCGATCCTGCTGGCTCGGACCGGGTTGGACGTGCTGGTGCTGGAGGCCGCCGAGGTGATCGGCGGGGCGACGCGGACCGAGAACCCGTTCCCCAAGGTACCGGGGCTGCGTCACTCCACCGGGTCGTACCTGCTCGGGCTGATGCCGCCAGAGCTGCTGGCCGCACTTGACGTCCGCATCCCGGTGCTGCGCCGCGACCCGCACTACTTCCTGCCCACCCCCGGTGGGGTCGGCTCGCCCTACCTGCTTTTCGGCACCGACACGGCGGCCACCCGGGCGCAGCTCGCCGAGTTCTTCTCCCCCGCCGACGCCGCCGCCGACGAGGCGTTGCAGGCCGAGCTGGCCGCGTTGCGCGAAGACCTCGCCCCGGCCTGGCTGGCCGAGCCGCTCAGCGTCGAGGAGACCGCCGACCGTTACGTCCGTCCCGCGCTGCGCCAGGTCTTCGTCGACCTGGTACGCGGCTCCGTCGCCGACTACCTGGCCCGCTTCGACTTCCGCTCCGAGCTGCTGGTCAGCATGTACGCGGTCACCGACGGCCTGTCCGGGCTCAACGCCGGCCCCGACGACCCCGGCACCGGGCACAACTTCCTGGTGCACAACATGTGCCGGCTGCCTGGTTCGGGTGGCACCTGGATGATCGCCGAGGGCGGCATGGGTACCGTGTCGCGGATCTTCGCCGACGCGGCCCGGGCCTCCGGTGCCCGGATCGTCACCGGTGCCCCGGTAGCCGCGATCACCCTCGACGGTGGTGCCGCCAGGGGCGTGGTGCTCGCCGACGGCCGCCAGGTCGACGCCGAGGTGGTGCTCGGCGCCTGCGACCCGTACCGGCTGATGGAGTTGCTGCCCGACGGCGCGCTGCCGACCACGCTCAGCGGACGGATGGCGGCGGTCCGGCGCACCGGCAGCACCCTCAAGCTGAACCTGGCGCTGCGTGGCCTGCCCCGCTTCTCCTGTCTGCCCGAGAACGCGCCGAGCCCGTTCGGCTCGACCATTCACCTGCTGCCCGGCTCGGCGACGCTGGCCGGTGGCACGGGCGAATCACCGATGGCGGCGCTGCGCGCCATGTGGGCCGACGTGCGGGCCGGGCGGTTGCCGCAGGAGCCGACAATCGAGTGGTACCTGCACACCACAGTCGACCCGTCGCTGGCCGACCCGGCCGGGCACCACTCGTCGGCGCTGTTCGTCCAGTCCGTGCCGTACGAGTTGGCCGGCACCACCTGGGACGCGGAGCTGCCCGGCTACGTCGACCGGCTGGTCGGGATCTGCGAGCGTTACGCCCCCGGCACCGGCGACCTGATCGCCGACGCGGTGCCCCTGCCGCCGCCCGGCATCGAGGCGCACTTCGGCATCACCGGCGGGCACATCCACCACGTCGACAACACCGTCTCGTTCGCCGACCGGATGCCCTACGCCACGGGCGTGGACGGGGTGTACGCGGGCAGCGCCGGCTGTCACCCGGCCGGCAGCGTAATCGGTGCCGCCGGCCACAACGCCGCTCAACGCATCCTCGCCGACCTAGGTCGTTGAGGCGGGAGCCTCCTCGCCGACCCGGTGGGCGCGGACCTTGTGGCCGACGCTTGTCAGGCAACGCCCGCTGGGCAGGTCGAACCGCCAGCCGTGCAGCTGACAGGTGAGCTGGTCGCCGTCGACGATGCCGAACCGGCTCAGGTCCGCCTTCAGGTGCGGGCAACGCCGCTGCACCACCCAGTCGCCGAGGGTGATGTCCTCGGCGTCCACCGCCCGTTCGTGCTCGTCGTACCAGCCCTCGGCGTACTGGAGCCGCTCGGTGGACAGGCACTTGAAGAAGGCGTACACGAACTCGTTGTACTGCCCGATCCGGGCGGCGGAGAAGCGGCAGGACAGGAAGAGCGAGTTGACCCAGTCCACCTCGCCGATGTGCAGCAGGTGCTCCACGAGCGCCCGCTCGGTCCGGAACCGGTAGCGCACCTTCTCGTCGGCGTACGGCCGCACCTGCTTGCCGGGGAAGTCCACCACGATCGACTCGACGCTCTCGCCGTCGTAGCCGACCAGGTCGAAGCGGACCGGACCACCGACCCCCTTGGCCAGGTAGATCGACTCGTCGAGCAGCGGTTCGATCCGCCGCTTCAGCTCCTTGAGCACGTCCACCTCGGGGTGCCGCCAGGACGCCTTCTCCGCCTCGATGATGGGCCGCTTACGCTCGCGCATCTCCTCCAGGTGAGCGACCTTGTTGGCGAAGAACTCCGCCACCGGCATCGGGTGGGTGGTCGTGGCCCCGGTGGTGGTGACCTCGGTGACGCTGCCCGGCAGCAGCACGATGCCATTGGTGCCACCGACCTTGGCGTACTCGGCCAGGAAGACCGACTGGTCGGGGAAGATGTTTCCCTCGTCGCCGAAGATGTCGTTGAACTGCCACAGCTCGTCGTCCAGGAAGCACGGCGGGCCGGCGATCGGGAAGACGTGGTCGGCCTTGAGGTCGTCGATGTAACGCCAGGTACGGTCGAACTGCCGGTCCCGCTTCTGCTTGCCGAAGGCGGTCTTCGCCGCGTTCGGCAACTCGTAGACCATCGGGTACCAGATCGCGCCGGAGAACTGCAGCAGGTGCGCGTGCACGTGGCCCAGCTCTGCGAAGGTGCTCAGGTCGGTCGGACGGGCGTCGTTCTGGTTGAGCAGCCGGACGCCGTCGTACTCCACCCAGAGCGAGGAGTCACCGATCGGACCGTCGGTCGGGCTGGTCAGCGCCTGGATCATCACCTTCAGGCCGCCGTCAAGCTCGACGACCTCCTCGTTGCGGGTCTTCAGGAAGTTCGTGAAGCCCAGCTCACGGAACTCGTCCTCCATCTCGGAGGTGGGGAACTCGGGCAGCAGCACGGTCGCCTTCTTCGACACGTACCGCTTCAGGTGAGCCGCGTCGAAGTGGTCCCGGTGCAGGTGGGAGACGTACAGGTAGTCGACGTCACCGAGGGCCTCCCAGTCGAGCTGGGAGTTGTCCGGAAACGGGAACCAGGAGGCGAAGTAGGCCGGATTGACCCACGGGTCGCACAGGATGCTGCCCGCGGCCGTGTCGATCCGCATGCTCGCGTGCCCCGTACCGGTCACTCGCACCGCAGTTCCCCCTCAAAAAGACAATCAAGGTGTACGCCCCAGAACGCTACCGGAGGCAGTCTGGTCCTCGCCCCGCGACGCCGGTAGTGCCCTTCCACCCACCAGAGCGGGGCCCATCGGCCCTGGCCGGAAACCTTCGCGAGGGACGTGCCAGACTAGCCGGAGATCCGTTCGCGAGGAAGGACCGACAGTGGCAGGCAGCGAGCCGGTAACGTCGCCAGACCAGCACAAGCCCGGGCACCGTAAGGCCGGGCGGATCGGCGCGGTGCTGACCGCGTTCGCGCTGCTGGCCATGCTCTGCGGCAACCACGAGGGCAGGGTCGAGAACCTCTGGCTGATCGGTCTGGCCGCGCTCCTGCTGCTCATCGTGATCGGTGACGTGGTGCTGCGCCGCAACGGCCTGCGCTCCTGACGGAACGGGCAACCCGCGACGGCCTGCGCTCCTGAGTGACCGGGCCCCGGCGCGACGTCCTGTCGGTCCACCGCCGCACCCACCTGGGCGAGCAAGCGCGAGGGCCCGCTCCGGTCTCCGGAGACGGGCCCTCGCGCATCGCTGACTGTCAGCGGCCGAAGAGGATGTCCTGCACGTTCTTCAGTGCGGCGTCGACCTCGGCCTCGAAGTAGCCACCCTGCACCAGCCCGAAGCGGAGCGTGTCCAGGTCCTTCGGGTTGACCGGCATCTGGTTACGCCCGGCCATCCCGCCGAGCAGCGACTCGAAGAACCGGTCCACCTGGTCAGGGTCGTACCCGCTGCCGAAGCGGCGGACCTGGAAGCTGCGTCGGATCTGGTCCACCCGGTAGAGGTCGCTGCCGGGCGGGCCGGCCATCGGTGGCCCACCCATCGAGGGGCCGGCCATCGCAGGCGGACCGGCCATCGCCGGGGGGCCGCCCATCGGAGGCCCGCCGAGCGCCTGCTGCGGCATGCCGGGCGGTCCCGCCGGGCCACGCCGGGGATCCCGGTCCGGCAGCCTGATCTCGGCGGTCATGTCGGTACGGCCGTGCCGACCCGCCTCGAACCCGTCGAAGCGCTGCTCGTCCGGCGGCGGACCGTATCCACCGGGTCCATCCGGCGGACCGTACCCACCGGGACCGTCCGGCGGACCGTAGCCACCCGGCGCGTCCGGCGGACCGTAGCCGCCGGGGCCTGCGGGCAGTCCACGCGGCGGAGGCCCACCGTGCCCCATGCCACCGGGAGGACCCATCGGCCCGCCCGGGCCCATCGGGGCGGCGGCGCCACGCGGGCCGTCGTAACCACCCCGGGGAGCGTTGTCGTACCCACCGGCGAAGGCGCCCGTCGGCTCGTCGTAGCGGCCATAGGGCGGCCCGGCCTGTGCCGGCATCGTCCGAGGCGGCATCGGCGGCTGCGGCACCGGGGACATGCCTCGGTCCTCGCGCATGCCGGGACCCATCCGCTCCATCGGGCCCATCCGGCCATCGCCCCGGCCGGGCACGCCACCGCGCTCCTCCAGCTCCGCCAACTGCCGTTCGACCCGGTCGAGGTGCAGGTCGACCTGCCACTCGTCATAGCCGTTGAAGCGAACCCGGAAGACGACGTCATGGACCTCCTGCGAGGCCACCGGCGCTCCGACCGGCTGCCCGGCGAGTGTCGCCTCGACCCGGTCCAGGAAGGCGTCCACCTCGTCAACCTTGTATCCCCGGCGGAGCGCCTTACGCCGGAAACGCTGACCCTGACTCGCCACTATGTCTCCTGGTCTCGTTCGCCACGCCCGGTCACGCCGTCATCTCCCCGGCCGGGTCGGTGCCACTGTCCTCCGCGGCGGCCAGCTGCCCACATGCTCCGTCGATCTCGCGACCCCGGGTGTCCCGCACCGTGGTGGACACCCCGGCGTCGCGCAACCGCCGGACGAACTCCCGCTCGACCGGCTTCGGGCTGGCGTCCCAGCGGCTGCCCGGAGTCGGGTTGAGCGGGATCAGGTTCACGTGGGCCAACTTGCCGGCCAGCAGCCGGCCGAGCAGGTCAGCTCGCCACGGCTGGTCGTTCACGTCCTTGATCATCGCGTACTCGATCGACACACGACGGCCCGTGCGGGCCGCGTAGGCCCAGGCTGCGTCCAGCACCTCGGACACCTTCCAGCGCTGGTTGACCGGCACGAGTTCGTCGCGCAGCTCATCATCGGGGGCATGCAGCGACAACGCAAGAGTCACCGAGAGGTCTTCGCTGGCCAGTCGGTGGATGGCCGGCACCAGCCCGACCGTGGAAACGGTGATGTGACGCTGCGACAGGCCGAGCCCCTCGGGTGGCGGCGCGACCAGGCGGCGGATCGCCGCGATCACCCGGTTGTAGTTCGCCAGCGGCTCGCCCATGCCCATGAAGACCACGTGCGACAGCCTCGGCGGTGACCCCGCGACCTTGCCGGAGGCGGCCACACCCGCCAGGTAGACCGCCTGATCGACGATCTCGGCGGTGGAGAGGTTGCGGGTCAGGCCGGCCTGACCGGTCGCGCAGAACGGGCACGCCATGCCGCATCCGGCCTGGCTGGAGATACAGACGGTGACCCGGTCCGGGTAGCCCATCAGCACGCTCTCCACCAGCGAGCCGTCGTGCAGCCGCCACAACGCCTTGCGGGTCGCGCCGTCGTCGCAGGCCAGCTCGCGGACCGGAGTGAGCAGCCGGGGCAGCAGCTGGTCGGCGAGGCGCTCGCGGGACGACGCCGGCAGGTCGGTCATCTGCGCGGGGTCGCGCACCAGCCGGCCGAAGTAGTGGGTGGAGACCTGTCGGGCCCGGAACGCCGACTCGCCCAGCTTCGTGACCAGGTCCTTCCGGCCGGCGAGGTCGAGGTCGGCGAGGTGTTGCGGTGGCATCGCCGCCCGGCGCGCGCCAGGCGCGTCCGGGTCGACCGGGATCAGGGGAAGGCTCGTCATGTCACGTCCAGTCTGGCACGCCCGGCCCGGAACGCACCTCTGCGGAGGCGTCGGATCCGCTCCCGCCTCGTCCGCGCCCCGTTCCGGCCGGCGTGGGCCATGCTCAGTTCACCGCCGGAACGAACACCACGAGCAGCAGGTACGCCGTCGGCACCGCGAACAGAACGGAGTCGAGCCGGTCCATCAGGCCGCCGTGGCCGGGCAGCAGGTTGCTCATGTCCTTCACGCCGAGATCCCGTTTGATCATCGACTCGGCGAGGTCACCGAGGACCGCGGCACCCGAGACCGCCACCCCGAACACGGCGCCCCACCAGGGCGCCACGTCGAACAGCGCCCAGAGCAGCACGGCACTGCCCAACGCCGCCGCGCCGACCGAGCCGCCGAAGCCCTCCCAGGACTTCTTCGGGCTGATCGTCGGCGCCATCGGATGCTTGCCGAAGTTGGCGCCGGCCGCGTACCCGCCGGTGTCGGAGAGCACCACCGCGACCAGCGTCACCAGCACCCGCAGCGCACCGTCACCGGGGGATGACGCGAGCAGGGCGGCGAAACCGCCGAGGAACGGCACGTACACCGCGATCAGCGTCGCCGCGGTCATGTCCCGCCGGAGGTTGGCCGTACCGTCACCGAGCCGCCAGACCAAGGTGCCCGCCACGGTGACCAGGAGGCCGAGCAGGAGCGCGTCCAGCCCGGCGAACCAGGCCAGGGTGACGGTGAGCACCCCACCGGCGACCAGCGGCACCAGCGGCACCTCGGCGCCGCCACGGCGCACCGCGCGGGACATCTCCCAGGTGCCGACGCCGAACGCGGCGGCGAGCACCAGCAGGAACGCCGGCGTGTAGAGGAACAGGGGCAGCAGGACCGCCGCGCCCAGACACACCCCGACCGAGATGGCCGCCGGCAGGTTCCGCCCGGCCCGGCTCGTGCCCTGCTGGGTAGCCGGCCGGCCGGCACCGGCCCGACGCCGGCCCCGGTGGCGCCGGCTCGGCCCGTCCGGCCCGTCGGGCTGTGGCGTCTCGGGTTCCGCGTCTCCGGGCGGCACCGCCGCGAGCTGGGTGGTGGGTGCGTCGTCGTGGTCCCGACCGGCACCGACCCGCACCGGCGCGATCTGCGCGGTGGGCGCGTCGCCGTGGTCCAGGTCGCGGGCTCCGTTGTGCCCGTGCGGTGGATGGTCCCAGCCGGCCGGTCCGCGCCCGTTCCGGCCTTCCTGGGCGGGTCGGTCGCCGACGTACCGGCCGCGTCGATCGGGTTCAGCGTCGTACGGCTCGCCGAACCCGGCGCCGACCGGACCCCGGTCGTCGGGACGGTGGGCGTAGGGGTGCTCGGACTGCGGACCGGGGCGGGTGCGCGGATTGGCGTACAGCCCGGCACCGGGCTGCGGGCCACGGCCCCACTGACCGGGTTCTACGTCCGGGTCCGGCCAGGGCAGCGAGGTGGGTCGGTCGGGGCGATCCCAGTCACGGGCCTCGGCGCCGCCGTAGGGGTCGAGGTGGGACATCACGCACCAGGGGTGAGCGGTACGAGATCCACCACTTGACGCACAGCCACTACCATCCCCTACCCGCGCGAGGCGCTCCGTCTGATATGCCGGCCTGTCGGCTGGCCGATCCCCACCGTTCACCGTCGGGTCACCGGGAATCGTGCCGAGCCTACTGCACCCGTCCGCCCGACAGGACGTACCGGTGTCCGCTCCCACTGCCTTGATCATGAAGTTGTCACCACGCCACGCCGGTGGCGAGGGCAACAACTTCATGATCAAGCAGGTGGTGACCTCGGCTTCAGACTTCCAGGAGTTCGGACTCCTTGTGCTTGACCAACTCGTCGACGTGCGACACGTAGCGCTGGGTCAGGTCGTCCAGCTCCTTCTCCGCGCGACGGCCCTCGTCCTCGCCGACCTCGCCGTCCTTGACGAGCCGGTCCAGCTCCTCCTTGCCCTTGCGGCGGATGTTGCGGATGGCGACCTTCGCCTCCTCACCCTTGTGCCGGGCCACCTTGATCATGTCGCGGCGGCGTTCCTCGGTCATCTGCGGGAGCAGGATGCGTAGCTGGTTGCCCTCGTTGTTCGGGTTGACCCCGAGGTCCGAGTCGCGGATCGCCTTCTCCATCGCGTTGATCTGCGAGTTGTCGTACGGCTTGATGATGGCCATCCGCGGCTCGGGAACGGCCACCGACGCCATCTGCGTCAGCGGGGTCGGGCTGCCGTAGTAGTCGATGATGACCTTGGAGAACATGGCGGGAGTCGCGCGACCGGTGCGGATGGCGCCGAACTCTTCCTTGGCGTGCTCGACCGCACGCTCCATCTTCTCCTCGGCCTCGAGGAGGGTGTCGTCGATCACCGGTCTCCTCGCCTCCTTCTTGTGCTCGTCGTGGGCTTGTCGGGTCACCGGGACCGCCGAGATCGCCGT
This sequence comes from Micromonospora sp. NPDC049374, assembly GCF_040677165.1. Classification (NCBI taxonomy): domain Bacteria; kingdom Bacillati; phylum Actinomycetota; class Actinomycetes; order Micromonosporales; family Micromonosporaceae; genus Micromonospora; species Micromonospora sp. NPDC049374. Next base: position 325,608 of record NZ_JBFAQH010000001.1, on the reverse strand, counting down.
CGGCGGTCGGCTCAGGTGGTGATCAGCGTGCCGATCTTGTCGCCACCCACGGCCCGGACGATGGTGTCGTCGCCCTGCGCGCCGAAGACCAGCATCGGCAGGCCGTTCTCCATGCAGAGGCTGAAGGCGGCCGCGTCGGCGACCCGGAGGTTGCGACGCAGCACCTCGGAGAAGGTGATCGAGTCGAACTTGCTGGCGGTCGGATCGATCCGGGGGTCGGCAGTGTAGACGCCGTCCACGCCGTTCTTGCTCATCAGCACGACGTCCGCGTGGATCTCCAGCGCGCGCTGGGCGGCCACCGTGTCGGTGGAAAAGTACGGCATGCCCGCGCCGGCGCCGAAGATGACCACGCGGCCCTTCTCCAGGTGACGGATCGCCCGCAGCGGAATGTACGGCTCGGCCACCTGGGCCATCGTGATGGCGCTCTGCACCCGGGTCTCGATACCCTCCTTCTCCAGGAAGTCCTGGAGGGCCAGGCAGTTCATCACCGTGCCGAGCATGCCCATGTAGTCCGCCCGGGCACGGTCCATGCCCCGCTTCTGCAACTCCGCGCCACGGAAGAAGTTGCCGCCGCCGACCACCACGGAGACCTGCACACCCCGGCGTACCACGGTGGCGATCTGCCGGGCGATGGCCTGCACGACGTCCGGGTCGACGCCGATGGCGCCCCCACCGAACACCTCGCCGGACAGCTTCAACACCACCCGCCGGGCCCGGCCGGGCGGTGGTGCCGTCGGATCGTCCGCCGCCAACGTCCGGTCACTCACAACCTGCGTCATCCGCCCGTCCTTCCCCCACTGGCGCGCTCAGGTGCGCGTACCTGCCGCTGCCGACCTTATGGGACGAGGAGGCCGCGGTGTGTGTCGCGTACACCGGCGGCCTCCTCGTCTCGTCGTTGTTCCCAGCCCACGGGCGCGATGCGCCCCGAGCCGGCTCAGGCCTGGCCGACCTCGAACCGCACGAAGCCGGTGACCTCGATGCCCGCCTCGGCCAGCACCTGCTTCACCGTCTTCTTGTTGTCGGTCACCGAGGACTGCTCCAGCAGGACGAAGTCCTTGAAGAAGGAGTTGACCCGGCCCTCGACGATCTTCGGCAGCGCAGCCTCGGGCTTGTTCTCCTCACGGGCGGTCTGCTCGGCGATGCGCCGCTCGGACTCGACGACCTCAGCCGGCACCTCGTCACGGGTGAGGTACTGCGGCCGCATCGCGGCGACCTGCATCGCTGCACCACGCGCGTCGGCGTCGCCCGCCTCGTCGGTCTTGCCGGCGTACTGCACCAGCACGCCGACCGCCGGCGGCAGGTCCTGCGCCTTACGGTGCAGGTAGACCGCGACGGTGCCGTCGAGCTTGGCGAACCGGTTGAGCACCAGCTTCTCGCCGATCTTGGCGGACTGCTCCTGGACCAGGTCGGCGACGGGACGACCGTCGATCTCGGTGGCGAGCAGCTCCTCGGCGTTGCTGACGCCGGAGCGCTCGCCGTGCTCGACAAGCTGCTGGGCCAGCGCGATGAAGGCATCGTTCTTGGCGACGAAGTCGGTCTCACAGTTGAGCTCGAGCAGCGCCTTGCCGGAGTGCGCGACCAGACCGTTCGCGGCGGTCCGGCCGGCCCGCTTGCCGACGTCCTTGGCGCCCTTGACGCGCAGGATCTCGACGGCCTTGTCGAAGTCGCCCTCGGCCTCGGTCAGCGCCTTCTTGCTGTCCATCATGCCGGCGCCGGTCAGGTCGCGGAGCTTCTTGACGTCCGCGGCGGTGATCTGGGACATGGCTCTCTCTTCGGTGTTGAGACTGCGTGGAATGGTCTGAGGTGACGATTACCCGGTTCCGAGAGGTTCGTGCCCGGTCTACCCGCCGCCGGTCACCGTCAGCGGAACGGACGGTGACCGGACGGCGGCACGATCACTGACCGGAGACGGCTGCCGGCTGCTCGGTCGCGGGCTGCTCGGCGGCCGGCTGCTCCGCTGCGGGCTGCTCGGCTGCGGGCTGCTCGGCGGTCGGCTGCTGCTCGGCGGCCTTCTTCGGCTCCTCGAGCAGCTCGCGCTCCCACTCGGCCAGCGGCTCGTCGGCGGCTACGCCCGCTTCCGGCTTCTCGTCGCCGCCCCGGCGGCGGCCGGAGCGGGCGATCAGGCCATCGGCCACGGCGGCGGCGACGACCTTGGTCAGCAGCTCGGCCGAGCGGATCGCGTCGTCGTTACCCGGGATCGGGAAGTCGACCTCGTCCGGGTCGCAGTTGGTGTCGAGCACGGCGATCACCGGGATGCCCAGCTTGCGGGCCTCGTCGACGGCGATGTGCTCCTTCTTGGTGTCGACCACCCAGACCGCGGCCGGGAGCTTCTGCATGTCCCGCAGGCCGCCCAGGGTGCGGGACAGCTTGATCTTCTCGCGGGAGAGCTGCAGGGTCTCCTTCTTGGTGTAGCCGGCGGCGGTGCCGCTGAGGTCACCGAGGGCCTCCAGCTCCTTCATCCGCTGCAGCCGCTTGTACACCGTCTGGAAGTTGGTCAGCATGCCGCCGAGCCAGCGGTGGTTGACGTACGGCTGACCGACGCGGGTCGCCTGCTCGGCGATCGCCTCCTGCGCCTGCTTCTTCGTGCCGACGAACAGGATGCTGCCGCCCTCGGCCACCGTGTTGCGCACGAAGTCGTACGCCTTCTCGATGTAGTCGAGGGTCTGACGCAGGTCGATGATGTAGATGCCGTTACGCTCGGTGAAGATGAAGCGCTTCATCTTCGGGTTCCAGCGCCGGGTCTGGTGCCCGAAGTGAACACCACTCTCCAGCAGCTGACGCATGGTCACGACGGCCATGATTCGTACTCCTTGCGGTCCCTGGTTGTCTCGCCCGACCGGCGGCCGGGCGTCCTGGTGCCCAGTCGTCGACCATGGTGGGCCCGACCGGGGTCGGGACCAGGGAGGCCGCCGCCACACGACGACTCGTGAGGAGGGCACGCGAGGTCGACCGCACGAGGCGGTCGCCGGTTGACCAGTGTACGCGCCCTCGCGACCGTTCCACGCCCGGGTGCGGCGACGCTCCGCTCACGCCGTCGGCGCGCCACGCTCAACCGGCGGCAGGCCCAGACGCAGCCGGCCGCACAGCCGCGCTCAACCGGCGGCACGGTTCCGCTCAACCGCTGGCGGGGCCACGCGCAGCCGGCGGCGCGGTCTCGTTCAACCGGCAGCGACCGCGGCTACCAGGAAGAGCGCCAAGCCGATCGTCAGGTACGCGGTCGGCGGTCGCAGCCACCCTCGCGCGCCGTCGCTCAGCGAGAACCCGGTCGTCCGCAGCCCGTAGAGGCCGGCCGCGAAGATCGGCAGCCCGCAGACCAGGAACGTGCCCGCCAGCACGTCCCCGGCGGCAACCGGGTCCGCGGTCGCGCCGTGCAGCAGCACCCGCACCGCAGGCAACTCGAAGATCACGACCAGCACGGCGAAAAGCACCGCGAGCACCGGTCGCCGCGTCCGGTAGACGCCGTCACCGGCCGGCACCCCTGGCTGGACGCCGCCCGCCTGGTGACCGCCCCCCTGATGACCGGGCGTCGAGTGACCGGGCGTCGGGTGGCCCGTCATCGGATGACCGGCCGTCGGATGACCGGCCGTCGGGTGACCGGACACGGCGTCGGCGGAGCCGGGCGGTACCTCGCCCACCGGCGGTTCCGTCCGGGGTACCACCGACGGCACCGGCCCCGTCGGCTGTTCCAGCGGGTTGGTCGCCTCGGGCCCACGCTTGGCCTCGACGATCGGGTACCCGGCCAGCGCGCGGGTCGGATCCGTCGACACCGGCGCTCCGCCGCCGGTCGGGCCCACCTCGCGGGCGGCACGTCGGCCCGAGCGATCGACCGGCAGCTCGCCGGAGACATCCGGTTCCGTCGGTTCCGCCCGGCGGGAACGTGACGCCCGGTAGCGCTCAGTCTCCGCCGCGACGTCCCCGAGCGGGTCCGTCAGGGCGGCGCGTCGGGGCGAGCCGTACCGGTCGTCGTCGTCACCACGCTGCTCAGGCACCGCGCGCGGCTCGTCGCCGGGGTAGTGCCCCTCTCCCACCGGATGCCACTGCGGGTCGGCGTAGCCACGGTCATGATCGCCCGGATACCAGCGCGACTCCTGGTCGTCGGCGAAGCTGCGTCGTCCGTCCACGCCCGGCACCGTATGCGACCAGCGGTTCGTGCGCCATTCGACCCCACGCCTGACCAGCCCCAGGAAGGGCGCTATAGCACATCTAGGACATGATCGTCCGTTCGTCCACAACACCCTCGGCTGTCCACAGGACAGCACGGCGGGGTCGCCGCGAGACCCCGCACGGGCGCAGGGTGCCGGTCATGACCAAGCGGAACCAGGCGATCGGCGGGTACGGGGAACGCTGCGCCGTACGGCACCTGATCGAAGCGGGACTACGCCCGGTCGCCCGCAACTGGCGCTGCCGCACCGGAGAGATCGACATCATCGCCTGGGACGGGCCGGTGCTCGCCTTCTGTGAGGTGAAGACACGGCGCACCGCGACCTTCGGCAGCCCTGCCGAGGCGGTGGTGCCCCGTAAGGCCCGCCGCCTCCGGGGGCTTGCCGCCGCCTGGCTCGCCGCCACCGGCACCACCGCCGACGAGGTCCGTTTCGACGTCATCTCGGTGCTGCTGCCCCGCATCGGCCGGGCACGCGTCGAGCACCTCAAGGACGCCTTCCGATGAGTGAGCGCAGCGAACGAATCATTCGGCCCAGTGTGGTGGCACCTCATCGTGACGCCGAGCGACGCGAGGTGGCGCGATGAGTGAGCGCAGCGAACGAATCATTCGGCCCAGTGTGGTGGCACCTCATCGTGACGCCGAGCGACGCGAGGTGGCGCGATGAGTTACGCCCGGGTGCTCTGCGTCGGTCTGGTCGGGGTGACCGGGCAGTTGGTGGAGGTGGAGGTGGATCTCGCTGCCGGCCTGCCCGGGGTGGTGATCTCCGGGTTACCCGACACCGCCCTGCACGAGGCGCGCGACCGGGTCCGGGCCGCGGTGGTCAACTCCGGCCAGCGGTGGCCGAACCGCCGGATCACCCTCAACCTGCTGCCGGCCACCCTGCCCAAGTTCGGTTCGGCGTTCGACCTTGCGATCGCGGTGGCGCTGCTCGGTGGCTCCGGCGAGCTTCCGCTGTTGCCGCTGGACGGCGTGGCGGTCCTTGGGGAGTTGGGCCTGGACGGCACCGTGCGACCGGTCCGGGGCGTACTGCCGATGGTCGCCGCGGCGGCGAAGGCCGGCGTCCAACGGGTGATCGTCCCGGCCGACAACACCGCCGAGGCGGCGGTCGTGCCCGGGCTGCTGGTACGCGGCGTGGACACCCTGCACCGGCTGGTCGCCTTCGTCCGCGACGGCACGCCGCTGATCGAGCCGCCGGTTGACGCCCCGCCGCCGGCCGCACCCGGCCCCGACCTGGCCGAGGTCGCCGGGCAGGGTCTGGGCCGCCGCGCTCTGGAGATCGCTGCCGCCGGTAGCCACCATCTGGCCCTGATCGGGCCCCCGGGAGCGGGCAAGACGATGCTCGCCGAACGCCTGCCGTCGATCCTGCCGGAACTGGACGACGAGGCCGCGCTGGAGGTCACCGCGCTGCATTCGATCGCCGGCCTGTTGCCGGCGGGTGGCCGGTTGATCCGCCGCCCACCGTTCCAGGCACCTCATCACACCGCGACCGTTCCCTCGATCGTCGGTGGTGGGTCCGGGCTCGCCCGCCCCGGTGCGATCTCGCTCGCCCACCGCGGGGTCCTGCTCATGGACGAGGCGCCCGAGTTCAGCAAGGCGGCGCTGGAGGCGCTGCGTCAGCCGTTGGAGCATGGCCGGGTGCTGCTGACCCGCAGCCGGGGCAGCGCCGAGTATCCGGCCCGCGCCCAACTGGTCATCGCAGCCAACCCCTGCCCGTGTGCGAACCCGGCCGGCGACGACCGCTGTGAGTGTCCCCCACTGGCCCGCCGTCGTTACCTCGGCCGGCTCTCCGGTCCGCTGCTCGACCGGATCGATCTCCAGGTGCGGCTATCACCGATGCGTGCCGCCGAGCTTATGGAGACCACCAGTCACGAGTCCTCAGCGGTGGTCGCCCGGCGGGTGGCGGCGGCACGGGCGGCGGCGGCCGAGCGCTGGGCACCGCTGGGTCGGCGGCTCAACGCCGAGATACCTGGTCCGGAGCTGCGTCGGGCGCCGTGGCGGCTGCCCGGCCGGGTCACCGTCGAGCTGCGGTCTCGGCTCGACTCCGGGTCGCTCTCCGCCCGCGGCTTCGACCGGGTCGTCCGACTTGCCTGGACGATCGCCGACCTCGACGGGCGGGCACGGCCGGAAGCCGGGGACGTCAACGAGGCCATCACGCTCAGGACGGGAGAGGGCACATGAGCACCCACGAGGAGCTGACCCTGGCGCGGGTGGCGTTGACCTGGCTGGCCGAGCCGGGTACCCGGTCGGTGCACGGACTGGTCGACGAGTTCGGCCCGGTGGGCGCGCTGGAACTGCTGCTGGACGGCGGAGCACCACAGCAGGCACTGCGCGAGTCCGTGGCGGCGCGCAGCCGGGCCGGTGATGCCAGGGTGGTCGCCGCCGAGGCGCTGCACCGCGCCGACCGGCTCGGTGTCCGGGTCGTCATTCCCGGCGACGACGAATGGCCCGGGACGGTGGAGCACCTGCGCAAGCTCCGCCTGTTCGACGCCCGCCGCCGGGTGGACGTCGAGACCGCGCCGCCGCTCTGCTTCTGGGTACGCGGCTCGTGGCCGCTGGCCGAGGCGCTGGACCGGTCCGTGGCGGTGGTGGGGTCGCGGGCCGCCACGGCGTACGGCACCCACATCGCCACGGATCTGGGCTACGGCCTGGCCGACCGGGACTGGACCGTCGTCTCCGGCGGCGCGTTCGGCATCGACGCCGCCGCGCACCGTGGGGCACTGAACGCCGGCGGGCTCACTGTCGCGGTGCTCGCCTGCGGTGTGGACCGTGCGTACCCGATGGGCAACGCCGCGCTGTTCGACCGGATCGCCGACACCGGTCTGCTGGTCAGCGAGTGGCCGCCGGGCGCGGAGCCGCTGCGTCCCCGCTTCCTCATCCGCAACCGGGTGATCGCGGCGGGCACCCGGGGCACCGTGCTGGTCGAGGCGGCAGCCCGCAGCGGCGCCACGCAGACCACCCGGCGGGCCATCGCCCTGGATCGACCGGCGATGGTGGTGCCGGGCCCGGTCACCTCGGCGATGTCGGTCGGTGCCCACGAGGTGCTGCGGGAACATCCGGAGGCGCGGTTGGTGACCGGCCTCGCCCAGGTGTTGGAGGAGGTGGGTCGGATCGGCGAGTTGGCCCCGGTGCCGCGTGGGCCCGAACGGCCCACCGATCTGCTCGACGACGACGCCCGGTCGATCGTGGAGGCAATGCCGCGACGCGGCCGCATCGGTGTCGACGCCCTCGCGGCGCGGGCGGGCCTTGCCGTCCGCACGGTGCTACGCAAACTGCCGCTGTTGCAGGAGTTGGCCCTGGTGGTGCGGCGGGAGGACGGCTATGCCCTGGTCACACCGAGCCGGCGGAGCGCAGCGGTCCGCCCCGGGGATGCCAGCGAGCAGTCCGATCGGCGGTGACCTGAGGCCACCAGGGCCTGCTCGGCACACGGCCGCATCACCTGCCTGATCAGCGGTCGGCGTCGAACGTGTCGCCCGTTAGCCGTCGGGGCGTCTCGATCGTAGGGTGGATTCCGTGGGCAGGATGGGCGGGCAGGAGCCGACCACCGACGGCACCCGGGCCATGCACGACGCGCTGCCGGCACCGTTGCGAGACGCGGTGGACGAGTTCGCGGGTCATCTCGCTGCGGTCCGAAACCGTTCGGCACATACCGTGCGGGCGTACGTCGCCGATCTGGTGTCGCTGTTGGATCATGCTGGACGGATGGGCTGCACCGAAGTGGCCGAGCTGAGCCTCGACACGGTACGCAGCTGGCTGTCCCGACAACGCACGACCGGCGCCGCCCGCACCTCGCTGGCCCGCAGGGCCGCCGCGGCTCGGACCTTCAGCGCCTGGGCTCACCGGCAAGGGCTGCTGCCCACCGACGTCGCCGCCACGCTGGCCAGCCCCCGACCGCGCCGGACGCTACCCACGGTGCTTCGCCCCGAGCAGGCGGCCCTGCTCGTCGAGCAACCTGCCCGCCGCCCGGCCACGCCCGTACTCGGCGGGCCGACACCCAGCGGGCCGACACCCAGCGGGCCGGCACCCAGCCGATCGACGCCCAGCCGATCGACACCCAACGGGCCGACACCCAGCGGGCCGACACCCAGCGGATCGGCAGCCGGTGGGCTCGCTGCCGGTGCCGATCCGGCGACCGCCGAGGAGTCGCCTGTGGCCGATGCGTCCGAGAACACCGGCGAGGCGGTACGGCTGCGCGACCGAATACTGCTCGAACTGCTCTACGGCACCGGAGTTCGGGTCAGCGAGGTGTGCGGAATCGACATGGGCGACGTCGACCAGGATCGGCGGGTCGTCCGGGTACGTGGCAAGGGTGGGCGGGAGCGGACGGTGCCGTACGGGCTGCCGGCGCAACGCGCCCTCGACGACTGGCTGCGACACGGACGGCCGGTGCTGGCGGTCCCCGATTCCCGCGACGCGCTGCTGCTCGGCGCCCGCGGTGGCCGGCTGCACCCGACCACGGCCCGCCGAATCGTCGGCGGCTACGCCGAGGCGGCGGGGTTACCCCGGACCAGTCCCCATGCGCTGCGCCACTCGGCCGCCACCCACCTGCTCGAAGGCGGGGCGGACCTACGGGCGGTTCAGGAACTGCTGGGGCATTCCTCGCTGGCCAGCACCCAGATCTACACACATGTCTCGGTGGAACGACTCCGGGCCGCCTACCGTCAGGCCCACCCTCGCGCCTGACGACCGCACGGCCACGCCGGGGAAGCCCAGGCGGCACCGGGCGGGGCAGGGTCGGGTCGGGTCGGGTCGGGTCGTTAAGACTGGCGAGCCCTATGTCTGAGTGACACCAAAATGTCACTCAGACATTAGAGCTTCCATGCATCTACCTTCCGTGCGGTCACGCACGAATCTCCCGGCGGCGGCACGCAACCCTGACCGCAACGGGCCGCGGCACGCATCCCCGACCGCAACGGGCGGCGGCACGCCGTCCCTGAGCGGTGATGGGCGGCAAGCTGGGGCGGACGCGCCGCGCTTGACGGCTATGATCATCGGGTGAGCGTCCCGCCACCGCCCGAGCCGATCACGGGCGCCCGTCTGCTCTTCTCCCTCGACCCAGCGGTCAGTCACCTCAACCACGGTTCGTTCGGGGCGGTCCCGATTGTGGCGCAGCGGGCGCAGCAACGGCTGCGCGACGAGATGGAGGCCGACCCGCTGCGGTTCTTCACGCGGGGCCTGGTCGACCGGATCGCGCACACTCGTCGGCATCTGGCCAGTTTCCTCGGGTCCGATCCCGACGGCACCGCCCTGACCACGAACGCCACCACCGGTGCCGCCGTGGTGTTCCAGTCCCTGGGGCTGCGCTCCGGTGACGAGGTGCTCACCACCGACCATGGCTACGGTGCCGTCGAATACTCCATCCGCCGGGAGTGCCGCCGCACCGGGGCGACGCATCGGGTCCTGCGGGTGCCGTTGACCGCCACCGACGAGGAGGTGGTGCAGATCGTGCGGAACGGGCTGCGTCCGGGCCGTACCCGCCTGCTGGTGGTCGACCAGCTCACCTCGGCCACGGCACGGCTGTTCCCGGTCGCCGCGATCGTCGGGGTGGCCGGGGAGCACGGCGTGCCGGTGCTTGTCGACGCCGCGCATGCTCCGGGCATGCTGCCGGCGTCGGTACGCAGCATCGGAGCCGACTTCTGGGTGGGCAACCTGCACAAGTGGGGGTACGCCCCACGCGGCACCGCCGTGCTCGTGGTGGCAGCCCCGTGGCGGGACCGGATCGAGCCGCTGGTGGTCTCCTGGGAACAGGACTCGGGGTTCCCGGCTCGCCTGGAGTGGCAGGCCACCGCCGACTACACGGGCTGGTTGAGCGCACCGGCGGGGCTCTACACGCTGCGCAGCCTCGGCGTCGACCGGGTACGCGCGCACAACGCCGGACTGGCCGCGTACGGGCAACGGGTGGTGGGGGACGCGCTCGGCGTGCCACCGGCCGACCTGCCCGACCCCGGCGGACCGACGGTCGCCATGCGACTCATTCCGTTGCCGGCGGGCCTCGCCACGACCCTGGACGGTGCCCGGGCGTTGCAGACCCGGATCGCCGAGCGGCTCGCCGCCCAGGTCGCGGTCACGACCTGGGACGGCCGCGGCTGGCTGCGGCTGTGCGGCCAGGTCTACAACGCGCCCGAGGAGTACCAGCGCCTGGCGGTCGGGCTGCCCGGTCTGCTCGCCCAGCGTTGAGCGGACGCACCCGCGGCGACGGTGAGGTCACCGACGGGCAGCAGTCGGGCCCGCCCGAGACCGAGCAGGGCCAGCGGGTCGAGATAGTCGTCGCCCTGGCGCAGTCCCCAGTGCAGGCACGCGGCGGCGGGACAGCCCGCGTGGCCGGGCAGCAGCGTGCCCAGTGACGCCCCGGCCGGCACCACCGTGCCTGCCGTGACGGCGGGCTGGACCGGTTCGTAGGTGGTCCGTAAGCCGTCGGCGTGGCCGACAGTGACCACCGGTCGGTCGGCGACCATGCCGGCGAACAGGATCGTGCCGGGGCCGGCCGCCCGGATCGTGGCGGCGGCCGGGGCCAGCAGGTCGACTCCCCGGTGACCGGCCAGCCACGGTCGGGGCGGCGGGTCGAACCTGCGAACCGGCTGCGGCACGCCGTCGACCGGCCACCGGAACCGCTCGCCACCGACGACCTGCGGCACCCCCTCGACCGGCCACCGCAACGGCCCGCCACCACCGGTGCCCGGAGTGCCCCTCGCCTGCAGTGGTGGAGCCACCGGGCGCGACCAGCCGCTCGGCGCGGACGGCGCGGGCGACCAACCACGTGCCCCGGCCGCACCGCCCATCGGTCCGGTGGCGGCCAGTAGCAGGAGCGTCGTGAGCCCGCCGAGTATCGACATCCGTGGCGACATGCCGTCGAGCCTGACCGGGCCCATCGGAGTCCACCACCCCGAGCGGCCGATCTGTGGACGACCGGGCGTCCTGTGGACGGTCCACGCACGAACTTGTCGATCTGCTATGGGCGAGCGTCGCCTAGGCTCGGGGCGTGACCCGCGACTGGTACGCCTGGCACCACCACTACGAGGATCCGGATTCATCGCTGTCGCGGCGGCTGACCGAGGTGCGTCGGCGCATCGGCGCCGTCCTGGACGAGGCATCGCCGGGGCCGCTGCGGGCGGTCAGTCTCTGCGCCGGGCAGGGCCGGGATCTGATTCCCGTGCTGGCAACCCATCCGCGTGGCGGTGAGGTGACCGCTCTGCTGGTCGAGCAGGAGCCCCGCAACGTGGAGCTGGCTCGCGCCGCCGTCCGCGAGGCGGGGTTGTCCGCAGTCGAGGTGGTGGGTGGCGACGCGGCCCGCACCGATGCCTACGCCGGGATGGTTCCGGCCGACCTGGTGCTGGCCTGCGGCATCTTCGGCAACATCTCCGACACCGACGTACGGGCGGTGGTGGGACACTGCGCCTGGCTCTGCGCCACCGGCGGGACCGTCATCTGGACCCGGGGCCGATGGGAGCCGGACCTGGTGCCGACGATCTGCGACTGGTTCGTCGCGGAGGGGTTCGAGCAGGTCGCGGTCAGCACTCCGGCGGAGGGGGTCGGAGTGGGCGCGCACCGGTTGCTCGGTCCGCCCCGACAGCGGCCAGCCGACGCGACGATGTTCGAGTTCGTCGGGCGCCCGCAGACCGCCGGGCACTGACGAACCAAACCGGTGCACTGTGGACGCGGGACGGCGCGGGGGGGACGCCGTCGCCGTGCCAGCCGGTACCGGGCGGTCAGCCGCCGAAGCCCGAGTCGGCGGGTAGGGAGATGTCCGGCTTCTCCAACTCCTCGACGTTCACGTCCTTGAACGTCATCACTCGGACATTTTTCACGAACCGGGCAGGGCGGTACATGTCCCAGACCCAGGCGTCGTGCATCTCGACCTCGAAGTAGACCTCGCCGTCGGAGTTGCGGACGTGCAGGTCGACCTGGTTGGCGAGGTAGAACCGGCGCTCGGTCTCCACCACGTAGGAGAACTGACGGACGATGTCGCGGTACTCCCGGTAGAGCTGGAGCTCCATCTCGGTCTCGTACTTCTCGAGATCTTCCGCGCTCATCGCACTCCGCCTTCCATGACCACATCTTCCCCCACCGGCGCCGGAGGCCGAGGCTGCTCGCCCAACGCCACGCCGACGGTACCCCCTGCCGCGCCCGAGCGCTCCATCGCCTCTTCCCGACTTGCGCCCAACGGTCGGCGGGAGCGGGGTGGCCGGTCGTCGAGCCCGGAGGCGGCGGCCACGTTCACGTACGAAAAACGGTGCTCCCGGCACGGCCCGCGCTCGCGCAGCGCGACGGTGTGCTCGGCGGTGATGTACCCCTTGTGCTCGGCGAACCCGTAGCCGGGATGCTCGGCGTCCAGGCCAACCATGATCCTGTCCCGGGTGACCTTCGCCAGCACGCTCGCCGCCGCCACGCAGGCGGCGACCCGGTCACCCTTCCACACCGCGAGCCCGGGAACGCCCAGGCCGTCGACGCCGAACCCGTCGGTCAGCACGTACTCCGGCCGGACCGCCAGCAAGGCCAGCGCCCGCCGCATCGCGGCCAGGTTGCACACGTGCAGCCCCCGGGCGTCGACCTCGTCGGCCGGAATGACGACCACCGCGTACGCCAGCGCGCGCTCGACGACCTCGTCGTGGATCCGTTCCCGGCTGGCCGGAGTCAGCAGCTTGGAGTCGGCCAGCCCGTCGATCTCACCCCGCCGGCCCTCCGGCAGCACCACGGCGGCGGCGACCAGCGGCCCCGCGCAGGCACCACGGCCAGCCTCGTCGGCACCCGCGACGTACCGGAAGCCGCGCCGTTGCAGGGCCCGCTCCAACGCGTAGAGCCCGGCCTCGCGGCGTACCACGGTGCGTGGTGGAGTCAGCATGCCCGTCCCTCGATGACAGCCGTCGTACCGGCCAACGCGCGGGCCAGCACCTCTGCAAGGTCAAGTGGGTAGCAGCGCTCCCCGGTGCCGCTCAACTCGCCCGCCGACCACCACCGGTGACCGTCGACGCTGCCCCGCTCCACCTCGCTGAACCCGGCCGTGTCGACCTCGTGCGCCGCCACGCGTACCAGGAAGAACTGCTGCTCCTGCCGATACCACACGCCGTCGAAGGAGAACTCGACGACGTCGGCGTGCACCGGCTGACCGACATCGGCCACGGTCAGCCGCAGCCCGGTCTCCTCAGCCAGTTCACGGACCGCGCCCTCGGCGTACGTCTCCCCCGGATCAAGTCCTCCGCCGGGGGTGAACCACCACCGCCCGCGTTCCGGGCGGGCCGGGTCGAAGCCGCGGAACAGCAGCAACCGACCGGCCGCGTCGACCAGCAGGACGCGAGCGGCACACCTCGGGGTGTAGACGGTCACCGCACCAGACTGCCAGACTCCTGCGACGTCGCCCACGCCCGGCACAACCGGCGGCTGCCCGTCATCGGCGGGCGGCGGGCCGGCCCTGGTCAGGACGTCGGAATCGCGTCGAACTCCTCCGGCACGGTCAGCAGGGTCGCCCGGTCGAACGGCCAGAAGATGGTGAAGGCCCGTCCCACCACGTCGTCCTCGGGGATGGTGGCCGACTGAATGTTCTGACCGGACTGCTGGTAGTGCTCCAGCGAGTCGCCGGAGGCGGATCGGTGGTCGCCCATGACCCAGAGCCGCCCCTCGGGCACCTGCACGTCGAACTCCTGGTCCGCCGGCTTGTCCCGCTGACCATCGACGGAGAAGATGTACGGCTCGTCCAGCGGTGTTCCGTTGATCAGCAGGCGATCCTGGTCGTCGCAGCAGACCACCCGGTCTCCGCCGACGCCGATCACCCGCTTGATGAAGTCCTCCCCCGCCGGATTGCCGCTCCACTCCAGCGGGGCCTTGAAGACGATGACCTCGCCGCGATGGGGCGAACGGGTGTGGTAGACGAGCTTGTTGACCAGTACCCGATCGTCGATCTTGAGAGTGTTCTCCATGGACGGCGAGGGAATGAAGAAGGTCTGCAGTACGAAGGCACGTACCAGTACCGCGACCAGGATCGCCACCCCGAGGAGGATGGGCAGTTCCTTCCAGAAGGAGTGGCGCGGCTTGTCGGTCTGCTCGTCAATCACGGGAGGAGCCTACGTTGCCCGACCGAGCGCCACCGTCCGGAACGCGCGAGAACGGATAGTGTGGCCGCAATCGGGAGAAGCAGGACGACACCCCCGGCGGGGTCGGGGCGTACCGGGGCCGCGCCACCGGCTGCGGGTGGCGGGGCGACGGTTGCGAAGGTCTCGGGGATCGGCAGCGAGTGCCACCGGCTGGACGGCCAGACCACCGCGAACGCCCGTCCGACCACGTTGTCGATCGGCACCGTCCCCTGGCAGCGCGCGTCCTGCGAGACCTGCCGGTGGTCGCCGAGGACGAACATCTGACCGGGCGGGACGACGATCTCCTCGAACCGCCGGGAGCGGCACTCGTCGGGGTTCGGCGGAAGATCCAGTGGCGAGTCCCGCAGCACGTACGCCGACTCGTCCAACGGGGTGCCGTTGACCAGCACCCGTCCCTGGTCGTCACAGCAGCTCACCCGGTCCCCGGGCAGCGCGATGACCCGCTTGATGAAGTCCTTCTCACCCGGACGACCGACGCCGACCAGATCACCGACGGTGCGGCCGAGCTTGTCGGCGAAGCTGGTGGGCGGTTGCACGTCAACCTGCGGAACCCACTTGTCGGTGCCCCGGAAGACCACCACCTCGCCCCGCTGCGGGTTCCGGACGTTGTAGACGACCTTGTTGACCACCACCCGGTCGCCGACGAGCAGGGTGTCCTCCATCGACCCGGAGGGGATGAAGAACGCCTGGAGCAGGAAGGTGCGGATCAGTACCGCCAGGCAGAAGGCGACGATGAGCAGCAGCGGCAGCTCCTGCCAGAGCGGCATCTGCCGCTTACCGCGCCGGGTGCGCCGGCGCCACGGATCGACCGCACCGCTGTCGTCAAGCGCCTGCACCACGCCCACTCCCCGGTCCGCAGAAACGACTACCGCCCGGGAACCTCGTCGAGGCTCCCCGGGCGGTAGTGGAGGTCGCCCGCCACACGAGGCGGGTCACCGCCGCGCTGCGCCCGTACGACCAGGGTAGTGCGGACTGGCCAGTACGGCATACGCGCAGCTCGGGCGGCGTGGCGCAGCGCGACGTCAGCTCGGCTGCTTCTCGCGCAGCTCCTTGATCTTGGCCTTCTTGCCCCGCAGCTCACGCAGGTAGTAGAGCTTGGCGCGGCGGACGTCACCGCGAACCACGACCTCGATCCGGTCGATCGCCGGGCTGTTGATCGGGTACGTCCGCTCGACCCCGACGCCGAAGCTGAGCTTGCGGACGGTGAAGGTCTCGCGCAGCCCAGCGCCCTGGCGACGGATGACGACGCCCTGGAAGATCTGGACCCGGGACCGGGCTCCCTCAACCACCCGGGCATGCACCTTGACGGTGTCACCGGCACGGAAGTCGGGCAGGTCGGTGCGCTTCGACTGGGCGTCAAGGGCGTCCAGGATGTTCATCGCTGTGTCCTCGTGAGGCTCACGGCGCACCGTCACTCGGCGCGCGGATGGGTGATACTGATCCCCGGGTGGTGGCCGGTGCGAACCGACCCCGGTCGAAGATCCTCGCAGCCGCCCACGGGCGCAGACGACTGCGGCAACCCCCCTACTTTGCCACATCCGGTCCGGGCACCTGAAATCCGGCCCGGTCCAACGCCGCCACGTCCCGTTTGTCCAGGCTCTGCGGATCCAGTGCGGTGAGCATGTCCGGCCGGCGGCGACCGGTCCGGACGAGCGCCTCGTCGCGGCGCCAGCGGGCGATCCGGCCGTGGTCGCCGGAACGGAGCACCTCCGGCACCGGCAGTCCACGCCAGGTCGCCGGCTTCGTGTACATCGGCGCCTCCAGCAGCCCGTGCGCGTGGGACTCCTCGGCCAGCGAACCGGCGTTGCCGAGCACCCCCGGCAGCAGTCGGGTCACCGCCTCCAGGATCACCAGCACCGCCACCTCACCGCCGAAGAGCACGTAGTCACCGAGGCTCACCTCGGTGACCGGCATCCGCGTCGCCGCGTGGTCGAGGACCCGCTGGTCGATGCCCTCGTACCGGCCGCAGGCGAACAGCAGGTGCGGCTCGGCGGCCAGCTCGTGGGCCAACGCCTGGGTGAAGGGCACGCCGGCCGGCGACGGCACCAACAGTCGCGGCGGGGTCAGCTCCGTCGGCGCCAGGGCGTCCAACGCCTCGCCCCACGGCTCCGGCCGCATCACCATGCCGGGCCCGCCGCCGTACGGGGTGTCGTCGACGGTCCGGTGTACATCGTGGGTCCAACCGCGCAGATCGTGTACGGCAAGCCGCAGTGTCCCGTTGGCTCGCGCCTTGCCGATCAGCGACAGGTCCAGCGGGGCGAAGTACTCCGGGAAGATCGACACGATGTCGACGCGCATCAGGGGTGCTCCGCCAGCTAGAGATCGAGCAGGCCGCCGGGCGGGTCCACCACGACCCGGCCACCGGCGAGATCGACCTCGGGGACGATCTCCTTGACGAACGGGATCAGCGCCGTGCCCCCCTCGGGACGCCGCAGCACCAGCAGATCGGACGCGGGAGCGTGGTCGATCCGGGCGACCTCGCCCAACCGCTCGCCGGTCGGGGTCACCACCGCCAACCCGACCAACTGGTGGTCGTTGAACTCCTCCGGATCCTCCGGTGCGGCGACGTCCGCGCTGTCCACCGCGAGCAGGGTGCCGCGCAGCGCCTCGGCGACGTCGCGGTCCAGCACCCCTTCGAAGGCGACCAGCAGCCGCTCCTGGTGCCGACGCGCGGACTCGACGGTCAACGTGTCGGGTATCCGGAACGGCACACCGGGACCGTCCGGCGCGGGCGGGGCGGCGTTCGCCCCCGGCATGGTGTTGAGCACCATGCCGGGGGCGAACCGCGTCTCGGGCTCGTCGGTACGCACCTCTACGGTGACCTCACCGCGGATGCCGTGCGGCTTGCCGATCCTGCCGACGATGAGCAGCATCAGTACGAGTCGACGATGTCGACGCGTACGCCGCGCCCACCGATGGAGCCGATCACCTGGCGCAGCGCCTTGGCGGTCCGCCCGGACCGCCCGATCACGGTGCCCAGGTCCTCGGGATGCACCCGGACCTCCAGCCGCTTCCCTCGACGGGAATCGACCATCCGGACGCGTACGTCATCGGGGTGGTCGACGATGCCTTTGACCAGGTGCTCCAACGCCGGCCGCAGCGCCATGTCAGGCCTGCTCGCCGGAGTCCGCGGCGGGCTGCTCCTCGGCCTTCGGGGCCTCCTCGGCCTTCGGCGCCTCGGCGGCCTTCGGTGCCTCGGCGGCCTTGGCTGCCTTCTTCGCCGGCTTGGCGGGGGTGTCGGCCACTCCTGCGGCAGCCTTCGCCTCGGCCTCGTAGGCCGCCTTGCGGTCAGCCCGCTCGGCAGCGACCTTCAGCGGCGGCGGGGCCGGCAGGCCCTTGAACTTCTGCCAGTCACCGGTCAGCTCCAGCAGCCGCTGCACCGCCTCGCTGGGCTGGGCGCCGACGGAGAGCCAGTACTGGACCCGCTCCGACTTGACCTCGATGACCGAAGGGTCCTCCTTCGGCTGGTAGATGCCGACGAACTCGATCGCCCGGCCGTCGCGCTTGGTACGCGAGTCGGCGACGACGATGCGGTACTGCGGGTTGCGGATCTTGCCCATCCGCAGGAGCCGGATCTTTACGGCCACGGTTGTTTCGCTCCTGTTGCGATCTCACCGACCCGGTACGGGTGGTGTGCATGGGTGAGCGCCAACCGGCACAGTGGGGTTGGGCCGGAGACCACTCGGGTGGACTGGCGACGTGCCCGGGTTAGAGGGCGCCGGACACGCGCCGGATACCAGCCAGCCATTCTGCCAGATCCCGACCGGAACGCTGACACCGCACCGGCCCGCATCACCCGGGGCGGGACTTACGTGACGAAGAACACATCAAATCCCGTCAGCGTACCGGCGGTCGATCCCAGCCGTCGGGCAGGCGATCGGGGACGGTCCAGTGCGCCGGTGGGGTGAAGTCGCACCAGGTGCCGTCGAACGGGAAGACGCCGGCCTCGGCGAGCGCGATCACCCTCTTGCCCTCAGCCCGCACCGCCGCCTCGTCGGTCACCCAGTAGTGCTCCGGGAAGGCCAGCCGCTCGACGAACTCGTCCTCGTCCTTCCACTCCCAGCATCGGTCCGGGCGGACCCACACGTCGAGGTCCTGGTCGACGATGTCGACGCCGGCCAGCCCCCCGTCGTCCCAGCGGACGCCCGGTTCCTCCAGGTTGACGTACCAGCCGGCGAAGCGGCCCCGCACGTCGCGGAACCACCAGACGGAGTGGGCCGCGTCGGTAGGAAGAAACTTCAACAGCGGTGGACCGTTCCAGCGGCCCTGCGCCAACCGGTAGGTCGGGCTCAGCCACTCCCGGAAAGGCACCGCTCGCATGCCCAGCCCGGCCTCGTTGACCTCGCCGGCCACCGGCGTGCCCTCGGCCACCCAGAGCAGCAGCCCTCGCTCGTCGTCGCGAACCACGCGGGCAGGCCGCACCCACCCGATCCGCCCCCGCCGCACGTTGCGGTGCACGACCACCCGACCCGGCTCGAACCTCACGCCCCGACCCTACCGCCGCCCCACACCCACCACGCCCGCCCGACTTCCTGTTGATCATGAGGTTAGCGGCAGTTAGAGCGATCAACTTCGCCGCTAACCTCATGATCAACCAGGCGAGGGGGGTGGGGGTGGGGTGGGGGTGGGGTGGGGGTGGGGTGGGTTAGTAGGCGCGGGCGAGGATGGCGATGAGGTCGGGCTCGTCCTCCGTGTCGGGGACGGTGCCGTCGGCGCGGATCAGGCAGCGCACCGTGACGCCCTGGGCGTTGGCCTTCGCCTCGCCGTCGACGCCGACAGCCGACCACGGGACGTGGGCCCAGCCGGTGGTTGCCGCCTCCAGCGCCTCGTCGAGCGTCGCCACGTCGACCGTGCGCGACTCGCGGAAGGCGAGCGCCTGGTCGTGCAGCGCCCGCTGGTCGGCGTCGAGGGCCGCCAGCACCGCACCGACCACGTCCGCCACCGGCGTGGGTGCCTTCGAGCCGTCGGTACGGCGGACCACCACCGCGTTACCGGCGGCCAGATCGCGGGGGCCGACCTCGACGCGTACCGGATAGCCGCGCAGCTCGGCGTCGACGGCCCGGCGGCCGAACGGCGTGTCGGTGCGGTCGTCGAGCGCGACCCGGACACCGGCGTCACGCAGCGCGTCGCGCAGCTTGGCCGCCGCCTCGGTGACGCCGTCGCCGTCCTTGACCACCATCACGTACGCCTGGGTCGGCGCCAGTCGCGGCGGCACCCGCAGCCCGTTGTCGTCGCCGTGGCACATGATCAGGCCACCGAGCATCCGGGTCGAGGTGCCCCAGGAGGTGGTCCAGGCGTGTTCCCGGCCACCTTCGGCCGAGGAGTAGCTGATGTCGAACGCCTTGGCGAAGTTCTGGCCCAGCTCGTGGCTGGTGCCGAGCTGGAGCGCCTTGCCGTCGCCCATCATGCCTTCGCAGGTGTAGGTGGCGGTCGCCCCGGCGAAACGCTCGCGGGCGGTCTTGAGCCCGACCACCACCGGGATGCCGAGCACGCTCACCATCAGGTCCTCGTACGCCTCGTGCAGGATCTTGCGGGCGTAGGCACGGGCGTCTTCCCGGGTGGCGTGCGCGGTGTGCCCCTCCTGCCAGAGGAACTCGCTGGTCCGCAGGAACACCCGGGGGCGCAGCTCCCAGCGGACCACGTTCGCCCACTGGTTGAGCAGCAGCGGCAGGTCCCGGTAGGAATCGATCCACTTGGCCATGAACTCGCCGATGACCGTCTCGCTGGTGGGCCGCACCACCACCGGTTCGGCGAGCTGCTTGCCGCCGCCGTGGGTGACCACGGCCAGCTCCGGCGAGAAGCCTTCGACGTGCTCGGCCTCGCGCTTGAGGTAGCTCTCCGGGATGAACAGCGGGAAGTACGCGTTCTCCGCCCCGGCCGCCTTGATCCGGTCGTCCATCTCGGCCTGCATCCGCTCCCAGATGGCGTAGCCGGCCGGTCGGATCACCATGGTCCCTCGCACCGGCCCGTTGTCGGCCAGCTTCGCCTTGGCGATCAGATCCTGGTACCAGCGAGGAAAGTCCTCAGCCCGGGGAGTAAGCACGCGCGCCATGACCGCACATCCTATGCGCCCGCCCATCCCCGCACCGCCTCCCCCGCCCACCTCACTGTTGATCATGAAGTTGTTGCGGCTCCGTCCGGCGTGTCGCGACAACAACTTCATGGTCAACGGAAGGAGTTTGGCGGGGGTGGTCGAGGGTCAGGGGAGGGGGTGGCCGCGGAGGATGAGGTGGGTGGGGGTGCGGAGGGTGGTGAGGTCCTGGCGGGGGTCCTGGGGATAGATGGAGAGGTCGGCGAGGCCGCCTTCGACCAGGCCGGGGAGGCCGAGCCAGGCGCGGGCCGCCCAGGAGGCGGCGGCGAGAACGTCCAGGGTGGACATGCCGGCCTGCTCGTGCAGCAGGAGCATCTCCTCGACGGCGAGACCGTGGTCGATGCCGCCACCGGCGTCGGTGCCGACATAGATCGGCACACCGGCCTCGTACGCGGCCCGCACCACCTGCGGGAAGCGGTCTCGCAGGGCGAGCATGTGCTCGGCGTACCCGGGGAACTTCTCCCGGGCCTGATCGGCGATGTGGCCGAAGGTACGGATGTTGATCATCGTGGGGATCAGCGCGGTGCCCTGCCGGGCCATCAGGTCGATCAGGTCGAGGCTGAGCCCGGTGCCGTGCTCGACCGAGTCCACCCCGGCCCGCACCATGATCTCCACCGCGGACTCGCTGAAGGTGTGCACGGCGGCGCGCACCCCGGCGGCGTGGGCGGCGGCCACGGCGGCGGTCATCGTGTCGGCGTCCCAGGCCGGTGCCAGGTCACCGACGCCCCGGTCGATCCAGTCGCCGACCAGCTTCACCCAGCCGTTGCCGGCGGCGGCCTGCTCCGCCACGGTCGCGGCCACCTCGGCGGCACCGACCTCCACGCCGATGTCGCGCAGGTACCGCTTGGGCGGTGCCACGTGCCGGCCCGCACGGATCAGCCTGGGCAGGTCGGCTTCGTCGTCCAGTTCCGGGTACGGGAACGGGGAGCCCGCGTCCCGGATAGCGAGGACACCGGCGTCGCGGTCGATACGCGCCAACGCGCGCGCCTGATCCAGCGAGGTGATCGGTGCGCCGCCCCGGGCGATGCCGATGTGGCAGTGCGCGTCCACCAGGCCGGGCAGGATGAAGCCACCGTCGGCGACCGTCTCCGCGCCGGGCACCGGGTCGAAGGTGACCCGGTCACCGACCAGCCACAGGTCGCGTACCTCGTCGTCGGGCAGGAGCACACCGCGCACATGCAGAGCCATGCGCACAGTCCTACCCGATCACTGCCCGTCGTGCGCCAGAAGCCCCGCCCGCCGCACAATCAGCGCGGGCAGATCCACCGACACCTTCCAGGGCCGCTCGCTCACGAAGAGGTCCTCGGTGCGGGTCGCGACCGCGTAGTCTCAGGACGCGCTGAGGGTGTACTCGGTCAAGGTCATCGCCCTCCGTCACCGACACGCTCAGCGAGGCGGCTTACCGTCCTTGCCGAACTTGTTGAAGTCGATCTTCGGCAGCTTGAAGCCGGGCGGCAGGCCCTGTCCGGCGGCCAGGTCGTCGGGGTTCATCCCCGGCGGCAACTGTGGCATCCCGCCCGGGAAGCCACCCGGCAGCCCGCCCTGCACACCCCGGGTGCCGGCACCGCTGCGCGGCCGGTTGCCGCCCTTGGTGCCCTTGCGCTTGTTCTTCGGCGACTTGGTCGCCTTCCGCCGGCCGGCCCCGGGCAGGCCCATCATGCCGCCCATCTGCTTCATCATCTTCTGCGCGTCGGTGAAGCGGTTGAGCAGCTGGTTCACGTCCATCACGGTCACGCCGGAGCCGTTCGCGATCCGGGCCCGCCGAGAACCGTTGATGATCTTGGGGTTGGTGCGCTCGGCCGGGGTCATCGACCGGATGATCGCGGTGATCCGGTCGAAGTGCTTGTCGTCCAGCTCGGCGAGCTGGTCCTTGACCTGCCCCATGCCCGGCATCATGGCCAGTACGTTGGCGATCGGCCCCATCCGGCGCACCGCGATGAGCTGGTCGAGGAAGTCCTCCAGGGTGAACTGCTCGCCGCCCATCAGCTTGGCGGTCATCTTCTCCTTCTGATCGGTGTCGAAGGCCGCCTCGGCCTGCTCGATCAGAGTGAGAACGTCGCCCATGCCGAGGATCCGGCTGGCCATCCGGTCGGGGTGGAAGACGTCGAAGTCCTCCAGTTTTTCGCCGGTGGAGGCGAACAGGATCGGCTGCCCGGTCACCTCACGGACCGACAGCGCGGCACCACCACGGGCGTCGCCGTCGAGCTTGGAGAGGACCACGCCGGTGATGCCGACGCCGTCGCGGAACGCCTCGGCCGTCCGCACCGCGTCCTGCCCGACCATCGCGTCGATGACGAAGATGACCTCGTCGGGGTCGACCGCGTCACGGATGTCGGCGGCCTGCTGCATCATCTCCGCGTCGATACCGAGCCGGCCGGCGGTGTCGACGATTACGACGTCCCGGGCGGCCCGTCGGGCGTGCTCGATGGAGGACTTCGCCACCTGCACCGGGTTGCCGACGCCGTTGCCGGGCTCCGGGGCGTACACCTCGACCCCGGCGCGGCCACCGAGCACCTGGAGCTGCCCGACCGCGTTGGGGCGTTGCAGGTCGGCGGCGACCAGCAACGGCTGGTGCCCCTGGGCCTTGAGCCAGCGGGCCAGCTTGCCGGCGAGGGTGGTCTTGCCGGAGCCCTGGAGACCGGCCAGCATGATCACCGTCGGCGGCTGCTTGGCGAACTGGAGCCGCCGCCCCTCGCCGCCCAGCACGGCGATGAGTTCCTCGTTGACGATCTTGATGATCTGCTGGGCGGGGTTGAGCGCCTGGGAGACCTCCGCGCTGCGGGCTCGCTCCTTGACGTTCGCGATGAAGCCCTTGACCACTGGCAGCGCGACGTCCGCCTCCAGCAGCGCGAGGCGGATCTCGCGCGCGGTGGCGTCGATGTCGGCGTCGGTGAGACGTCCCTTGCCGCGGAGCTTGGTGAAGATCCCGGAGAGGCGGTCACTCAAGGTGTCAAACACGCGAACATCCCGTTTGTCAGTGTTCCGGCGAGCACGAACGAGGCCGGGAGAGCTGTCCGACCACCGCTAGGGTAGCCCGCCACCCACACCCACGCTCCCAGCCGGCCACCCCACCCCCACCCACCCGACCCACTGAAGGCGCCACGATCTGTGGCAGTTGCGGTAGTCGACACGCCGATCCGTAGACACCTCTACTGCCACAGATGCGGGGGGTGGGTTAGACGGCGGCTAGGACGGCTGTCTCTAGGCGGGTCCGTTCGTGCTCCGGGGGCCAGCCACCGACCAGGTAGAAGACGTCGACCACGTCGCCGCCGAGCGTGGCGATCCGGGCCGCCCGGACCTGGGCGCCGGCCGCGTCCAACGCACTGGTGACCCGGTAGAGCAGACCGGCGGCGTCGGCGGCACGCAGTTCCAGCAGCACCGCGTCGGTGGCGGCGTCCCGGTGCCAGACCACCCGCGGTTGGGCCCCGGCCCCCCGTGCGGCCAGGGCCCGACCGCGTAGCCGCTGGGTCACCGACACGTCGCCGCGCACCGCGCGGCGCAGGTCCGCGCTCAACGCCACCGGATCCGGGGCCAGCCCGTAGCGCGGCTGCACCCGGCACTGCACCAGGGCCCGCCCGTCCACCGTCGAGGCGTCGGCGGCGAGCACTTCCAACCGGTGCAGGGCCAGGCAGCCGGCCACCGTCGCGAGCAGGCCGCGACGATCGGCTGCGGCCACCGCCACCCGGTCCCCGGTCAGGTGTACGACCGGCAGTGGCCCGGCCACCAGCGCCGGGTCCGGTGCCGGCGGGGCGGGTACGTCGCCGGTGTCGAGGGTGGTGCGCACCCGGGCGACCAGTTCGGCAACCAGCCGGCCCTTCCAGTCCGACCAGGCGGCCGGACCGGTGGCGGCGGCGTCGGCGCGCACCAGCGCGTACAGCAGGTCGAGGGTGGTCACGTCGCCGACCGACTCGGCCACCCGGGCGATGGTGACCGGGTCGGACAGGTCCCGCCGGGTGGCCACCTCGGGCAGCACCAGGTGCAGCCGGACCAGCTTGCCGATCAGCGCCGCCTCGGCGGTCGGCAGGCCGATCCGGGTCGCGATCCCCTCGGCGATCGGCGCGCCCACCACACTGTGGTCACCGGCGAGGCCCTTGCCGACGTCGTGCAGTAGCGAGCCCAGCAGCAGCAGGTCGGGGCGGTCCACGTCGCGGGTGTGCCGGCTGGCCTCGGCGGCCGTCTGGACCAGGTGCCGGTCCAGGGTGAACCGGTGCACCGGATTGTGCTGAGGCAGGCTGCGCAGCCGGGTCCACTCCGGCAACCATCCGTCGATCAGCCCGTACCGGTCGCAGGTCTCCCAGGCCGGGATCATGCCGGCGCCGGCACCGAGCAGCGTGGTCAGGGCGGCGCGGGCCTCGGCCGGCCACGGCGTCGGCAGCGGCGGGCAGTACGCGGCGAGCCATTCGCAGGTGGCCCGGGCGATCGGCAGCCCGGTGGTCGCCGCGGCGGCGGCCACCCGCAGCGACAGGCTGGCGTCGGGGCGGGCACCGATGGCGGTGCGGGCCAGCACCAGCTCGCCGTCGTGCTCGACCACGTCCCGGGCTACCGGGCGGCGCAGTGGCCTTCCGTCGGCGCCCCGACGGCGACCGGAGCGCAGCCGGTCGGCGGCGCGGAACGCGTCGTCCAGGGCGTGGCTGACGGTCCGGGCGTCGCCGGCGACCCGACGCAGCAGGGTGTCGCCGTCGCCGTCCTCGGGACGCGACGCGGGGTCGGACCGCTGGTCCGATGACGTGCCGGCAGACTGTGGCGGCACCGCGCCCGGCGGGACACCCTCAGCGGACGGTGTCCGGCGCAGGCCGAGCAGGGCGGCCACCCCGTCGCGCTCCTGGGCGAGCAGCCGGTCGATGCGCCGGCCGACCTGCTGGTGCAACGCGTCCCGGGTGTCCAGCAGCCGCAGGTGTGCGGCGTGTACGGCGGGTCGTAGCGCGTCGGTGATCCCGGCGGTGGCGATGGCCCGCAGGATACCCACGTCACGCAGCCCCCCGGCCGCCTCCTTCAGGTCGCCCTCCAGCAGGTGGGCCAGTTCGCCGTGGGCCTGCCAGCGGGCGGCGCTGCTCTCCCGCAGCGGCGCGAGTTGGCGGACCGCGGTGCGCCGCCAGTGGTCGGTCGCGCTGCTCACAAGTGTGTCGGCGAGGTCCGGATCACCGGCGACGAGCCGGGCGTCGAGCAGCCCGAGGGCCACCTTGACGTCGTCCTGGGCGACCGACAGCGCCTCGGCGACGGTCCGGACCGAGTGGTCCAGCCGCAGCCCGGCGTCCCAGATCGGGTACCAGAGCGCGGCGGCCAGTTCGTCGATGCCGGGCACCCCGGCGTGTACCAGCACCAGATCGAGGTCGCCGTAGGGGGCGCACTGCCGCCGGCCCAGCCCGCCGACCGCGAGCAGCGCGACGCCCGACCGGGCCGGCAGCAGCCGGGCCAGCCAGGCGTCGTACGCGTCGGCCCGGGCCCGGCGCGCCGTCGCGCCGACCCCGGCCGGTACGCCGACGACCTCGTTGACCAGGAGGTCAGCGCTACCGGGGAATTCCGAGGCTGTCCTACTGGTCAACGAGGTCATCGATGCTCCGTCCTACAGTGCGTCCAGGCCGCGCTCGCCGGTGCGGACCCGGACGACCTCCTCGACGGCGGTCACCCAGACCTTGCCGTCACCGATCTTGCCCGTCCGGGCGGCCGACACGACGGCGTCGACGATCTTCTCGACGTCGATCTCGTCGGTGAGCACCTCCACCCGGATCTTGGGCAGGAACTCGACGGTGTACTCGGCGCCCCGGTAGACCTCGGTGTGGCCCTTCTGCCGCCCGTAGCCCTGGACCTCACTCACCGTCAGGCCAGCCACGCCCAGCGTGTGCAGGGCCTCCTTGACGGCGTCCAACTGGTGCGGCTTGATGACCGCGGTCACCAGCTTCATGTCCAACCCCTCCATTCCCGAAACGTTAGCCGGCGACCTTTTCGCTTACCGGTTCGGTGGGCTCGGTCTTCGGCGCCGCCGAGGTACCGATGCCCGCAGCGGCGAACGCGCCGCCGCCACCACCCGTGGAGCTGAACTCGTACGCGCTCTCCGCGTGCTCGGCGTTGTCGATGCCCTCGACCTCGGCGTCGGCGCTGGCGCGGAAGCCGATGGTCTTGTCGATCACGAAGCCGATGAGGTACGCGACCACGAACGAGTACGCCAGCACGGCGACCGAACCGAGGGCCTGCTTGCCCAGCAGCGTCACGCCGCCGCCGTAGAGCAGACCGTCGTTGCCCTCACCGGCCAGCACCTCCATCGCCAGGAAGCCGATGAGCAGCGAGCCGATGATGCCGCCGACCATGTGCACGGCGACCACGTCGAGCGAGTCGTCGTACTTGAGGCGGTACTTGAGGCCGACGGCCAGCGCGCAGACGACACCGGCGATGACGCCGAGCGCGATGGCGCCGAGCGGCTCCAGGAAGGCGCAGGCCGGGGTGATGGCGACCAGGCCGGCGATGGCACCGGACGCCGCACCGAGGGTGGTCGGCTTGCCGTCGCGGAGCTTCTCCACCAGCAGCCAGCCGAGCACCGCGGCAGCGGTGGCGACCTGGGTGTTGATGAAGGCGACCGCGGCGGTGCCGTTGGCGGCCAGCGCCGACCCGGCGTTGAAGCCGAACCAGCCGAACCACAGCAGGCCGGCACCGAGCAGCACCATCGGCAGGTTGTGCGGCTTGAAACTGTCCTTCGGCCAGCCGACCCGGCGGCCGAGCACCAGCGCCAGGGCGAGGGCCGCGGCACCGGCGTTGATGTGCACCGCGGTGCCACCGGCGAAGTCGAGCACACCCAGCTCGAAGATCCAGCCACCGCCCCACACCCAGTGCGCCACCGGGAAGTAGACCAGGGTGGCCCACAGGCCGGCGAAGAGCAGCCACGGGCCGAACCGGGCCCGATCGGCGATCGCGCCGCTGATCAGCGCGACGGTGATCACGGCGAACATCAACTGGAAACCGGCGAAGAGCAGGTCGGGGATGCCACCCTCGGTCCCGCTCTCCAGCATGCCGCGCAGACCGGCGGCGGAAAGATCACCAGTGATCCCGCCCACGTCCTCACCGAACGCGATGCTGTAGCCGTAGAACACCCACAACAGGCTGACCAGGCCGATCGCACCGAAGCTCATCATCATCATGTTGAGCACGGACTTGGACCGCGTCATGCCGCCGTAGAAAAGCGCCAGGCCGGGCGTCATGAGCAACACCAGGGCGGCTGAAGTCAAAATCCAGGCGGTGGCACCAGAATCTAGCTCCGGCACGCTGCCTCCTCTCGGGTTGTTTTCCCTCCCTCCCGGCATCGCGCAGCATCGCCCGTACGCCGGTTGCGCGGAAGCCTGGTAGTCCGCTGTTTCACCCAGGGTCCCCGGCTGGTTTCCGAACCGTGACGGCTTGTTTCGGACGTGTGAAGAAAAACGCACACCTCAGCGCTTCGACGGGGGTGGATCGGCCATTTGGTGCCGGTCTATCCCCCCGACGGCCCAGAGATCGGCGGGAGACCCCGCAAATCTCTCAGCGCAGGGCGTGCTCGAGGGCGTGTCGCTCGTAGTCGAGCAGCCGCAGATCCCGCATCGGCCGGCGCAGGTGGCCCTTGTGCACGATCCGGACGAAGGCCGGCTCCCCCGCCGCGGCCATCCGGCGGATGCCCTCGACGTGGTCGACGATCCGCTTGCGGATGGTCCGGATCAGCCGGTGCCGGTCGCGCGGAATGAGCCCGTACGCGTCGGCGAAGAGCCGCAGCCGGCGCGGTCGGTCGGGGCGCTTCCAGCCGAGGGTGATGGAGTCCCGGTCGGAGAAGATCGGCACCCAGGTCCACGCGGCGTACGCGACGTCGTAGATCCGGGCACCGGGCGAGGCGAGGTCGAAGTCGATCAGCCCGAGGGTGCCGTCCGGCCGCCAGATCACGTTGTGCGGTGCCGCGTCGTGGTGGCAGATGACCTCGGTGTCCGGCGGCGGCGGGCCGAACGAGCGCCACACCGCCTGCGGCGGCGGCACGAAACCGTACTGGGCGTCGTGGAACATCCGCAGCATGGTGGCGACGGTGACCAGAGCCTCGTCGGTGACCCAGTGCGGGGCCAGCGGGTACTCCCCGCACTCCCCCTCCAGGTACGACAGCACCTCCCGGTTGCGCTCGTCCATGCCGAGGGCACGGGGCGCACCGGTGAACCCGACGTACTCCAGGTGACGCAGCAGGGCGTGCACCGACGGGGTCCACGGCCCGGCGTTGCGCCGCACGGTGTCACCGACCCGCACCACGGTGCTCACGTTCCCGCCGTGCAGCGGGATCTCCTGCGAGGTCACGTACGGTCTCCCGAGGCGCTGCGACGGGTGGCTCGGTTCGCGCCAGCCCGCGTACGCGCGGTCGTCTCTGGTCACCCGAGGTTACGCGGTCTGACCGGAGGACTCGGTACCCAGCAACGCGTCGACGAACTGCGCCGGGTCGAACGGCGCCAGGTCGTCCGGGCCCTCGCCGAGGCCGACCAGCTTCACCGGGATGCCGAGCTTGCGCTGCACGGCGATGACGATGCCGCCCTTGGCGGTGCCGTCGAGCTTGGTCAGCACCACACCGGTGACGTTTACCACCTCGGTGAAGACGCGCGCCTGCTCCAGCCCGTTCTGACCGGTGGTGGCGTCGAGCACCAGCAGTGTCTCGTCGATCGGGCCGTGCTTCTCGACCACCCGCTTGACCTTGCCCAACTCGTCCATCAGGCCGATCTTGTTCTGCAACCGGCCGGCGGTGTCGACGAGGACCGTGTCCACCCCGGTCTCGATACCCCGCTTGACCGCGTCGAAGGCGACGCTGGCCGGGTCGGCGCCCTCGGGACCGCGGACGGTCTCGGCCCCGACCCGCCCGGCCCAGGTCTGCAACTGGTCGGCGGCGGCGGCCCGGAAGGTGTCGGCGGCGCCGAGCAGCACGCTGCGGCCGTCGGCGATGAGCACCCGGGCGATCTTGCCGCAGGTGGTGGTCTTGCCCGCGCCGTTCACCCCGACCACGAGCAGCACCGCCGGCACGCCCTCCTTCGGGGCGGTGTGCAGCGACCGGTCCAGCCCCGGGTCGAGCGCGTTCACCAGCTCGGCCGCGAGCAGGGAGCGCAGTTCGGCGACCGACCGGGTACCCAGCACCCGGGTGCGCTCCCGCAGCCGGTCGACGATGTCCCGGGTGGCGTCGACGCCCACGTCGGCGGTGATCAGGCTGTCCTCGATCTCCTCCCAGACGTCCTCGTCGAGCCGGTCCCGGCTGAGCAGGCCGAGCAGGCCCTTGCCGAACACGTTCTGCGACCGCGACAGCCGGGAGCGCAGCCGCACCAGCCGGCCGGCGGTCGGCTCGGGCACCTCGACGGTCGGTGCCGGCGCCTCGACCGGCGGCTCGACCAGGACACCGGTGGACAGATCGGCCTCCGGTGCCTGCACCGGCGGCCCGGCGAGATCCTCCTCCGCCCGGGTGTCGACCTCCGTACGCGGCAACGGCGGCTGCGGCCGTCGACGCAGCCGCGGCACGACCAGCCCGATGCCGCCGAGGATCAGCAGACCGAGCAGGGCGAGAGCGATGAGGAGGTATTCCGTCATGCCGGAATCCTGTCAGATGCCGGCGATCACGTCTCAGCCACCGCTCCCGCCGGGCCCGGGCAGTTCCCCGGCGCCCGACCGCTCCCGGTGTCGGCCCAGGAAGCGGCGGTAGTCTCGGCCACAGTTGGCAGTGGTGCGCCACCGGCCGGGTAGTAAAGGATGAAGTTCTCTCGTCTGGAGGTCCCGTATGCCCGCCGAGCTGCTCATCGGCCCCCTGCTGCGCCGGGTCGTCGGCACTCGGGCCACCGTCTGGGTGGAGACCACGACGCCGGCGGTGGTCACCATCCGCACGGCCGGCGGCGCCACCGGCACCGCACCCACCTTCAGCGCGTACGACCATCATTACGCGCTCGTGGTGGTCGACGGGCTCACCCCGGACAGCACGAGCGCGTACGAGGTGCTTGTCGACGACGAGGTGGTCTGGCCGACGCCGGACAGTCGCTTCCCACCCAGTGTCATCCGCACCCGGGCCTCCGACGACCGGGACCAGCCGGTCCGACTGCTCTTCGGTTCCTGTCGGGAGACCACCCAGCACGCGACCACCCGCAAGTTGCCGCCGGACGCGCTCGACGCGTACGCCCGGCGGGTGATCGCCGACCCGGACCCGGCGGCCCTGCCCGACCTGCTGCTGCTGCTCGGCGACCAGGTCTACGCCGACGAGACCTCGCCGACCGTGAAGCGCCTGCTGCGCCGCCGGCGGAGGCGTCCGGAGGGCGCCCCGAGGGACCAGGTGGTCAGCTTCGACGAGTACACCAAGCTCTATCTGGAGTCCTGGCGCGACCCGGAGATCCGCTGGCTGCTCTCGACCGTGCCGAGCGTGATGATCTTCGACGATCACGAGATCATCGACGACTGGAACACCTCGGCCTCCTGGCGGGCCGAGATGCGCGATCAGCCGTGGTGGGCCGAGCGGATCGCCAGTGGGCTGGCCTCCTACTGGGTCTACCAGCACCTGGGCAACCTCTCCCCGGACGAGATCGCCGCGGACCCGGTGTTCGCCAAGGTGAGCACGGCGGAGGACGCCACCGGGGTGCTGCGGGAGTTCGGTGCGCGGGTCGACACCGAGGCCGACCTGGCCCACGACACCGAGCGCTGGCGGGCGGTGCAGTACCAGTGGAGCTACGCCCTCGACCTGGGGCGCACCCGGTTGGTGATGCTGGACAACCGGTGCAGCCGGGTGCTGCTACCCGGTCGGCGGGCGATGCTGCCGCCCGGTGAGTGGTCGTGGTTCGTCGACCGTGCCCACGGTGGCTACGACCACCTCGTGGTCGGCTCCTCGCTGCCGTGGCTGCTGCCGCCCGGCATCCACCACGTCGAGACGTGGAACGAGAAGTTGGCCGACTCGCCCCGGCGGTGGGTTGCCGGGCTGGGCGAACGGCTGCGCCGCGCGCTGGATCTGGAGCACTGGGCCGCGTTCCGCCGCTCGTTCGACGCGCTGGCGGAGCTGTTCGCCCGCATCGGCGCCGGCGCACCCGGTAAGCCCGACGACCGCAAGGGCGCCGGGCCGGCGTACCCGCCACCGGCGTCGATAAGCGTGCTCTCCGGCGACGTGCATCACTCGTACGTGGCGAGAGTCAGGTTCGCCGACCCTGGGGTGCACACCCCGGTGCACCAGCTGACCTGCTCGCCGATCCACAACCAGGTGCCGGCCGGGATGCGCCCGCTGATGCGGCTCGGGTGGGCACGCGGCCCGGCCGGAGCGGCCCGTGCCCTGGCCCGCACGGCCGGGGTCCGCCGGCCCCTGGTCAAGTGGCGCAAGCTGGCCGGGCCCTATTTCGGCAACGCGGTGGCGACGCTCACCCACGCCGGCCGTGGGGCCGAGGTGGTCATCGAGGGCACCACCGGTGACGGTCACCTGCACGAGGTCGCCCGGCACCGGCTCGCGCACGGCCGCTGAACGAACCACAAAAGCTGTCGCCGGCAGTCAGATGTCCGGGCCAGAATGCCCGGATGACATGGACAGCACCGGCGGTCGACCGGACCCCCGAGCCCTACGTTGGCGACGAGCGCACCATGCTGGAGGGCTGGCTGGATTATCACCGGCAGACCCTGCTGCTCAAGTGCGCGGGCCTCACCGCCGAGCAGTTGCGCACCGCAAGCGTCGAGCCGTCCGGCCTCACCCTGCTCGGGCTGGTGCGGCATCTGGCCGAGGTGGAGGCCTGGTGGTTCCGGGAGAACTTCGCCGGCGAGCCTGTCGACTACCCGTACTACACGGATGACGATCCGGACGCCGACCACGACGTCAGCACCGCCGACGCCGAGGCGGACTTCGCCACCCACCACCGCCAGGTGGCGCTGGCCCGCGCCGCCGTCGTCGGCCGGTCGCTCGACGAGACGTTCACCGAGGTGGGCCCGAAACGGCGCACGTTCAACCTGCGCTGGGTCTACGTCCACATGATCGAGGAGTACGCCCGGCACAACGGGCACGCCGACCTGATCCGCGAACGCATCGACGGCGCCGTCGGCGAGTGACCGGAAGTGCGGCTGGTCGACGCCCGGTGGCGCCTCAGCCGGCCAGGACGGCGCGCAGGTAGCGCAGGTCGGCCGACCCGTTCCAGCGGTACGCCGACAGCCCGGCGACCCGGGCGCCACTGATCGCCCGGTCCTCGTCGTCGACGAAGAGCACCCGGGCCGGCGGGGTCTCCAGCGCCGCGCAGGCTGCCTGGAAGTACTCGGGTGCCGGCTTGTGCACCCCGATGGCCGACGAGTTGACCACCACGTCCAACTCGTCGGTGAGCCCCAACGCGGCCAGGTCGGCGTCGAGCAGGTCGGTGGCGTTGGTGCCGAGCCCGACCCGGATGCCGGCGGCCCTCGCCTCGCGGACGAACGCCAGCACGTCCGGGTCGACCTCACCGCGATAGCGCTGCCACTGCGCCACCGCCGCACGCGCCCGCTCGGCGTCACCCACGGACGGCGTGAGCGCGTCGGCCACGCTGGTCATCCAGTCGGCGTGGCTGACCTGGCCGGTCAGCACCGGTTGCAGCCGCCCCCACTGCATGGCGATCTCGCCGAGCACACCGGCGGAGAGGCCGTACTCCCGCTCGACGCCGGCGGCGACCGCCGGATCCCAGCGCCGCAGCACACCGTCGAAGTCCACCAGGAGCGCCGTCGCGCGTTCCCGAGCCACTACCCGTTCTCCTCGCCGCGGCCCTGCCGCTCGTCATCGCCGTCGGCCCGGTTGAGCCGTTGACTGATCACCTGGGTCACCCCGCCGCGCATGGTCACACCGTAGAGCGCGTCGGCGATCTCCATCGTCCGCTTCTGGTGCGTGATGACGATGAGCTGGCTCTTCTCCCGTAGCTGGGCCAGCAGGGTGATCAGCCGGCCCAGGTTCACGTCGTCCAGGGCCGCCTCCACCTCGTCCATGATGTAGAACGGGCTCGGTCGGGCGCGGAAGATCGCCACCAGCATCGCCACGGCGGTCAGCGACCGCTCTCCGCCGGAGAGCAACGACAGCCGTTTGATCTTCTTGCCCGGCGGGCGGGCCTCGACCTCGACACCGGTGGTCAGCAGGTCGTCCGGGTCGGTGAGGATCAGCCGGCCCTCGCCACCGGGGAACAGCACGGTGAAGACCTGCTCGAACTCTCGGGCGGTGTCGGCGAAGGCGCTGGCGAAGACCTCCAGGATCCGTTCGTCGACGTCCTTGACGACGGTGAGCAGGTCCCGCCGGGTCGCCTTGAGGTCCTCCAACTGCTCGGAGAGGAACTTGTACCGCTCCTCCAGCGCCGCGAATTCCTCCAGAGCGAGCGGGTTGACCTTGCCGAGCAGGGCCAGTTCCCGTTCGGCCTTGGCGGCTCGCTTCTCCTGCACCGGGCGTTCGTAGCGGACCGGCTCGGGCACCGCCAGGCCGTCCCGCTCGGCGGCGGCCACCTCGGCCTCGGTTGGCGGCACCAACTGGCTCGGGCCGTACTCGGCGACCAGGGTCTCGACCGTCAGGCCGAAGTCCTCGGCGGCCTTGGCCTCCAGCTGCTCGATGCGCAACCGCTGCTCGGCGCGGGCGACCTCGTCCCGGTGCACCTGACTGGTGAGCCGTTCCAACTCCGCACCGAACCGCTTCGCGGCAGCCCGCACCTCCTGCAACTCCGCCTCGCGGGTGGCCCGTTCCCGCGCCACCGCGTCGCGGTGCTCCTCGGCCTGGGCGATGCTGCTGGTCAGCTGGGTCAACGCCGTGCGTGCGCCACCGGCCACCGCGCGGGCGATGGCGGCGCCCCGGGTCCGCGCCGCGCGCCGGGCCGCCGCCCGTTCCCGGGCCGCCCGCTCGGCACCGGCCTGCCGACGCAACGAGTCGGCCCGCCCGGCGATCGAGGCGACCCGCTCCTCGGCGGTACGCACCGCGAGCCGGACCTCCATCTCGTTCTGCCGGGCCTGCGGCACCATGGCGGCGAACTGGTCGCGTTCCTCGGTGGACGGCTCCGCGTCGATCGGGGTGGCCTCCGCCAACCGCAGCCGCTCCTCCAGCTCGGCCAGGGTGGTCAGGTCCCGTTCCCGGGCCGCCTCGGCGCGCGATCGGGACTCGCCCAGCCGGTCGGTCTCCGCCTTCGCCGACCGGGCGGCGGCACCCAGCTCGGCGAGCCGCCGTGCGGCGGCGTTGCGGTGGCTCTCCGCCTCCCGCTTGGCCGCCGCGGCGTGCTGCACCGCCTCCTTGGCGGTGGCCACCTCGGCGCGCGCCTCGACCAGCTGTTCCCGCAGTTCGGCGCTGGTCCGCTCGGCCGCCAGCCGATTGGCCCGGGCCTCCTCGACGGCCGCCTGCACCTCGATGTAACTGGGCGCCTTGGCCGACCCGCCGGCCGCCGCGTACGCGCCGACCACGTCACCCTCCCGGGTGACCGCCCGCAGTTCGGGATTTCCGGTGACCACCTCGGCGGCGGCGGACAGGTCCGCCACCAGCACCACGTCCCGCAGCGCCCGGTACACTGCGGGCCGGATCTGGGCGTCGCAGTCGACCAGGTCGGGTGCCCAGTGGGCACCTTCGGGCAGTTTCGGACGCAACGCGTCGGCCGAGCCGGACATCCCCGGCCCGGCCGGGCTGCCGACGAGCAGCCCGGCCCGCCCGGCGTCCGAGATCTTCAGCAGGCGCATCGCCTCGACGGCCTCGTCCACGCCGGTCACCGCGACCGCGTCGGCCAGCCCGCCGAGCGCCGCGGCGAGCGCCGCCTCGTGCCCCGGAGCCACCGTGAGCAGGCCGGCGAGACCACCCAGCAGGCCGGGCACCTGGTCGGCGCGGGCCAACAGGGCCCCGGCCCCGTCCTTGCGGCGCAGACCGAGGGCGAGCGCCTCCTCCCGAGCCTTCCAGGTCGCGGCATCCTTCTCCGCCGCCCGTTCCGCGTCCGACAGGGACCGGAGGTTGGCCTGTGCCTGCTCCTGGGCGGCGACGGCCTCGGCGTGCCTGGCGTCCAGGTCGGCGTTGTCCCGGTCCGCCTCGGTGGACTGCTCGGCGACCGCGTCCAGCTCGGCCTGGGCCCGCTCGGCGCGCGCCATCGCGTCGGTGTGCGCTGCGGCGAGCCGCTCGATCTCCTCGCCGGCGCTGGTGGTCCGCGCCCGGGCCGAGTTCACCTGCCCGGTCAGCCGGGCCAGGCCCTCCC
Organism: Micromonospora sp. NPDC049374; assembly: GCF_040677165.1. NCBI lineage: Bacteria > Bacillati > Actinomycetota > Actinomycetes > Micromonosporales > Micromonosporaceae > Micromonospora > Micromonospora sp. NPDC049374. The sequence goes on along the minus strand of NZ_JBFAQH010000001.1, from coordinate 290,133 downwards.
GCCGGTCGGCGATGGCCTTCGCGGCGGCGACCAGTTCCCGCTCGGCGGCGGCGAGCTGCCGCTCCAGCTCCTGGCGGTGCTCGACCGCCTCGGCCAGCCGGACCTGGTCGTCGGTGAGCGCAGCGCGCAGTTCCTCCTCCTGCTCGCGGACCCGTTCGGCCTCGGCCTCCAGTTGTTCCGGGTCGCGGCCCGGGCGTTCGTCGTCCGGCGTCGCGGTCAGATGCCGCAGCCGTTCGACGGCGAGCTGCTCGATCGAGCGGAACCGTTCCTGCAACGCGGAGAGCTTGTACCAGGTGTCCTGGGCGGCGGCCAGCAGCGGAGCGTCGGAGGCCAACGCCTCCTCCAGCTCGCCGAGGCGGGACTGCACCTCGGCGTGCTCGGCCTCGACCTGCTCTCGGCGCTGCCGAAGCGCGGTCTCGTCCGCGATCTCCTTGTCCAGCGTGGTCCGCAGGGTGGCGAGGTCGTCGGCGAGCAGCCGCAGCCGGGCGTCGCGCAGGTTCGCCTGGATCACAGCGGCGCGGCGGGCCACCTCGGCCTGCCGTCCGAGGGGTTTGAGCTGTCGGCGCAGCTCGGCGGTGAGGTCGGTGAGCCGGTTGAGGTTGGTCTGCATCGCGTCGAGCTTGCGCAGCGCCTTTTCCTTGCGCTTGCGGTGCTTGAGGACGCCGGCCGCCTCCTCGATGAACGCCCGCCGGTCCTCCGGCTTGGCGTGCAGCATCCCGTCGAGCCGACCCTGCCCGACGATGATGTGCATCTCCCGGCCGATGCCGGAGTCCGACAGCAGCTCCTGGATGTCGAGCAGTCGGCACGAATCGCCGTTGATCTCGTATTCGCTCTCGCCGGAGCGGAACATCCGGCGGGTGATGGAGACCTCGGTGTACTCGATCGGCAGCGCACCGTCGGTGTTGTCGATGGTGAGGGTCACCTCGGCTCGGCCCAGCGGGGCCCGCCCGGCGGTGCCGGCGAAGATGACGTCCTCCATCTTGCCGCCGCGCAACGCCTTGGCACCCTGCTCGCCGAGCACCCAGGCGATGGCGTCGACGACGTTGGACTTGCCCGAGCCGTTCGGGCCCACCACGCAGGTGATCCCCGGCTCCAGCTTGAGCGTCGTCGCGGAGGCGAAGGACTTGAAACCCTTCACCGTTAGGCTCTTGAGATGCACCTTCTCGATCCTCGTCCGGTGGCCGCCGTACCGTCGCCCGGCTGCGCGGACCCTGGTAAACCCGCAGACTAACCCGGGACCGGGTGGAGCACCCGACGCGACCCACCTGCCGGCCGTCGGACACCGACCGGACCGCGCCACCGCACCGAACGGCCGATGCGATCGGCTACGCACAGAGCTGCGCGCCGGCACATCGTGTCGGCGCGCTCAGTGCGGTGGTGCTGTTCAGTTGTGGCGACCATGCGGTTCAGTCGCTTGCGGCGACCAGGTGGTGCAGTCGCTCGTGCGGCGACCAGGTCAGGTCAACGCGGGCTCGGCCAGACGAAGCAGATCGTCTGCCTCCGCCGCGGCCGCCGCGAGCCGATCGTTCTCGGCACGCAGCCGCGTGACCTCGAACTCCAGTGACTGAACCCTGGCACGCAGTCGGGTGACCTCGTCGAGCAGGCGCCGGTCGGGCGCCGCACCTACGTGGCCGTAGAGGGCCTTCGCCATTTTTACTCCTTGATGTGCGCTGCCGGAGAGGCCGGCCAACGCGCGCCCCTTCAAACGCGACTACCATTCCCACAATTTCTGGGCACGGCCGGGCGCGACTGGCGACATCACCATATTGAGCCGACAGCCCCTGCTTCGTCAAGTTCTCGCAGGCCGTAGATCATCTCGGCGTCGGCCACACCCGTCTCGGGAGGCTGCCACGAGGCGCGGACACGCTCTGTCCGGACGCCCCGACTCTACGCTCCGGAATCACCGAATACCTCACCCGGACGTACAGGCTCCTCTTAACTCTTCCTTAGCCAGATTGCTGCTGCTCAGACACAACACGTAGCGTCACCCCGGCCCGTAACTGACCCGTGGAGGCGACAGGCGTGCACGGCTGGAATGATCCGATCGACCCGGAGCACACCCCGCGGCGCGCGGAACCGCCGACCGACGACCCGGCCTGGTTGACCGACCGGCCGGCGCCACGGTCGTCCTACCTGTTCGGCGACGACCCGGAGGATCCGGCCGACGGGTGGTACCGCGATCAGCCGACCGAGCAGTGGCGGTCCGACGCTGCCCAGCCCTACCAGCCGGCGGAGCAGTCGTACCAGCCGACGGAGGCGTACCAGCCGACGGAGCAGTCGTACCCGGTGGCGGGGCAGGACTGGTACGACGCCTCCGGCTCGTTCCACCAGGAGACCGGCTCGTTCCACCAGGAGATCGGGCGGCACCACCGCGACGACGACCACACTGCCGTCCACGCCGCCGACTGGCCCACGCACCACGCGTCGCGGCAGGAGAGCCCGTACGCCTACGATGATCGGCTCGACCGGTACGCCGATCAGCCCATCGGGTACACCGACCGGCGCAATGCGTACGCCGAACCGGTCGTCCGCCCTCACTACGGACCGCAGGCCGGACACCCGGAGCTGGCCGGTGTCGACGAGCCGCCGCTCGAACCGACCGCCGGGACCCGTCGGTCCCGCCGGCTGCCACGCCCCCTGGTGATGGGTGGTGCCGCCGCGGTCGCCACCCTCGTGGTGAGCATCGGCGTCGCGGCCCTCGCGCTGCCCGGCGACGACAGCCCGACCAACACCACGGCCGGCGAGGCACCGGTCGCCAGCGCGCCCGCCGTGCCGGAGGAGGATCAGGAGCTGGCGCTCGACCTGCCCGAGAGCGAGAGCCCGAGCGCCAGTCCCAGCCCCAGCGTCTCCCCCAGCGCCGCGACGGCGTCGCCGTCACCGAGCCGGACCACCCGGCCGAAACCCGCGCCCTCGCGCAGCACCGCCCCCTCCCGGCTGAGCGCCGACCGCCAGGGCAGCCCGAGCCGGGCCGCCTCCGCCGGTCCGTCGTCCTCCGGCAACGTCGCCTCGGAAGCGGCCGAGGTGGTCGCGCTGGTCAACGCCGAACGGGCGAAGGCCGGCTGCGGCGCGCTGAGCATCGACGACAAGCTGATGACCGCGGCTCAGCGGCACAGCCAGGACCAGGCCGACCACCGGAACATGTCGCACACCGGCAGCGACGGTAGCGACCCCGGCGACCGGATCGACCGGGTCGACTACGCCTGGCGCACCTACGGCGAGAACGTCGCCTGGAACCAGCGGACTCCGGCGGCGGTCATGGACGCCTGGATGAACAGCGACGGACACCGTGCCAACATCCTCAACTGCGCCTTCACCGAGATCGGCGTCGGCGTGGCGAGCAGCAACGGCCCGTACTGGACGCAGGTCTTCGCCGCACCGCGCTGAGCGCGAGTCCTTGTCGGGTCTGCGCTCGTTTGACCGGGTGGGTACGCCGAGACCCGGCGTACCGGCTCGGGCGGCCCGACGCCGCCCCCGCGACCTGCGGAGCTGGCGATGCGGTACGGCCTGGGCGGGCGACCGGCGCGGTGGATGCACCGCCGGGCGCTGCCGGCCGGTCTGACGTTCACGCTGCTCGTCACGGCTGCCGCCTGCCGGCCTGACCTCACCCCGCCCGGGGCGCCGACCAGTTGGCCGACCAGTTCGGCGCGGCACTGGCAGTGGCAGTGGCAGTTGGACGGGGTGCTCGATCCGGACGTCGAGGCGGACGTGTTCGTCCTCGACCCGGTCGACACCACCGCCGCACAGACCGCCGAGCTGCGCTCCCGGCACCGTCGGCTGGTCTGCCAGGTGCACATCGGGTCGGTGCGTCCGAGCGATCCCGACGCCAGCCGCTACCCGGCACGCGTACGCGGCGCGACGGTGGCCCGGACCGGGCGCGTCTGGTTGGACGTACGCCGGTGGGACGTCCTGCGGCCGGTGCTGGCCGACCGGTTCCGGCTCTGCCGTGGGAAGGGTTTCGGCGCGGTGATGTTCGCCGACGCCGACGGCTACGACAAGCACTCCGGCTTCGCGCTGGAGTTCGACGACCAGTTGAGGTTCAACCGTCGGGTCGCCACGCTGGCCCGCTCGCTCGACCTCTCCCCGGGCCTGCTCGGCGATCTGGCGCAGGTCGCCGCGCTGGCACCGGACTTCGACTTCGCCGTCAACGAGGAGTGCGTACGGCGGGGCCAGTGCGACAAGTTGCTGCCCTTCGCCGACGCCGGCAAACCGGTCTTCCACGTCGAGTACACCGGTGCCACCACCGACTTCTGCGTGACCAGCGTCGGCTACGGCTTCGCCTCGATCCGCAAGAACCGCACCCTGGACGCCTGGCGCCTACCCTGCCCATCCCCCTGACCGCCCACCCCAGCTGCGCCGATCTTGCACTTCTGGTCGCCGAAACGCACCTTTTGCGGCCTTTGCGGGGACAGAAACTGCAAGATCGCCGAGAAAGGGGGGCGGGGTCAGGGGCGGGTTTTGGGGCGGGGGCGGGGTTGGCAGCGGGGGCAGCTGTAGGACGAGCGGTTCATGAAGGGCTCGCGGCGGATCGGGGCACCGCAGCGGGAGCAGGGCTGCCCCTCGCGTCCGTACGCGTTCAACGACCGGTCGAAGTAGCCGCTCTCGCCGTTGACGTTGACGTAGAGGGCGTCGAAGCTGGTGCCGCCCGCGGTGATCGCCTCGGCGAGGACGTCCCGCACGTGCGCGAGCAGCCGCTGGGCGGCCGGGCGGGTCAGCGCGTCGGTGGACCGGGTGCCGTGCAGGCCGGCCCGCCACAGCGCCTCGTCGGCGTAGATGTTGCCCACGCCGGAGATCAGGCTCTGGTCGAGCAGCGCTCGCTTCACCTCGGTACGTCGCCGACGCAGCGCGGCCACGAACTCCGCGTCGGAGAACTCCGGGTCCAGTGGATCGCGGGCGATGTGGGCGATCTCCGCCGGCAGCGTGCCGCCGCCCTCGCTGACCGACAGCCCGCCGAACGTGCGCTGGTCGACGAAGCGCAGCTCGGGCCCGCCGTCGTCGAAACGGAACCGGACCCGCAGGTGCGGCTCGTCCGGCGTGTCCGCCGGTTGCAGCAGCAGTTGCCCGGACATCCCGAGATGCCCGACGACGGCGTCACCGCTGTCCAGCGGCAGCCAGAGATACTTTCCGCGCCGCCGGACGTCGAGCACCTTCCGGCCAGCCAGTACGTCGGCGAAGTGAACCCCGCCGGGCACGTGTCGACGAACCGCCCGGGGGTGGCGTACCTCCACGGTGTGGATCCGGCGGCCGATGACCCAGCGGGTCAGGCCCTGCCGGACGGTCTCCACCTCCGGCAACTCAGGCATGGTGCGCCTGGGCTTCGACCTCGCCCACCCGCTGGTCGTCGACCACCCGCTGGTCGTCGACCACCGCGTTCACCTGATCGTCGGCCGAACCGTCGGCGGTCGGCCCAGCCTGGCCGTCGGCGGTCGCCCCTGCCTGGCCGTCGGCGGTTGCCTCAGCCTGCTCGGTAAGGGTCCGCCACGCCGATTCCGCGGCCCGCTGCTCGGCCTCCTTCTTGCTCCGCCCGTCGGCGCCGCCGTACCGGTTGCCGGCGACCACCACCCAGGCGGTGAAGGTCTTCAGGTGGTCCGGCCCGGTGCCCTCGATCCGGTATTCCGGGACGCCGAGGCCGAGCGCGGCGGTCAGTTCCTGAAGGCTGGTCTTCCAGTCCAGCGCGGCGCCCCGGCCGGCGGACTCGGCCATCAGCGGATCGAACAACCGGTGGATGACGATGGCGGCGGTGTCCAGGCCGTACTGGAGGTAGATCGCGCCGAGCAGCGCTTCGAGGGTGTCGGCGAGGATGCTGGCCTTGTCCCGGCCGCCGGTGGTCTCCTCGCCCTTGCCGAGCAGCAGGTACTGGCCGAGCCCGTCCGGGCCCAGACCGCGCGCCACGTCGGCGAGCGCGCGCATGTTGACCACGCTGGCCCGCAGCTTCGCCAGCTGGCCCTCCGGCAGGTCGGGATGGTTCTGGAAGAGCGCGGTCGTGATCACCACACCCAGCACCGAGTCGCCGAGGAACTCCAGCCGCTCGTTGGTGGGCAGGCCGCCGTTCTCGTACGCGTACGAACGGTGGGTGAGCGCGCGTTCCAGCAGCTCCGGGTCGAGTGAGACGCCGAAGGCGGCCTCCAGGTGGCCGACTGCGGGCCGCCGACGCTTGTCGTTGCTCATGATGTGCGTACCTCGGTGTCGGTCGTGCGATCGGTGCGGTCCCCGGCGAGCAGCGCGGCGACCCGCTCGGTGGCGTCGCGCCGCCAGAGGTGGGCGGCCAGGGCGATGCCGGAGGCGATGTCATCGGCGCGGGCGGCGCCGTGGCAGACGACGACGGTGCCGGCCACTCCGAGCAGCGCGGCCGCCCGGGGGGCGCCGCCACCGGGCGGGGTCCCGCCGGCCATGGCGTACGCGCCTTCGACTGCTTTGAGCAGCACGTTACCGGTGAACCCGTCGGTGACCACCACATCGGCCCGCGTGCCGAGGCAGACGTCGTAACCCTCGACGAGCCCGACGTAGCGGGCCTCGCCGGGCAGCGCCGCCGCGCTGAGCACGGGGTCGGTGAGCCGGCGGGCCCGGTCGCCCTTGCCGGGTTCGGTGCCCACGGAGAGCAGCCCCACCCGGGGCGCGGCGACGCCGTGGGCGACCGCGGCGTAGGCGGCACCGAGCGCGGCGTGCCGGGCGAGCGTCGTCGGGTTCGGTTCCAGCGAGCCACCGACGTCGAGCAGGACGACGGTGCCGGAGACGGCGGGCAGCGCGGCGGCGAGGGCCGGACGCCGTACATCGGGCCAGCGTCCGAGGCCGAGGGCGGCGGCGGTGACGGTCGCGCCGGTGGCGCCGGCGGAGACCAGCGCGTCAGCGTACCCGGCACGGACAGCGGCCACCGCCGCCCGGACGGTGGTCTCGGCGCGTGCCGCGCTGGGGTCGTCGGCCATGTCGACGACGGAGTGCGTCGGGCGGACCGTGATCCGGTCCCGTTGCGCCGGATCGAGGGCGTCGATCAACGCGCCGGCGGCCCTGGTCGGCCCGACGAGGAGCAGGTGCAGGTCCGGGTCGTCGCACACCGCCCGCAGAGCGCCGTCCACCACGACGGCGGGAGCCTCGTCCCCGCCGAGGAGGTCAACGGCGATCCGTGCGACGCCCGACTCCGTCTCGACGCCGACCGGCCTGGGCCGGCCGGCGTCGGCCGGAGTTGCGGGCGACCGCCGGGGGGTGTGCGTCACCCGACCTGTGGTCGGAGACGTCACGCGCCGTCCGGGTCAGACCTCAAGGACCTGGCGGCCGTTGTAGGTGCCGCAGACCGAGCAGGCGGCGTGCGGCAGCTTCGCGGACTTGCACTGCGGGCAGGCGACGGTCGCGACCGCCGCGGCCTTCCAGTTCGCCCGGCGGGACCGGGTGTTGCTGCGCGACATCTTGCGCTTGGGGACGGCCACGGTTCTTACTCCTCTGTACGGGTCAGTTGCGACAGGCCCGCCCAACGCGGGTCGATCTGCTGGTGGCTGTGATCGGCCGGCAGATCGTCCCGGTGCACCCCGCATTCGGGGCACAGACCTGGGCAGTCCTGGCGGCAGAGCGGATTGTTCGGCAGCGCGAGCACCACCGCGTCCCGCAACGCCGGTTCCAGGTCGATCAGGTCTCCCTGCATTCGACCCACTTCGTCCTCTTCGGTGGTGGCGTCCGTGGTGCTGTTCTCGTACGCGTACAGCTCCTGGATCGTCACCGTCACCGAGTCGTTGATCTCGCGCAGGCAGCGACCGCACTCGCCCCGGATCGGACCGCTGACGGTCCCCGAGACGAGCACGCCCTCGGACACCGACTCCATCCGCAGATCGAGGTCGAGGCCCGCGCCCTCCGGCACGCCGATCAACTCCACGCCGAGGTCCGACGGTGCCGGGACCACCCGTTCGACGGTACGCAGAGCACCAGGTCGGCGCGGCAGCTCCCTCGTGTCGAGGACCAGCGGCGACCTGGGGTCGAGTGAAGTGGGTGAGTTCTTGGGCATAGTTAGACTCCGGCCGGTGAGAGGCCGACAAACGAGGTTACCTGGACGGACGCCCCAGCGTCGAACCGGGGTGACCAGCGGCCCGCCGCGTTCCCGGGTCGGCGATCCGGGAACGCCGGACAGCCCGGCCGATGGCGGACGTTCCGACCGACGGCGGGATCTCCCGGAGAGGCGGCGGACCTTCCGGGAGACACGCGCCGGTGGTCAGAAGGGCAGTGGGCGCTCCGCCTCGTCGCCGGCGAAGGTGCCGATCTCCCGCAGCGCGTGCATCTTGTCCCGGCCGCGCTCTATCGAGGCCAGCGCCCGAGTGAGGAACTGCTCGAAGTTGGCCAACGCGGTGTCGACGTAGTCGTCGACCTCCTCGCGCAGCCGCTGCGCCTCCGCCCGCGCCTCGGCGATGATCCGGGCACCCTCGTGCTCGGCGGAGACGGTGATCTCGTTCACCGAGACCAGACGGGCGTGTTCCGCCTCACCCTCGTTGATGATGCGGTCGGCCTCCCGCTTGCCGGCCTCCATGATCTTGTCCCGCTCCTCCAGCAGAGCGGCGGCGCGGCGCAGGTCGGCGGGGAGTTCGGCACGTAGTTCGTCGAGGGCCGCGATCATCTCGCCCCGGTCGACCATGCAGTTGTTGCGCGACATCGGCACGGAGCGCGCCTGCTCCACGATGGTGATCAGTTCGTCGATGCGGTCGAGCGGGTCCACCGGTACCTCACTCCTGTCGTTCGTCGGGCCGACCTACATCATGCGGGCTGCGGCCGGTTTCCCGCTTCACCCATGATGTCGTCCGCCACCAACCCCGCACCGACCCCTCCTCGGGCGTGTCGCCCCGCCCCATCTCGCGATCTTGCACTTTCCGTCCCCGCAAACCACGCCGAAAGCGACAGAAAGGCGACCAGAACTGCAAGATCGCGGAAGTGGGACACAGGTCGCGCGTCAGGGTAGTGGGGGGACCAGGCGGGCCTTGAGGGCGTCGCGGACCACGTCGGGTACGTGGGGGGTGACGTCGCCGCCCCACTTGGCCACGTCCTTGACCAGACTTGAGGAGAGGAAGGAGTAGAGCGGGTTGGTCGGCATGAACAGCGTCTCGACCCCGGCGAGGCCGATGTTCATCTGGGCCATCTGCAACTCGTAGTCGAAGTCGCTGACCGCCCGCAGGCCCTTGATGAGCACGGTCGCCCGCTGCGCCCGGCAGAAGTCCACCAGCAGACCCCGGAAGGACTCCACCCGCACGTTGCCGTAGGAGGCGGTCACCTCGCGGAGCATGTCGATGCGCTCCTCGACGGTGAACAGGCCACTCTTCGACTGGTTGACCAGTACGCCGACGATCACCTCGTCGAACAGCCGGCTGGCCCGGCCGACGATGTCGAGGTGACCGTTGGTGACCGGGTCGAACGATCCGGGACACACCGCACGTCTCATGATCGGCGACCGTACCAAAGGGTGGTCTCGCCGTACCGGCGACTGCGCTGGCCAGTGATGCCTTCCACCCACTCGACCGGTCCGCCGCGGCTGGACCGCTCGACCACCACCAATGCCTCCGGCGCCAGCCACCCCCCGCCCACCAGAGCGGCGAGCATCGCGCGGACGCCGTCGTCCGGCAGGGCGTACGGCGGATCGGCGAAGACGACGTCATACGGGCCATCCTCCGCACCGGCGGCCAGCACGGTGGCGACCTTGCCGGTGACCAGTCGGGCCGAGGTACCGACCCGCAGCGCCGCCAGGTTCTCCCGGATCACCCGGGCGGCACGCGGGTCGGACTCGACCAGCAGCGCGTGCGCGGCGCCCCGCGACAGCGCCTCCAGGCCGACGGCACCCGAGCCGGCGTAGAGGTCGGCGAAGCGGATCCCGTCGAGGTCCACCTCGGCTTCGACCGCGCTGAACAACGCCTCGCGTACCCGATCGGAGGTGGGTCGGGTGCCGGCACCGGGCGGGGCGGTGATCCGCCGGCCACCGAGGCTGCCCGCGACGATGCGGGTCATCGCTCGCTCCTGCTCACCTTCCTGACGCTACGCGAGGCGGCAATCGGAGCGTGCAGCCCTCACATGATCACTGCGGGTATATCAATAATCTCACATTCATAACATCTCACTTAAGCTTGCCTGAGGGCTGTTTCGTTTCTCACGATCTCGCTAGGGTCTGCCCGGTGCCGGCGCTTCGCCGCCGGTCATCGGCACGGGAGGCACCACTCTCAGGCGCGGCACGTGCCGCCAGCGCCGTCCGTCCCGCCCGCGCCGACCTTGACGCTTCTTCACCCCGGGAGTACGCGTGATCCGACCCAAGCTGTCGCTGCGGCGGCCGCTGGCTGTCCTGGCAGCCGCCCTCATCGGCCTGACCGGAGCAGCGGCGGTGGCCACCCCCGCCAGCGCTCACCACACCACCATCTCCGCCATCGTCGCCTGCGACCAGCTCAGTGGTGAGCGGGTCATCACGTGGACGGTGGTCAACAGCGAGAAGCGGAAGACGGCCACCATCACCGGTGTGAAGGCCAACCCGGAGACCGACGTCCTGCTCCTGAGCGACGGGACCACCCACCTCAAGGACGCGGTGATCCAGAAGGGCGGCTCCGTCGAGGCCGTCCAGCGGGTGCCCGGCGACACCACAAGCGCCACGCTGACGGTCGACGCCGCCTGGTTCATGAAGGGCGACCCCTGGAAGAAGAAGGCGCCGCGGTCGTCGGACTCGAAGACCATCGACCTCACCGCGGACGGTGCGTGCACCCCGGCGCCGAAGTGCGTCGACGCCAGCGAGGCGAAGTACAGCCACACCTTCGACGGTCCGAAGGGCACGGCGACGGTCAAGCTGGAGGGTGACCTGCCGCTGTGCGGTGACGAGAAGCAGTACTTCACCCTGGTGTCGTACTTCGCGCCGCGCCCGCAGTTCGCCACCCCGCAGTACGTCTACGGCGAGCCGGACAGCGACTTCCTCGGCGCCGGCCAGAACGAGATCGAGCTGAACGTCGGTGTCCCGGACTGCCACACCCAGGTCGACCTGATCTGGGGCGGCGTCGACGAGGTCATCGACCCGCTGGTCGAGGACGGCCCGCGCTACGGCTCCAAGAAGCTGGGCGAGAAGGCTGCTCCCGGCAACCGTTCGTCGGGTCCGCAGGGCTGGTACAACGGCGGCAGCAAGAACTGCACCACCCCGGCGTCCACCTTCTCCTCCGCCTGCGACGGCAGCGTCACCGTCTCGCTGAGCAACGACGGTTCGATCTCCAAGTACCCGGTCGAGTTCGAGGTCCGGGGCGAGAACGGCTGGTCCAAGACCGTCACGGTCGCGCCGGGCAAAGCCGACAACGAGACCGTGGTGCCCGCCGAGAACGCCGGCAAGATCGAGGTGCTGGTCGACGGCAAGGTCATCGAGAACGGCACCTACTCCTGGGAGCGTCCCGAGGACTGCCCGCTGCCGACGGTCACCACCGACGCGGACTGCGAGACCTTCGGGCTGACCGCGTCGAACCCGGAGGGTGGCATGCCGGTCAAGGTGGAGTTCACCTACGGCGACAAGACCGAGACCCGTACCGTCGCGCCGGGCTCGTCGGAGAAGGTCACCTTCCCGGCCGGTGAAGAGGAGGCGGCGCTGGTCGTCCTGCCGGAGCTGGGCCTGGAGCTTGAGGTCGTCTACGCGCCCGAGGGCTGCGGTGGCGGTGGCGGCGGCGAGGAGCCGGGCCTGCCGGTGACCGGTGCTGCGGCCGGCGGCATCGCCGCGGGCGCGATCGCCCTGCTGGCGCTGGGCGCGGTCCTGTTCGTGATGGCGCGGCGGCGGCGGATCCACTTCACCGCCTGAGCCAAGCTGAGCGTGCCCGCCCCGGTCACCCCGTTCCACGGGTGACCGGGGCGGTTCGCTTGTCCCGACCGCCCGTGCAGCGGGGAACCTGGCGGGACAGGCTCCCGCGTCGTCGTCGATGTCGAGATGACATGCTCATGTCGCTCTGACCTGGACGATCAGGGCATGTCCGCCCCGGCGACCCGGGCGCGGGGGATCGGAGCAGCCAGCGGCTCGGAACCCGGTCAGCCCTTTTCGAGATACTCGGCGCGGTCGGCGTCGACAAGCGCGGCGACCGAGGCGGCCAGCGCCGGATGCCGGGCCAGTTCCGGATCCTCCTCGACCAACGCGATCGCCTCCGCCCGCGCGTCCCGGATCAGTTCCGCGTCGCGCAGCAACGACAGCAGGCGCAGGTGGGAACGGCGGCCGGACTGGGTGGCACCCAGCACGTCCCCCTCCCGCCGTTGCTCCAGGTCCAGCTCGGCCAACTTGAAACCGTCCGTCGTGGAGGCGACCGCGTCCAGTCGCTCGCGCGCCCCGCTGCCCTCGGCCGCCTCGGTCACCAGCAGGCAGAGCCCGGGCGCGCTGCCCCGGCCCACCCGACCGCGCAACTGGTGCAGCTGCGAGACGCCGAACCGGTCGGCGTCCAGCACCACCATCATCGTCGCGTTGGGTACGTCCACCCCCACCTCGACCACCGTGGTGGCCACCAGCACGTCCAGCTCGCCAGCGGCGAAGGACCGCATCACCGCATCCTTCTCGTCGGCCGGCAGCCGGCCGTGCAGGACCCCGATCCGCAGACCGTGCAGCGGCCCGTCGGCCAGCAACGGCGCGACCTCGGTCACCGCCAGCGGCGGACGCCGTTCCGAGTCGTCGACCGGCGGCGGCTCCTCCTCGGCGCCGGACGTCGAATCCCCGATCCGGGGACAGACCACGTAAGCCTGGTGGCCGGCGGCCACCTCCTCCCGCAGCCGACGCCAGGCACGATCGAGGAAGGCCGGCTTCTCCGCGGCCGGTACGACGTGCGAGGCGATCGGTGACCGACCGCGCGGCAGTTGGGACAGGGTGGAGATCTCCAGGTCGCCGTAGACCGTCATGGCCACCGTACGAGGGATCGGGGTGGCGGTCATCACCAGTACGTGCGGCGGCTGATCCGCCTTGGCCCGCAACGCGTCCCGCTGCTCGACGCCGAACCGGTGCTGCTCGTCGACCACGACCAGACCGAGATCGGCGAAGTCGACCCCCTCGTAGAGCAGGGCGTGGGTGCCGAGCACGATGCCGGCCGCACCACTGGCGACCTCGGCCAGCGCCCGACGCCGAGCCGCCGCGCCCAGCGAGCCGGTGACCAGTTCCACCCGAGTGGCGTGCTCGGCGGCACCCAGCTCACCGGCCTGGGCGAGCGGGCCGAGCAGGTCGAGCATGCCCCGGTGGTGCTGGGCGGCGAGCACCTCGGTCGGGGCCAGCAGCGCGGCCTGCCCGCCCGCGTCGACCACCTGGAGCATCGCCCGCAGCGCCACCACGGTCTTGCCGGAGCCGACCTCACCCTGCAACAGGCGGTGCATCGGATGACCGGTGGCGAGGTCGGCGGCGATCTCCACGCCGACGTCACGTTGACCGGCGGTCAGCTCGTACGGCAGCCGGGCGTCGAACGCGTCGAGCAGACCACCCGATCGCCCGGGCCGGGGACGCGCGGGCGACGCGGCGGCGTCACGCTTGCGTCGGACCAGGGTCACCTGCACGGCGAACGCCTCGTCCCACTTCAGCCGCCGACGGGCCCGGTACAGCTCCTCCCGGCTGGACGGCCGGTGGATCTCCCGGAGGGCGGTGCCCAGGCCGACCAGGTTCCGGCTGGCCCGCACCGTCGCGGGCAACGAATCCTCCGGCGGGGCCACCGTGTCCAGCACCACCCGCACGCAGCGGGCGATCACCCAGGTGGGCACCGCCGCAGCGGCCGGGTAGACCGGAATGAGCGCCCCGGCGAACTCCTCGATCTGCTCGCTGGCCGCGACCTCGGTGTCGGTCTGCTCCCCCAGCAGGACGTACTCCGGGCCGTTGAGCTGCCGCCGGCCGCGGAACTCGGTGACCTTTCCGGCGAACAGCCCCCACCGGCCGGGCCGCAGTTCGCGTTCGCGCCACGCCTGGTTGCCGAAGAAGGTGAGGGTGAGGCTGCCCCCGGAGCCGTCGCCGACGGTGACCTCCAGCAGGTTGCCCCGCCGCTGACGCATCGGGCGTACGGCGGTGCGCTGCACCTGGGCCAGCACGGTGACCTGCTCGCCGACGTCCAACGCGCGGATGTCGGTGTGCTCGCCACGCTCGTCGTAGCGACGGGGGAAGTGGTAGACGAGGTCACCGGCGGTGTGCAGGTCGAGGTGGCCGGCGAGCGCCTTGGCGGTCTTCTCACCGACCAGCTTCTTCAGCGGAGTGTCCAGGTCGGACGGATCGGCGGTCATTCGACACCGACCAGCAGGGGATGGTGTGGTTGCCCGCCCGGGTACGCCTGCACCTCCACGAAGGGCCAGCGCGCCGTGATGTGCGCCCGCACCGCGTCGACCAGCCCGTCGGGCGCGTTGGCACCGACGAGCAGGGTGACCAGTTCGCCGCCACCGCCGAGCATCCGGTCGACAAGCGCGACGCAGGTGTCCACCAGGTCGGCGCCGATCAGGTTCACCTCTCCCTCGACCAGGGCGAGCACGTCACCGGCGCGGCACGGGCCGGCGACGGTGAGCGCCTCGCGGCCGGCCCGGCACACCTCGGCGTACCGGCAGGCCCCGGCGGCCTCGGCCATCGCGATCACGTCGTCGGCGAAGCGGCGCTGCGGATCGCGCACGGCCAGCGCCGCCAGCGCCTGCACCGGTGACCGGGTCGGTACCACCGCCACCTCCACCCCCAGCCGGTGCGCCTCCTCGGCGACCTGGTTCGCCACCGCCTGGGCGTCCGGGTCGTTGGGCAGCACCACCACGCGGGCCGCGCCGGTGGCGCGTACCGCATCGAGCAGCTCCCCGGTCGAGGGGTTGCCGGGCACCACCACCGCTCCCTCGGCGGCGAGCAGCTCGGCGATCCCGGCACCGGCGGCCACCACCACGGCGGCCCGCCCGTCGGGCAGTCGGGGCGGTGCGGGCTCCAGGTGGTCGGCGAAGCGGGTCACCGCGATCTGGTGCGGGCGGCCGGCCACCACCCCCGCCTCGATCGCCGCGCCGGCATCGTTGACGTGCACGTGGACCTGCCAGGTGCCCTGGTCGCCGACGACCACCAGGGAGTCGCCGATCGTGGCCAGTGTCTCCCGCATCCGCTCCACCGCAGTCGGCTCGGCGTCGAGCAGGAACTGCACCTCGTAGGCGTACTCCGGCGAGCCGGTCTCCCGGGCGACGGTGACCGGCGGACGCACCGGGGGAAGACTGGGCGCCGGCCGCTCCGGGCGCTCCCCCGTCACCACCTCGACCAGGGCGTCGAGCAGCAGGCACAGCCCCTGCCCACCGGCGTCGACCACCCCGGCCCGGGCCAGCGCCGGCAACTGTTCGGGGGTGCGGGCCAGGGCGCCGGCCGCAGCGTTGGCCGCCGCCCGGGCCACCACGCGCAGCTCGTCGCTGCCCGCCTGCTCGGCCGCGTCGGCGGCGGCCGAGACCACGGAGAGCAGGGTGCCCTCGACCGGGCGGGCCACCGCCGTGTACGCCGCGTCGGTGGCCTCGCGCAGGGCGGCGGCCAGCTCCCGGCCCCGCACCTTCGGGGCGGCGGCCAGCGTGTCGGCGAGACCCCGCAGGATCTGCGACAGGATCACCCCGGAGTTGCCCCGCGCGCCGAGCAGGGCACCCCGCGCCATCAGGCGCAACGCGTGCCCGTGCGCGGTCGAGATGCCGTCGGCGTGGGTGTCGAGATCCATCGCCAGCGCCTGCTGCGCGGAGGTGAGGGTGAGCACCAGGTTGGTGCCGGTGTCACCGTCGGGCACCGGGTAGACGTTCAGCTCGTCGATTTCACCCTGGTGCCGCTTGAGCGCGGCCAGGCCGCTGGCGCACCAGCGGCGCACGGCGGCGGCGTCGAGGGTGTCCAGCACGGTGGCAGCCTACTGGCGTACGCTGACACTTGCCCGACACCGGGTGGGTCCGGCCCATTTCGGGTTTCGCGGGCACCCTGCTGTCCGGTTCGCCTGCTGCGCCTGTCGGTGGCCGAGCCCGGTTGGGCGGGCGACTTCCCATCGGGTACCCTGGCCAGGTTGCCCGGGCTGCGCCTGGTGCCGACTTCATGAACGTTTCAATCCCAGGAGTATCCCGTGGCTAGCGTGTGTGACGTCTGTGGCAAGGGGCCGGGCTTCGGCCACAACGTGTCCCACTCGCACCGGCGGACCAACCGCCGCTGGAACCCGAACATCCAGTCGGTGCGTACCCCGGCCGGTGGCGGCACGACCAAGAAGCTGAAGGTCTGCACGTCCTGCATCAAGGCGGGCAAGGTCGCCCGCGCCTGACGCGGTAGCACCAGGGACATCACGACTGTCATCACCGGCGGGCCCCAGCGGGCCCGCCGGTGTTGTCGTGTCCGCAGGGAGCCGGATGCTCAGAGCGTGCGGCCGAACGACAGGCAGCCGGGCTCGTCGGCGTAGAAACCGAAGTTGGGGATCCGCTCGTAGCCGGCCGCCTTGTACAACGCGATCGCCTCGGGCTGCCGGTCACCACACTCCAGGATGATCCGCCGACGGCCGTGCTCACGGGCCGAGCGTTCGATGGCCGCCAGCACGGTACGGGCCACGCCCCGTCCCCGGGCCTCCGGCGCGGTGTACATCCGCTTCAACTCGGCGATCTCCTCGCCGTGGCTGCGCCAGCCGCCGCAGCCCACCGGCACCCCGTCGATCCGGGCGACCAGGAACGCCCCGGTCGGCGGTGCGAACTCGCTCGCGTCGATCGGGGTCTCGTCGCCGCTGCCGCCGTAGCGGGCGCCCAGGTCGGCCAGGGTCGCGGTGATCAACCGCTGGGCCACCGGAGAGTCGAACGGCACCGTGTGGATCTCGATTTCCTGCACCCGTGCAGGGTACGACCCGGCTGGCGGCGCACCGCCGGGTGGCCGGTGGTCAGCGAAAATGATCCCATCCGGCCGGGCCGTCGAACGGTCGGCCGTCCACCGTCACACCGGAGCCCTCGGCGACCCGGCCGATCGCCCGCCAGCCCGGTGGCAGGGCCGTCGCCGGGGGGAAGGTCGCGGCCAGCGCATGGTCATCGCCACCGGCCAGCAGCCAGGCGTACGGGTCGACGCCGAGCGCCTGCGCGGCGTCGCGCATCTGCGGCGGCACCTCGAAGGCGTCCCGGCTGATGTCGATGGCCACTCCGCTGGCCTTCGCCACGTGCCCGAGGTCGGCGAGCAGCCCGTCCGAGACATCGATCATGGCGGTGGCACCGAGCCGGGCGGCCTGCGGTCCGGCCGGGTAGGGCACCTCCGGTCGCCGGTACGCCTCGACCAGCAGCCGGGGCGTCCGGAAGCCACGGGAGAGCACGGTGAACCCGGCCGCCGCGTACCCGGTGCGACCGGCCAGGGCGAGCAGGTCACCGGGTCGGGCACCGGCCCGGGTCACCGGTGACCGACCACCCAGGTCGCCGAGCGCGGTGACCGCGATGGTAAGCGTGGGGCTGGCCGACATGTCTCCGCCCACCACGCTGGCCCCCACACCGGCCGCCTCGGCGCCGAGCCCGTCGGCGAGTTGCTCCATCCAACTGGTGTCGACGTCCGCCGGTACGCAGAGCGCGACCAGCAGGGCGGTCGGCTCGGCACCCATGGCTGCCACGTCGGCGAGGTTCGCCGCCGCCGCCCGCCGGCCGATGTCGTGTGCACCGGACCAGTCCCGGCGGAAGTGCCGCCCCTCGACCAGGACGTCGGTGGTGGCGACCACCCGGGCGTCCGGCGCGGCGACCACTGCGGCGTCGTCACCGGGGCCGAGCAGCACCGTGGGGCCGTACGACAGCCGGGCGGTCACCCGGTCGATCAACCCGAACTCGCCGACACCCGCGACGCTCACGACGGCACTCCGCTGCGCTCGCTCACGACGGCACTCCGCTGCGCTGCGTGCCGCCGTGAGGCACCACCGCCCTGAGCCTGATGGCTCGCTCGCTGCGCTCGCTCATTGCTTCTCCTTGGCCACCGATCGGGGTCTGCCCTGGTCCGTAAGGTACTTTCTCCCTTCGGGCCGCCTGGCAGGCGGCGACGGAGGGAGGTCGAGTCGTGGTACAGGCGTACATCCTCATCCAGACAGAGGTCGGCCGGGCACGTGACGTGGCCGGTCTCATCGCGGATCTCGCTGGCGTGGTCCGCGTCGACGCGGTGACCGGGCCGTACGACGTGGTCGTGCTCACCGAGGCGAACACCGTCGACGAGCTCGGCAAGCTCATCGTCAGCAAGGTGCAGATGGTGCCCGGCATCACCCGCACCCTCACGTGTTCGGTGGTGCACCTGTAGGTGGACGAGCACGCTGAATCCCCCGTCGCCCAGGCCGACCGCCCGGACGCGAAGGCACCCGACCGGACCAACCGCAGTGCGGCGCTGATCGCCACGGCGGTGGCGGTGCCGGTGGCCCTGCTGGTGGGTGCGCTCGCGCTGGGCAACCTCTCGCCGGACGAGCCGGCCGCCGCGCCGCAGCCGTCGGCGACCACACCCGCTCCGGTCTCCACCGCGCCGGTCGAGATGGCCGCCCCTCAGCTCGGCGAGCGCCCGACCGTCGTCTGCCGCGCCCTGGTGTCCCAACTGCCCGACTCATACCGCGACCTGCCGCAACGGCCGGTCAGCGCCGGGCCGGAGCAGAACGCCGCGTACGGCGACCCGGCGCTCACGGTCGCCTGCGGCGGCGACCAGCCGGAGGTGCAGCCCGACGACCACCTCTACCTGGTCAACTCGGTCTGCTGGTACGCGGTGGAGGGGCCCGACGCTACGGAGCTGACCACCGTCGACCGGGAGACCGCGGTGACCCTGCGGGTGCCGCACTTCTACGGCGAGGCGTTGCAGTGGGCCTCCCCGGTCTCCGCCACCATCGTCGAGTCGATCCGGTCGTCCGGCGAGGCACCGTCCGGCTGCACCTCCTGACCACCAGGTCGAGGTCCGTCCCGCGCCCGCCGCCGGGGCGGGTTCAGTGCTGCCCCGGCCCCCGGGTCAACGCGGTGCGGATGAGCCGGTCGACCAGCTTCGGGTACTCCAGGCCGGCTGCCGCCCACATCCGGGGGAACATCGACGTCGGCGTGAAGCCGGGCATCGTGTTGATCTCGTTGAG
This sequence comes from Micromonospora sp. NPDC049374, assembly GCF_040677165.1. NCBI lineage: Bacteria > Bacillati > Actinomycetota > Actinomycetes > Micromonosporales > Micromonosporaceae > Micromonospora > Micromonospora sp. NPDC049374. The sequence continues at coordinate 271,147 of NZ_JBFAQH010000001.1, read as the reverse complement.
GTAGACGTCGAGTTCGGGTGTGACGAAGAAGTCGACGCGGGCCAGCCCGGCGCAGTCCAGCGCGGTGAAGGCGCGCACGGCGTAGTCGCGCACCTGCCGGGTGACCCGCTCCGGCAGGTCGGCCGGGATGTCGTACTCGCAGGCGGACTCCGCGTCGATGTACTTGGCCTCGAAGTCGTAGAAGTCGTAGTCGCCGACCACCCGGACCTCGGCCAGCACGGACGCCTCCGGCGCGCCGCCGGCCTCGCCCTCCAGCACGCCACACTCGATTTCCCGACCGACGATGGCGCCCTCCACAAGCACCTTGCTGTCGATCTCCCGGGCGGTGGCGAGGGCCGCGTCCAGGTCGGCCCAGTCGTTGACCTTGGTGATGCCGAAGGAGGAGCCGGCCCGGGAGGGCTTGACGAAGACCGGCAGGCCCAGCCGCTGCTTGTCCGCCTCGCTCAGCGTCGTTCCGCTGCGCAGCACCGCGTACGGGCCGACCGGGATGCCCTCGGCGGCGCAGAGCTTCTTGGTGAATTCCTTGTCCATCGCGGCGGCCGAGGCGAAGACCTTCGCCCCGACGTACGGGATGCCGGCCATTTCCAGCATGCCCTGGATGGTGCCGTCCTCGCCGTAGGCGCCGTGCAGCACGGGGAAGACCACGTCCACGTCGGCGAGTGCCCGGGGCCCTTCGGTCGGGTCGAGGACGAGCAGCCCGCCGCCGGTGGGGTCGGTGCGCAGCACGATGTCGGTGCCGGACTCCGCGGTGATCTCCGGCAGCCGGCGGGCGTTGATCGCCAACTGCCCGGGGTCGCCGCTGGTGAGTACCCACTGACCGGCCCGGGTGATACCGACCGGCACGACCTCGAACTCGTCCGGGTCCAGCGCGCCGAGCACACTGCCGGCGCTGACGCACGAGATGCCGTGTTCCGGGCTGCGGCCGCCGAAGACGATCGCCACGCGGGTCTTGCCTGGGGTGGTCACTGTGATCACCTTTCCGGGACGCACTGCTGGCGCTCTCCCGGATGACCTTACTGTGCGTGGCGGATGGGGGTAGCCGATACCCTGCGGGAACGCGGCCCGGCCGCAAACGGTCAACTGGTGATATACGGAACGTAACTGGGCGGCCGAGGTCAGCCGGCCATCTCGCGCTCGCCGTACGCGTGTCGGCGGCCGATGGCGAGCACCTTGACCCGTTGCCGGCCGGCCCGCACCATGCCCAGTGCCATGAAGGCGCCGGCGATCCGGTCGGCCGCCTCGCGGCTGTTCGCGCCGACCACCTGGCGGCGGCGCTCGGGGGCCAGTCGCTCGTTACGACCGTCCACCTCGTACGGGCGGACGTCGGTCAGCACCACCAGGAAACGTGTCATCGCCGGCCGCCCCGGCGCTCGCCGAAAACCCGCTGACCAGTCTGCACGTCGATTCCCTTCCGGTGGCCGACCAACTGGCGTGGCACGCGGCGGTCGGGTACGGGGGAAAACCCGACCGCCGCGCGCCCCATCCCCTCCGGTCGCTCACCACCACCGTCGCCACGACAACCGGCGGTGAGGACGCGCTAACAGATTGACAGCTCCACGGGCATGAATGCAACTCTCACTGGCGTTCTCTCATGTACAGCTTCCCAAATACGTGCGACCATCTATACATGGCTCCGAAGACCGCACGCGCCCGTCGATTGGGCATCGCTCTGCGCCACCATCGGGAGGCCGCCGGCCTCACCCTGGAGACCGCGGCTGACGAGATCAACAGCACCCGCAGCACGCTCTCCCGCTACGAGAACGCGCAGACCCTGGTCAGCCCGGCCACCGTGCGCGCACTGCTCACCCTCTACGGGGTCGGCGCGGAGGAGGTCGCGGCCGCCGTCCAGCTCGCCAAGGACGCGCGCAAGCCGGGTTGGTGGGTGTCCTACTCGTACCTGCTCGACCGACGCACCATCGACTTCATCGCGCTGGAGGCCGAGGCCGTCGCCATCGCGAACTTCGAGCCGTCGGTGGTGCCGGGGCTGTTGCAGACCGCCGACTACATCCGCGGCGTGATGCGGGGCGGGCCGCACACCCTCAGCGACAGCGACGTCGAGGAGCGGGTACGCATGCGGCTCGACCGCCAGCAGCGGATCTTCGAGGAAGACCCGCCGATCTTCGACGCGATTCTCGACGAGGCCGCGCTGCTACGTCCGGTGGGTGACGACTCCGCGCAGCAGGGCCAGTTGAGTCACCTGCTCAAGATGAGCGAGCTGCCGAACATAACCGTGCAGATGATCCCGTTGGTCGCCGGCTACCACCGGGGCACCCGGGGCTCCCTGCACATCCTCGAATTCGCCGACCCGGAGGACCCGATCATCGCCTCCGTGGAGACGGTCGCCGGGCAGATGATCCTCGACCGTCCCGGTGACCTGCGTACCTGCACCAAGATCATGGAGCACCTGCGCACCGTCGCGCTCAGCCCGGCGGACAGTCGCGAGGCAATTTTCAAACTTCTGAAGGGACGGTAATGCGATGACACCGACGACCAATGCCGCGGAGGCCGTGACGGGCTGGCGCAAGAGCAGCCACAGCGGTGACGAGGGAGCCTGCGTCGAGATGGCGGTCGTCCCCGGCACGGTCGCCGTACGCGACTCCAAGGACCCGCACGGCCCGTTGCTGATCTTCCGGCCGTCGGCGTGGACCGCCTTCGCCCAGGCTCCGCCGACCCCCTGAGCCCCGGAGGGACCGCACCCCAGAGCCGCTGACCGGGCCGGTAAGGGCACCGCCGGCCCGGTCAGCCCCTCCGCTGTCGTCGCCTCATTCCCCGACCAACGGCGGCGGCGAGGGCAGCGCCCGGACGGCCTCCAGCGCCGCCAACGCCACGCCCCGCGCACCGGCCATGTCGCGGTCCGGCACCAGGGCGAAGGTGGCGAGGGCGGCCTGCTCCGCCCGGAGCAGAGTGTGCTCCCGCACGGCGGCCAGGAACCAGTCGCGAAACTCCGGATCCGTCTCCACCACCCCACCGCCGACGAAGTACGCGTGCGGATCGGTGAAGTTCGACGCGATGGTGAACAGTGCGCCGAGCGCCCTCGCCTGCTGGGCGAAGATCTCCCGGGCCAGTTCGTCGCCCCGCTCGCCGTAGCCGCGTACCAGCTTCGCCGCCCGCTCCGGCGACTCACCGACCAGAGGGTGCCGCGGATAACGGGTCAACCAGTACGGCAACAGGTTGTGCTCGATCGCGGTCAGCGACACCACGCTCTCGACGTCACCGGCGAAGCCGCAGGCGCAGGTCGGTACCGGCTGCCCCGGCGCCAACACGGTGGTCAACGGAATGTGCACGTGCCCCAGCTCGCCGGCCATCCCCGCCGCGCCGGAGATCACCCGGCCGTGCTCGACCAGGCCGCCACCCAGTCCGGTGCCGACGATCGCCGACACCGACGAGCGCTGCATCGCGTCGACCCCGAAGTGGACGTGATGGGCGTAGAGCGCGGCGGCGTTGCCGTCGTTGTGGTAAACCACCGGCAGCCCCAGCCGACGTTCGAGGGCGACCCGCACGTCGTAGCCACGCCAGGCCGGCTGGGAGAAGTTCGTGGAGCCCTTCGACGAGATGACACCGCTGGCGCTGGCCGGACCGGGCGTGTCCAGACCGACCGCACCGACCTGTCCGCGAGGCACCCCGGTGAGGGCCAGTACGCCGTCGACGGCGTCCGCCATCGCCGCCACCGCCGCCACCGGGCCCTCCTGCACCCGGCTCGGCGTCTCCACCAGGCGGTCGACCAGGAACCGTCCGTCAAGCGTGAGCACGGTGGCGTTGTTGGTCGTGCCACCGTTGTCGATCCCGACGACCACCGTTGCGCTGTCCACCCGAGTTCCGCCTCCCGCCGTCACACCTGACGTGAGGCTAGTTCTCGTATCGCCCGACCGCCACGTCGTCCGGGCAGCGGCCCAGCATCACGGTGGCGTCGTAGGCGTCGTCGCGTACCACCGACGGCACCAGTCCGACCTCGGTCAACACCGCCCGGAACCGCTCGACCTGCCCCTGGCCGACCTCCACCACCAGGTGCCCGCCCGGCGCGAGCCAGTTCGGCGCGGCGGCGGCCAGTCGGCGCAGCACGGCCAGCCCGTCCGGCCCACCGTCGAGCGCCGCGGCGGACTCGTACCGGCGGGCCTCCGGCGGTAGCAGCGCCATCGCCGCCGTCGGCACGTACGGGGCGTTGGCCACCACCAGATCGAGGCGGCCACGCCACGCCGCCGGCAGCGGATCGAAGAGGTCACCGGCAAGGACCGGCACACCCACGGCGGTCAGGTTCCGGCGCGCGCAGGCCACCGCCGCCGGGTCCACGTCGACCGCGGCCAGCAGCCGGGGCGTGGCGAGCCGACGCGCCAGCACCCGACTCAACGCACCGGAGCCACAGCACAGCTCCACCACGGTCGCCGCCGGTCCGGTAACCCGCACCGCCGCCGAGACCAGCAGGGCGGTACGCGCCCGGGGCACGAAGACGGCCGGGTCGACGTCGATCCGCTCACCGCAGAACTCCGCCCAGCCCAGCAGGTACTCCAGCGGCTCACCGGCGACCCGCCGGTCGACCAGCTCCGCCAGCGACTGCGGGTCGGCGCCCGCCGCCATCAGCAGCCGGGCCTCCTCCTCGGCCCACACGCAGCCGGCTCGCCGCAAGCGGGCGACCAGGACTTCGTACGCGCCCGGGGAGACCGGCGCTCCCATCAGACGGCTGCGTCCAGCGCGGCCGTGACATCGGCGACCAGATCGGGGGTGTCCTCCACCCCGCAGGAGAGCCGGACGAAACCGGGCGCGGTGTCGTCGCCCCACTGTGCCCGGCGGTCCGCGGTGGTGTGCAGGCCACCGAAGGAGGTCGCCGCGACGACCAGCCGGGCCGCGTCGAGGAAGCGGGCGACCCGTTCGGCGCTACCGAGATCGAAGGAGAGCACCCCCGGCATCCGCCGCAGTTGCCGCACCGCCACCGGATGCGCCGGGTCCTCCGGCAGGCCGGGCCAGCGCAGGCCGGAGACGTCGGTGCGGTCGGCCAGCAGCCGGGCCAGCGCCTCCGCGTTCGCCGTCTGCCGGGCCAGACGCAGGTCGAGGGTGGCCAGCGACCGGTGGGCCAGCCAGGCGTCGAACGCGCCCGGCACGGAACCGGTCGCGGTACGCCAGGCGGTGACCGTCGACAGCAGTTCCGCCGACCGGGTGGCGATGTAGCCGAGCAACAGGTCGGAGTGCCCGGTCAACGCCTTGGTGCCGGAGGCCACGACCACGTCGGCACCGAGGTCCAACGGCCGCTGCCCGAGCGGGGTGGCGGTGGTGTTGTCCACGGCCAGCAGGGCACCGGCGGCGTGCGCCCGCTCGGCCAGCGCCGGCAGGTCAACGACGTCGAGCCCCGGGTTCGCCGGCGTCTCCACCAGCACCAGCCGTACCCCGTCGAGGTCCGGGTACGGCCCGACGGTCGGGGCGAACAGCACCCGTACGCCGTTGCCGGCGAGGGTGTCGGTGGCGAACGCGCGCACCGGGAAGTACCCGTCGGCGGGGAGGACCACCGTGTCACCTGCCCGGAGCACCGCCAGCAGCAACCCGGTTATCGCTGCCTGCCCGGTGGCGAAGACCCGGCAGTCGCCGCCCTCCAACTCGCCGACCGCAGCCTCCAGCAGCCGGCGGGTCGGGTTGTCCGGACGCCCGTACCCGTTCGGGGCCGCCGACGGGCCCTGCCACGGGTCGAGGTGGTACGGCGCGGCGAACACCGGCCCGGGCAGGAACGGCGCCCCGGGGGTGGGGTCGGGCAGGCCGGCGTGCACGCATCGGGTGCCGTCCCCCTGCGACGGGTGGTCGTGCGGCTGCGAAGCGACGCCACGCTCGCTCACGGTGCTGCTCACTCCGGTTTCGTGGTGCGGCTCATCAGGGCCTGGACCGCCAGCCGTGGGTCCACCCCCTCGTGGCAGACCAGCTCGACCTGCTCGGTGATCGGCATCTCCACCCCGTGCGCGCGGGCCAGATCCCGGATCGCCAGCGCGCTCTTGACCCCCTCGGCGGTCTGCCGGGTGGCCACCCGCGCCTCCTCCAGGGTGGCACCCCGACCGAGGTGCTCGCCGAAGGTGCGGTTGCGGGCCGACGGTGACGAGCAGGAGGCCACCAGATCACCCATCCCGGCCAGACCCGCGAAGGTGAGCGGATCCGCGCCGAGGGCGACCCCGAGCCGGGCGGTCTCGGCCAGCCCCCGGGTGACAAGCATCGCCCGGGTGTTGTGGCCGAAGCCCATCGCGGTGGCGATGCCGTACGCCAACGCGATCACGTTCTTGACCGCCCCGCCCAACTCGCAGCCGATCACGTCGTCGTTTGTGTACGGGCGGAAGTAGGGCGTGGTGATCGACCGCTGCACCAGGGTGGCCCGGTCGGAATCGGTGCAGGCGACCACGGTGGCGGCGGGTTGCTCCGCGGCGATCTCCGGTGCCAGGTTGGGGCCGGAGACCACCACCACCCGGTCCGCCGCGACCTGCGCGGTCTCGACGATCACCTCGCTCATCCGCTTGGTGGTGCCAAGTTCGATGCCCTTCATCAGCGACACCAGGGTCGCCTCGGGGTGCAGGTGCTCCACCCACTCGGCGAGGTTGCCGCGCAGGGTCTGCGACGGCACCGCCAGCACCACCATCTCGGCACCCTTGATCGCCTCGACGGGGTCGCCGGTTCCGGTGACCCGGTCCGGCAGCACCACCCCGGGCAGGTACTCCGGATTACGCCGCTCGGCGCGGATCACGTCGGCGATCGACTGTCGCCGCGCCCAGAGCGTCACCTCCCGGCCGGCGTCGGCGAGAATCTTCGCGAACGCCGTACCCCACGATCCCGCCCCCAGCACCGCCACCTGCCCACTCACGCCGCCGCCCCCCTACGGTCGGCCCGGTCGCCAGGCACCACTGCGCTGCACCGACGATTCGCGCTCATGCCGCCGTCTCCGGGCGTTGGCGGTCCGGCTGCGGGCGGGGGGTGCGCTGCCACAGCGGCGGCGGTGTCCCGCCCCGGATGTCGGCGAGCATGTCCCGCAGGCACAGCATGATCACGTCGGTCATCTCCTCCAGCACCTGGCGGCTCGGGTTGGCGCCGGCCCAACGACTCAGGTCGATCGGCGGCCCGGCGACCACGGTCACCGGGATCCGGGGGCGCAGGTTGATCCGGGCCCGACGCGGATCGAAGATCCGCTCCGGTCCCCACATCGCCAGCGGCACCACCGGGGCGCCGGTGGCCAACGCCAGCCTTGCCGCACCGGTCTTGCCCTTCATCGGCCACAGGTCCGGCTCCCGGCTGGTGGTCCCCTCCGGGTAGATGATCACGGCTCCGCCCTCGTCGAGCGCCCGGACCAGGGCGTCCAGCGACTTCACCGCGTCTACCGAGCCCCGCTCGACCGGAATCTGCCGGCACCGGTGCAGGATCCAGCCGATCACCGGCACCTTGAACACGCTCGCCTTGCCGAGGAACTGCGGCCACCGCCCGGCGTCGTAGACGAAGTGCGCGGAGACCAACGGATCGGCGTGCGAGATGTGGTTCGGCACGATGATCACGGGACCGTCCTGGTCCAGGTGTTCCATGCCCCGCCAGGTACGCCGGGTCCAGACGGTCATCACCGGTTTCACCAGCACCACGGCGAACCATTGCCAGAATCCCAGCCTCCGCCGACCCACCGTGCCTCCTCGTGCCCGCCCCGACCCGCCCACCGGAGAAGCCCGGTGAGGTCCGCAGCCGAAATCATGCCTGCTCGCCCCGGGTACGGCCAGTGAGGGTACCGCCGCCCGGCTGGCAGGATGGCAGGTGTGACACAGCCCTGGACGGTGGTGGTGCCGGTCAAACGCCTGGCAGCCGCGAAGACCCGGCTGCGTGGCGGGCTGCCGGGCGTACCCCATCAGGAGCTGGCCCTGGCGCTGGCCGCGGACACCCTGGCGGCGGTGCGGGCCTGCCCGGGGGTCGCCGAAATACTCGTGGTCACCGACGACGCCCGGGTCGCCGACACGGCCCGGGCCGGTGGTGCCCGGGTAGTGCCGGACGTCGCGGACGCCGGGCTCAACGCCGCGTTCCGGCACGGCGCGGCGGGCGTCGCCGGCTGGGTGGCCGGGCTCACCGCCGATCTGCCCGCCCTGCGCCCGGCTGAGCTGGCGGCGGCGCTGCACACGGCGCTGACCGGGCCGGCGGGGGTACGCCGGTTCGTGGCCGACGCCCCGGGCACCGGCACCGTGCTGCTGGCGGCCCCGCCGGGCGTACCCCTGGACCCGCGCTTCGGGCCCGACTCGGCCGCCGCACACGCGGCCAGCGGCGCCCACCCGCTCACCGGCGACTGGCCGAGCCTGCGGCGCGACGTGGACACCGCCGACGACCTGGCCACCGCGGCACGGCTCGGGCTGGGCCCGCGCACCACGGCGCTGACCGCCGGCTGCCTCACCGAATCCTTCTCGCCCTGACGGCGCCGGCGTTCCACCCACCGCGCCCGAGGGTTCGGTACGGTGCTGGCATGCAGGGCACGGTGGCGACCTTCGACGCGGCGACCCGCAGCGGGCTGCTGCTGCTGGACGACGGCAGCGAGCTGCCCTTCCCGGCCCGGGCGTTCGACGCCTCCGGGCTGCGCCTGCTTCGCCTCGGCCAGCGGGTACGCGTGGAGACCGACGCCTCCGGCGACGTCGTACGCGTGACGCTGCCGACGATGTCCTGACAACCCGCCGCAAGTTCATTTTGCGTTAACCGAGTTCGGGTGATTATGGGCGGGTGAGCACCCCTCGCGAACGCCCCGCCAGCCCCGCCGCCACCGACGACACCACCAGCCGCAACGGAGGTCGCCCCCGGGGGACCGACGGGCGGTACCGCAGCACCCGTCCGAACCGCGACGACGTCCCGGAGCCAGACCCGGCGGCGGCCTCCGCCGGCCTGGAGGAGGTGCTGGACCCGGTCTCGGAGCCGGGCCTGCCTCAGCCCGCCGACGACCCGACGCCCGCCAATCCGCTGCCCGAGGACCGGTTCCTCAACCGGGAGCTGTCCTGGCTCGACTTCAACGCCCGGGTGCTCGCCCTGGCCGAGGACCCGAACACCCCACTGCTGGAACGGGCCAAGTTCCTGGCCATCTTCGCCAGCAACCTCGACGAGTTCTACATGGTGCGGGTGGCCGGGCTCCAGCGCCGGCTCTCCGCCGGCCTACCCGTGCGGGGCGGCGACGGGCTGCCGCTGCGTACCCAACTGGCGCTGATCTCCGAGAAGGCCGCTGCGCTGGTGGCCCGGCAGGCCGCCTGCTACGTCGACGACCTGGTGCCCAAGCTCGCCGCCGAGGACATCCGGGTGCTGCGCTGGTCCGACCTCGGTGACGCCGAGCGGGAACGGCTGCGCACCTACTTCCGCGAGAAGATCTTCCCGGTGCTCACCCCGCTGGCGGTCGACCCCGCGCACCCTTTCCCGTACATCTCGGGCCGCTCCCTCAACCTGGCCGTCGCGGTACGCGACCCGGACGGCGGGCCGGAGCTCTTCGCCCGGGTGAAGGTGCCAAACAACGTGCCCCGGTTCGTCCGGGTCGACCGGGACCAGCCCGGTGTCCGCATGCTGCCGGTGGAAGACCTCATCTCGGTTCACCTCGGTCAACTCTTCTCCGGCATGCAGGTGGTCGAGTGCCACCTGTTCCGGGTCACCCGCAACGCCGAGGTGGAGGTCGACGAGGACCGGGACGAGGACCTGCTCCAGGCGCTGGAGCGGGAACTGGCCCGCCGCCGCTTCGGCCCGCCGGTACGGCTTGAGGTGGCCGCCTCGATCTCCGATCACATGCTGGAACTGCTCGTCCGGGAACTGGACATGGATACCCAGGACGTGCTGCGGGTCCGTGGCCTGCTGGATCTCTCCGCGCTGTGGCAGCTGTACGGCGAGGCCGACCGGCCCGACCTGAAGGACCCGCCGTTCGTACCGGCCACCCATCCCCGGCTCGCCGAGGGCGAGGTGCCGCGCAGCGTCTTCGCCACCCTGCGCGACGGCGACGTGCTGGTGCATCACCCGTACCACTCCTTCGCGACAAGCGTGCAACGGTTCATCGAGCAGGCCGCCGCCGACCCGAACGTGCTGGCCATCAAGCAGACGCTCTACCGCACCAGCGGTGACTCACCGATCGTGGACGCGCTTGTCGAAGCCGCCGCCGCCGGCAAGCAGGTGGTGGTGCTTGTCGAGTTGAAGGCCCGCTTCGACGAGGTGGCGAACATCGGCTGGGCCCGCACCCTGGAACGGGCCGGCTGCCACGTGGTGTACGGCCTGGTCGGTCTCAAGACCCACTGCAAGACCGCCCTGGTGGTACGCCAGGAGGGCAACCAGATCCGCCGCTACTGCCACATTGGCACCGGCAACTACCACCCGAAGACCGCCCGGCTCTACGAGGACTTCGGCATGCTCACCGCCGACCCGGAGATCGGCGCCGACCTGACCGACCTGTTCAACGTGCTCACCGGGTACAGCCGGCAGACCGCGTACCGGCGGCTGCTGGTGGCACCGCAGGGCATCCGCAGCGGCCTGATCGAGCGGATCGAACGGGAGATCAACCACGTCCGGCTGGGCATGCCGGGACTCGTCCAGTTCAAGGTGAACTCGCTTGTCGACGAGGAGATCACCGACGCGCTGTACCGGGCCTCCCAGGCCGGCGTACACGTCGATCTGATCATCCGGGGGATGTGCACGCTACGACCGGGGGTGCCCGGGCTGTCGGAGAACATCCGGGTGCACTCGATCCTCGGCCGTTTCCTGGAACACTCCCGGGTCTTCCGCTTCGGCAACAACGGCGACGCGGAGTTCTGGATCGGCTCCGCCGACCTGATGCACCGCAACCTGGACCGGCGGGTGGAGGCACTGGTCCAGGTCACCGACCCGGTGGCCCGGGCCGAGCTGGACCATGTGCTCGGTGCCGCGATGAGCCCGGACGTGGACGCGTTCGAGCTGGCCGGTGACGGCACCTGGAGCCGCCGCGCGGGCCGGCCGGAGGCGCCCCTGAGCCACCTTCAGCACCTGCTGCTGCGTCGCGTCGGCAGCACGGCCGGTTGACCGGATCGGAATAGGGTGAGCAGATGGTCGAGGAGGAACGGAAGTTCACGGTGGCGGCCGGGTGGCTGCTACCCGATCTCTCCCCCGCCGTGCCGGCCTCGGGGAGCGTCCGGACGCTGACACCGGCGACCCTCGTCGCCACCTACCACGACACCGTGGACCTGCGGCTGGCCCGGGCGGGTGTCTCGCTGCGGTACCGCGAGGGTGACCAGGTGCCGTGGACGGTGAAGTTGCCGACCGGCAGCCCCGGCCTCCGCCACGAGATCTCCCGCCCCGGCGCGGCCGACGCGATGCCGGCGGAACTGGTCGAGCTGGTCACCGTGTTCCACCGGGGTGCCGCGCTGACCCCGGCGGCGGTGGTGCGGACCGTCCGGCACGCCCAGGAGATCGTCGACGACGCCGGCCGGGTGTTGGCCGAGGTGGTCGACGACCAGGTCACCGTGCTCGACGCCGAGGGCGCCACCACCGGCACCTTCCGCGAGGTGGAGGTGGAGCGCAAGGCCGGTGACGTCGCACTGCTCGACGGGCTCACCGAGCTGCTGTGTGCCGCCGGTGTCCAGGGTGGCGACTTCACCCCCAAGCACGTACGCGCGCTCGGCCGGGCGGCCACCGCCGAACCGGACCTGGTCGCTCCGGACGAGCTGCCGGCCGATCCGAGTGCCGCGGCGGTGGTCACCGAGGCGGTACGCCGCGAGGTGGCTCGGCTGTTGGCACACGACCCGCTGGTTCGGCTGCGCGCACCGGTCGGCGACGACGACACCGCCGTGCACCAGATGCGGGTGGCCTGCCGGCGGTTGCGTAGCGACCTGAAGACCTTCGGCCCACTGGTCCGCCCCGCGTGGGCCCGGCCGCTGCGTACCGAGTTGAAATGGCTGGCGGACGCCCTGGGTGCCGCCCGGGACGCGGAGGTGCTGCGGGAGCGGCTGCGCCGCACCGCCGCCGCCGACCCGGTCAGCCCGGTGGATCCGGCGGCGGTCGACCGGCTGGACGCCGTACTCGCCGATTGGCAGGAGGAGGCGCTGACCGGGGTCGACGAGGCGTTGCGCTCATCGCGGTACCTCGCCCTGGTCGACGCGCTGGTGCTGGCCGCCCGGTCGCCGCGACTCACACCCCGCGCGAACACGCCGGCCCGGCGGGTGCTGCCTCGACTCGTGGCCCATCCGTGGCGACGGCTGGCCGGTACGACGAAGAAGCCGGGCGGCGTCGCGATGCTGCAACCGGCCGGTCCAGACGAGCAGTGGCACACCGTACGCAAGCAGGGCAAGCAGGCCCGTTCGGCGGTGACGGCGGTGGCGCCGGTGCTCGGCGCGGACGCGGCGAAGCTGGCCCGAGCGCTGACGAAGGTGCAGAACCTGCTCGGTGAGCACCAGGACGCGGCGGTGGCCGCCGAGACCTGGCGGGCGGTGGCCGAGGCTCGGCCCGACGACCATCAGTTGGCGGTGGCCGCGGGCCGGCTGCTGGAGCGCGAGCGGGCGGCCGTGCGACGGGCGCGGGCGGACTTCCCGTACGCCTGGCGGCGAGCCAGCCGGCGGCGTCGGACCCGGTGGCTGGCATGACCGAGATCCGGGCGGCCGGCGGCGTGGTGTGGCGTCCGGCGGGGGTCGACCACGTCGAGGTGTGCCTGGTGCACCGACCCCGGTACGGGGACTGGACTCTGCCGAAGGGCAAGTTGGAGCCGGGCGAGCATCCGCTGCTCGCCGCCGCCCGGGAGGTTGCCGAGGAGGCCGACGCACAGGCCGCGCCGCAGCTGCGGCTGCCGTCGGTGCGGTACCGCAGCGAAGGCCGGCTCAAGGTGGTCGACTACTGGTCGATGCGGGCGGTGGGCACCGGCGGATTCCAACCGGACACCGAGGTCGACGAGGTCCGTTGGCTGACTGTCGACGACGCGATGACCCTGGTGAGCTATCCGCACGACGTGGAGGTGCTGGCTGCGTTCGCGGCGCTGCCGCCGGTCACCGCGGCCCTGGTGCTGGTGCGGCACGGCCACGCGGGTAAGCGGCTGGCCTGGCCCGGCCCGGACACCGGGCGACCGCTGGACGCCCGGGGGTGGTCCGAGGCGCAGGCGTTGGCACCGCTGATCGGGCTGATCCGCCCGGCACGGCTGCTCTCCGCGTCGGCACGCCGGTGCGTGCAGACCCTCGATCCGGCCGCCGCGTCGTTGGACCTGCCGATCGAGATCTGCGGCGACCTGGACGAGCCGAGCGCCGGCCAGCAGCCCGACGAGTGCGTGTTGGCCGCCGCCGCACGCCTGGCCGCGCTGGCCGCCGCCGGAGAACCGGCGGCGGTGTGCAGCCAGGGCAAGGTGATCCCGGGCGCACTGGAGCGGCTGGCCGGACGGTGCGGCGACTACACCACCGGCAAGGGGGGCGGCTGGCTGCTGGCCTTCACCGATGACCGCCTCGTCGCCGCCGACCGCCTCTGACCGGGTGTCCCGCCGCAGACCGTCGCTCAGCGGCTGGGCAGGGTGAGGGTGACGGCCACCGGCAGGTGATCGCTGGCGACGCCCGGCACCGCGACCGCATCCGTGGCCACCAGGTCGGGTGAGACGAAGACGTGGTCGATCTGCTCGTGCGGATCGTCCGCCGGGCTGGTCGGCAGCGGGCGGGCGGAAGCGAGCGAATCGACCAGGCCGGCGCTGGTGAACGCGGTGAAGGCCGGATCGCCCGGCTCGGTGTTGAGGTCACCGGCGACCACCAGCGGCGCACCGTCGGCGTACCCGGTGGCGAAGTCCGCGACGGCGCGGGCCTGGACCACCGGGTCCGCTCCGGGTGGCGGTTGCAGGTGGGTGCTCACCACGGCCAGCCGCACGCCGGCGCTGAGGTCCACGGTGACGCCGAGCGCCTGCGCCCCGGTGGGCGCGCCCACCGCCGGCAGCGGACGGGTACGGGCCCGTTGCACCGGCCAGCGGCTGAGCACCGCGTCCCCCCACAGCGGGTCGGCGGCGGGCGCGAAGACGTAGGGCATCCCCAGCCGCGCGGCGAGCAGGCCCAGCGTGTCGTGGCCACCGTTGAGCAGCCAGCCCCGGTCGACCTCGCTGAGCACCACCACGTCGGCCCGGCCGACCGCCCGGTCCAGGGCGGTGAGGTCGAAGCGGCCGTCGAGGCCGAAGCCCATCCGGATGTTGTACGCCACCAGCCGCACCCGCTCCGGCGGCCCGTCCCGGTTGCTGGCCACCAGCCACGGCCCGTGCAGCCAGGCGGCGGCGAGGGCGACGACGGCGGCCAGCACCGCGAGCCGCCACCGGGGAAGCCCTGATTCGGGTTCCGCCTCCGATAGCCCGTCGGACGCGGCCGCGCCGCGCATCGCGACCACCCCGGTCAGGGCGGCCACCACGGCCGGCACCCACTCGTTGGGGTAGCCGAGGTCGTAGGCGGCGTAGTACAGCAGCGCGGCGACGGCGAAACCGAGCATCCCGCCCACCGCCGCGTACGCCGGACCGGTGCTCCGTACGGCCCGCTGCGGTGACGGTCCGCCACCGGCCAGGCCGAGGCAGCCGCCCAGTCCCGCCGCGCTGACCAGGATGGCGACGGTGAGCAGCGTCGGCGGGCCGTAGCCGAACAGCAGGGCGCCGGCCAGCAGCAGCACCGGCGGCAACGCCCGCCACCGTGGGTGCCACGGGGTCAACGCACCGAGCAGGAACAGTGGCGCCGCGACACCCAACGGCGCCAGCGCGAACGGCGGCGGCGCGGCGGTGCCCGCCTCGCCGTACCAGTAGGACATGGCGGAGATCGCGACCGCGGGTGACAGCGCCACCATGCCGCCGAGCAGCAGCGCCGGCCCGACGAGCAGCCAGGCCCGGCGGGCCGGCGGCGCATCGTCGACCGGCTGGGCGGCGTCGCGGCGGCGACCGAACGCCGTCTCGGCGGCCAGCAGCGCCGCCACCACCGCCACGCTGGCCGCCCACGCCGGCCACCGCTCCCACCACACCAGGTCGTACGTGCCGACCAGGGCGTGACCCAGCGCGCTCGCGGTCAGCCCCAGCACCAGCCCGGGCACCGGATTCCCGACCCGGGCGGCGGTGGCGGCCAGCCAGACCAGACCGGCGAGCAGGCCGGCGCTGGCCAGCCAGAGTTGAGCCCGGCCACCTGGCGCGGCGGTCAGGGCGAGCCGGGCGGCGCCGAGCACCAGCACCGCCGTGACACCGACGGTGGCGGGGCCGACCCGCACGACGAGGGCCGGCGCGGCGAGCGCCAGCACGAACCAGCCGACCGCGAACGCGCCGAGCAGCTCGGCCGGGGTCGACGCGGCCTGACCGAAGATGGTGATGACCGACGGCAGGAAGACCCGCAGCACGTCGGTCAGGACGACGAGTCCCAGGGCCAGGGTGGCGGTGCCGAGACGACGCTGACTCAACACGGTTCTCTTTCCGGCGAGGGGTGGTGCGGCGATTCTGCTGGCCGGGTCCCGGGCCGGTCAACGGTTCCCCGCGCGCCGTGGCGGTGGACCGTCAGGGTGGACATGGCGAGGGCGCCCACCGTACCGGCGGGCGCCCTCGTCGTACGACCGGCTCAGCGCCGGGTCGCAGCCTTCCTGGCCGGCGCCTTCTTCGCCGGTGCCTTCTTGGCCGCCGCGGTCTTCCGGGCCGCCGTCGCCTTGGTCGCCGCGGCGGTCTTCTTCGCCGGGGCGGCCTTCTTGGTGGCAGCCTTCTTGGCCGGAGCGGCCTTGGCGGTCGTCTTGGTCGCGGTGGTCTTCTTGGCCGCCGCGGTCTTGCTCGCCGTGGTCTTCTTGGCGGCGGTGCTCTTCGCCGCGGTCGTCTTCTTCGCCGCGGTCGCCTTGGCACCGGTGGTCTTGGCGGTGGCTCCGGCGGTCTTCTTCGCCGCAGCCGTGGCCTTCGGCACCTTGCCGCTGGCCACCATCTCCTTGAACCCGGCGCCGGGGCGGAACGACGGCACCGAGGTCTTCTTGACCTTCACCGCCTCCCCCGTACGCGGGTTGCGGGCTGTTCGCGCGCCCCGTACACGCTTCTCGAACGCTCCGAAACCGGTGATCGCCACTTTCTCGCCCTTGGTGACCGCCGCCTGGACCTCAGCGAGGACCGCGTCGAGCGCGGTCGTCGCCGTTTTCCGGTCCCCCAGGCGAACGGCGAGCGCCTCGATGAGCTCGGCCTTGTTCACGACTTCCTCCTGATTGTGCAACTGACTCGACGCGAGCCATTCTGCGCGCACGGTATGCCCTGTGCTGGCGGGACACAAACATTCGGCGGAAAAAAGCCCTTGTGTCGTAACGGATTCGCCCCCACCGGTGGCACCGGTGGGGGCGAAATCGGCTGCGGATCGGGGTGTTCGGCTACGCGACCCGGGGCAGGAAGGCCGGCCGACCGGCCTCGAAGACGCTGATCCGGTCCTCGTGGCGGAGGGTGAGTCCAATGTCGTCCAAGCCCTCCATCAGCCGCCACCGGCTGAAGTCGTCGAGCGGGAACGACCAGGTGGCGGTGTCGACCCGCACCTCGCGAGCGGTCAGGTCGACGACCACCGGGGTGGTCGGATTCTCCTCGACCAGGCTCCAGATTTCTTCGACGGCTTTCAATTCGAGCTCTACCGGAAGCAGCCCTTCCTTGAGGGCGTTCCCGCGGAAGATGTCACCGAAGCGCGGCGAGATCACCACTCGGAAGCCGTAGTCACGCAACGCCCACACGGCGTGCTCCCGCGATGATCCGGTGCCGAACTCGGGGCCGGCCACCAGAATCGACGCCCCCGAATAAGCTTGATCGTTGAGCACGAATCCCGGATCCTCGCGCCACGCGCTGAAGAGCCCGTCGGCGAATCCGGTACGGGTCACCCGCTTGAGGTACACGGCGGGGATGATCTGGTCGGTGTCCACGTCGGACCGACGGAGCGGCAGGGCGGTGCCGGTGTGCACGGTGAACTTGTCCATCTGTCGCAGCCCTTCTACAGGTCGGCGGGAGCGGCCAGCCGGCCGACGACGGCGGTGGCGGCGGCCACCGGCGGGCTGACCAGGTGGGTACGCCCACCGCGGCCCTGGCGGCCCTCGAAGTTCCGGTTGGAGGTCGAGGCGGCACGCTGCCCCGGGGAGAGCGTGTCCGGGTTCATGCCCAGACACATGGAGCAGCCGGCGAAGCGCCATTCGGCCCCGGCGTCGGTGAAGACCTTGTCCAGCCCCTCCGCCTCGGCGGCCTCCCGTACCGCGGCCGAGCCGGGTACCACGAGCATCCGTACCCCGTCAGCCACCCGCTGGCCGCGCAGCACGTCGGCGGCGGCTCGGAGATCCTCCAGGCGCCCGTTGGTGCACGAACCGACGAAGACCACGTCGACGGCGAGGTCACGCAGCGCGGTGCCGGGGCTGAGATCCATGTAGGCCAGGGCCCGGCGGGCGGCGGCCCGCTCCGGCTCGGTGACGAACTCCTCCGGGTCCGGCACGACCGCGCCCAGCGGCGCACCCTGCCCCGGGTTGGTGCCCCAGGTGACGAACGGCGTGATCTCAGCGGCGTCCAGCGTCACCTCGGCGTCGAAGGTCGCCCCCTCGTCGGTGGGCAGCGTCCGCCAGTACTCCAAGGCCGTGTCCCAGTCGGCGCCGCTGGGAGCGTTGGGGCGCCCCTTCAGGTACGCGAAGGTGGTCTCGTCCGGCGCGATCATGCCGGCCTTGGCGCCCCACTCGATGGACATGTTGGCGATCGTCATCCGCCCTTCCATGGACAGCGCTCGGATCGCCTCGCCCCGGTACTCCACGATGTGCCCGCGCCCGCCGCCGGTGCCGACCTTGGCGATCAGGGCGAGCACCAGGTCCTTGGCGGTGACGCCGGGGCCGAGTTGGCCGTCGACGGTGACCGCCATCGTCTTGGGTCGGGCCTGCGGCAGCGTCTGGGTGGCCAGCACGTGCTCGACCTCGCTGGTGCCGATGCCGAACGCCAGCGCACCGAACGCGCCGTGCGTGGCCGTGTGCGAGTCGCCGCAGACGATTGTCATGCCGGGCTGGGTGAGGCCGAGCTGCGGGCCGATGACGTGCACGATCCCCTGGTTCTCGTCGCCCAGCGGATGGAGCTTCACGCCGAACTCGGCGCAGTTGCGGCGCAGCGTCTCGATCTGGGTGCGGGAGGTGGGGTCGGCGATGGTGAGCAGGTCGCCACGGCGCTGCTGGAACGAGGGATCGGCGTACCCGGTCGGGGTGTTGTGATCCTCGGTGGCCAGCGTGAGGTCGGTGCGCCGCACCCGGCGGCCAGCCATGCGCAGACCGTCGAACGCCTGCGGGCTGGTCACCTCGTGCAGCAGGTGCAGGTCGATGAAGAGCAGATCGGGCTCACCATCGGCGGACCGGACGACGTGTGCGTCCCAGACCTTCTCGGCCAGGGTCCTCGGCTCAGGAGTGACTCCCACCATCTGGACATCCTAAATTCTGGGAGGTAAATTTCGGCTTGTGGGACACAGTATGAGCGGTGTCGGCGTTCTCGACAAGGCGGTGGTCATCCTGGCCGCCTGTGTCGACGGCGCCAGCCTGGCCGAACTCGTTGAACGCACCAAGCTGCCCCGAGCCACCGCGCACCGGCTGGCCCAGGCGCTGGAGATCCACCGGATGCTGGTCCGGGACACTCAGGGTCGCTGGCGCCCCGGTCCACGCCTGGGCGAGTTGGCGAACGCGGCGCCGGATGTGCTGCTGACCGCTGCCGAGCCGCTGCTGGCCGCGCTGCGGGACGCCACCGGCGAGAGCGCCCAGCTCTACCTGCGCCGGGCGGACGAGCGGATCTGCGTGGCCGCCGCCGAGCGGGCCAGCGGGCTGCGCGACACCGTGCCGGTCGGCTCGGTGCTGCCGATGATCGCCGGATCGGCGGCGCAGATCCTGCTCGCCTGGGAGCCGCCTGAGGCGGTGATGCCACTGCTGCCCCGGTCGAAGTTCACCGGTCGCACCCTCGCCGAGGTGCGCCGCCGAGGCTGGGCGCAGAGCGTTGCCGAACGCGAGGCCGGTGTGGCAAGCGTCTCAGCGCCCATCCGCGACCGCACCGGTCGCGTGATCGCCGCCATCAGCATCTCCGGCCCCATCGAACGCCTCGGCCGCCGCCCCGGCGAACGCCACGCCATGGCCGTGGTCCGCGCCGGCCAACGCCTCTCCGGCCTCTAACCCACCCCACCCACCCCAACCCACCCACCTTGTTGATCATGAGGTTAGCGGCAGTTGTGGATCTTCTAACTGCCGCTAACCTCATGATCAACAAGGTGGGTGGGTTGGGGTGGGTGGGGAAAGGCCCGTCCCGGGGTGGGACGGGCCTTTCGATGTGTAGCCCCGACCGGATTCGAACCGGCGCTACCGCCTTGAGAGGGCGGCGTCCTGGGCCGCTAGACGACGGGGCCAGGTACTTTCCAGATTCACCAGCCCTTGTGGGCGGTGCGGCAGTAGTCTAGCGGCGCCGCAGCACGGTGCCGCACAGGGGTGGCGGGGCAGGCGGGCCGAGGCGGCAGCCGCGGGAAAGCGAAACGACCCGCTCCGCAGCAGCGGAACGAGCCGTGAACACCTGTAGCCCCGACCGGATTCGAACCGGCGCTACCGCCTTGAGAGGGCGGCGTCCTGGGCCGCTAGACGACGGGGCCAGAACACATCGCGGCACCACCTTCACGGTGGTGCCGCCGAACTCTACCAGACCTCGCTACCGGAGCCCCTCGCGGTGCATCGGTGCCGAACTCCACCAGAATCCAGCGGCCTCGATTCGTGGCGAATCTCGGCTGCGCTGGGGTACCAGGACTCGAACCTAGACTAACTGAACCAGAATCAGTCGGGCTGCCAATTACCCCATACCCCATTGGCCCCTTGCGGCGCCGGGAACAAACTCTACCCTCCCGGCACCGACAGGCCAAATCGACTTCCCCAAAGCGCCCCTGAGCTGCCAAAACGGCGATCAGGTCGCTGACACGACCGGGTTCGTCAGCTCGCCGATCCCCTCGATCCGGACGCTCACCGTATCCCCGTCCGTGAGTGGGCTAACCCCCGCCGGCGTACCGGTCAACACAACGTCACCGGGCAGTAGCGTCATCACGTGTGAGACGTACGACACCAGAGCCGGCGCGTCGAAGACCATGTCCCCGGTGCGGCCCAGCTGCCGCACCTCCATCTCCTCCGGGTCGCGACCGACCTCGCAGCGGATCTCCAGGTCGGTGACGTCCAGCCCGGTGGTGATCCACGGCCCGATCGGGCAGAACGAGTCGAACCCCTTGGCTCGCGTCCACTGGCTGTCGGAGCGCTGGAGGTCCCGGGCCGTGACGTCGTTGGCGCAGGTGTAGCCGAAGATGGCCCGTTCCGCCGCGGCCCGGTCCGCCCGGCGGGCGCCCGGCGCGCCGATCACCACCGCCAGCTCGGCCTCGTGCTCGACCTGCTTGCTGAACTCCGGTAGCCGGATCGCGTCCCGGGGGCCGATGACCGAGGTCGAGGGCTTCAGGAACAACAGCGGCTCCTTCGGCACCTCCGCGCCGTGTTCGGCGGCGTGCTCGGCGTAATTGCGGCCGACGCAGACCACCTTGCTGGGCAGGATCGGCGAGAGCAGCCGGACGTCGGACAACGCCCAGCGGACCCCGCTGAACGTGATCTGGCCGAACGGGTGGCCGGAGATCTCGGCGATGGTGAGCCCCTGCGGGCCCGCCTCCGGCTCCCCCTCGACGACGCCGAACGACATTCCCTTGGCATGAGCGAAACGAGCGATACGCACCAGGCCAATGTAGTGCGGCCGGCGAACGATCGCCGCAGCTTACCCCCGCCGCCCACCGACGGGGTCGGATTCGCCGCTTCGTACCCGCACGACGCGCGCCCGCACCTAGCGTCGGCTGCGGAGGTTCGTTCGTATGCCTGCATCGACACGACACCACAGGGCCCTCGCGGCGATCGTGCACTGCGTCGGCCTGCTGACCGCCCTGCCGGTGCTGCCGGCGGCAACCGTCCCGGACACTCTGACGGCCACCGCCACCGGCGCTCCGACGGCCGGACGACTCCAGCCGGCGGCGGCCGCACCCGATCCCAGCATGCCGGCGGCACCACCGGCGGTACCGACGCCGACCCGGGTGGCCTCGCCCGCCGCCAGGCCGAAGGTGAGCGTACGGGTCGCGCCGGAGCAGAGCGCCGCGCCCGGGTACCGGATCGAGGTCCGTAACGCCGGCCGCACCCCGGTGGAGACCACCGTCCGCCAGGAGCTGCCCCAGGGCGTCTCGGCGACGACGGTCAGTGACGGAGGTCGGGTGGTACGCCCCGGCGGGTCGCCGGCCACCGAGGTGACCTGGCGACTGAAGCTGCCGCCGGGCAGCACCACCACGCTGGGCACCTCGCTCACCACGACCGCCTCCCGACAGCCGGTGACCGCGCCGACGTGCGCCTTCGCCAGCGACGGCCGGCAGCCGTACGACTGCGCGAGCGCCACCTGGACAGCGCCGGGGATGGCGGCGTCCCAGTCGCCGGAGTCCACGGGCTGGCGTCGCCAGACGCCCGCGCTACTGGTCGCCGGGACCGCGCTGCTGGTGCTGGGCGTGGTGGGACTGCTCACCTGGCGACGCCGCCGACGGCCGGTGGCCGCGGCACTGGCCTCGGACGGGCCGGGCACGATCTATCCACGCCCGGCCGCTCCCCGACCGCCGGCCCGGCGCCGCAAGCCACCGGTCTGGATCGTGGTGCCGGTGGCCGCGATGGTGCTGGCCGGCACGGCGGGTGCCGCCGCGTGGTCCGCGACCCGCCGGGTCACCGCGATCGACACGGACAGCCAACCGACCAGCGGCGCCTGGAAGGGCACCGGGGCCAGCGGCATGCTGGGGATGCCGCTGCGCGAGGACGCGTTCGAGTTCACCGTCTACCGGATGACCTGCGAACCTGGCCGGGGCGCGCGGCAGTGTCAGGCGACCGTCGGGGTCCGCAACCTCACCCCGGAGCACCAGAGCTGGCACGGCAAGCTGCAACGGGCGTACCTGGCGAACGGCAACTGGGTCACCACCGACGAGCCGGCCACCCGCCAGGCGAACCAGGGACGCGACGTGTTCGCCGACCCGGTGGCCGCCGGCAGCCGGGTGGTGCTGCCGCTGGTCTTCACGATCAACGGGCGGGAGGCGCCGCAGCGGCTGGAGCTGCGCAGCGGCGTCTTCTCCGCAGGTGTACGGGTCGACGTGCCCTGACCGGCGGCCCGACGGCGGTCGTACCCTTGGTGCCGTGACCGCCGTCCCCGCCCCCGCCACGCCCGCCGTCGCCGGTGGGGTCGACGGGCGGGTCCGCGCGCCGGGCGGGCGGCGGGTGGCCAGTCTTCCCGCCGCCACCTGGCGGCCCCTGCTGGTGGGTCACGAACGACGCGCCGACTCACTCACCGCGGGACACCGGGCCCGCCGGGCCACCGGGGAACGCCACGCCATCGACGATTTCCTGTACGACTACTACGGCACCCGGCCGTCGGTGCTACGACGTTGGCACCCGGGCGTCGGTGTCCGGCTGGAAGCCGGCCCGGACGGTCCGGCACCGCAGCACCGGTGGCGCTGGTACGCGACGGACGCCGACGGCGCGGTACGTCTCGACGTCGAAGCTTTCCTCACCGACCGGCACGACTCGGTGCGCTTCATCCACCGGCTGCTGACCGCGATCGCGTCCCGACCGGCCTTCACCGGCTGTTTCGGCCTGCACGAGTGGGCGATGGTGTACCGCCAGCGTGAGCACCGGCATCCGCTTCCCCTCCGACTCGGTCAGCGGGGCACCGACGCGGTGGTCGAGTCGCACCAGATCCGGTGCACACACTTCGACGCGTACCGGTTCTTCACCCCCGACGCGGTCGAGCTCAACCACCTCCGACCGACCCGGGCCAGTCAGGTGGACCTCGACCAGCCGGGCTGTCTGCACGCCTCCATGGACTGCCACAAGTGGGCCACCAAGCTGGGCCCCGCCGTCCCGGGTGAGCTGGCCCTCGACTGCTTCGAGCTGGCCGGTGACATCCGGCTGCTCGACATGCGGGCGTCGCCGTACGACTTTTCCTCGTACGGTCAACCGCCGGTGGCGATCGAGACGCCGGAGGGCAAGTCCGAGTACGTGGCGCGGCAACGCGAGTTCGCGCAGCGCGCCAGCCAACTGCGGGCCCGACTGATCGAGGTCTGCTCGACGCTGCTGGACCTGGCCGGACCGGCGGCACGAGCCGAGGCGTGATCCAGGCCACGCCCGGTGAGACCGAACTACTCGCCGTCCACTCGACGGTCGCGCTTGCGCTGCCCTCGACGCTTCTTCTCGGCCAGCCGCCGCTCCTTGGCCGCCCGCGACGGGCGGGTCGGACGGCGCGGCGGCGGTGGCGGGGCGACCGCCTCGCGCAGCAACGACACCAGCCGTTCCCGGGCCGCTTCACGGTTGGCCAACTGGGCCCGGTGCTCGCTGGCGGCGATCGTCAGCACGCCGTCGACCAGGCGTCCGGCGAGCCGGTCCAGTGCCCGGGTGCGCAGCGACTCGGGGATGCTCGGTGAGCCGGCCAGGTCGAAGCTCAGCTCGACCCGCGAGTCGGCGGTGTTGACGCCCTGCCCGCCCGGTCCGGATGACCGGGAGAACCGCTCCCGCAGTTCACCGGCGGGAACCACCCACCGGTCGGTCACCCGCAGTCCGTCGTCCACGCCCTGAGGCTAGCGCGGCGTCCGGAACGCGTTCGCACCAACGCCGCGAGCGCACATCCAGCTCGACCTCCGGGTGTCAGCGGGCGGGTCGCTCCTCCGCGCTGCTGCTCGGCGTCGGCACCGCCGGTGCCGGATCGTCACTGCCACCGGCGGCGGCGTACGCGACCGCTCCGATCAGGAGCAGAGCGATGACGCCCACCTTCGTGGTGACCACTTTGATCAGCATCCAGGCGGCGCGACGCGCACCGGGCACGGTCTTCTTCGCCGCCTGGTAGTCGTTCCAGCCCCGCCGGGCGCGCGCGTACGACGACCCGACGCCACTTCCGATGATGAGGCCCACCAGCAGGAGGGCCGCGATGAGAGGACGCTCCACCCACGCCAGTATTCATACCGAGCGTAATATTTCCATTCTCCGATCATCGAGCGCCGGAATCCGACAGTTGCCCCGATCTCCCCGTAATCGGACAGTCACTTTCAGTGATCAGCCCCCCTTTCCAATGATCGTGTCGGCGGTCTGCTGCACCTGCTCGATCGGGATGGCGAATCCGATACCGATGGAACCGTTGCCGTCGATGGTCGCGATCGCGGTGTTCACCCCGACCACCTCGCCCCGGGCGTTGACAAGTGGTCCGCCCGAGTTGCCGGGGTTGATCGAGGCATCGGTCTGCACCGCCCGGTGCCGGTTGTCACCGAGACGCACCTGGCGGTCCAACGCGCTGACGATGCCGGCGGTGACCGTGCCGGGCAGCCCCAGCGGCGACCCGACCGCCAGCACCGGTTCGCCCACCCGGGTCGAACCCGGCTTGGCCAACGGCAGCGCCGCCAGACCGGCCGACGACGGCACCTTGAGCACCGCGAGATCACTGCCCGGCTCCCGGCCCACCACCTCCGCCGCGAACCGCCGCCCGTCCGGCAGTTCGACGGTCACCGGGCCGCCCCGGCCCTTGGCGATGATGTGGTCGTTGGTGATGATGTGCTGCTCGGAGTCGACCGCGAAGCCCGAACCGCTCGCCGAGCCGCGCGTGCCGCCCACCAGCACCGACACCACGCCGGGCACGGTCTTCTCGGCGGCGGTCACCAACTCGGCCGGCACCGCGGCCGCGGACGCGGCGGCCGGGCCGGTGACACCGTCCCGACCGGCCACCCACCCACCGGCCAGCGCTCCCGACCCGGCGGAGATCGACACCATCGCCAGCGCGGCCAGCAGTCGCCGACGCCAGCCGCCCAGCAACCGCTCCCGTGCCTGCGACGCCGCGTCCGACCCACCCCGTCCGTCCGGGTCGAGATCGGGCGAGACGAACCAGGGCCCGCGCGGCTCGCCCAGTCCGGTCTGCACTGCCATACGTACGCTCCTCACGTGTGCGGCCGGCTGCGGCCGCTGTCGCGGATCGGGGGGTCGGATTCAGGGCAGGCGGGAGAACCAGCGCATCGAACCGACCGCCGCGCCCATCGCGAAGACCAACCCGAGCCCGATGAACCGGGCCGAGACGTCCTGCCGCACCTTGCGCCAACCCACCGAGCTGCCGATGTCGTCGTAGACGGCCCGCAGTTCGGCGCTCGTACCGGCCTCGTGGAAGCCGCCCCCGGTCTCCTCGGCCACGGCCCGCAGCGTCTCCCCGTCGACCGGCACCTGGATCGGCCGCCCGCCCCGATCGACGAAGCCGCCCGGGGTGCCGAACGAGATGCTGTGCACCGGTACGTCGAGGGCCAGCGCCTCGGCGGCGGCCTCCATCGGATCCATGCCCGAGGTGTTCGCCCCGTCGGAGAGCAGGATGATCCGGGCCGGTGGCGGCTCGGTCGCGGCCTTGTCGTCGAGCGCTTTCACGGCACCCAGCGAGGTGCTGATCGCCTCGCCGATCGCGGTGCCCTGCACACCCGTCGCCCCCTCGGCCAGCCGCTCGATCCCGTCGTGCAGCGCTTCCCGGTCGGTGCCCGGTGGCACCAGCACCGCCGCGCTGCCGGCGAACGCGACAAGTCCCACGTTGAACTCCCGGGGCAGTCCGTCGGCGAACCGCCGGGCGGCGCTCTTGGCCGCGCTGAGCCGGTCCGGCTCGACGTCACCGGCGAGCATCGAGGTGGAGACGTCCACCGCCACCATCACGGTGGCGCGTTCCCGGGGCACCCGGACCTCGGCGGTGGGACGGGCGAAACCGACCACGAGCAGGGCCAGCATCGCGAGGAAGAGGCCGGCCGGCAGGTGCCGGCGCCAGGTCGGGCGCCGGGGTGCCACCCGGTCGAGCAACCGCAGGTTGGTGAAGCGGACCGCGTACCGGCTGTGCCGCCGCTGCGCCACCAGATACGCCGCCGTCAGTGCGAGCACGCCGAGCAGCAGCCAGAGCCGGACAGGTGACTGCCAGATCACGCCGCACCTCCCCGATGCGCCGGGGCCGCCGCGGTCGCCAGCCGACGCTGCGCGTGCACGTGCCGGACGATGTCGACGGTCCAGTCCCGGTCGGTACGCAGCGCCAGGTGGGTCGCACCGGCCCGGCGCAGGGCGTGCCGGACCTGTTCACGTTGGGCGGTCGCCGCCGCCGCGTAGCGCTCGCGCAGGTGGCGGTCGCCGGTCCACACCTCGCGGCGTTCGCCGGTCTCCGGGTCGACCAGGGTGATCAGTCCGACGTCTGGCAGCTCCAGCTCGCGGGGGTCGGTGACCTCGACCGTGAGCACCTGGTGGCGCACCGCGAGCCGGCGTAGCGGACGCTCCCACAGGGCCGGCAGCCGCGGATCGTCGGGCAGGCCGTCGAGGAAATCGGAGACCACCACCACCAGACCACGCCGGTGGGCGACCCGGCGCACCTCGGCCAGCGCGTCGGCCAGCCCGGCGCCGGGCGCCGCCCGGGGCGCGGTGTCCGGGTGGTCGCCGGCCCGGGGGGCGGCCAGCAGCGCGCGCAGCAGCCCGAACAGGTGGGTACGCCCGCCGCGCGCCGGCACCCGGTGCAGCCCGTACGGCGTGAGCACCTGCGCGCCGAGCCGGTTGCCCGTTCCGGCGGTGAGGAAACCGATGGTGGCGACCGCAGCCACCGCCAGTTCCCGCTTGTCCAACTCGGCGGTGCCGTACTCCATGCTGGGGCTGGCGTCGACAAGCAGCCAGGTGGTCAGCTCCCGGTCGGCGTCCACCTCCCGCACGTGCGGCACGGCGGTGCGGGCCGTCACCGACCAGTCCATCCGACGCACCTCGTCCTCACCCGGCCGGTACTCGCGGCTGCCCGCTGGTTCGCTGCCGGGACCGGGCAGCAGGCCGTGCCGCTCGCCGTGCAGCAGGCCGTCGAGACGCCGGGTCACCGTGAGTTCCAGCCGCCGCAACCGCTGGTCGGGGGTGAGGTCGGCGAGCACCGGGTCGGCCGCCACGGGCGGCGTGGGGTTCCGGCGGCCCATCAGGCGATCGCCAGGTCGGTCGCGTACTCCGGCCTGGTGGTGGCCACCCGGGGCGGCGGGACCGCGTCGACCAGCCGATGGACGACCCACTCGGCGCTGACCCCGTCGGCGACCGCGTCGAAGGAGAGCACCAGCCGGTGGGCCAGTACGTCCACGGCGAGTTCCCGGACGTCGTCGGGCAGGACGTAGCCGCGTCCCCGGAGCAGGGCCTGGGCGCGGGCGGCCGAGACCAGGCCGAGGGTGGCACGTGGACTGGCACCGTAGGCGAGCAGCCCGGCCATCTCCGGCAACCCGAACCGGCCTGGATCACGGGTGGCGAGGATGAGCCGGACCACGTACTCGGCGATGGCGTGATGAACGAACACCTGCCTGGCCTGACGCTGGAACTCGCGCAGCCGGTCCGGGTCGAGCACCCGGTGGGCCCGGGGACGGTCGGCGCTCATCCGGTAGAGAATGGCCAACTCGTCGGCGACGTCCGGGTAGTCGACGACGATCTTCATCAGGAAGCGGTCCCGCTGCGCCTCCGGCAGCTGGTAGACCCCTTCCGATTCGATGGGGTTCTGGGTGGCCAGCACCAGGAACGGCTCCGGTACCGGGTGGCTGCGCCCGCCGATCGACACCTGACGCTCAGCCATCGCCTCCAGCAACGCTGACTGCACCTTCGCCGGCGCGCGGTTGATCTCGTCCGCCAACACCAGGTTCGCCATCACCGGGCCCAGCTCGACGTCGAAGGTCTCCTTCGAGGCACGGTAGATCCGGGTGCCGACGATGTCGGAGGGTACGAGGTCGGGGGTGAACTGGATGCGGGAGAAGTTGCCACCCACCACCGTCGCGAGGGTCTGCGCGGCGAGGGTCTTGGCCACCCCCGGTACGCCCTCCAGCAGGCAGTGCCCGTCGGCGAGCAGCGCGACCAGGAGGCGTTCGACGAGCCGATCCTGCCCGACGATCACGCGTTTGACCTCGAAGAGCGTCTGGTCCAACTGCGCCGCGGTCGCGTCCGGATCGGCCGGGCTGGGCAGGCTGGCCATGGTGTCCGAGATGTCCGTCACGGTGCTTGCTTCCCGAGGCGACCGGCGGACAAACGTCGGAATTTCCGACCCTCGGCCACCCAGACCACGCGATCGGCACCGTTACCGGACAGCACCTGCGGCTGGTCGCCGGCCTGCCGGAGCGGCCCCGGCACGACACCGGCCTCCGTCGCGTGACGGAGGCCGGTGACAGTGGACGGATCAGCGGTGCACGAGGAGGTAGAACGGGAGGTCGGCGGGGACGCCGGCGGAGTCGCGGGTCTGAATGAAGACCGCGTTCGGGGTGAGCAGCCGCCGCGCGACCGAGATCTCACCGGCAGGTGGGATGCAGCACGAGGTCGCCCGGCCGATCGTCGCCACGTAGATGCCGTTCGTGACGTTGCTGCCGAACTGCACCTCGTACTCACCGACGCCGTACTTGATGACGACGCCGGCGCCGCGAGCCTTGGTGCCGTTGGCGTTGACGGCCGTGGCGTAGAAGCCGGCGACGGCCTGGGTGCTCATCCCGTCGCCCTTCGCGAGGGCGGCCTTCGCGCTGTTCAGTGAGGCCGTGGTGACGGCCGGCTGCTGGGCGGTGCGGGCGGCGGGCTGGGCGGACTCGGCGGTCGGCTTCGCCGCGGCGATGCCGCCGCCGGCCAGTGCCAGCGCCAGGGCCGCGATCGCCACCGCAGCCGTCTTACGTCGGAATAATCTGGTCATGACGGGTCTCCCTTTTTCAGGCGTGGAGATACGGCCGGCCCGCGGCACACGGGGCGGTTGTTGCCTTTTTCGATTCGGGCGGCAATGAGCGATCACCGCCTGCGCACCCCGTCCGGGAGCGCACCCGCAGACGTATCCCGCTCGCCGACTGTCATGCACCCTGAGCTGGGGATTCATGCCAGAGCGCGGCCTCCCGAGCAGCTGAAACCTAGCACCGAAAAATGCCGGGGGTCAATAGTGCAAATGCCCTCGGCGAGTTGTCGGATCAACGCCAGCAATCGCGAAAAGTGAAGCCGTGAACAATTCGCGAAATCGATTCGAGAAGCCGCTGCGGATCTTTTTCGGGCTGTCGTACGAGGCACGGTCGGGCCGGCGTTTCGACGCCGGGCGGTGCACGCCGGGCGAGATTCAGTAGCCTGCCTGCCGTGGAGATCACCATCGGTCGCCGGACATGGCGGCCGTCAGGCGTCGGTCTGCTCTGCTGGCTGGCGGTCGTGCCGGGTGCCGGGTGGGCGTTGGCGCGGTCGATCGGTCTGGACCGGGGACCGCTGGTGCAGGCGTTGGCCTTCACGCCGTACGTGACGCTCGGGAGCCTGGCCCCACTGGTGCTCGCGCTCGCCCTGCGCCGCCGGGCCCCGGCGTTCGTCGCGGCGCTGACCACCCTGGCCCTGGTCGCGCTTGTCGCACCCCGCGCCCTGCCCGCGCCGCAGCCGAACGCCGCCGGGCCGACCGTGCGGGTGCTCACCGCCAACCTGCTCGCCGGTGCCGCCGACCCGGAGGCGGTGCTGGAGCTGGTGCGCACCCGGCAGGTGGACCTGCTGCTCGTGCAGGAGCTCACGCCGGCGGCCGAGGCGGAGCTGGATCGGCTCGGCCTCGACCGCTTGCTGGCGCACCGGCAGCTCAACCCGGTCGTCGGCACCCCCGGTTCCGGGCTGTACGCCCGTCACCCGCTCAGCGACGGCGGCATCCGCCGGCTACGCAACGCCTGGGGCTTCACGCAGGCGTACGCGACCGTCGCGGTGCCCGGCGCGCCCCCGGTACGCGTCGAGTCGGCGCACCCGGCGGCCCCGTACGCGATCGACCAGGTGGAGTTCTGGCGCGCCGACCTGGCGGCCCAGCCGGCGGCCACCCCCGACGGACCGTTGAGCATCCTCGCCGGGGACTTCAACGCCACCCTCGACCACGGTCCGCTGCGCACCCTGCTCGGCACCGGCTATGTCGACGCCGCCGCCTCGGTCGGCGCCGGGCTCACCGGCACCTGGGGGCCGTACGACGGCGATCCCATCCCGCCCGTGGTGATCGACCACGTGCTGGTGGACCGTCGCATCGCCGTGCGGGACGTGACGGTCCACCCGTTGCCCGGCAGCGACCACCGCATGGTCCTCGCCGAGCTGCGGCTACCCACCGCCGAGAGCCGGTAGGGCACGCCCGCACCCCGGCGCGGGCCTGCATTCCGGCGCCGGCTACACCCGGGCGCGGTCCAGACCGTAGGTCAGCGCGTCGACCAGGGCGTGCCAGCTCGCCTCGACCACGTTGGGGTGCACGCCGACGGTGGTCCAACCGCCGCCCCGCCCGTCGGCCGTCTCGACAAGTACCCGGGTCACCGCGCCGGTGCCGTGACTGCCCTCCAGGATCCGCACCTTGTAGTCGGCCAACTCGAAGTCCCGCAACTCCGGGTAGTGCCGGCCGAGGCCGACGCGGAGCGCCTCGTCCAACGCGTTCACCGGCCCGTTGCCCTCGGCCGTGGCGATCACCCGTTCCCCGCGTACCCGGATCTTGACGGTCGCCTCGGAGACGACCGCGCCGTCCTCGCGGTGCTCGACCAGCACCCGGTACGACTCCAACGCGAACGGCCGCACCGGCGCGGCGTCCGGCAGCTCGGAACGGACCAGCAGCTCGAACGAGGCGTCGGCGGCCTCGAACGACCACCCGCCGGCCTCCAGTTCCTTGACCCGGTTGGTGACCCGGGACAGGGTCTCCGGATGGCCGGCCAACTCCAACCCCAGCTCGCGGCTCTTCAGCTCGATGCTGGCCCGGCCGGCCATCTCGGTGACCAGGATCCGCATGTCGTTGCCGACCACCTCGGGCTCCACGTGGTTGTAGAGCAGCGGATCCACCTTGATCGCACTCGCGTGCAGCCCCGCCTTGTGGGCGAAGGCCGCAGCCCCGGCGTACGCCTGGTGGGTGTCGGGGGCGATGTTGGCGATCTCGGCGATGGCGTGGGAGACCCGCACCATCTGCTCCAGGCAGCCATCCGGTAGGACCGGCAGCCCGAGCTTGAGTTGGAGGTTCGCGACGACCGCGAAGATGTCGGCGTTGCCGGGCCGCTCGCCGTACCCGTTGGCGGTGCCCTGCACGTGGCGGACCCCGGCCTCGACGGCGGCGATGGTGTTGGCCACCGCGCAGGCGGTGTCGTTCTGGGCGTGCATGCCGAGCAGTTCCGGCGCGACGCCGATCCGGTCGGTGAGGTCGACGATGGCGGCGGTCACCTGGGACGGCAGCATTCCGCCGTTGGTGTCGCAGAGTACGAACCGCTCGGCACCCGCCGCGAGGGCGGTCTCCACCACCGACGCGGTGTACGCCGGATCGTGGCGGTAGCCGTCGAAGCTGTGCTCGCCGTCGACGAAGACCCGCCGACCCTCGGCGACCAGGTGGGCCACCGTGTCGTGGATCATCGCCAGGTTCTCCTTGGCGGTGGTGCGCAACGCCCGCTCGACGTGCCGCAGGTCGGCCTTGGCGACCAGGGCGATCGCCGGGGTCTGCGCGTCGAGCAGACCACGCACCTGCGGATCGTCGGCGGCCACCGCGCCGGCCCGGCGGGTGGCGCCGAACGCGACAAGCACCGCGTGCCGGAGGTCGAGTTCGGTGAGCGCCCGGCGGAAGAACTCGGTGTCCTTCGGCACCGCGCCCGGCCATCCGCCCTCGATGAACCCGACACCGAACTCGTCGAGCAGCCGGGCCACCGCGAGCTTGTCGACCACCGAATAGCTGAGCCCCTCGCGCTGGGCGCCGTCGCGCAGCGTGGTGTCGTAGACCTGAAACGTCATGGTGATCCCTTCGTCAGGCACCGGCCAGCGCAACAAAAAGACCCCCCGCGGCTGCGGGAGGTCTGCGCGCTCGGCGAGGGGAAGGCCGGCGCGCTAGTTGCCAATAATGCGGGCGGTGCTGGTCACGATCGGTACTCTGCCACCTCCGGATCGCTTTTGGGAGGCACAATCCACATCTCGGGACAGTCGGTGACCTCTGTGCCGGATGGTTTTCCTGGTGTAGACCGCCGGTCCACGGGTAGGAGCTTTCGGGACAACGAAACACCTTCCTCCGAGACGGCCCGATGAGGGGCCGGGGCAGGAGACATCCCATGGACAGGCTCGACCCGAACACCACGAACACCACTAACGCCACGCCCGACCCGGAGCTGCGCGCCGTCGACCAGAGCGTCGTCGCGGGCGGCACCCCCGCCGGTGCCTTCGACCCCTGGAGCTACCGGAACGAGGCCGGCGTGGCCGGCGCAAACCTGGTCGGCTACAAGGTGGAGGCCAGCGACGGCTCGATCGGCAAGATCGACAGTGACAGCAGCGAGGTCAACGCCAGCTACCTGGTGGTGGACACCGGGCCGTGGATCTTCGGCAAGAAGGTCATGCTGCCGGCTGGCACGGTGAACCACGTCGACCACGAGGAGCAGAAGGTCTTCGTCGACCGCACCAAGGACCAGATCAAGGCGGCGCCGGAGTACGACGAGACGGCCACCGACCCGGCCTACCGGGACAAGCTCGGCGGCTACTACAACGACACGTACGCGGCCACCCCGCCCGGTGGCGGGCTGCGGTAACGCGAACCGGTTGAACGGCCGGTGGGCATCGACCCACCGGCCGTTTACCGTGTCAGGGTGGATTCCATCGAGGTCAACCGCAGGATTCCGTTCACCACCGCCTTCAATTTCCGGGACGTGGGCGGCTACCGCACCGAGGACGGCCGCGCGGTGCGCACCGGCCGGCTCTACCGATCCGACTCGCTGCACCGCATCGGTGACGACGACCGGGACACCTTCGCGGCACTCGGCGTACGGACCGTCATCGACCTGCGCCGGCCGCAGGAGGTCGAACGCGACGGCCGGGTCCCCGACTTCGACGGGCTGACCTACCGGCACATCCACCCGGAGCACGCGGAATGGGGCAAGCGGCCCTACCAGCCCGGCAGCGACCTGGCCCGCTACCTCGCCGACCGGTACGCCGACCTGGCCCGCACCGGGACCGCCGGGCTGGCCGAGGCGATCGGCTTGATCGCCGACGGGGCGAACGCGCCGGTGGTGGTGCACTGCGTCGCCGGCAAGGATCGCACCGGCATCGTCTGCGGGCTGACGCTCGCCGTCCTCGGGGTCGACGACGGCGAGATCGCGGCGGACTACGCGCTGAGCACCGAGGCGTCGCAGCGGTTCAGCGCCTGGGTCTCGGCCACCTTCCCGGACTCCCCCGAGATCCCGGCACCGTTCCTGTCCTCACCGGCCGAGACGATGCTGCTCTTCCTCGCCGAGATCCGCGAGGGTCACGGCTCCGTCGACAACTACCTGCGCCACGCGGGCGTCACCGACGCCCAGCTCGCCGCGCTGCGTACCCACCTGCTGGGCTGAAGCCTGTCGAGGACCCGCACCAGGCGCTGAAGGCTCTCCGCGTCACGCCGGGCGTGACGCGGAGCCCTTCGCACCTCAGAACACGCGGTGGACCCAGTTGTGCGGGTCCTCCGCCTTGCCCCGCTGAAGATCCACCAACTGTTGGCGCAGCGCCATGG
Organism: Micromonospora sp. NPDC049374; assembly: GCF_040677165.1. Classification (NCBI taxonomy): domain Bacteria; kingdom Bacillati; phylum Actinomycetota; class Actinomycetes; order Micromonosporales; family Micromonosporaceae; genus Micromonospora; species Micromonospora sp. NPDC049374. The sequence goes on along the minus strand of NZ_JBFAQH010000001.1, from coordinate 237,717 downwards.
TGACCGTGCCCGGCTCCCCGCCGGCCACAGCGAACTCCCCGTCCGGGTAACGGACCTGCCCGATCGGGGTGATCACCGCCGCGGTACCGCAGGCGAAGACCTCGCGCAGCCGGCCGCTGGCGGCGTCCGCCCGCCAGTCGTCGAAGGTCACCGGCCGCTCCTCGACCCGGTGCCCGGCCGCCGCGGCCAGGGTGAGCACCGACTCGCGGGTGATGCCGGGCAGGATCGTGCCGGTCAGCGGCGGCGTGGCGATCGACCCGTCGTCGTAGACGAAGAAGACGTTCATACCGCCCAGCTCGTCGACGAACCGGCGCTCCACGGCGTCGAGGAAGACCACCTGGTCGCAGCCGTGTTCGAGGGCCTCGGCCTGGGCGGCAAGCGAGGCGGCGTAGTTGCCGCCGCACTTGGCCGCGCCGGTGCCGCCGGGCGCCGCCCGGGTGTAGTCGGGCGAAACCCAGACCGTCACCGGCTTGACCCCGCCGGAGAAGTACGCCCCGACGGGTGAGGCGATCACCGAGTAGAGGTACTCGTTTGCCGGACGGACGCCGAGGAAGACCTCGCTGGCGAACATGAACGGCCGCAGGTAGAGGCTGCCGCCGTCGTCGCCGTCGGGAATCCACTCCCGGTCGATCTCGATCAGCCGGTGCAGCGAGTCCACGAAGGTCTGCTCCGGCAGCGCCGGCATGGCCATCCGGGCGGCCGAGGTGTTGAACCGGGCCGCGTTCGCGTACGGGCGGAACATCGTCACTCCGCCGTCGGCCGCGCGGTACGCCTTCATGCCCTCGAAGATCTCCTGGGCGTAGTGCAGCACGGCACTGGCGGGATCCATCGGGATCGGCGCGCGCGCCTCGACCCGGGCGTCGTACCAGCCCTTGCCGTCGGCGTAGCGGATGGTGACCATATGGTCGGTGAACACCCGGCCGAACCCGGGGTTTGCCAGCAGCGCAGCCCGGTCGGCGGCGGATACCGGTGCGGGGTTCGGACGGATCTCGAAGTCGATCTTGTCACCACCGCTCATCGCGCTGACCTCCCTGGGGGACGACGGCATGCGCCGACCGCACGCCGGAAACATGTTTGTGCCAGAAACCTACCCCGAACGGTCGTTCAGCGGATAGGTCCACCGGTGGACAGGTGGCACGCCACCGGTGCGTGGCCGCCGCGCCGCCCCTGCCCGGCCGGACCGGGGCAGCATCGGCGGCCGGTGGGATCCGACCGGTTCAGCCGGCGGCCTGCGCCGCGATCCGGTCGCCCACCTCGGCGGTACGTACGGTTACCTCGGGGCTCCGGGCGGCCAGCTCCGCGCTGACCGCGGCGGTGATCCGGGCGGCGGCGTCGGCGTGCCCGAGCTGATCGAGCAGCAGCGCCGCCGAGAGTACGGCGGCGGCCGGGTCGGCCACGCCACGGCCGGCGATGTCCGGCGCGGAGCCGTGCACCGGCTCGAACATCGACGGGTACGCCCCCTCGGGGTTGATGCAGCCGCTGGCGGCCAACCCGATGCCGCCGGTCACCGCGGCGGCGATGTCGGTGAGGATGTCACCGAAGAGGTTGTCCGTGACCACCACGTCGTACCGCTGCGGCTGGGTGACCAGGAACATCGCCGCGGCGTCGACGTGCTGGTACTCGGTGGCGATGTCGGGGTGCTCGGCGGCGACCGCCTCGAAGGTGCGCGACCACAGCGAGCCGGCGTGGGTGAGCACGTTCGTCTTGTGCACCAGCGTCACCTTGCGCCGCTCGCGCCGGGCCGCGCGAGCGAAGGCGTCCCGGATCACCCGCTCGACACCGTGCCGGGTGTTCAGGCTCTCCTCGGTGGCGATCTCGGCCGGGGTGCCCCGGTGCAGCGAGCCGCCGGCACCGGCGTACAGGCCCTCGGTGCCCTCGCGGACGACCACCAGGTCGACCTCGCCCGGCTTGACCGCCGCGAGCGGGCTGGTCACGCCCGGCCAGAGCCGCGACGGACGCAGGTTGACGTACTGGTCGAAGGCGAAGCGCAGCTTCAGCAGCAGACCGCGTTCCAGCACGCCGGGCGGCACCGTCGGGTCACCCACCGCGCCGAGCAGGATCGCGTCGTGCCCGGCCAGCTCGTTGAGCACCGCGTCGGGCAGGACCTCGCCGGTGCGGTGGTAACGTGCCGCACCGAGGTCGTACTCGGTCACTTCGACACCGGGCAGCACCGCGTCGACGACCTTGCGAGCCTCCGCGACCACCTCGGGGCCGATCCCGTCCCCGGCCACCACCGCGATCCGTGCCACGTCCGTCAGCTCCTTCGCTCGAATGGCTCGACGGTACGCCGCCGTCCCGCCCCCCGGTACGAGTGTTCCACTTTTCGGGAATTCAGTGACGCACAGCAGCTTCCCAGGCGGCATTCATGGCTCGGTCATCTCCGCTGCCTAGCGTGAGCCTGAGCGGGACGGGCCGTGGGCCCGGGCGAGCGCCGCGACGGGGCGGCACACGCCGAGGAGGGGACGGACGCGATGTGGACCGATGAGCAACCACGAACCCGCTGGGTGGACCCAACGGTCTTTCGCTTCCGCCGGCCCGACCTGCGACTCGGTGCCCGGGAGCAGCGGCCGGACCGCGCCGACCTGGTAGCCGGGGACCGGATCGCCGTTCGGCACACCGTCCGCACCTCGACTGCCGCGTACACCCTGCTGCTGAACGCCCCCGAGTGGCTGGGCCGGCGCGGCACCGGCGAAGCGCTGCGCGACGCCGTGGCCGAGTTGCGGGCGATCGACCTGACGTACGGCCCGAACCGCCCGGACAGCCTGGTGTCCCGGCTGCGCCGGGGAGAGATCAGCCCCGAGTCGTACCCACCGTTGACCGACCTGGTGGACCGGTGCGCCGCGATGCGCGCGGCCACGGACGGCTGGTTCGACGCCTGGGCGGTACCCGGCGGCTTCGACCCGGGCGGTCTGCTCGGCGGGTGGGCGGTCGAGCGGGCCGCGGCCCGGTTGCGCGACGCCGGCATCCACGACTACGCCGTGCTCACCGGCGCCGACCTGGTGGTACGCGGCCAGGCCGCACACGGTGGCCCGTGGCGGGTCGCGGTGCACCACCCCACCGACCGGGGCCGGGCACCGCTGCTGCTGGAGATGACGGCCGGCGCGCTCGGCACCTCGGGGGTGACCGGACGGCAGGGCCACGTGGTGGACCCGCACACGGGCGAGCCGGCCGGGCATCTGGTCGCCGCGACCGTGATCGGGCCCGACCTCGCCGTCGCCGACGCCTACGCCACCGCCTTGTACGCCGCCGGGCCGGCCGGGTTGGCCTGGTTCCGCTCCGGGTCGGACTACCGGGTGCTCTTCGCCGCACCCCGCTGACCCGCGCGCCGGCGGAACTCGCGGAGGGGTCGGGGGCCGCGCGTGGCAGGAACAGCGATCGGCCTCCACGGTCGCGGCAACGACCGTGGAGGCCGGTCGACGACGAGTGCGCGTGGCTCGCGCAATCGAGGGGTGCGGGCCGCTCGGCCGGACGTCGACCTCGCCACCCGAAGACGGGCCGGCGCCACGTGCTCGGCAGGTGACCGCACCCGTACGTTATCGAATTGACGCGTTTCGCGGCAAGGGTTCCACAGGGGAGCATCTGCGCAATCCCGATATCCCGACGGCTCGCCCGCAGGGCCCTTTCGACAAGGTGAACCGCAGATGGCACGCTGTCCGCCGTGAGTTTCGATCTGAGCGTGTGGGCCCTGGCGGACGGGGCGACGCCCGAGGATGTACGAGCGGCGGTGCAGCAGTGCCGCAGCGGCCGGCACCACGAGCGTCAACCGGACCCACGATGTGTGGCCTTTTACCGGGCGATCACCGCCAGCTACCCCGAGCAGCCGGCCGGCCCGAACACTCCCTGGGCGGTCGCGCCGCTGCACAAGGCGGCCGATCACATCGAGCTGAACCTGGACCCTGCCTGCCCCGACCAGGTGCTGCTCGACATCGAGCGGCTGGCCGGCGAGCATCGGCTGATGCTGTTCGACGCCCAGGACGGCTCGGTCTACCCGCCGCCCGGGGTACGGCTGCCCGGCTGACCGATCCACCGGTGCGGGCGGCGGGTCCGCGACGGCGTCGCCGGGTTGGCCGCGGGTCGGACGGCTTCCGGTCTGTCCGGCAATTCGCCGCCACGGCGGACGCGGTGACCCGACCGCCGCCTGCTCGGCGATCGGATGACGAGGGGCCCGACCATAGGTCGGGCCCCGTCGTGGCGTGCCTGGAGCGTTCGCGCGGGCTACTCGTCGCGCAGGTCGGCGGCGCTGGCCGAGACGGCGCCGATCGAGTCGGCGGCCGAGGTGAGCAGATCGGCACCGAGCGCCTGGTCCACGGTGAGGGTCATCAGCGTCTCACCGCCGGCCTCCCGGCGGGCCACCTGCATCGCCGCGATGTTGATGCCGGCCTGACCGAGCAGGGTGCCGACGATGCCCACCACGCCCGGGCGGTCGGCGTAGCGGAGGAAGAGCAGGATGCCCTCGGCGCCGATCTCCACGTCGAAGCCGTCCACCTCGGTCAACTTGATGACGTCGCGGGCGCCGGCCTGGGTGACGGTGCCGGAGACACTGACCGTGCGGCCGTCCGGCAGCGCGCCACGTACGGTGACCAGGACCGGGTGGTCGACGGTCTCGGTCTGGGTGGCCAGCGACACCTCCACCCCGCGCTGCGCGGCCAGGTGCGGCGCGTTGACGTAGGTCACCTGCTCCTCGACCACCGAGCTGAACAGACCCTTGGTGGCGGCGAGCTTGAGCACCGTCACGTCGTGGTCGACGATCTCACCGCGTACCTCGACGGTGACGCTGGCGGCGACCCCACCGGCCACCGCGGTGAAGGCGCGGCCGAGCTTCTCGGCCAGCGGCAGCAACGGCCGGACGTCCTCGGCGACCACGCCACCGGCCTGCACGTTTACCGCGTCCGGCACGAACTCACCCTGCAGGGCGAGCTTCACGCTCTTGGCGACCGCCAAACCGGCCTTGTCCTGCGCCTCGGCGGTGGAGGCGCCCAGGTGCGGGGTGGCCACGACGTTGTCGAAGGCGAACAGCGGCGAGGAGGTGCACGGCTCCTTGGCGTAGACGTCCACCCCGGCACCGGCGACCCGGCCCTCGGCGAGCGCGTCGGCGAGGGCCTGCTCGTCGATCAGCCCACCCCGGGCGGCGTTGACGATCCGTACGCCCGGCTTGACGATGGACAGCTCCTTCTCGCCGATCAGGCCCACCGTCTCGGGGGTCTTCGGCAGGTGGATCGAGATGAAGTCGCTCTCCCGCAGCAGCTCCTCCAGACCGACCAGACGTACGCCGAGCTGCGCGGCCCGGGCCGGCTGGATGTACGGGTCGTACGCGATGAGCCGGGTGCCGAACGCGGCGATCCGGGAGGCGAAGAGCACGCCGATGCGACCGAGACCGACCACGCCGACGGTCTTGCCCTGGAGCTCCACCCCGGTGTACTTCGACCGCTTCCACTCCCCCGCCTTGAGCGCTGCGCTGGCGCTGGCGGTGTTGCGGGCGACCGCGAGCAGCAGCGCGACGGCCTGCTCGGCGGCGGAGACGATGTTGGAGGTGGGTGCGTTAACGACCATGACGCCCCGTGCGGTGGCGGCCGGCACCTCGACGTTGTCCAGGCCGACACCGGCCCGGGCCACGACCTTGAGTCGGGGGGCGGCGGCGATCGCCTCGGCGTCGATCTGGGTGGCGCTGCGGACGATGACGGCGTCGGCCTCGGAGAGCGCCGAGAGCAGGGCCGGGCGGTCGGTGCCGTCCACGTGCCGGACGTCGAAGTCGTGGGCGAGCACCTCGATGGCGGCGGGGGCGAGTTCTTCGGCGATCAGTACGACAGGAGTCATTGGTCCTCGTAGATGTCGTCAGAGCGGTCGGCCGGAGGCTGGGCGCTGCGCTGCGCCCGGCGCGCTCCCGGGCCATGGCCGTCAGGTGCCGCCTGGAGCACCTACCCGCGATCGTAGGGGGCGGGCCGCCCGGCGTGCCCCGGAGTGTGGGGTGAGTGCCCTCACAAACCGGACGTGACGTGCGTGTTAACGATCGTTAGCCGCGCGGATACAGCACGGCACCCGGACCCGGCGTCGGGGAGAACGCCGGGTCCGGGTGCCGCTGGGGAAAGCGCTCAGGCGGTCTCGGTGATCGGCCGGTCCACCCAGCTCATCATGCCGCGCAGCTTCGCGCCGGTCTCCTCGATCGGGTGCGCCGCGCCCTCGGTCCGCCACTTGTTGTAGTTGGGGCGGCCGGCCTCGTCCTCGGCCACCCACTCGCGGGCGAACTCGCCGTTCTGGATCTCACCGAGGATCTTGCGCATCTCCTCCTTGACCCGGCCGTCGATGACCCGAGGTCCACGGGAGAGGTCGCCGTACTCCGCGGTGTCGGAGACGCTGTAGCGCATCCGGGCGATGCCGCCCTCGTACATCAGGTCCACGATCAGCTTCAGCTCGTGCAGGCACTCGAAGTAGGCCACCTCGGGCGCGTAGCCCGCCTCGGTGAGCACCTCGAAACCGGTCTGCACAAGCGCAGCCGCACCGCCGCAGAGCACCGCCTGCTCACCGAAGAGGTCGGTCTCGGTCTCCTCGGTGAAGGTGGTCTTGATCGCGCCGGCCCGGGTGCCGCCGATGCCCTTGGCGTACGACAGGGCCAGCGCGAACGCGCTGCCGCTACCGTCCTGCTCGACGGCGACCAGGCAGGGCACGCCCTTGCCGTCGACGTACTGCCGGCGAACCAGGTGACCGGGGCCCTTCGGGGCGACCATCGCCACGTCCACCTCGGCCGGGGGCTTGATCAGCCCGTACCGGATGTTGAAGCCGTGCCCGAAGAACAGTGCCTTGCCGGGAGCCAGGTTCGGCGCGATCGACTCGGCGTAGATGTGGCGCTGCGCGGTGTCCGGGGCGAGGATCATGATCACGTCGGCCTCGGCCGCCGCCTCGGCCGGGGTGAGCACCCGCAGCCCCTGCTCCTCGGCCTTCGGCCGGCTCTTCGAGCCCTCCGGCAGACCGATCACCACGTCGACACCAGAATCACGCAGCGACAACGCGTGCGCGTGCCCCTGGCTGCCGTAACCGATCACGGCGACCTTCTTCGCCTGGATCAGGCCCAGGTCGGCGTCGTCGTCGTAGTACACCTCAACGCTCATGACTTCCCTTTCGTACGGCGGCCGCAGCGGCCCGTCGTGGCTGGTGGCCGGCCCCGGTCACGCGGACCCGGGCCGGGAATGGGGTCAGGCGGCCCGCAGGGCCGGACCGGCGGTGATCGCACGCGAGCCGCGCCCGATCGCCACCAGGCCCGACTGGACCATCTCCTTGATGCCGAAGGGCTCAAGGTCGCGCAGCAGCGCGTCGAGCTTGTCCGGAGTGCCGGTCGCCTCGACGGTGAGGGTGTCGGCGGCCACATCGACCACCCGGGCCCGGAACAGGTTCACCGTCTCCAGGACCTGGCCGCGGGCGTTCCGGTCCGCCCGCACCTTCACCAGCAGCAGCTCGCGGGCCACCGAGGTGCTCGGATCCAGCTCGACGATCTTGAGTACGTTGACCAGCTTGTTGAGCTGCTTGGTGACCTGTTCCAGCGGCGAGGACTCCGCGTTGACCACGATGGTGATCCGCGAGACGTCCGGGTTCTCGGTCTCGCCGACCGCGAGGCTGTCGATGTTGAACCCGCGCCGGGAGAACAGCCCGGAGACCCGGGCCAGCACGCCGGGCTTGTTCTCCACCAGAACGGAGAGGGTGTGAATGGTCATTAAATGTCGTCCTCGTCGAAGGCCGGGCGGACGCCGCGGGCGAACATGATCTCGTCGTTGCTGGTGCCGGCAGGAACCATCGGCCACACCATGGCGTCCTTGCCGACCACGAAGTCGATGACCACCGGCGCGTCGTTGATGGACATGGCCATCTCGATGGTCCGGTCCACCTCCTCGGCGGTCTCGCAGCGCAGCCCGACGCAGCCGAGCGCCTCGGCCAGCTTGACGAAATCGGGGATGCGGTGCTTGTGGGTGCCGAGGTCGGTGTTGGAGTACCGCTCGCCGTAGAAGAGCGTCTGCCACTGGCGGACCATGCCGAGGTTGCCGTTGTTGATGACGGCGATCTTGACCGGGATGCCCTCCAACGCGCAGGTGGCCAGCTCCTGGTTGGTCATCTGGAAGCAGCCGTCACCGTCGATGGCCCAGACCACCGTGTCCGGCCGGCCCACCTTGGCGCCCATCGCCGCCGGCACCGCGTAGCCCATGGTGCCGAGGCCGCCGGAGTTGAGCCAGGTCTGCGGCTTCTCGTACGAGATGAACTGCGAGGCCCACATCTGGTGCTGGCCGACACCGGCGACGTAGATCGTGTCCGGACCGGCGATCTCACCCAGTCGCTTGATCACGTACTGCGGGGAGAGGGTGCCGTCGGACGGCTCCTCGTAGCCCAGCGGGTAACGCTCGCGCAGGTCGTCCAGCTGCGTCCACCAGTCGGCGATGTCGGCGCCCCGCCCCGCCGCGCGTTCGGCGGTGACCGCGGCCAGCAACTCGTCGATGACGTGCCGGGCGTCGCCGACGATCGGCACGTCCGCGTGCCGGTTCTTGCCGATCTCCGCCGGGTCGATGTCGGCGTGCACGACGGTGGCGTCCGGCGCGAAGGAGTCCAGCTTTCCGGTGACCCGGTCGTCGAACCGGGCACCCAGCGCCACGATCAGGTCGGCCTTCTGCAGCCCGTAGACCGCGGCGACGGTGCCGTGCATGCCGGGCATGCCCAGGTGCTGCCGGTGCGAGTCGGGGAACGCGCCGAGCGCCATCAGCGTGGTGATCACCGGGATGCCGGTCAGCTCGGCCAGCTTGCGTAGCCCCTCGGTGGCGCCGGCCTTCAGCACGCCACCGCCGACGTAGAGCACCGGCCGGCGGGCGGCGCTGATCAGCCGTGCCGCCTCGCGGATCTGCTTGCCGTGCGGGTGCAGCGTCGGCCGGTAACCGGGCAGGTCCAGGGTGGGCGGCCAGGCGAAGGTGGTCGGCGCCTGGAGGATGTCCTTGGGGATGTCCACCAGGACCGGCCCGGGACGCCCGGTCGAGGCCAGGTGGAACGCCTCGGCCAGCACCCGGGGAATCTCGCTGGCCTCCTGCACCAGGAAGTTGTGCTTGGTGATCGGCAGCGTGATGCCCTGGATGTCCGCCTCCTGGAAGGCGTCGGTGCCGATCGACGGGCTGGCCACCTGACCGGTGATCGCCACCAGCGGCACCGAGTCCATGTACGCGTCGGCGATCGGGGTGACCAGGTTCGTCGCGCCCGGACCGGAGGTGGCGATGCACACCCCGACCCGGCCGGTGGCCTGGGCGTAGCCGGTGGCGGCGTGACCGGCACCCTGCTCGTGCCGGACCAGGATGTGCCGCACGGTCGAGTCGTAGAGCGGGTCGTACGCCGGCAGGATCGCGCCGCCCGGGATACCGAAGACGACGTCTACGCCGAGTGCCTCCAGGGAACGCACCAGCGAGCCGGCACCGGACACCTGGGCCGGGGCGGGACGTGCCGCCGGGACGGCCGGCGAGGCGGCGCGGGTGTGGTCGGCGTCACCCGGCGTCTCGGCGGTGGTGCGGGCGCGCCGGGCGGAGTGGGCGAGCGTCTCGGGCGTGGGTCTCGTCATGGCGGTTGGCCTTCGGCTGGAGTGGGTGGGGCTGCTCACACTGTGGAACGCGGGCGCGGCCGGCGTTCGATTGGTTCGACGGCAAGAAAAAGGCCCACGTGCCAGATGCACGGGGCCAGCGCACTCTCAGTCAGGGAGAGTGCGCTCAGGTAAGTACTCGCAGCGACCGGTACGACGACATGGGCTCAAGACTGACGCATCTCATGCGATGAGTCAACTGATCCCACATTTTGGTTCACGGACGTCGGCGCGTCGCCACCCGGCGCGCCGATCGGACCGGGCGTGACCTGCCCGGGGACGCCCTCGCCCCGACGCTGGGCGGGTGGCCCGACGGGCCGCGGGGCTGGGCTGGCCGCAGCCGCTGGACGGGCCGGACGGGCACCCGGCGACGTGGCCGCGTCCAGCATCGCCTCCAGGTGCTCGGCCGGTACGCCCCAGCCGAACAACGCGCCCTGACCGAACCGGCAACCGGCGGCCACCACCGCGGCCAGCTCCGTGGGCGTGGTGACCCCCTCGGCGATCACCTCCAGGCCGAACTGGTGGCCCAACCGCATCACGATGTCGACCATCGGGGCGAAGGCCGGGCCATCGCGTCCTTCCGGCTGGACCGGTTCGTGCTCGGCGACCAGCCCATGATCGATCTTGAGGATGTCGATCGGGAGCCGCCGGAGCTGGTTGAGCGAGGAGTAGCCGGCACCGAAGTCGTCCAGGGCGATCCGCACACCGGTCAGCCGCAGCGCGGTCAGCCGCCGGATCAGCTCGTCGAGGTCGGTGGCGACCGCGTGCTCGGTGACCTCCAGCACCAGCCGCTGCGGCGGCACGTGATGGGCGCGCAGCGCCTCGGCGACCTGTACGACGTACTCGGGGGCGTGCAGCTCACGCGGGGAGACGTTTACCGACACCCAGACGTCGTGGCCCTCGGCCAGCCAGCGGGACAGCTGATAGCAGGCCTGGTGCAGCACCCAGGCACCGAGCTTGGCGATCATCCCGCTCTCCTCGGCGAGGGGGATGAACTCGTCCGGCCGGACGTTGCCCAGGTCGGGGTGACGCCACCGCAGCAGCGCCTCCGCGCCGACCGGGCGTACCGACGGCAGGGAGGCCACCGGCTGGAACACCAGCCGCAACTCGTCGCGCTCGATCGCGCCGCGCAGCTCGTGCTCCAGCGTGGTGCGCCGGCGCAGCAGCCGGTCGTACGCACCGTCGTAGCGCTCGATCCGGTTCTTGCCGCGTTGCTTGGCGTAGCGCAGCGCCAGGTCCGCGTGCCGCAGCAGCAGCTCGACGTCGGGTTCGTCGGCCCAGCCGGCCAGGCCGATGCTGACCGAGAGGAAGACGGGAGCCTCGGGCTGCTCGTAGGCGCCACCGAGCACCCTCAGCAGCCGCTCCGCGACCACCCCCGCCCCGGCCGGGCCGCCGTGCATGAGCACCGCGAACTCGTCACCACCGAGCCGGGCGGCGAGATCACCGGGACGCAGATTGCCACGCAGTCGCCGCCCCACCTCGGCCAGCACGGCGTCGCCGACGTCGTGGCCCCGCATGTCGTTGACGTTCTTGAAGCCGTCCAGGTCCAGCCCGAGCAGCACGCACGGCACCCGCTCCTCGGCGCAGCGGTGCAGGGCCCGGAGCAGGCCGCGACGGTTGGCCAGGCCGGTGAGTGCGTCGGTGTGCGCGAGCTGCCGGAAATGCGCCTCGCGGTCGGCCAGCCGGCGGGCGTAGGCCCGCACGTCGTGCAGGGTGAGGTACTGCCGGGCGACCAGGGCGAACCCCTCGACGCTGCCGGCCGCGATGGCCAACCCGTCGAACCGGCCGTCCTGGAAGAGGTGGTACATCGCCGAGGCGGCCATGGCGCCCATCGGCACGAAGGCGTACTCGCCGTCGTGGCGGATCACGTCGATGGCGAGCTGGCCCGGCGGGTCGATGCGGTAGGCCGCCACCGCGGAGATCAGCAGCCCCACGGCGATCACGACCGCGCCGGTCAGCGCCAGTGCCGGCCCGGCCTGGCAGAGCCCGGCCGCGACACCCAACCCACCCACCGACACGGCGGTGATGCCGGTGCCCAGCACGGCCAGGCAGCCTCGGGGCGCCGGTGCCCGGAGCACCATGATCGCGGAGAGGCCGGCGCTCAACGCCGCGCTGACCGAGGCGAGCAGGATCGACGGGCAGGCCGTCGGCGTCGCGTCGCCGAGCAGCCGGGTCGGCTCGGAGAACAACACCCAGCCGACGAACCACAGCGCGGTGCCCACGATCACGCCGTCCAGCGCGAGCCGGGCCGCCGAGGGCACCGACCCGGTCACCCCGGGCAGGCGGAGCAGACCGAAGCAGAACAGCAGGCCGCCGGTGGCCGTGCCGAGCGCCACCAGATTGGCCCAGGTGATGCGCTGCTGCTGCTCGTGCGCCCAGTGCTCGCTCGTGGTCACCGCCACGGCCACCCCGACCAGCATGGTCACCACCGCGAACGCGCCGCCGACGGCCAGCACCGCATACGCCGGACGGTGGGGCGCGGCCCGGCGCCGGACGGCGGCGGCGAGCAACACGCCGGCCGTCAGGGCGATCAGCGCGCTCAGCACCGCAGCGCCGATCATGGCCGGGGGTGTGTGCACGACCTCAACTCTGCCGGATCGATGCCCGCCGTGGGGATCGGGTGTGCATCTGTTGGGACACGGCGCGACGCCCGTGTCCGGACCGTGCCACCGGTGTCAGACTGGTACACATGCCTGAGCTGCGGTCGAAGACCTCCACGCACGGTCGGACGATGGCCGGCGCCCGGGCCCTCTGGCGGGCCACCGGGATGACCGACGACGATTTCGGCAAGCCGATCGTCGCCATCGCGAACAGTTTCACCCAGTTCGTGCCGGGCCACGTACACCTCAAGGACATGGGTGGCCTGGTCGCCGACGCGGTGGCCGAGGCCGGCGGGGTGGGCCGGGAGTTCAACACCATCGCGGTGGACGACGGCATCGCCATGGGCCACGGTGGCATGCTCTACTCCCTGCCCAGCCGGGAGTTGATCGCCGACGCGGTCGAGTACATGGTCAACGCGCACTGCGCGGACGCCCTGGTCTGCATCTCCAACTGCGACAAGATCACCCCGGGCATGCTGCTGGCCGCGCTGCGGCTGAACATCCCCACCGTGTTCGTCTCCGGCGGCCCGATGGAGGCCGGTAAGACGGTGGCGATCGAGGGGATCGTGCACAGCAAGATCGACCTGATCGACGCGATGATCGCCTCCTCGAACGAGGCCGTCACCGACGAGCAGCTCGGCGAGATCGAGCGGTCCGCCTGCCCCACCTGCGGCTCCTGCTCCGGCATGTTCACCGCGAACTCGATGAACTGCCTCACCGAGGCGATCGGGCTGGCGCTGCCGGGCAACGGCTCGACGCTTGCCACCCACGCCGCGCGTCGGTCGCTCTTCGTCGAGGCCGGCCGCACCGCCGTGGAGATCGCCAAGCGGTGGTACGACGGCGACGACGCCTCGGTGCTGCCCCGCGAGGTGGCCTCCCGGGCCGCGTTCGAGAACGCCGTCGCCCTGGACGTGGCGATGGGCGGATCGACGAACACGATCCTGCACCTGCTGGCCGCCGCCCGCGAGGCCGAGCTGGACTTCTCCGTGGCCGACATCGACGCGATCTCCCGCCGGGTGCCGTGCCTGGCCAAGGTCGCCCCGAACTCGCCGCAGTACCACATGGAGGACGTGCACCGCGCCGGTGGAATCCCGGCCATCCTCGGCGAACTCGACCGCGCCGGCCTGCTGCGCCGGGACGTGCACGCGGTGCACTCCCCCACCCTCGAGCGCTGGCTGGCCGACTGGGACGTGCGCGCCGGTACCGCCAGCCCCGAGGCGACCGAGCTGTTCCACGCCGCACCGGGAGGGGTGCGCACCACCGAGCCGTTCTCCACCACCAACCGTTGGTCGTCGCTTGACACCGACGCGGCTGGCGGCTGCATCCGGGACCGCGAGCACGCGTACACCGCCGACGGCGGGCTGGCCATCCTCTACGGCAACCTCGCACCGGAGGGCTGCGTGGTGAAGACCGCCGGGGTGCCCGAGGAGTGCCTGACCTTCCGCGGCCCGGCGAAGGTCTACGAGTCGCAGGACGACGCGGTGACCGCAATCCTGGCCAAGGAGATCGTCGCCGGGGACGTCGTGGTGATCCGCTACGAGGGGCCCAAGGGCGGCCCCGGCATGCAGGAGATGCTCTACCCCACCTCGTTCCTCAAGGGCCGAGGGCTGGGCCGCGCCTGCGCGCTGCTCACCGACGGCCGCTTCTCCGGCGGCACCTCCGGTCTCTCCATCGGGCACGCCTCCCCCGAGGCCGCCTCCGGTGGGCTGATCGCGCTGGTCGAGCCGGGCGACGAGATCGTCATCGACATTCCGGCGCGCTCGATCGAGCTGAACGTGCCGGCCGACGTGCTGGACGCCCGCCGGGTCGCCCAGGAGAAGCGGGACCGCCCGTACACCCCGGTCGACCGGCAACGCCCGGTGTCGGCGGCGCTGCGCGCGTACGCCTCGATGGCCACCTCGGCCAGCGACGGCGCCTACCGCCGCGTCCCGGAGTGACCGGCCGGACGGCCCGGCCGCTGCTGCCGGGCCGTCCGGGGCCACAGCCACCGGACTCGTCCGGTAGCCTCGTCTCAGCGTCGCGTGCCGGTGGCAGACCGTGTCAGGCATGGAGGCGTCGGATACGAAGGACCACGACGATGACATTGTCGTTGCCTTCGCCCTCCTGTGACTGAGGGCGAGAAGACCAGGCTCGTCGCCTGGAGCCACGAGCTGCGCAGCGTGCACGATCGGCTGCGCGAAGCCTTACGCCTGACCCGCAGCGCACTGGATCACGGCGACGCGGCCGGCCCAGCCACCCGTGACCTGCTGCTGTTCTGCCACGGCTTCTGTGCCGCGCTGACCGGGCACCACGAGGGCGAGGATCGCGAACTCTTTCCCGCGATCGCCGCCGCCCATCCGGAGCTGCGCGACACCCTGCGACATCTCAAGCAGGACCACTCGATGATCGCGCATCTGCTCGCGGGACTGCAGGCCGCCGTGGACCGGGCCGCCTCCCCGGCCGAACTCGACCGCCACGTCGAGGGGATCGCCGCCATCATGGAGAGCCACTTCCGTTACGAGGAACGCCAGCTACTGGCGGTACTCGACACGCTCGCCCTGGACGCGGACCCGCACGACGTCCTGGGGCCGCTGTGAGCGCCGCGGAGCCCATGCGGACAGCGGGTCACCTGAAGGCGACATTCGTACCCGGCCTGTCGCTGGCCGCCAGCACGTACCACGAGGCGGTACGGCCGATCCTCGATACCGCCTTCCCAGGGCTGGCGCATTCGGCGGCGCTACTGGGCCCCGGCTCCGAGGTGCTCGGCTTCGACACCGCTCGTTCGACCGATCACGACTGGGGTCCACGTCTACAGCTGTTCCTCCGGCCCGCCGACGCCCGTCAGCACGCCCGTGATCTCAGCCGCGTGCTCGCCGAGCGGATGCCCGCCTCGGTGCACGGCTGGAGCACGAACTTCAGCGCACCCGAGCCCGGCCGCTCGCGCACGCTGCAACCCGCGGGCGACGGCCCGGTCGCGCACCGCGTCGAACTGCTCGATCTCGACACCTGGCTGGCCTCCCGCGTCGGCGTCGACCCGCGCAACGACATGCACGCCCGCGACTGGCTGGCCATCCCGACCCAACTGCTGCTTGAGGTCACCGCCGGGGCGGTCTTCCACGACGGGCTCGGCCAGCTCGGGCCCATCCGCGCCGCGCTGGCCTGGTATCCCGACGACGTCTGGCGCTATCTGCTGGCCTGCCAGTGGCGACGCATCGCCCAGGAGGAAGCCTTCCCCGGCCGCTGCGCGGAGAATGGCGACGACCTGGGTTCCCGGCTGGTCACCGCCCGACTGGTCCGGGATCTGATGCGCCTGGCGTCGCTGATCGAGCGTCGATACCCGCCCTACAGCAAGTGGCTGGGTACCGCGTTCGCACAACTGCGCTGCGCCCCGACGCTGCAACCGCTGCTCGCCGACGCCCTCGCTGCCGCCGACTGGCCGCGCCGCGAGGACGCGCTCTGCGCCGCGTACGAACATCTCGCCCGCGCCCACAACGACCTCGGGCTGAGCGAGCCGGTCGAGCCCACCGTGCGCCCGTTCCACGACCGGCCGTTCCGCGTCCTGGCCGCGGACCGGTTCGCCGACGCCACCCGCCGGTCGGTCACGGATCCGCAGGTATCGGCGCTGCCGCCACACGTCGGCGGTGTCGACCAGTTCGTGGACAGCACCGACGTGCTCAGCGCGGCGGCCCGGGCCCGCGCCGTCGCCGCCGCGCTGCACCCGCTCCGTCCAGCCTGAACACCGCCGTGCGGGACGCGGCGGATCGTCGATCACGGTTCACCCTGGCGTCATGCCGCTCCCGGTAGCGTGGCGATCGTCGATCGTGGATCGGGAGGGTGTCGATGGGTGCGAAGCGAAAGGTCAGTGCCGCGATCACGGCGGCGCTGCTCGCCGCGACGGCGGCGGTCGTGGTGGCGTCACCGGCGAGTGCGGGTAGGGGGCAACCGGGCGCGCTGCGGGTGGCGACCTTCAACGCCTCACTGAACCGGGGTGCCGCCGGCGGGCTGATCGCCGACCTGTCCCGCCGAGACAACGCGCAGGCCGGCAACGTCGCCGAGGTGATCCAGCGGGTACGCCCCGACGTGCTGCTGATCAACGAGTTCGACCATGACCCGGCAGGGCGGGCGTTGGCGCTCTTCCAGGACAACTACCTCTCCGTGCCGCGCAACGGCACCAGGGCGATCCGCTACCCGTACCGCTACACGGCCCCGTCGAACACCGGTGTCCCCACCGGACACGATCTCAACAACGACGGGACCGTCGGCGGGCCCGACGACGCGTACGGTTTCGGGCTCTTCCCCGGCCAGTACGGCATGGCGGTCTACTCGGCCTACCCGATCGACCTGGCCAGAGTGCGCACCTTCCAGACGTTCCGCTGGCGGGACATGCCCGGCGCGCTGCTGCCCGACGACCCGGCCACCCCCGCGCCAGCCGACTGGTACTCCCCCCAGGAGCTGGCCGACGTGCGGCTGTCCTCGAAGAGCCACTGGGACCTGCCGATCCGGCTGCCCGGCCGTACCGTGCATCTGCTGGCCAGCCACCCCACGCCGCCGGTCTTCGACGGGCCGGAGGACCGCAACGGCCGCCGCAACCACGACGAGATCCGCTTCTGGGCCGACTACGTCTCGCCGGGGCGGGCCGGCTACATCTACGACGACGCCGGGCGGCGCGGCGGGCTGCGGCCGGGTGCGGCCTTCGTGATCGCCGGGGACCTCAACTCCGACCCGTACGACGGTGACAGCCTGCCCGGCGCGACGCAGCAGCTGCTCGACCACCCCCGGGTCAACGACCGGGTCGTGCCGGCCAGCGCGGGCGGCACCGCGGCGGCCCGGCGGCAGGGCGGCGCCAACCTCGGCCACCGCAGCGATCCGCGTTTCGACACCGCCGACTTCGCCGACACCAGCCCCGGCAACCTGCGGGTCGACTATCTGCTGCCGAGCCGGGGCCTGCCGGTCCGCGCCACCGGAGTCTTCTGGCCGGTACCGGGTGACCCGCTGTTCCGGCTGGTCGGCGACTACGACCCGGCCCTGCCGGGCGGCTTCCCCACCTCCGACCACCGGCTGGTATGGCTCGACCTGCGGCGCTGAGGTGTCGCCTGCCCCGGCGTCGGTGACCGGCACCGGGCCAGACAAATCTGCAAGCGTCATGTCACCCAGACATGACGCTTGCAGGACTTCAGCAGTGGTCGGCCTTCCGGTCGAACATCTGCCCGATACGGATCCGGTTGCCGAACGGGTCGCGGATGCCGAAGTCGATGCCGTACGGCCGTTCCATCGGCTCGTCGGTGATGTCGACACCCTTGGCGACCAACTCCTCGTACGTCTTGTGGGCGTCGTCGGTGGTCATGAAGAGGAAGCCGCCCGCGGCGCCCTTGGTGAGCAGTTCGCGGACCTGCTCGGCGGTGGCCGGGTCGAGGTTCGGCGGGCCGGGCTTCTCCAGCAGGATCTCCCGCTGCCGATCGCCGGGGATGTTCACCGTGAGCCAGCGCATGAAGCCGAGATCCTGATCCGTGTTCAGCTCCAGACCGAGCTTGCCGATGTAGAAGTCGAGCGCCTCGTCCTGGTCGAGGACGTAGATCTGGGAGCGGCTGATCGCGTTCATCGTCATGCCCGAAACGCTAGTGCAACGCCCTGACCTGCTGCTTATCCAAAACTGCTCGGTCTGGTCCACGCCTTCGTGAAGCAACTCGGCACCGGCGCGGCGGGCGCCGTCCGCCGCTTGCGGTAGTCGGTGGGCGACTCACCGACGATCTGCCGGAAGGTACGACTGAACGTGCCGAGGCTGCCGAAACCGACCGCGTAGCAGACCTCGGTCACGTCCTGCTCGGTGTGCAGGAGCAGGTACATGGCCCGCTCCACCCGACGCCGTTGCAGGTAGCGGTGCGGGGTCTCGCCGAAGGTGGCCCGGAAGGTGCGGATGAAATGCGCCTCGGAGACGTGCGCGATCTTCGCCAGGGTCGGGATGTCGAGCGGTCGCGCGTACGCCCGGTCCATCGCGTCCCGGGCCCGCAACATCGCCCGGTTCGTCTCCTCGACCGCCCTGCTCACCGCCACCTCCCCGCCCACGGTGCCACACCGGTCGTCGCCGGACCAGCAGGCCTGCCGACCGTCGACGGTGCGCGCCGGTCAGCCGACCACCTCGACGAAGCGGACCGGTTTCGGTAGGTCACCTCAATCGGAGGTCGTGCAGGTCGGTGGCTTCGGCGAGCAGGCGTACGCCGCCGTCGTCGTGGAGGTGGACGGCACAGCCGGCGCGGGTGAAGCGCACGGTCAGGGTCTGCCCGGCGTGCCGGGCGGCCAGCCGCAGCAGCGCCGGCACCGGGTCGGCGAGCAGTTCGTCCGGCGCGGCGGCGGGCACCCGGATCGGCACCACCGGGTCGGCCGGAACAGCGTCGGCGACGCTGTCGTCCAGGCACTCGACGCACCAGGCGAGCGCCGCTTCGAGGGTCGGCCGGTGCGGCCACTCGTCGGGGCGGACCGCGGCGTCGCGGCTGCGCGGGCGGACCGACCAGCGCAGCCCGGCCAGGCGCAGCGGGTCACCGGCGTGGTGCCGCAGGTCGCAGACGCTTACCTCAAGCGCCAGGTCGAGGCCGAGCGCGAGCCGGATCAGCTCGGTCAGCGGCGGGGCGTCGGGGCGTACCGCCGTCACGATCAGCCGCGCCCCCGGCTGGCCCCGCCCGGCGGCCCGTACGTGTTCAACAATCGGATCGGCCCTGGCCCATGGCAGGGTGACGTAACCGCCGCGCAGGTCGTAGTCGATCTCGTGGCCGCCGTCGGCCTCGGCGAGGTCCTCCGGTCGTACGCCGAGGATGGGTGCCCACGATCCGAGCCGGTAGCGGTCGGGGAGCTGGACCACCGGCTTGCCGCCGGGCTGCGTGGCGACCAGCGTGGCCTCCTCCGGCACGCCGGATTGCCAGGCCAGGTGCACCACCCGGTGCCGCAGGTCGGTCAGGGTGACCAGCACCGTCTCGGGCAGCCGGTGGGTGCCAAAACAGGTGGGGCAGGTAAGCGCGGACGGCCGCATCCCGACGCCGCCGCAGTGTGCGCAGTCGGCGTCGGCGGGTCGGTCACCGAGGCGGCAGTCGCAGCTGCGCAGCCGGCTGCCGGGAACGCAGTCGGGGCAGCGCCGCCACCCGATCGGCTCGCCGAGCCACGGCGGGTCGGGTGGCGGGCAGCCTCGCCGCAGCGGAACCCGCACCCGGCGGACGACCTGGCCGGTGGGCTGCTCCACCAGGTGTTCGACCGGTTCGCCGCCCCGCAGGCTGGTGTGCCACAAGCGACCGTCGCGCCAGAGCGCCTGTGCGCCGGGCAGCTCGTCGCCGGTCTTCGGGTCGACGCAGTCGGCGAGGATGCGGCGTTCGAGCTGGTCCACGTCGACGGCCGGCACGGCGGGTGGGCGCGGTCCGTCGAGGCGCAGCATTCGGGCGGGGGCGCTGCGGCCACGCTCGATGAGACCGGTGAGCGCGTCGGCGACGTCGGTGCCGGCCAGCGCGGCCGGCAGGTCACGGTGCCCGAGCCAGATCTTCGGCACCGGCGAGCCGGGCACCTCGTAGCGAACGTCCCAGTCGACCCGCGCGCCCTGCCGGCGGGCCTCGATCACCAGGTCGAGCAGGAGCAGGTCGGCCAGCGCGCAGAGCCGCCCCAGCCGGGCGGCCGGCTCGACCGGCGACGCCGCCTCCGACCGGCCGACGATCAGCCGCCAGGGCAGGTGGTCCAGGCCCACGATCGCCTGGGCCTCCAGCTCGTGTCGCCGCACGGCCGGCAGGTCGGGCCGCCACTGCGGCGGCAGCCCCAGCGGCGGCTCGTCGCCGGTGACGGCCGCGCCGACGACGGCGGCCAGCTCGCGTACCCGGTCGGCCAGCCGGACCACCCAGCCGCCGGACGGCTCCGGCTGCGGGTCCAGGCCGCCGGGCACCATGCTGTGGGAGGCGACCGCGCCGGTGTCCAGGTTGGCCACGCTGAGCACCAGCTGCGCCCGCCGCCGCCCGCGCCGTCGGCAGCGATGACAGGGGTACGCGACACTGCCCGTCCCCCGGCACTGCTCACAGTCGCGGTACGCCTCACGCTGGACGAGCGTCGCTTCCTCGTCGGCGAGGAACCGGTCACCGAAGCTGGTGCACCGGCACGGCAGCAACGTGAACGTCGTGCCGTCGCAGTCGGGGCAGACGATGCTGGTCGCCGCGGTCACCGTGGGGCCCGCCAGGCGCAGGCCCCGTCGTGGCCGGCCCGGCGTCCGCACCGCCGGCCGTGCGGCAACGCCAGGTCGCAGAAGACCCGATGGCGTACGCCCTGCTCGTCCTCGGCGGAGACGGTGGTCTCACCGGCGTCCACCTCGGACAGGAAGCTCAGCGAGCGGGCCAGGGTGCCGGCGAACTGCCGGGCGGCGGGCAGGTCGGCGGCGGTGAACGGTAGGTGCGCCACCCAGCGGCGGGTCACCGGCGGACCGCCTGCGCCTCGCGGGCCAGCTTCGACTGCCAGCTCTTCAACGCGTCCTTGATCCGCTGGGTCTCGTGCTGGCTGCTGCCCAGGGCCGCGTAGACCGCGGCCAGGTCGTCGGCGACCCGGTCGAGGAACTCGGCGACCTCGACGGCGTCCACGCCGCGCCGGCCCCGCCGGGTGAACCGGCGTTCACGGACCTGCCAGGGCCGCAACGGCACGTAGTTGCCCGCCCGGTACGCCGCCGGCTGGGCAGGCTCGCCCCGACAATGCCGAAGAAACGCACGCACGACAGCACCCCCACCTTTGCTCTGTGACAGATTGTCTCGACAATTCACGGGCGACGGGAATTCCACGCTCATCGCGTTTGTCGGCTCCATCTTGTAGGGTCGGAGACACCATGGCAATGAATGTCCCGTCAAACTGTTCCGCTATTCGTGGGCAACGTTTTCACGTTGCAGAACGGCCGCCGGGATGTTGCAAAATTCGACCGGAGGGAGAGCCGGGTGGCCGATGACATGGGGTCGACGGTGCCCCGCCGCCAACTGGGCCGGGCAATGCGTGACCTGCGCACCGAGGCCGGGGTGACCCTCGACGCCGCCGCCGAGGCCCTGGAGTGCAGCCGGCAGAAGGTGTGGCGCATCGAGAGCGGCCTCGGCTCGGTGCGCGGCGTCGACGTCCGGGCCATGTGCGAGCTGTACGGCGCACGCAGCGAATTGATCCGGGCGCTTACCGCCCTGGCCGGTGAAACAAAGGCGAAAGGCTGGTGGCACGCCTACGGCGACGCCATCCCCGACTGGTTCGAGCTGTACGTCGGCCTCGAATCCGCCGCATGCCGAATTCGTCGGTATGACGAAGCCCTGATCCCAGGGCTGTTACAGACCCGCAGCTATGCGCTGGCCGTCTACCAACATCGCGCAGAGGTGACGGATGACGAGCGTGAGCGCCTGGTTCAGGTGCGGCTCCAGCGACAATCACTGCTGACGTCGCCTGCCGCCAGCACCCGAGATGGACGTCGTCATCTCGGAGGGCGCGCTGCTACGGATCGTCGGCGACCGGCCGACGATGGCCGAGCAGCTACGGCACCTGCTCGCCGTCGGCGAGCGGGAAAACGTGCACATTCGGGTTCTGCCGTTGTCAGCAGGTCTGCACAGGGGTGTCGAGGCTGGCACCTTCGTGATGCTGGAGTTTCCGCTTGGTAACCGGGCTACGCCAGAACCCTCTGTGATCTACAGCGAGTCGTGGACTGGCGCGCTCTATCTCGATCGGCCGGAAGAGTTCGCTGCCTACGAGAAGGTGTGGAGGAGCCTGGATCAGCTCGCCTTCGATGGAGGACAATCGAGGCACCTCATCAACAAGATCATCGGAGAGGTCCACCATGGCTGATCTGACCGGCGCTCGCTGGCGCAAGAGCACCCGTAGCGGCAGCAACGGCGGCGACTGCGTCGAGGTCGCCGACAATCTGCCCGGCGTCGTCGCCGTACGCGACAGCAAAGACCCGCACGGCCCCGCCCTCACCTTCACCCCCACCGCCTGGACCACCTTCCTCACCACCACCCGCAACGGCCACTGATCGCTCCGCCCGCAGTGCGCCGAGATCTTGGACAGTTCCCGTTTCTCGCGAACGAGTTCTGTCCAAGATTGACGGTCGAGCACCCCTGCTGTGTAGCCGACGGTCCTCGACCTGACCCTGTTCCCGGGCTGCGAGCGGAGTTCCATTTCGGATAGCGTCGGGGACGTGACGATCGGTGACGTCAAAGCTACGATCCGGCTCGGCAACCAGTCTCTCGACGATGCCGAGAAGAGCATCGAGATGGCCAGCGCCCAGTTGCACGACGCCTCGACCCTGGCACTCGCCACTCTTCACGACAGCCGACGCGCCGAGGCAGAAGAGGCCAGAAAGACGCTGCTCGCTGCCGCCGACGAGGTCGAGCTGACGTTACGTCGGATCAACGCCGCCCAGGACCATGCAGAGGCTTACCTCGGCACCATCGGATGAGTGAGGGCTTGGACGCGGTCGTCGCGCAACTGCGCCACGTCATCGACACTCTGCGGAAGGCTGCCGTCGTCGCTCAGCGGGCACAGTCGGACGCGCAGCAGGCCGCCGCTCACTACAGCGAGGCAGCACGCGGCAGCAGCCACGCCAACTTGACCAGCGCCGTGCAAGAAAGCAAGGCAGCCGGCGCGAAGGCTGGCCGCTTCGCCAATCTGATCAGCAAGGCGGCCGACAGTGTTGCCGCCTACTCGAACGCCATAGTTCCCGGCTCCGCCCCCAAGGCCGACCCCACGGAGTCCGCCGTGCCTTCTGGCGAGCGGCTGCTGGCCGAAAGCGTCGAACGCGAATCCAGCCGACGGAACGTCGGGTCCTTCCTGGGTACGATGACCCGAAAAGTCGAAGACCTTCAGGACAACACCCAGAAGACCGTGACCGCAGCGCGGGAAGCCTTCAACTTCATCCGAGGCCCACAAGGCCCGGCAGGAACGCACACCGGCACCACTACACCGAGCGCCAGCCCGACGCTGGGCCAGCGTCTCGCCAACGAGGCACCGGACACCGCAGGGCATCTGGTCGTGGTCGGGCTGGTGGCGGGCATCGCCGTCCACCGCTCCGTCGTTTCGATCCGCAAAGGAATGGCGAGGTTACGAAATCGTGAGCGTACGGACCGAGTTCAGCGACCTGATCCGCGCGATGGCGCGTCGTGACTGGGGCACGGTAGACCAGATCCTGGACGGCTTGGAGACAACCGGTTGGCGCGGTGGCAGCCAGATGATCGGTGCGGCCTTCGCCATCGGGGTCAACGAGCGCTTCGCCGCTGGCCACTCTCCCACCGACGTCGCTCGCTTCGTAGCCGAAACGCGGTCGCAGTTCCCCGACGCGCAGTCGCTTCCCGCGCTGGAGATGGAAGGACTCGTCCGAGCGGCGCTCGGCGAGGTCGACCTGATCGAGAACCTCAACCCCGAGACCGCCCTCCAGATGCAGATCGTCTTCCTCGGCAAGTTGCTACAGGACCGCGACCACGACGAAGCGCAGCTTGAAGAATTCATCGCCGACGTGGAGCGCACCGCAGCCGAACACCTGTAGTCACGGGGCTGCAAGCCGCCTTGGTGTCCGATAGTGTCCGTCCGACTACGCAGATGTGATCCTGATTCACAGACGACGGAGGGCGGCATGGCCAGCATCGAAGAGGTCAAGGCGGCACTGATGCAGGCAGCCGAGCAGGGCAACGTCACGATCAACCAGATCCGCGCCGCCGCCGAGAACACCGAGCAGATGCTGGCCCGGCTACGTGCCGTCGCCGCCGGCACCGGTCATCCGGCGATCGCCGAAGCCATCGCCCGCGGTGAGCAGAGCAAGCAACGCCTGGCCGAGGCCATGACGCTCGTGCAGGGCAGTTCGGAGGCCGCCCGCCGCTACGTCGGCATTCTCGGCTGAGCACCCGTCACCATGAGCGTCAGCGAGGTCAAGGCGACCCTCCGCGCCGCCGTCGAAGCCGCTCGCCAGGGACGGCGGGTGTTCGACCAGGCCGTTTCCGAAGCCAGCGCGGCGACCGCAACGGCAAACGCCGTCCTGCACGGCAGCAAACACGAGCATGTGACCGCCATCCATCAGGCACTCGCCGCCGCCAAGGCGGAAGTCGAACCGACTCGCCGCCGCTTCGACCGCATCGCCGACAACGCGAGCGACTACCTCACCCGACTCGGATGAGCGGCGGCATCGCCGAACTGGTCGCACAACTCCTCGGCGTACGCGCAAAGCTTGATGCCGCAGCTGTCACCGCGCTGCGCGCCCGGACGGACGCCGAGGTGGCCTTGGCGCGGCTGGCCGAGGTTCAGCGGGGAAGCAGCGACCAGCGGCTACGCGCCGCCGTCACGGACGCCGAGGTGGCCCGAGACAAAGCCGGCCGGTACGCCCGCCTCTTGGCTGAGGCTGCCCGCCACATCACCACGTACGTCAACACAATCGCCCCCGGTGCCGCGCCCACCGAGCCTGCCGGAGACGACGCCTTGCCGTCCGGCGAACGTGTGGTGACCGAGGCTGAGCGACGCGGACGGCGCGCCGACATCGCCTGGCGCAAGCAGGTCCAGAAGGCCGACGACACCGAGGACAGCCTGAAGAACGCCGAGACCAGCGCCCGAGAAGTGTTCAAGTTCTTCAAGCAAAATGGCGACGACCAAGGCGGAACCACGAGTGGGACGACGAGCCCTGGGCCTACGCCGGGACAGGATCGACCACATGTCGACAACCCGGTGACCGCTGCGGTGATGGCGGCTGGCGCGTTGGCGGTGACCGTGAAGGCGATATGGAACCATGGCAAAGCCCGACGAGCGAGGAAGCGGGACAACAATGATCAAGCCTGAACTGCCCGAGTACATCCGCACGATGGTTCGCGGCGATTACGCCGCCAACGACGCGGTCGAGGCCAAGCTTGACGCCGAGGGCTGGGACGGCCTTCCGCGCTACCTCGCCGCAGTCTTCTTCCTCGCCGTCGACCGCCGCTTCGGCGAGACCGCCAGCCGCGCCGAGGTCATCGCCCTCGTCGGTGAGCTACGCGCCGGGCTCGCCACCGGTGGTCCCGAGATCAGCGCCGAGGCCGCCGAGCAGCTCATCATGTCCATAATCGACCCGTCACTCGACTACTCGATGAGCCAGGAGATGATCGGCCGCATTCAGGCGGCCACCGTGCAGAAGATCCTCACCGAGGAGAACCTGTCGGACGACGAGCTGAACGCCGTCCTCGCGGAGGCCGTCAACCTGGCCGCCCGCCCTTGAGCACCGACTGCCCCGCAGCTGACCGCTCAGGCCGTCCGGGACCGCCAGCGGAACTGCTCAGCCGGGCAGGAGCGAGCGGGTCCGCTCCCGGCGCTGCCGGAGGTGATCCCGCTCGGCGGGGTCGTGGGTGAGGTCGATCGCGCTGGCGTAGGCGGCGGCTGCCTCCCCATGCTGGCCGAGCCGTTCGAGCAGGTGGGCACGGGCGACCCGGGCCGGCTGGAACCGTCGGGCCCGGTCGCCCAGCAGCTCGTCGAGCCGGGTCAGCCCGGCCACCGGGCCCTCGACCTCGGCGGTGGCGACCGCGTAGGCGACCGCGCCGCCGAGCGACGGCGCGACCGCGTGGAGGGCACGGTGCAGGTCCAGCAGCACCGGCCAGTCGGTGGCGCCGGTCTCGCGCCGGGCACAGTGCACGGCCTGGACGGCGGCCTCAAGCTGGAAGCGGCCGACCTGCCCGCGCGCGTGCCCGGCGCGCAGGTGTGCGTACGCCCGCTGGATCAGGTGATCGTCCCAGCGCGACGGGTCCTGCTCGGCCAGCGGCACGAACCGCCCGTGCCCGTCGAGGCGGGCGGGCAGGCGCGCGGACGAGAGCTGGACGAGGGCGGCGAGGCCGTGCGCCTCCGGGTCGTCGGGCACCAGCGTCGTCAGCACCTCGGCCAGGTGCAGGGCCTCGGTGGGGAACTGCCGCGCTTCCGGACCGGTGGTCGCCCAGTCGATGACGTATGCCCCGTAGACCGCCTCCAGCACCGCCGCCATCCGTTCCGGCAGATCGCCGCGGTCGGGGATGCGGAACGGGATCCGCGTGGCCTTGATGCGCCGCTTCGCCCGCACCAGGCGGGTCGCCATCGTCGACGCTGGCACCGAGAAGGCCCGGCCGACCTGGGCGGCCGTGAAACCGAGCACCGTGTTGAGCATGAGCGGGGTGTGCACGGCCCGCTCGATCGCCGGGTGTGCGCACACCAGCATCAGCTCCAGCCGCCGGTCCGGGATGGCGTCGAGGTCGAGGTCGTCGAGGTGTACGGGGGCGTCCCGCTCCACGTCGAGCGGCCCGGTGCGCTGCCGGTACGCCGACCGCCACAGGTCCCGCAGCCGGTTACGCGCAACCGTCAACAGCCACCCGTCGGGCGTCTCCGGCACGCCCTGGTCGGGCCAGGTCCGCAGGGCCCGCTCGAAGGCGTCGGCCAGGGCGTCCTCGGCGGCGGCGAGGTCACTTGTCGATGCGGACAACAGGGCGAGCAGCCGCCCGTAACTGTCGCGGGCCGCGACAGTCGCAGCTGCCCACCCTTCGTCGCCGACGGTCAGCTCGTCCATACCCCGTCGACGATCGCCGTCGCGCTGGGGCGTACCTCCACCACGCCCCACTGCGCGGCCGGGCACTTCTCCGCCCAACCGATCGCGGCGTCGAGGTCCGGTACGTCGAGGAGGAACACCCCGGCCAGCGCCTCCCTGGTTTCCGCGAACGGGCCGTCCTGCACGCGCACGTCACCGTCCCGACGGGTGACGGTCGTCGTCGCCGCGGTCGGCTGCAACACGTCGGCCGCCAGCAGCACCCCCGCCGACACCAGCGCCCGACCGTACGCGGCGAAGGCCGCCTTCGCCTCGGCGACGACCTCGTCGGACAGCTCACCCTCGCCCGGCTCGCGGTAGTGAATCAGCAGCGCATAACGCATGGTCGTCTCCTTCGCTCCCAGTGTGGGCCATGGTGCCCGTACCGAGATGACGAACGACGGCAGCCCGAATCGCCAGGGGAAAGCCGTTCAATCCTTGCGTCCGGTGACGGCCACGGTGACGCCGAGCCCGATCAGGGTGAGCCCACCGGCCCCGCCGATCAGGGAGAGTCGTCGGGGTGAGCGGGCGACCCATTGCCGGGCGGTGGCCGCGAGCAGCCCCCAGGTGCTGTCGGATACGACGGCGATGGCGTTGAAGACCAGACCGAGCACAAGCATCTGCACCGCGACATTTCCCTGACCACGGTCCACGAACTGCGGCAGCACGGCGGCGAAGAACACGATGGTCTTGGGGTTCGACACACCGACGGTGAACCCTTCCCAGAAGGTCCGCCGGCCGCTGCGCACCGTTTCGGTGGTGGTCACGGCGCCCTGCAACGAATCACGTTCCTGCCACGCCTTGATCCCGAGATAGACCAGGTAGGCGGCGCCCGCCAGCTTGAGCACCGTGAAGACGACGATCGATCGTTCCACGACGGACCCGATCCCCAGGGCCACGGCCACGACGAGTACGGATGCGCCGAGCGTGTTCCCCACCACCGTGGTCAGTGCGACACGACGACCGTGCGCCAGCGCCCGCCCGATCACGAACAGCACGCTGGGCCCAGGGATCAGGATCAGCAGGAACGACATGGCCGCGAAGGCGAGCAGCCGATCGGGAGACACCATGACGGTCATGCAACCACGCGAATGGCTCGCACCTCCAGTAGGTATCCAGTCAGCACACGACAAGCGGGCAGTTGATCCCGGAACGGATCGCCGGGACGCTCCGACCGGACCGCTGCGAGCCGGCCAACTGGACCGGCCATTGGGCCGGGCTGCGGGGACGGCTACAGGGCGGGACGGATCCGGAAGGTGGCCGTCGAGGGTCCGGCACCTCCACCGATCGGGAAGATCCGCATCTGCTCGTGGCGGTCGTGGCTCAGGTACCGATCCGGGAAGTTGTGCGACCGCAGTGACGTGTGCCGGCCGCCGATGCCGGTGACCGGGCAGAACGTGGCGTCGGCGCGGAACAGGGCGCTGCCGTCGGCGCGGTGCAGGAACACCCGGAATTCCGAGTGTCGTAGGTAGTGGCCGGGGAAGTTGACCGACTCGAAGGAGACGCAGTTGTCGCTGGCGAGTCCGGAACGGACGATGAACGCGGCGTCGGCTCTCGTACCGGCGCTGCTGGCGGCATCCACCGGGTCGACTCGGGCCTGGAAGTTGGCGTGCCGTACCCGGTGACCGGGTGCGCCGGCAGCTTCCAGACCGATCCGGGTGCCGGGAGCCAGCACCGGTCCAGCCGGTTTGGCAGGTGTTGCGGGGGCGCTCGGGGCCGGTGGTGGGTTCTTGGTGGCCGGGTTGGCCGGTGGGCGGCCGGGGCTGGTCGAGCCGGCGTCGTCCGCGTCGCTGCCGTCGGTGCGGGGGTTGAGGCCGGGACGGACGACAGGGTCGGTGGTCGGGTTCTGCGAAGCGAGGCCGTCGCCTTGGGAGCCGGTGCCGTCCGTGCCGGGCGGCGAGTCGTTGGCAGGGTCGTGCGCGGCACCGTCGGGAAGGGGCATCCCGGCAACGAACTCGCTGCGGATCGGCTCCTGGGGTGTCGCGTCGCGCAGCGCCATCACCCCGACTACCGCGGTGACCACGACGAGGGCGACGCCGCCCAGCGCCTGGGTACGCCGTGGGGCGACCCGGCCGATGGTTGCACCCTGGTCGCCCGCCGTGGTGGCGGCGGGCACGGCGTCTCGGCCATGGTGCTCGGGTGCGGGTTTCCCGGTTACCGGGTAAGCGTCGATGGTTCGACCGGCGTACGCACCCGGGTGTGGGACGGTGGGCGGCGCGCTGCTGGTCGACGGTCGAGACGGTGGCCTGCCCGTCCCCGGAAGCCAGCCACCTATCCGCAGGTGTGACCGAGCGTTGCCGTTCTGGGACATGGTGCTCTCCTGCTTGTTCAGCGCACACGCCTGACCCGGACATGATCAAAGGACCGCAGCGGACACACTCTCACCTTCGCCGCATTGATGCCAGTACCGGTCACCGGCGGGGGCCAGCGCGAGATTCCTGGCGTACGCGATGGCGGCCGGTGTGTCGGGGAAGACCAGTCCGTCGCGGCGCAGCTGGTCGGCCACGCCGAGCGCGTCGAGCACCTGGTCGTGACCGGGCACGATGCCGGAGAGCAGCACGGTGATGCCGCGCCCCTGGAGTCGGCGGATGGCGTCGCCGAGCACGTGGGCGCCGGTGGCGTCGATGGTGGAGACCCGGGACATCCGCAGGATGACCACCCGTACGTCGGCAACGTCGGAGAGTCGGAGCAGGAAGGTGTGCGCGGCGGCGAAGAACAGCGGGCCGTCGAGTCGGTAGGCCACGATGTGCTCGGCGAGCAGGGCCTGCTCCTCGGCGGTGTGCTCGCCGGAGTCGAGCGGCACCTGTTCGAGCTTGGCGCTGCGGGCGATGGCGCGCAGCGCCACCACGACCGCGACCCCGACGCCGACGGCCACGGCGGTGACCAGGTCCCAGATGACGGTGACCGCGAAGGTCAGCACCAGCACGAGCGCGTCGCCCCGGGTGGAACGGGCCAGTGCCCGCAGCGAAGCGGCCTCGACCATCCGTACGGTGGTGGCCAGCAGCACGCCAGCCAGGGCGGCGAGCGGGATGCGGCCCACCAGCGGTGCGGCGGCCAGCACGATGCCGGCCAGCGCCACCGCGTGGGTCAGCGCCGCCAGTTTCGAGGCCGCTCCGGCCCGCACGTTGACGGCGGTACGTGCGATGGCCGCGGTGGCCGGGATGCCGCCGAACAGCGGGGAGGCCAGGTTGGCCAGGCCCTGGCCGAAGAGTTCGCGGTCCGGATCGTGTCGCTGGCCGACGGTCATCCCGTCGGCGACGGTGGCCGAGAGCAGACTCTCCAACGCGGCCAGCGCCGCCACCGCGAACGCGGCGGGCAGCAGCACGCCCACCGCCGACAGGTCGAGAAAGTCCAGCGACGGTGCGGGCAACGCCTGCGGCAACGCGCCGATCCGGACCAGGTCGACCGGCACGAACTCGGCGAACAGCGTGGCGGCGGCCACCGCCAGCAGCGAGAAGGGCAACGCCGGACGCCACCGGGCACCGAGCAGCATCACCGCCGCGACACCGAGGGCCACCGCGACGGCGGCCGGCCGAGGGTGTACGACGAAACGGGTGACCGCGTCGGCCGCCACCGCCCACACCCGGTCGCCCTGCGCGTCGGTGACGCCGAGCGCGGCCGGCACCTGTTGCAGGGCGATGACCACGGCGATGCCGGCGGTGAAGCCCTCGATCACCGGCACCGGCAGGTAGCGGACGTAGCGGCCGAGGCGGGCCAGGGCCAGGGCGATCAGGATCAGCCCGGCCAACGCGCCGACCATCAGCACCCCGGTCGCCCCGAACTGCGCCACGACCGGCACCAGCACCACTGTCATCGCGCCGGTCGGGCCGGACACCTGGAGGTTCGAGCCGCCGAACACGGCCGCCACCGCACCGGCGACCACGGCGGTGATCAGCCCGGCCTCCGCGCCGAGCCCGGAGGTGACCCCGAAGGCGAGTGCCAACGGCAACGCGACCACGGCGACGGTGAGCCCGGCGACCAGGTCGCGGCGGGGTGAGCGGCGTACCGCCTGCCAGTCGGCGCGGCCCGGCAGCAGGTCGCGGACCCGTCGCCAGGCGGCGGACAGGGCGGGTCCGGCCGGGCGGGCCGGACCGGTGTCGGTGGCCGTCACCGGTCCGGTCCGCCGGCGCGCAACTCGTCGAGCAGCCCGTCCCGGTCGGTGAGCACCGCGCCGAGGATCCGCCGCCCGGCGGCCAGCAGGTCGGCCACGTCGGGCGTGCTCAGCGCGTACATCACCAGGGGGCCGTCCCGGTGCGACGTGACCATGCCGGCCCGGCGCAGCACGGCTAGCTGCTGGGAGAGGTTCGACGCCTCGACGTCGATGGCGGCCAGCAGGTCGCGCACCGGCCTGGGGCCGTCCTGGAGCAGTTCCAGGACCCGGATCCGGACCGGGTGCCCGAGGGTGCGGAACAGCTCCGCCTTCGCCTGGTACAGCGGCACCGACACGCCACGCTCCTCCCTCCGGGTGCCGCCACCCCGACAGCACCTTGACGACTTTAGCACTTGCGAAATTCTTCAACTCGACAGGTCGGGGAGCACCCGGTGCGGCGAACCCCGGTCGGAGCCGCCGCACCTCACTGCCTACTCAAGGTCGCCGGTCGGCTCCTGCGCCGGCCCCCGCCAGGCAGACACCGTGACAGCCGAGAGCCACATTGCCAGAA
Organism: Micromonospora sp. NPDC049374; assembly: GCF_040677165.1. NCBI lineage: Bacteria > Bacillati > Actinomycetota > Actinomycetes > Micromonosporales > Micromonosporaceae > Micromonospora > Micromonospora sp. NPDC049374. Next base: position 206,358 of record NZ_JBFAQH010000001.1, on the reverse strand, counting down.
ATCCACCGAGGGCCAGCAGAACGAGAACCACCACCACCGCCCACATCCCGACGGCGTCGTCAAGGAAGTCAGGTCCCTCCGCCCGATCGGTGAAGAGCCTCGTGACCAGCACGAACAACCACGAGAGCAGATAGGCGATCGTCACGACCAGGGCGATCAGAGCGACGACCGCCCCCGTGACGATCGGCAGCGCGGCCGGCGGGACGGCCAGCCAGGAGAGATGACGGTCCTGCCGGGCGACGGCCAGCACGTAGGCGGCCACCAGCAGAAGAACACAGGTCATCGTGTACGAGCCGGTGAAGCGGTCCCATCGCAGGGGGTCGGCCGTGTCGGCTGCACCCACGGCCGCCGAGACGGCACACACGAACGCGAAGGTGGCGAACACCCATACTGCCTGAAGGGCCAGACCGACCAGGGTCGTCACGAAGGCCGCCACGATCCGGTGTCGAGGGTGCCGGCTCAGGTGTTGGAGGCTGATCCGGACCGCGGCCCGGATCGTCTCGCCCGCCTGCCGGGCACCGCGGTAGATGTCGAGCCCGAATCTCAGCCAGAGCCCGACGAGAATCAACAGACCGACGAACCAGGCGATCACACTGCCGGGGCCGAAGACGGCGTCAACCACCGCTTGGAGCAGGTCCGACGGGGCCGGCGGCTCGGCCACGGCAAGCTCCGGGACGTCTGTCGGAGCTTTGGTCGACGCATCCGCCAGGGCCATGGCCGCTGCTCCTCTCGTGTTCGTCAAGGACGTCGGCCTGTTCGCCGCGACCTCGGTGAGAGCCGCGGTGAGCCGGGCGAGCGGTTCAGGGGATCGGTCTCACCTGGGTGGCGCCTCGCCAGCAGCCGGTGCGCGCCGGGGGCGAGGCCCAGCCCTGGCCGGAAAGCTGCACCTGGGCCCAGACACAGGTCCGTGTGCTGGTCAGCAGGTTGCCGAAGGTGGAGATGCCGGCGTAATCCATCGCGAAGTCGGCCTGCCGGCCGGCATCGTCACCGTCGAACACGGTGAGCTGGATCCGGGCGGGCCGAGGCACCTCCACCGCCGCCGGCACCGGCACGAATCGCGGCCAACTCGCACCGCAGGACGGCGCGTAGCGCAGCTCCACCGTGCCGATCACCCCTTCGTCGAGCAGGACGGCGGCGCTGTCCAGCGTGGTCACCTCGGCATCGGCGGCGCACCCGGCGTCCTTCGGGTCGGCACCGTCGCGGACGCCCACCGTCACGGTCGTCGGCTCCGCCGCAGGTGAGGTGGTGCTGCCCGCCTCCGGCTCGCCGAACCCTCCGGCGAGCCAGGGCACCGCGACGAGGCCGGTCAGCACCAGCGCCCCGGCGAGAACCGCCCGGGCGGTGCGCCCGACCGGTCGGGACGAAGCGGTGGCACCTGCCGGGGTGGGCGGACCAAGCGATTCCTGACCGTCCTGCGCCGACGCGGCGGGCGGCGCGGCGACCGGACCCGCAGCCACAGGCGTTGCCGCGCCGGAACCCGCAGCGGCCGGCGGCACGGTGGCAGGTCGTGTCTCGCTTCCGCCGTCGTGGTCGCCGGTCGGGTCGACGTGCCCCTGCTTGGCCGTGACGTGCCCGGCGACGACGCGCCACCGCTCGGTCCACTCCGCCTCGTCGCCGCCGAGCGCCCGTACGTACGCCAGCGTCGTGTCCAACGTCGGCAGCCTCCGGCCACCGGCCGCCTCGGACAGCGAACTCGCGGACCGGTGGGCCCGCCGGGCGAGGGCCTGATAGGTCGGGCGGCCCGCCTTGTCCCGCAGGGTCCTCAGGTCGGCGGCGAACGCCTGAAGCGGGTCGGCGGTGGGGTCCAGGGGGCGTTCCGCCCGGGCCATGGGCCGCTCCTCGAATTGATTGACCACAACCGGGATTCATTGTCCGACGCGACACAGCGTAGAGATCAGTGTCGACGGACGGTAGAGATGAGGAGCCGATTCCCCGGGGCCGACACAGCCCCATCAGAGGTCAGGAGAGACAATGATCCGGAACGCCCGGCGGTTGGCCGCCGCTGCCGCAGGCGCCCTCATCACGGCCAGCCTCCTGGTCGCGACGCCCGCCAGTGCCGCCACCTGTAGCGGCCACGGCTGCGACGGCACCGATCCGATCGACACCGGGTGCTCCGCCAACGCCCGCAACGCCACGACCTACCCGAAGTACATCATGCAGGGCTCGACCACCCTCGCCGTCGTGGAGCTGCGCTGGAGCGAGACCTGCCAGACCAACTGGGGTCGGATCTCCAACCGGGTCAGCCCGCACAACACCGTCCAGGTCCGGGTGTACCGGTCGAACCCGCACGGCAACACCAGTTGGTACGGCGGTACGGGCACCCAGTACTACGGCGACCAGCTCTACGGCCAGAACATGACGGTCTGCGCGGTCGGCAAGGTGACCACCGCCTCCGGCACGACGTACACAAGCGACCCGCTCTGCGCCTGACACCTGCCGCCGCCGGCCCTGCGGTGCGAGCAGGACCGGCAGGTAGGGGCTACCGGGCCGGCGCGTCGTGGGACCACGCGCCGGCCCGGCACCGCTCCCCGACGCGGCCTACTCAGCGCGCAGGTGGTCCAGGTCGTGGACTCCTGGGCTGACCCAGATCAGGATGCCGCGGACGTCGGCGAGGGCCGAGGCGTCGCAGGACATCTGGGTCAGCAGATCGATCTCCACGGTGGTGGTGGTGCCCTCGCCCACCCAGCCGAACGCCGACTGGCACCAGGCCCAACCTTCGCCGGTCTGCACCGCGATCGAGGTGGAGGTGCCCGCCGAGGCCGAGGTACGCAGGTCGTAGCGGAGCACGCCCTTGGTCGACAGGTCCACCGGCTCGGGCAGGGTCACCCCGAACCAGCCGCCGCCGGTCGCACTGACCCGCAGGCCGTACGCGCCAGCCGTGGCGAAGGCATCGGACTGTGCCAGGGTGCCGGCGTCGGGCTGCCAGTCGCCGGGCGCCCAGCCCTCCAGGCCGCTCTCCCAGGAGGCCAGCACGATCGGGTCACCGGGTGCCGGCTTGACGGTGACGGTCAACTCGGCCAGGTTGGACCGCCGACCGGCGGTGTCCTGGACCGCGTACGAGGCGACGGCGCGGCCCTGGAACCCGTCCGTCGGGGTGAACTCGACAGACCCGTCGACGCCCAGCGCGAACGCGCCACCGGAGACGGACACCGTGCGCTGCTGTCCGCGTACGCCCGGATCGAGATCGACTGTGGACGGCCGGATCGCTGCCGCGTACGCGATGTCGTTGCTTGTCGGGTTGAGGGTGACGGGTGTGCCGGCCTCGGTGACAGCGGTGTCGTGGTCGGCGACCGGCGGGCGCGGGCGGAAGCCGCGCCTGATCGTCTCGCCCGCGTTGCTCAGCGTGGTGCAGACCGGGCTCGGGCAGTAGACGGTGTAGCCGTCGTAGTCCGGGTAGAGCGTGCCGTCGTCCTGGATGCCGGAGAGGATCCAGTGCATCAGGCCGGTGCCGCCGGTGCGGATGAACGTGTCGGTCCAGCGCTTGTAGACCGGGTTGCGGGTGGCCTTGTCGTGCCAGCCGAACTCGCCGAGCACCGCCGGCTTGCCGATCCGCTTCGCCTCCCGGTTGTGCCGCTCGATCCAGCGCACACTCCAGTCGGCATCGGTGCCCCAGTGGTCCGGGTACAGGTGGTAGCCGAGCACGTCGACGGCGGGCAGCCGGCTCAGCGCGACCGAGTCGACGCCCTCACCGCAGTTGACAGTCCAGTGCCCGGCGTCCGGACCGTCACAGAAGAAGCCCTCGTCGCCGACGCCGATTAGGTGCCGACGGTCGACCGACTTGATGTGTCGGCTCATCTCGTCGGCCCAGGTGGTGATGGTGGCGGTAGAGCACTGCGGCGACGCCGGGTAGACCCCGGAGCCCTTGCAGCGTGGCTCGTTCGCCAGCTCCCAGGCCAGGATTGTCGGATCGTCCTTGTACGCCACCCCGGTCAGCGGGTTGACCCGGTTGAGCAGGTGTGACACCCAGTCGCGGTACCAGCCACGGATCACCGGGTCGGTGTAGAAGTCGTCGTGATGCTCCGCGCCGCGCCAGCGCACGTACTGGTCGATGCCGCCGAAGTCACGCCAGTTGTTCGTCAGCGGGATGACCACGCGGATGCCGGCCTGGCGGGCCGCGTAGAGCACGTAGTCGAGGCGCTGGAGGCCACCGGGGCCGTCGTTGAACGCGGGCTTCTCGCCGTCCCAGTACTGGAACCACACGCCGTCGGCGGGGCCGTGCACCGAGTCGGAGCCGCCCGGGGTGCCGATGTCGAGGAAACCCCAGTGCCGCAGCACGGTGAACCCGGCGGCCTTCGCGTCGGCGAACACGTCGTCGACCATCGTCCGGGACTTGTACATCAGGTAGTAGTTGTTCGTCCCGGCGAACCGGAACGGCCTGCCGTCGACGAACAGCCGGTCGCCCTTGCGGACCACGAACCCCTGGTGCCGGCCGCCGGCAACCTCGGCGCCCGCCGGCATCGCGGCACCCGCCGGCAGCGCCGGGGGTGCGGCATTCGCCGGGGGTGCGGCATCGGCCGGTGCCCGCGGGGCCGCGGCCACCGCCGGCCCGGCGTTCGCCGTGGCCAGCAGGCCAGCCACGGCCAGCAGTACGCCGGCCAGTCTCTTCCTCATCGGCTTCCCCTTCGGTTGGTGGTGGTGTCCGTCAGGAAGGGGCCTTCCGCTACCGGAGGCGTGCGAAGGGGGCCCTTCCTGGCAGGTCGTTGACGCAGCGCAGCACCGGGCGGGTGGTGAGGGCGGTGGGGTCGAGAGGTGCCGCCGACCGCACGGTGAACGTCGCCGACTCACCCGGGAGCAGGGTCACCAGCGCCGGGTCGACCTCGGCGGACGGGTCGAGGCGGTCCGGGAACAGGGTCACGTCGCGCAGGATCGTGCGGGCGGTGACGCGTACCTGCTGGCCGTCGTCGGTCGGCTGCACCGTCGCGTCGAAGGCCGCCGCCGACCATCGGACGTCGCGGTCCTCGGCGAAGAACCACCACGCCCGGTCGGCCGGGTCGCCGGTGTCGGCGACCAGCAGTTCGTCCCGGGCGTCGTCGGGCCGGGTCAGCTCCGCCGCCAGTGTCAGGGTCACCGTGTCGTACGCGGGCACCGCCAGCTCCAGGGTGGACTTCGCCTTCGGTTCCCCGGCCAGGGTGAGCCGGGTGACCGTGATCGACGCCTGCCACGGCAGCCCGCCGTCGTTCACCGCGACCAGAGCCAGTCCACCGTCGCGCGGCTGTACGGTGAGCAGCCGGTCGGCGTAGGCGCGGCGTAGCGCGTACCAGAGTGGTTTGCGGCGGCCGTCGCCGTCGATGGCGGCCCACGAGGTGACCGGCCAGCAGTCGTTGAGCTGCCAGACGATGGTGCCCATGCACCGGCCCCGGTGGGAGCGGAAGTGTTCCACCCCGAGGGCGATGGCCCGGGCCTGGTTGAGCTGGGTCAGCCAGTGCCAGTCGTCGAAGTCGCGCGGCTCGGGCAGGTGCGCGTCCAGCCCTCGGCGCAGCTTCCGGTCACCGTCGGCCGCCTTCTGGTGGTGTGCCACGCCGGGCGAATCGTGGGCGAGAGGTTCGTCGGAGAGGGCCCGGCGCAGCGTCGCGTACGCGGGTGGTCCCTGGTAGCCGAACTCGGCGACGAACCGGGGCAGGTACTCCCGGTACTTGACGTAGTCGTCGGTGTTCCACACGTCCCAGATGTGCGTGGTGCCGTACGCCGGGTCGTTGGGGTGGATCTCCTCGCTGCCTGACCAGGGGCTGCCCGGCCAGTACGGGCGGGTCGGGTCCAGCTCGGCGACGATGCGGGGCAGCAGGTCCAGGTAGTAGCCACGCCCCCAACTGCGCCCGGCCAGCGGTTCCTGCCAGTCCCAGTCGTGCCAACCCCAGATGTTCTCGTTGTTGCCGGTCCACAGCACCAGCGAGGGGTGCGATGCGAGGCGGGTCACCTGTTCGGTGGCCTCGGCGGCCACCTCGGTGGCGAACGGCTCCTCCTCCGGGTACGCGGCGCAGGCGAAGAGGAAGTCCTGCTGGACCAGCAGTCCACGTTCGTCGGCCAGGTCGTAGAAGTCCGCCGACTCGTACCGGCCGCCGCCCCAGACCCGCAGCAGGTTGACGTTGGCCGCCTCGGCCTGGTCGAAGCGGTGGGCCAGGCGCTGGCGGGTGACCCGGTTGGGGAAGACGTCGTCGGGGATCCAGTTGACGCCCCGGACGAAGATCGGCACCTCGTTGACGTACAGCGTGAACGGGGCACCGTGCTCGTCGGGAGTGGTGTCCAGGCGTACCGACCGGAAGCCGATCCGGCGGCGCCATTCGTCGAGCGGGCCGCCGTCGGAATCGTGCAGGGTGACCGTCAGCTCGTGGCGGTGGGCCGCCCCGTAGCCCCGGGGCCACCAGAGTTCCGGGCGGTGGACCGTGAGAGCCAGCACCGCGGAGCGTTGCCCCGCCGGGACTGTCACCTCGGCCCGCTGACCCGCCACCTGCGCCCGCACGGTGAGCGGCCGGTCGACGGCCCGTTCCACCTCGACGTGCACCTCCACCCGGCCGGTTTCACCGTCGACTGTGACAAGTGGGCGTACCGCCGCCAGGCGGGCGACCGACCAGCCATGCAGGGCGATCTCCTGCCAGATGCCAGCGGTGACCAGTGTCGGTCCCCAGTCCCAGCCGAAGTTGCAGGCCATCTTGCGGATGAACTGGAACGGCTCCGGGTACGCGTTGGGTCGGTCGCCGAGCCGGTCACGCTGGGTCTCGGCGTACCGGTAGGCGGAGTCGAAGCGTACGACCAGGTGGTTGTCCTCGGCGCGGAGCAGCGACCCGATGTCGAAGCGGTGACCTCGGTGCATGTTCTCGGTACGGCCGACCTCGACGTCGTTGAGCGTGATCGTGGCGACCGTGTCCAGGCCGGCGCAGACCAGGTCGAGGCGGCCGTGCACGCCGACCGGCCGGTCGAAGGTGGTCTCGTACGCCCAGTCGGTGCGGCCGATCCAGGCCAGCGCGGTTTCGTTGTCGTCGAGGTACGGGTCGGGGATCAGCCCGGCGTCCAGCAGGTCGGTGTGCACACAGCCCGGCAGGGTGGCCGGCACCGTCGCCCCGTCGACCTCGGGTGGCACCTGCTGGCCGGGCACCGCCCGCATGGTCCACCCGTCGTGCAGTGCCAGCCGGATCGGACCGGTCCCCCGCGCGTCGCTCAAGATTTCACCGCGCCTTCCATGATTCCCCGGACGATCTGCCGACCGCCGATGACGAGCATGATCAACAATGGGACGGTGGCCACGAACGCACCGGCCAGCACCCGTCGGTAGATGACGTAGTTGCCGCTGGCCAGGTCGGAGATGGCCACCATCGAGGTGGGATAGTCGGTGCCGTTGAGGGTGATCAGGGGCCACTGGAAGTCGTTCCAGGTGGCCACGAAGGTGAGCAGGCCGAGCACCGCCAGCGCCGGCCGCACCGCCGGCAACACGATGTTCCAGTAGACCCGCATGGTGGTGGCGCCGTCCACCCGGGCCGACTCGACCAACTCGTCCGGCACCGTGTTGACGATGAACTGCCGCATGTAGAACACCCCGAAGGCGGTGACCAGACCGGGCACGATCACCGCCAGCAGGGTGCCGTTCCAGCCCAGCTTGCCCATCACGATGTAGAGCGCGACCACGCCGAGCTGGTTCGGCACGGTCAGGGTGAGGATCACGAACAGCATCAGCGGCTTGCTGCCCCGGAACCGCAGCTTGGCGAAGGCGAAGCCGGCCAACGAGCAGAAGAACAGCACCGACGCGGTGACCACGGTCGAGACGATCACGCTGTTCACCAGCGAGGCGGCGAAGTACACATCCTGGAGAGAGAAGACCTCGTCCAGGTTGACCAGGAACTGGTCCCCCGGGATCACCACCGGCGGCAGTTGGGAGGTCGCCTCGTCGGTGCTGGTGGAGATGACGAACATCCAGTACAGCGGGAACGCCGCGAACAGTGTGCTCAGGGCCAGAAGCAGATAGGTCCAGAAGCCGGCCGGAGTGTCCTGCGGAGCCCGGCCCAGCAGCACGGCCCGCCGGCGTCCGCCGCGCGGTGCCGGCGTCGCCTGCCGGGGTCGCTCCAGAAGGCTCATCGCGCCACCTCGCTTCGCTCGGCGCCGCGATGAGGCACCGTCGCGCTGAGCCGATCGATTCGCTCGCTGCGCTCGCTCATTTGCGTCCCCCCGAGATGCGGTTGGTCAACAGCGTGTTCAGGGCCGCGACCACGAGGATGATCAGGAACAGTGCCCAGGACATCGCGGCGGCGTAGCCGAGGTTGAGGTCCTTCCAGCCGACCTTGTAGATCAGCTGCGCGACGGTCTGCCACTCGCCGCCGGCGCCGCCGGTGGCGGCCTGCGCGTTGAGGTCGAACAGCATCGGTTCGGTGAACAGTTGCAGCCCGCCGATTGTGGACAGCACCACGGTGAAGATGACCACCGGCCGGATCATCGGCACGGTGATCCGCCAGAGCTGACGCCACGGGCCGGCACCGTCGAGCGCCGACGCCTCGTACACGTCGCGCGGGATGGACTGCATCGCCGCCAGGTAGAGCAGCGCGTTGTAGCCGATCCACTTCCAGTTGACCATCGTGGCGATGGCGATCCAGGAGTGCAGTTTGTCGGCCCGCCAGTCGATCGGGTTCTCGGTGCCGATGCCGATCAGGCCCAGTGCCCAGTTCGCCATGCCGAGGTCACGGGCGAAGAAGACGTTGAAGACAAGCGTGGAGGCGGTGATCGGGGTGATGTAGGGCAGCAGCGCGCCGACCCGCCACCAGGTCTGGGCTCGTAGCCGGCGGTTGAGCAGCGACGCGATGATCAGCGCGAGCAGCAGTTGCGGGACGGTGGAGAGCAGGAAGATGCCGAAGGTGTTGTAGAGGGCGTTGCCGAAGTCGCCGTCGGTGAACAGTCGGCTGAAGTTCTCGACGCCGGCCCAGCCGGTCAGCTCCGGGTCGTCCAGACGCCAGTGGCGCAGCGCCACCACGCCGTTGAAGATCATCGGGAAGAGCCCGAAGACGAGGAAGAGCAGGAAGAACGGCGCGATCATCAGGTACGGCACGTACCGCATGTCGAAGCGGTGCAGCCGGTCACGCCAGGTCATCGACCGGCCGGGAATGGGTCGCGGGCGCCGGGTGGCCGGTTCGGGGGCCGCGCGCGTGGTGGGCATGGGCACTCCAGGGGCGACGGGGAATTCGGACCGGAACCGAGATGGCGCGGGCGACCACGCGCCCGCACCACCTCGATGGCGTTACCTGCTGGCCTTCTCGGCTTCCTTGATCGCCTCGGCCCAGGCGGCGTCCGACGTGAGCGTGCCGTTCTGCACCCGGTTGATGACGTTCTCCACGGCGACCCGGGTAGGGCCGTTCTTCTTGCCCAGGTACTGCGGCGTCAGGCCCTCCGCCATCCTGGGGAAGATCTGGCCGACCGGCGCGGAGTTGAAGAACTCGTTCTTGAAGTCGGCGATCGCGGGGTCGGCGTAGAGCGCCGGCTGCGACGGCAGGTTGCCGACCGTCTTGAAGACCTCGATCTGCTGCTCCGGCTGGATCAACCACTCCACGAACTTGTACGCCTCGTCGACGTTCCTGCCCTGTTTGGGGATGGTCAGGAAGGAACCACCCCAGTTGCCGCCACCGCCGGGCACCGCGGCGATGTCCCACTTGCCCTTGGTGCCGGGGGCGGTGTTCTGGATGTGCCCGAGCATCCAGGCCGGGCAGGCCAGTACGGCGAAGGAGCCGCTGGTGAAGCCCTTGTCCCAGTCGGCCTGGAAGCTGGTGAGGTTTGCTGACAGACCGGCGTCGGCGGCCCGGACCGCGTAGTCGAAGGCGACCTTGGGGCCGCCCTCCATCCGCAGTTGCTCGTTCTCGTCGTAGAAGCCGACCTGCTGCTGTCCGAGGATCGGGTTGAACAGGTTGGTCGCGTTGTCGAGGAACTTCTTCTTGGTCTTGGCGGTGTACTGCTGGCCGACCTCCAGGAACCTGTCCCAGGTGGGCCAGAGGGCGGAGACCTGGTCCCGCTCGGTGGGCAGGCCAGCGGCCTCGAACAGATCGGTGCGGTAGCACATGGCCAGACCACCGACGTCGGTGCCGAGACCGATCTGGGTGGCACCGTCGGCCGACAGGGACTGCTTCCACTTCCACGGCAGGTAGTTGGTCTCGTACTTGCCGGCACCGGAGTCGAGCAGGTTTACGAACTTGTCGGCCTGGCTGCGGAACTGGACCATGAAGCCTTCGTCGATGGCCGCGATGTCGGGCGCGCCCGAGCCGGCGATCAGCTTCTTCTGCAGGTCCTCGTGCTGGGCGTTGTACTCGCCCGAGTTGAGGGCGATCTTGACGTTCTGGTTCTCCGCCTCGTACTTCGCCTTCAGGTCCGTGAGCCCGAAGTCGCCCCAGAAATTGATCGTCAGCGTCACCGCGCCACCGCTGTCGCCGCCGCCCTGGGTGCTGCGCCCGCTGCACGCGACGACCAGAGAGCCAACCGTCAGACCTACGGCTGCGACCCGCAGCCACCGAGGCGTAGACCGTCTCATGACCCATCCTCCGAGACCATTGGAAACGCTCCAGAGATCGAGGAACGTTGACTGAACCGGATAAGTGAGGCCACCGTACGGGGGTGGTCTCAGCGTGTCAACGACGGGTTAACACCGCGCCCGATCCGTAACCTCGCGCCCGCTCGGATGCGTGAAATCGCCTGACATTAAGCAGTTCTGCGCACCGGTACGGGAGAGTCCGACCGCGACGAGGCACGGTAGCGGCAAGCCGATCCAGTAGACTGAACCGCACAAGTTCGGGTGCCGGTCGGCGGCGAGCCGCCCCGTACCGCCGCCACAGGCAGGCGGACGGGTAGCGTGTCCCACGCCGCCCGCGCCATCGACGCGGCCGGCAGGACGAGCTGGTTCAGGAGGACGTACGCCGGTGAAGCGCCCCACGATCGCGGACGTCGCCCGGCGGGCGGGAGTCTCCAAGGGCGCGGTCTCGTACGCGCTGAACGGCCAGCCGGGCGTCTCCGAGGCGACCCGGCAGCGCATTCTCGCCATCGCCGCCGAGATCGGGTTCAGCCCGAGCAGCGCCGCCCGGGCCCTGTCCGGCGCGACCGCCCGCGCCATCGGCCTGATCCTCGCCCGACCGGCCCGCACCCTCGGCATCGAGCCCTTCTTCATGGAGCTGATCAGCGGCGTCGAGGCGGAATTGTCCGCCCGGTCGTACGCGCTGACCCTCCAGGTGGTCGCCGACCAGAGCGCCGAGATCGCGGTCTACCGGCGCTGGTGGGGCGAGCGGCGGGTCGACGGCGTGCTGGTCTGCGACCTGCGGACCGACGACGGGCGGGTGCCGGTGCTTGAGGAACTGGGCCTGCCGGCCGTGGTGATCGGCGGTCCCGCCGGCACCGGCGGGTTGCCAAGTGTCTGGTCGAACGACGCGGCGGCGTTGGTGGAGACGGTGGAGTACCTCTACGCCCTGGGTCACCGGCGGATCGCCCGGGTCGGCGGCCTGCCCGAGCTACAGCACACCGCGATCCGCACCCAGGCGTTCGCCGAGGTGTGCGGGCGTCTCGGCCTCGCCGACGCGGTCACCGCCTCCTCCGACTACACCGGCGAGGAGGGCGCGCGGGCCACCCGGCGGCTGCTCAGCTCCCGGGTCCGCCCGACCGCGGTGATCTACGACAACGACGTGATGGCGATCGCCGGGCTGTCGGTCGCCCAGGAGATGGGGCTCGCGGTTCCCGCCGACCTGTCCATCGTGGCCTGGGACGACTCCCCGCTGTGCCGGCTGGTGCATCCGCCGCTCACCGCGCTGGGTCGGGACATCCCGGCGTACGGGGCGCACGCGGCGCGCCAGTTGCTACAGCTGATCGAGGGAGCCCCGACGGTCGGGCTGGAGGACGAGGCCCCGCACCTGACCCCACGCGGCAGCACCGGCCCTGCCCCCGCCAGCAGGTGAAACGGTTAAGCCGCACCGGTCAGCGCGACGTCGAGGGAAACTCCTCGAAGTACGCCTCGACCCGCTCGGCGGTCGCCGGCCGGGCCAGCTCGAAGCCCTGGCCGTACCGGCAGCCGGCCCGATGCGCCCCCTCGACCTGGTGAGCCGATTCCAGCTCCTCGGCCACCACCTCAAGGCCCAACCGCTCGGCCACGGTGACCACCACGTCCAACAGAGGCCGGTGCGGGTCACCGCCTGCCGTGGCCACCTCTGGCCCGACCTTGAGCAGGTCGATCGGTAGCCGCCGGAGCTGAGCGAGAGAGGCGTGCTCGGCCCGGAAATCGTCCAACGCGGTGCGGATGCCCATCGAGCGGAGGCCGGCCAGCCGGGCCACCACCGTCGGCAACTCGGCGGCCACCTTCGGCTCGGCGACCTCGATCACCAACTGGTCGGGCCCCACCCCGTACGCCTCCAGCACCGCTGCCGTCCGGGGCACGAAGTCCGGTGAGATGAGTTCCCGGGTGGTCACGTTGACCGCCATCCACAGCCGTCGGCCACCCACGGTCCAGTCGGCCAACTGTCGACAGGCCCGGTCCAGCACCCAGACGCCCAGCTCGCCCATGATGTCGAGATCCTCGGCCACCGGGAGCAACTCCGCCGGGAACACGGTGCCCAGTACCGGGTTGCGCCACCGCAGCAGCGCCTCCGTACCGACCGGAGCCCGATCGGCCAGGCCGAGCACCGGCTGGTAGACCAGGTCCAACTCGCCCCGGGCAACCGCGCCGGGCAGCTCCCGCTCCAGGTCCAGCCGGCGGACCAGTTGCTCCTCCAGGTAGGCGTCGTACCACTCGACCCGCTCCCGGCCGAGCTGGGCCGCGCGCCGACGGGCCAGGTCCGCCTGGCGGAGCAGATCCTCCGGCCGGCTCCGGCCCAGCTCGGCCAGCCCGACGCTGGGGCGCGACCGCAACACCGCCCCGGAAACCTCGTAGGGCCGGCTCAGCGCGGTGAGCAGCCGGGTACCCAGTGCGTACGCCAGCACCGGACCGGACCCGCTTACCACCGCGAGTCCGCTACCGGCCAGATCGAACACCTCGTCCTCGTCGGCCGCCACGGCTCGGGCCCGACGGACGGCCTCGGCAGCCACGTCGTCGCGCACCAGCCGGCCGGGCAACTCGGTGAGGTGCAGGTCGACCACGAGCAGAGCGCCGCAGACCGGTTCGGGGCGGGCCGCCAGCGCCCGTAGCAGGGCGACGCGACCGGCCGGGCCACCCGGCCCAGCGGGTGTCGGTGCCGTCGAGGGTGCCGGGGCGATGGCCGCCGACTCTTCCGTCGACGTCGGGGCGGCGACACCGAACAGCTCGCGCGCCACCAGCGGCGGAACCACGGCGAGCGCGAGCAGCACCGCCGTACGGTCGGGTAGGAGGCCGGCCTGCAACTGGTGGACGACGGCGAGCACCACGACGACCGGTGGGAGCACCGCCCGTGGCCAGACCAGGGCGGTCCGCCGGGCGGGCGCGGCCTGCGCAACCTGTCGGACCCCGGCGGCGACCAGCAGCACGCCGACCACCATCGGCGGCACGGCCAACAGCGCCGCACGCCCGGCGGCGGGACCGGCCGGCAGCGCGGCCAGCAGCACCAGGGCGAGCAGAGTCAACCCGGCGCCGCCACGGCAGCGGGCGGCGCCGCCGTCACGGTCGGCCCCGGTCAGCACGGCCAACGCGTCGACGGCCAGCAGCCCCAGGGCCACCGCGACCGCCAGCCGCACCGGCGCCGGCACACCGGCGTACGGCAGCAGCAGCCAGGCGGCGAGCACCAGGCAGACACCGGGCACGGCGTGGTCGAGTAGGCGACGCAGCCGGCCGCGGACCGACGGACGGGACCGATGCAGGCTGAACAGCCCACCGCCGAGCAGTGCGGTGGTGCCGGCGAGCCCGGCCGTGGCGGCCGCCGGGCGGTATCCGGCGGAGGCCAGCGGTAGCACCGCCGCGGTCAGGCCGGCGGTCACCACCGCGGCGTGCAGCAGGGCGGCCGCCCGACGCGGACGCGCCGCCCGACGGCGGGCCAGCCGTCCGGCAGCTGGGCCGCCGGCCAACGCTTCGGGGGCAAGGGTAAGCCGGGACAGCCGTACCCCGGCCAGTGTGGACGCGGCCGCACCGGCGAGCGCCACCACGGCGAGGGCGGGCACCGGACCGGCGGCACCGAGGGCGATCAGCACGGCGGCGACCGCGAGCACGCAGATCTCCGGCAGGAGCGGACGGTGTGCGCCGGCCCGCAGCGGGGCGGCACGGAACACAGACGTGACGGGCACGACGGTCGCCTTCGTGAGGGGGCACGGGGGCGGTACGCGGACGACGGACATGGTCCACCGCCCACCATCGATGAACGAGTCGCTCGGCGGGAAGTGACGGCCAATCGACAGTGAGTCATCTCACGGCAACTGAGTGTCGAGACGTACGACCCACGCTCCAACCCGGCGGTCGTGCCGCTCGCGACCTCGACCCACCGCCGGCCGTCTCCGCCCGGGTGGGATCATCTGGTCATGCCTCGCACCGACACCGCACGATTCCGGCACAACCAGGCCATCCTGGTCGGGGCGATCGTCGCCACCATCGGCGCCCTGCCACTGGCCAGCTCCCGCACCTATCTGCTGCCGGTGCTGCTGGTGCCGCTGGCGGTGGCCGTCTGGGCCTGGCGGGCCGGCACCGACGCCGACGTGCGTGGGTTACGGGTACGGGCGCTCGCCGGAGAGCGCCGGATCCCCTGGGACCAGGTGGTCGAGTTGGCGGCCGACCCGCGCGGGCGGGCGGTGGCCCAACTCGACGACGGCCGGTGGTTCGTGCTCCCGGCCGTGCGTGGTGAGGACCTGCCGAGGCTGGTGGCAGCGGCCGGACGCGACCTCACCGGATCGGATCAGTAGCCGTCCACCACCACGTTGCGCGGCGGCTCACCGGCCACGAACCGTCGGATCTGCTGACCGACCAGGCGGTACGCCCTCGGCAGCAGACCCCGCACCGAGCCGGCCACATGCGGAGTGATCAGCACGTTCGGCATCTCCCAGAGCGGATGGTCGGCGGGCAGCGGCTCGGGATCGGTCACGTCCAGCGCGGCCGAGATCCGTCCGGTGGCCAGCTCGGCCACCAGGGCGTCGGTCCGGGCCACCGGGCCCCGGGCGGCGTTCACCAGCAGGGCACCGTCCCGCATCGCGGCGAGGAACGTCTCGTCGACCAGCCCCCGGGTCTGCTCGGTCAGCGGCACCAGCAGCACCACGACGTCCGCCTGCGGCAGTAGTCGCGGCAGCTCGTCGACCCCGTGCACCCCCTGCTCGGGCCGGGCGGTCCGGGCCACCATCACGAACTCCACCTCGAACGGCGTCAGTCGCTCCCGTAGCGCGGTACCGATCGACCCCGCACCGACGATCAGCACCCGTTTGCCGGTCAGCTCGTCGGTGGGGGCCACCTCGTCGTACGCCCACCGTCGCCGGGCCTGTGCCCGGGCCATCGCCGGGAATGCACGCAACTGGGACAGGATCGCGGCGACCACCCATTCGGCGGTGGACGGGTCGTGCACCCCACGGGCGTCGCAGAGCGTGACACCGGCCGGTACCCGCCCCACCCAGGCGTCCGCGCCGGCCGAGAGCAACTGCACCACCGCCAGGTCGGGCAGCTCGTGCAGGAGGGCCACGGCTTCCTCGCCGGCCAGGAAGGGCGGTACCCAGAACCGGACGCCGGCCATCGGCGAGGGCAGCTTCGCCGGATCCTCCATCGTCTCGACGGTGACCTCCGGCGGCAGCTCGCCGAGCAGGGCGTGGCCGGCCTGGTGCGGGATCCATACCTTCACCCGGCCGACGATAGGCGTCGGCGCGGCCCGACCAGCCAATGGGGGCGGCACCGGCTCGCCTTCCACGGGCCCGGCCCCGGCGGGCTACTCTGGGGCGGGTGAGCGCTCCCCCGTACCTCCGCGCCCGTCAGGTCCGTGCCGCCCTCGTGGCGTCCTGCGCGACGCTGCTGCTCGTTGCCAGTGGTTGCAGCCTCGGGGATCCGGAACCCGACCCGGCCGGCGAGCCACCGAACCTGCCCAGCCCGACGGTCACCGCGGGCAACGGCGACCAGGAGGTTGTCGCCACCGTGCTCGCCCAGGGGCTGCGGGTGCCGTGGGGGATCGCCTTCCTGCCCGACGGCGGCGCCCTGGTCACCGAGCGCGACAGTGGCCGCATCGTCCAGGTCGGGCCGGAGTCGACCGCCGACGGTTTGAAGATCACCGAGGTGCAGACCATCGACGATGTGGTCGCCTCGGGTGAGGGTGGCCTGCTGGGCATCGCGGTCTCGCCGGAGTTCGCCCAGGACCGGACGGTCTTCGTCTACTACACCGCCGAACGGGACAACCGCGTGGCCCGGCTGCGACTCGGTGAGAAGCCGACCCCGATCCTCACCGGCATCCCCAAGGCGGGCATCCACAACGGCGGCGGCCTGGCGTTCGGTCCCGACGGGCAGCTCTACGCCAGCACCGGCGACGCCGGGGACACCGATCAGTCGCAGGACGTCGAGCAGCTCGGCGGCAAGATCCTGCGGATCACGCCGGACGGGAAGCCGGCCCCCGGCAATCCCTTCCCGGACTCCCCGGTCTGGTCCCTGGGCCACCGCAACGTGCAGGGCATCGCCTGGTCCGGCGACCGGATGTACGCCGTCGAGTTCGGCCAGAACACCTGGGACGAGATCAACCAGATCACCAAGGGCAAGAACTACGGTTGGCCCGAGGTCGAGGGACGCGGCGACGACGAGCGGTACGTCGACCCGATCGTGCAGTGGTCGACCGACGAGGCGTCCTGCTCCGGCCTGGCCGCGGTGGAACGGATGCTCGCCACCGCGTGCCTGCGCGGTCAACGGCTCTGGCTGGTCGAGCTGACCGAGACCGGCACGGTCCTCGGCCAGCCGCAGGCCCTGCTTACCGAGCGGTATGGTCGACTGCGCGGGATCGCCGCCGCGCCGGACGGTTCGCTCTGGGTCGGCACCTCCAACCACGACGGGCGGGGCCGGCCGGCGCCCGAGGACGACCGGCTGCTGCGCCTCGTCTTCGCCGGTGGCGGTGCCGGGCGCAGCTGAGTCGGTCGCCCGACTCGACATTCCAGGTTTGCCAAGATCCTTCGGCGGGCAGGTCAGAATCTCAGCATGGACGGTCAGCAGAACGACGAGCCGCGCCGCGATCGGGACGGGGACACGACCCCTGGTCGGCCGCGCCGTTTTCCACCGATGCCGCGCTTCGCCGCACCGCGGCGTGACGGCGGGTGGCAGCGGGGTCTGCGCCGCCTCGCCGTCGCCGTGGCCGTCCTGGCCGTGACGTTGGTCGGTGTGCTCGCCGGTGTCGTGGCGGGCGGGAACGTGGGCACCGACATCGGGCCGTTCCACGCTCGGCTCTCCGTCTCGCCCGCGACCACCGGCGGTACCACCGTCGACATCCCACCGCTGGGCTCGCTGCTGCTGAACAGTCACGGCGGGCCGACCCACCTGACCGTGGAGTTGGGCGCGCTGGACCAGAGCCGGGTCGAGGCGCTGATCGACGATCCGGCGAGCCTCAACCGGGCCACCCAGTCGGCGGTCGACGAGGTCCGGGAGGGGGTGATGCGGCTCGGGCTGCGCACGGTCGGTTCCTCCGTACTGGCCACGCTGGTGCTGGCGCTGCTGGTGTTCCGGAACACCCGCCGGGCAGCCTGGGCCGGTGGGCTGGCGCTGCTGATCACGGCCGGCAGTCTGGGCACCGCCGCGGCGACCATCCGGCCCCAGTCGATCGAGGAGCCCCGGTACGAGGGCCTGCTGGTCAACGCCCCGGCGATCGTCGGCGACGTACGCAAGATCGCCGACGACTACACCCGGTACGCCGAGCAGCTCCAGCGGCTCATCGGCAACGTTACCCAGCTGTACACGACGGTGTCGGCGCTGCCGGTGTACGAGCCGGAGCCGGGCACCACCCGGGTGCTGCACATCTCCGACCTGCACCTCAATCCGAGTGCCTGGCAGATCATCCGGACCGTGACCGAGCAGTTCGGCATCGACGTGGTGATCGACACCGGCGACATCACCGACTGGGGCAGCGAGCCGGAGGCGTCGTACGTCGGCTCGATCAGCCTGCTCGAGAAGCCGTACGTGTACATCCGGGGCAACCACGACTCGGGCCGTACGGCGGCGGCGGTGGCCCGCCAACCCAACGCGGTCGTACTGGACAACACCACGACCACCGTCGCCGGGCTGACCATCGCCGGAATCGGTGATCCCCGCTTCACCCCGGACAAGAGCACCTCGCCGGCCAGCGGTGGGCTGAGCCAACCCACCGCCGACGAATTGATCACGACGGGCGAGAAGCTCGCCGCCACGATCCGCAGCTCTCCCCGCCCGGTCGACATCGCGCTGGTGCACGACCCGGCCGCCGCCGGCCCACTCTCCGGCACCTGCCCGCTGGTGCTCGCCGGGCACACCCACGACCGGCAGATCAACACGCTGCCGGAGGTGCCCGGCCAGCAGCCCACCACGCTGATGGTGCAGGGCTCCACCGGCGGTGCCGGGCTGCGCGGGCTGGAGCAGGAGGAGCCGACGCCGCTGGCGATGACGGTGCTCTACTTCGACCAGGAGAAGCGACTCCAGGCGTACGACGACATCACCGTGGGCGGGACCGGCCAGGCCCAGGTCAACCTCGAACGCACCGTCATCGCCCCACCCCCCACCACCCCCCTGGGCGCCACCCCCACCCCCACCCCCACCATCTCCCCAACCCCCACCCCCACCCGCTGACCCCACGCCCGCCCCCAGCCCCGCCCAGCCCCCCAGCCCCCCTCAGCGCCCCAGCGCCTCAGCGCCTCAGCGCCTCAGCCGGCGATCATGGAGTAGTTGCCCGGGAGAGCGCTTACCGAGGACAACAACTTCATGATCGACCGGGAGGGCCCGGGGGGGGAAAGGGGGTGGGTCAGCGATCGACCGGGAGGGCCCCGGGGGGAAGGGGGTGGGTCAGCGGAGGGAGAGGGCGGCGAGGGCGGCGTTGACGATGCTGCCGGGGAGCAGGTCGTGGAGGTCGTAGAGGTCGTGGACGCTGCCGGACTGGCCGAACTCGTCGACGCCGAGCGGGACCGCCGGCGCGGCCACGGCCGAGCCGAGCCAGGCCATGGCGTGCGAGGCGGCGTCGTGCACGGTCACCACCGGCACCCGGTCGGCGAAGGCGGACCGCAGCGCGCCCGGCACGCTCGGCACGGTCGCCGTGCGTACGCCCTGACGCAGGGTGCGCTGCCAGGCCCGGTAGAGGCGGTCCAGGCTGGTCACATCCACGACGTGGGCGGCGACACCCTCGTCGGCCAGTTCCGCCGCCGCGGCCAGCACCTCGGGCAGTACCGCCCCGGAGGCGGCAAGTTGCACCGTCGGCGCGTCGGCCAGGTGCGGGTACGCCTGGTGGGCGTCGACCAGCCGGTACGCACCGGCGAGCACCTGGCGGCGCAGCACCGCGTCACCGAGCCGGGCCCGGGCCGCCTCGAACGGCGCCTGGTCGACCGGTCGGGTGCTGAGCCGGAAGTAGTACGCCCCGTCCTCGGCCGGCACCGCCGTCGTCGTCGGCCGAACCGCCCCGGCCATGTGCCCGAAGGCGTCGCAGAGCAGCCAGTCGAGGCTGGCCGCGTACGCGGGCTCGACGAAGGTCACCCCGGGCAGTTCCAGCCCCACGCTCGCGGTGATTGTCGACTGGTGGGCGCCACCCTCCGGCGCGAGGGTGACACCGGACGGGGTACCCGCGACGACGAAGCGGGAACCGGAGTAGGTGCCGTACAGGAACGCATCGAGCCCGCGCAGCACGAACGGGTCGTAGACGGTGCCGACCGGCAGCAGCGGCTGCCCGGACAGGTCCCACGCCAGGCCGAGCTGGCCGAGCAGCAGGAACAGGTTCATCTCGGAGATGCCCAGCTCGATGTGCTGGCCCTCGGGGCTCTCCGTCCAGCGCAGCATCCGGTCCTCCGACCAGGAACGCTGGGCGGTCGGTGCGAACACACCGGTCTTGTTGATGAACCCGGCCAGGTTGGTGGAGGTGGCCACGTCCGGCGCGGTGGTGACGAGATACCGCCCCACCTGCGGATCACGGGCCAGGTCGACAAGCACCCGACCGAAGACCTCCTGAGTGGAGATCGGCTTGTTGGCGCGTACGTTCGTGGCCTGGGGCACGGTGACCCCCAGCGCACGCTCGCGGGGCGCACGGGACAGCGCCTCGCGGCGCTGCCCGGCCCGGATCCCGGCCGGCGACGCCGGATCGAGCCGGTCCCACTCGGTGTCGCGGGTCAACCCCTGCGCGGTGCGCAGCGCGTCGACCTGCTCGGTGGTCAACAGGGCGGAGTGGTTGCGCGGGTTACCGGCGATCGGCAACCCCCAACCCTTGACGGTGTACGCGAACACCACGCTCGGGCGGTCGGTCACCGCGTCACACTGGGCGTACGCGTCCAGCAGCGCCGCCAGGTCGTGCCCGCCCAGGTCGGTGACGAGCGGACCGAGGTCGTCGTCGGAGACGTCGGCGATCAACGCCGCGATGCCCTCGGGAGCACCGTCCAGGAACTGCTTGCGCAGCGCCGGCCCGGTCAGCCCGAACAGCGACTGGTACTGCTCGTTCGGCATCGCGTCGATCCAGTCGCGCAACGCCGCCCCGCCCGGCCGGTCGTACGCCTCGGCGAGCCGGCGGCCGTACTTCACCTCGACGACGTGCCAGCCGGCGGCCTCGAACTGGCCGCGCCACTGGTCGATCCGTACCCCGGGAACGACCCGGTCGAGCGACTGCCGGTTGAAGTCGACCACCCACATCACGTTGCCGAGCCCGGTGGTGGCCGGGTCGGCGACGGCCTCCCAGATGTTGCCCTCGTCCAGTTCCGCGTCACCGATCAGGGCGACGAAGCGGGAGTGCGGCCGCGCACCGAAGTGGGCGTCGACGTAGCGACGGGTCACCGCGGCGAACAGCGGCGCGGCGGCGCCGAGCCCCACCGAGCCGGTGGAGAAGTCCACCTGGTCCGGGTCCTTGGTCCGCGACGGGTACGACTGGAGGCCGCCCCGTGCCCGCAGCCGGGGCAGGTACGACCGGTCCAGGTTGCCGAGCAGGTACTGGATGGCGTGGAAGACCGGGGAGGCGTGCGGCTTGACGGCGACCCGGTCCTCGGCGCCCAGGTGGGCGAACCACAGTGCGGTCATCGCGGTGACAAGCGAGGCGCTGGACGCCTGATGCCCACCGACCTTCACCCCGTCCCCAGCACCCCGGTCATGATTGGCCGCGTCCACGATCCGCGTCGCGAGCCACAACACCCGCCGCTGAATCTCGTCAAGAACATCAAGATCGTGCCGGTCCACGCGCTGGAACTCCATTCGGACATCCCCATTGATGCCCATTGAGGTGATGCTGGTTGATCATGAGGTTGGCGGCAGTTTGAAGATCGACAATTGCCGCTAACCTCATGATCAACTCGGGTTGGTGGGAGGGGGTTGGGGGTCAGCCTTGAGCGCCGAGGCGGGCGAGGATGAGGGTGCGGACGGTTTGGGCGTCGGCTTGGCCACGGGTGGTCTTCATGACCGCGCCGACGAGGGCGCCGGCGGCGGCGACCTTGCCGCTGCGGACCTTGTCGGCGATGGCTGGGTTGGCGGCGATCGCCTCGTCGACAGCGGCGGTCAGCGCGCCGGTGTCGGAGACGACCTCCAGCTTGCGGTTGGTCATGATCTCGGTCGGCGAACCCTCACCGGCGACCACGCCCTCCAGCACGGTGCGGGCCAACTTGTCGTTGAGCTTTCCGGCGTCGACCAAGCCCTGAAGCTCGGCGACCTGGGCCGGGGTGGCCCCGATGTCGGCCAGCTCCACGCCCGTCTCGTTGGCCCGCCGGGACAGCTCACCCAGCCACCACTTGCGGGCCGCGGCCGGTGTCGCACCGGCCGCCACGGTGGCCTCGATCAGCTCGACCGCACCGGCGTTGAGCACCGACTGCATGTCGAGGTCGGAGAGGCCCCACGCCTGCTGGAGCCGACGGCGGTGCAGCCGGGGCAGCTCCGGCAGGGCCGCCTTCAGCTCCGCCACCCAGGCCGGATCCGGGGCCAGGGGCACCAGGTCCGGCTCCGGGAAGTACCGGTAGTCGGTGGCGGTCTCCTTGGACCGTCCCGGAGTGGTGTCCCCGGTGTCCTCGTGGAAGTGCCGGGTCTCCTGGGTGATCCGGCCACCCGCGCCGAGGACGGCGGCCTGACGCAGCATCTCCGAGCGGACCGCCCGCTCGACCGACCGCAGCGAGTTGACGTTCTTGGTCTCGGTACGGGTGCCCCACTCCTGCCCCGGCAGGTTCAGTGAGGTGTTCACGTCACACCGCAGCGAACCCTCCTCCATGCGTACGTCGGAGACGCCCAGGCTGCGGATCACGTCCCGCAGCTCGGTGACGTAAGCGCGGGCCACCTCGGGCGCCAACGCGCCGGTACCCGGGATCGGCTTGGTGACGATCTCCACAAGCGGAATGCCGGCCCGGTTGTAGTCGACAAGCGACTCGGTCGCGCCGTGGATACGACCGGTGGCGCCGCCGACGTGCAGCGTCTTGCCGGTGTCCTCCTCCAGGTGCACCCGCTCGATGCCGATCCGCACCGTCTCGCCGTTGACCTCGACGTCCAGGTAACCGTCGACGCAGAGCGGCTCGTCGTACTGGCTGATCTGGAAGTTCTTCGGCATGTCCGGGTAGAAGTAGTTCTTCCGGGCGAACCGGCACCACGTCGCGATGGAGCAGTTCAGCGCCAAGCCGATCTGAATGGTCGCCTCGATCGCCGCCTTGTTCGCCACCGGCAGCGAGCCGGGCAGCCCCAGGCAGACCGGGCAGACCCGGGTGTTCGGCTCACCACCGAAGTCGGTCGGGCAACCGCAGAACATCTTGGTGTTCGTGCCCAGCTCGACGTGGGTCTCCAGGCCGATCACCGGCTCGTAGCGCGCGACGACCTCGTCGTACGCGGGCAGTGTCGTGGTCATCTGTGCTCCTGCCTCACAGTGCCGGTGGGGTGAACGTGCCGACGGCGCTCTCCAACGCGGCGGCGACCCGGTACATCCGGTCGTCGGCAAGCGTCGGGGCCATCACCTGAAGTCCGACCGGCAGCCCGTCGGAGAGCCCGCACGGCACCGAGATGCCGGGCCCGCCGTAGAGGTTGCTCGGAATGGTGAACAGGTCGGCCAGGTACATCTGGTACGGGTCGGAGGTGCGCGCGCCGAGCGGGAAGGCGACGAACGGGGTGGTCGGCGAGATCAGCGCGTCGACCCGCTCGAACGCCGCGGTGAAGTCGCGGGTGATAAGCGTCCGCACCTTCTGCGCCTGCCCGTAGTAGGCGTCGTAGTAGCCCGAGGAGAGCGCGTACGTGCCGAGCATGATGCGCCGCTTGACCTCGGGACCGAAGCCGGCCTCCCGGGTCAGCGACATGACCTCCTCCAGCGAGTGGTTGCCGTCGTCGCCGGTCCGCAACCCGAACCGGACACCGTCGAAGCGGGCCAGGTTCGAGGAGCACTCGCTGGGCGCGATCAGGTAGTACGCCGGCAGCGCGTACCGGAAGTGCGGGCAGGAGATCTCGACGATCTCCGCGCCGAGCTTGCTAAGCGTGTTGACGGCCTCGTTGAAGGCGGCCGTCACGCCCGGCTCCGCGCCCTCGCCGCCGAACTCGGTGACGATGCCCAGCCGCACCCCGCTCAGGTCGCCGGTCGCGCCGAGCTTCGCCGCGGCCACCACGTCCGGCACCGGTGCCGGGATGGAGGTGGAGTCACGCGGGTCGTGCCCGCCGATCGCCGCGTGCAGCAACGCCGCGTCGAGCACGGTACGGGCGCACGGGCCGGGAGTGTCCAGCGAGGAGGAGAAGGCCACCAGCCCGTACCGGGAGGTACCGCCGTAGGTCGGCTTCGCGCCGACGGTGCCGGTGACCGCGCCGGGCTGGCGGATCGAGCCGCCGGTGTCCGAACCGATCGCCAGCGGAGCCTCGTACGCGGCGAGCGCCGCCGCGCTCCCCCCGCCGGAACCACCCGGAATGCGGTCGGTGTCCCACGGGTTGCGGCTCGGCCCGTACGCCGAGTATTCCGTGGAGGAACCCATGGCGAACTCGTCCATGTTGGTCTTGCCGAGCATCACCGTGCCGGCGGCGCGCAGCCGCTCCACGATCGTCGAGTCGTACGGCGGACGCCAGCCCTCAAGGATCTTCGAGCCGACGGTGGTCGGCACACCCTTCGTGGTGAGGACGTCCTTGACCGCGACCGGCACACCGGCCAGCGGCCCCAGTTCCGCACCGGCCGCCCGGCGGGCGTCGATGTCGCGGGCGGCGGCCAGCGCGCCCTCGGTGTCGACGTGCAGGAAGGCGTTGACCCGGCCGTCGACGGCGGCGATCCGGTCCAGGTGGGCCTGGGTGACCTCGACGGCGGAAGCCGCGCCGGTGGCGACGAGCCCCGCGATCTGCGTCGCGGTCATTGCGGTGACGTCGGTCATGAGGCCACATCCTCGTCCAGGATCCGCGGTACGCGGAACCGCTGCTCCTCCGCGTCGGGGGCACCCGACAACGCTTCCTCGGGTGTCAGGCACGGCGTCACGACGTCCTCGCGGAGCACGTTCGTCAGCGGCACCGAGTGGGAGGTCGGCGGGATGTCCGCGGCGGCGACCTCGCCCACCTGCGCGACCGCTTGGAGGATCACGTCGAGCTGACCGGCGAAGGTGTCCAACTCCTCCTCCGTCACGGCGAGCCGCGACAGTCGCGCCAGGTGCGCGACCTCCTCGCGGGAGATGGCGGCCATCGGTGCCCCCTTCGTGGCTGTGCTGCGTCTGCCTGACCTGCGCCCACCGCTGCCGGGTACGCGACGCGCGGTGACCGCAGCGAGTCTATTGTTTCCCGCCCGGCCGGCCGTTGCCGCCTCCCCGGGCACCCGACCCGGCTGGTCCCGGCCCGACCGGCGTCGTGGCCCGGCCCCTATCGACGTGGCTGGTCCCGGCCTCGCCGACGCCCGTGATCCCCTCCGCACCGACCTGGCTGGTCCCGGCCTCGCCGACGCCCATGATCCCCTCCGCACCGACCTGGCTGGTCCCGGGCCGGACCGACGGGGTCGGGCCCACGGCTCGTCGGGATCAGCGGGCGTGCCGGCGGGGGATCTCCGCCTCGTCGTGGCCGCCGAGCGGGCGGAGCGGACGGTACCGGGCCAGCCAGGCGACCAGTTCCTCGGCCGGCATCGGCCGGGCGTAGAACCAGCCCTGGGCGGCGTCACAGCCGGCCGCGTGCAGCATCCGCCAGGTCCGTTCGTCCTCCACGCCCTCGGCCACCACCCGCAGCCCCAGCGCCTTGGCCAGTTCGATCGTCGAGCGGACGATCGCCGCGTCGTCGGCGTCCTCGGTCATGCCGAGCACGAACGAGCGGTCGACCTTCACCTCCGACAGCGGCAGTCGGCGCAGGTGCTGAAGGGAGGAGTAGCCGGTACCGAAATCGTCGAGCGCGATGCCCACCCCGATCCGGTGCAGCCGGGTGATGGTGGTCAGCACCCGGCGCGGGTCGGCCATCAGGGCACCCTCGGTGATCTCCAGTTGCAGCCGCTCCGGTGCCACGCCGTAGCGGGTGAGCCGGTCGGCGATCTGGTCGGCGATCTCGCCGGTGTGCAGGTCCCGCACGCTGACGTTCAACGCCGCCCGCAGCCCGAGGCCGGCCGCCGTCCACTTGGCGAGCTGCTCCACCACGTCGTCGACGACCCGGCGGGTGAGCAGCCGCATCACCGCACTCTGCTCGGCGACCCGGATCAGCTCCTCCGGGTCCACCATCCCCCGGCGTGGGTGCCGCCAGCGCAGCAGCGCCTCCACCCCGACCACCTCTCCGGTGGCGATGGCGACCTGCGGCTGGTAATACATCATGATCTCGCCCGCGTCCGTGCCCGGCTCAGCGCCGGGGCGGTCGCCGACGGTCGGAGCTGCGGGATCCGCACCGCCACCGCCGAGATCCGGCTGGCCACCGCCACCCGTCCCGGACCACACCGCGCCGCCGACCGCCGCGGCGTCCGGTTCCCCGTCACGGGCCGCCCGGCGCACGGTCGGGTCCGCGCCGGTGATGATCCGGGCGATCAGCTCGTCATCGTGGTGCAGCAGCCGGGGGCGACGTCGCCGCCGACTCCACCATCGGATGCCGGCCGGCTCCTCCAGCGGTGCCGAGGTGGGCAACACCGCGCCGTCCCCGCCGCGAACGGTGGTCGCCTCGGCCGACCCGGACCCGTCGGCCCGCCCCGACGCACCGACCTCCAGCACCCGGCGCAGGTCGGCCAGCAGCCCCAACCGCTCGGCGGAGTTGTGGTCGGACTCGGCGGTGTAGACGGCGACGGTGTCGTTGCGGTGCTTCGCGTCGTACATCGCCACGTCCGCGTGCCGCATCAGGGTGGCGAAGTCCTCGCCGTGATCCGGAAACAGGGCGATGCCGATGGAACCGCCGACATCCAGCGGCAACCCGTCCAGCGGCACCGGCTCGGCGAGGGCCTCGACGACCTGGTCGGCCAGCGAACGGGCCTCGCTGACATCGGTGATCCCGGTCATCACGATCGCGAACTCGTCGCCGCCGAGCCGGGCGACCATCTGCGGCGGCGCGACCGCGTCGGTCAACCGGGCGCTCACCTCCACCAGCAGCCGGTCGCCGACCGCATGGCCGAGCGCGTCGTTGACGTTCTTGAACCGGTCCAGGTCGATCAAGAGGAGGGCGAGGCGGGTTCCGGACTCGCCTCGGGCGGCGCGCTCGGCGTGCCGGTGCACCTGCTCGTTGACCTCAGCCAGCAACGCCTTGCGATTGGGCAGCCCGGTGAGCGGGTCGAGGGCGGCCAACTGGTGCTGCTCCACGGTGAGCCGGGCCATCCGGTAGACCGCGAACAGCGGCACCAGCACCAGCGGCACCAGGGCGGCGCTTGCCCTGGCGGCGGTGACCAGCACCGGTGCGAGCAGCAGCAACGACCCGGTGGAGAGCAGTTCGAAGGGCAGGCCGTGCCACGCGTTGGGCCACCACCGCTCCCCGAAGCGGAGCCGGACCGCCGTGGTGACCAACCCGTAGTTGACCGCGAACCAGGCGACCCCGGCGCCGCCGATCGCGGTGATGTCGGTCCAGCCCAGCGCCGCGCCGTCGTAGATCCCGCCGGGTCCGAGCCGGGTGATCGCGTACGCCGCGGCCAGCGAGCAGGCGTACTGCCCGGCGTTGAAGGCCGTCCGCCAGGGCGCGTGCCGCATCCGGACCCCGGACGCCACCACCGCGACCGCCTGCACCGCGACCGCGGGGCCGAGCCCCCACCCGAGCAGGATCGCGAAGGTGAAGCAGGTCGAGGGGAAGACGGCCGAGGAGGACTGCCCTCGGCCGGGCGGTAGGAAGGGCCGGGCGTCGCACGCCACGGCGAGCACCGCCATCGTCCAGAACGCCGCCGGCAGGTCGGGCAGGGCCGATACGAACGACACCAGCCCGTTCGCCGAGACGAGCAGGGCCACCATGAGTACGGCCGCGACGAAGGCCGAGAACTGCGCCGTCCGCCCGGGCGGGACGAGGTTGCGCGGATCGGGCGACTCCATCACACCTCCCGGCACGAAACCGGCCCGTGGTTTCACGCGCCGTGCCCCAATGAAACGCCCCCACCACCCACTTTCCCGTCGCGACAGTCACGAATCGGTCGTAGTCGTAATTAAGTTGGTATCCGGCAGAGTGCCGTAAAGATCGTCACTCCTCGACGCGGGCCACCTGCCGGGCCGCCTCGGGGCCGGCGTCGAGGAGCACCTGGAAGCCCTCCTCGTCGAGCACGGGCACCTTCAGGCTGGCCGCCTTGTCCGCTTTGGAGCCGGGGTTGTCGCCCACCACGACGAAGCCGGTCTTCTTCGACACCGAGCCGCTGACCTTGCCACCCCGGGACTGGATCGCCTCGGCCGCCTGGTCCCGGGAGAAACCGCCGAGCGTCCCGGTCACCACCACGGTCACCCCCTCCAGCGGGCGTGGCCCCTCCTGCACCGCCTCCTCCGCCATGCGTACACCCGCCTCGGCCCACTTCCGGACCACCTCGCGGTGCCAGTCGACGGCGAACCACTCGCGGATGCTGGCGGCGATGGTCGGGCCGACACCGTCGACTGAGGAGAGTTCCTCCTCGGTCGCCTGGTCGATCGCCTCGATCGACCTGAAATGCCGGGCCAACGCCTGCGCGGCGGTCGGCCCGACGTGCCGGATGGAGAGGGCCACCAGCACCCGCCACAGGTCACGTTCCCGGGCCGTGGCGAGGTTGTCGAGCAGCTTGACGGCGTTGCTGCCGAGGGTGCCGTCCTTGTTGACGAAGAACGGCGCGCGGGCCAGCCGCTCGGCGTCGAGCGCGAACAGGTCACCCTCGTCGGTGATGATCTGCGCGTCGAGCAGCGCGGCGCCGCTCTTGTAGCCGAGTGCCTCGATGTCGAAGGCACCGCGCCCGGCCAGGTGGAACACCCGCTCCCGCAACTGCGCCGGGCAACTGCGCGAGTTGGGGCACCGGATGTCGACGTCGCCCTCCTTCGCGGGGGCGAGGGGGGTGCCGCAGGCCGGGCAGGTGGTCGGCATGACGAACGGTCGGGCGTCCGGCGGACGCAGGTCGACCACCGGGCCGAGCACCTCGGGGATCACGTCACCGGCCTTACGGATCACCACCGTGTCGCCGATCAGGACTCCCTTGCGCTCGACCTCGCGGGCGTTGTGCAGGGTGGCGTACTCGACGGTGGAGCCGGCCACCCGGACCGGCTGGAGCACCGCCCGGGGCGTGACCCGGCCGGTCCGCCCGACCTCGACCTCGATGTCGAGCAGGGTCGTGTTGACCTCCTCCGGCGGGTACTTGAAGGCGATCGCCCAGCGTGGTGCCCGACTTGTGGAGCCCAGCCGTCCCTGGATGGGCACCGGGTCGACCTTCACCACCACACCGTCGATCTCGTGCTCGACGTCGTGCCGGTGCGCCGCGTAGTGCGCGATGTAGTCCCGGACGCCGGTCAGGTCGGGCACCACCCGCCAGCGGTCGCTGGTGGGCAGCCCCCATGCCGTCAACGCCGCGTACGACTCGGACTGGGTGGCCGGCTGAAAGCCACGGCGGGCGCCGATGCCGTGCACCACCAGGCGCAGCGGGCGGGAGGCGGTGATCCGCGGATCCTTCTGCCGCAGGCTGCCGGCCGCGGCGTTGCGCGGGTTGGCGAAGGGTGCCTTGCCCTGCTCCACCAGGCCGGCGTTGAGGTCGGCGAAGGCAGCCACCGGGAAGTAGATCTCGCCCCGCACCTCGATGAACTCGGGGGGCGGACCGAACTCCGCCGAGTCGGTCAGCCGACCGGGCACGTCCCGGATGCTGCGCACGTTGGCGGTGACGTCCTCGCCGGTGCGGCCGTCGCCGCGGGTGGCCGCCCGAACCAGCCGGCCGCCCTCGTAGGTGAGGTTGATCGCCAGCCCGTCGACCTTCAGCTCACACAGATAAGGTGCCGGACCACCGGCGTCCCGCTCGACCCGCTCCGCCCAGGCGGCCAACTCCTCGTCGGCGAAGGCATTGTCAAGCGACATCATCCGTTCGGCGTGGGCGACCGGAGTGAAGTCGGTGGAGAACGTGCCGCCGACCCGTTGGGTAGGTGAGTCCGGGGTGCGCAACGCCGGGAACTCCGCCTCCAACGCCTCCAGCTCGCGCAGTTGGCGGTCGAAGTCGGCGTCGGAGATGGTCGGCGCGTCGAGCACGTAGTAGCGGTACTGGTGTTCGGTCAGCTCCTGGCTGAGCGTGGTGTGCCGCTCCCGCGCCTGCGGCGTCGGCTCGGGACCGGCGGCCTCCTGCGCCGCATCGACCTGCTGGGGAACCGCTTCCTCGGACACCCTGCCGCCTCCGGACACCGCTGTCGACCTCCCGTGATCGTGCTACCCCCGCACGGTAGTCCCCGGGTGGGACAACGGTGCCGCCACCCGGCCTGACGTGCCCGGATCCGGGCGACCATGGCGACGCGCGAACGGATCGGGCCCGGCAACCCCGTCCCGCACGGGCGCGCCCGACCGGCAACCGCTGCTGCGCACGAGCGCACCCGGTCCGGTAAACGCTGCGGCGCGCGGGTGCGCCCGACCGGCAAGCGCTGCGGCGGGCGCATCCGGCCCGGCAACCGCCGTCGTACGCGACCGGCGGGGGCTCGGTGGTGTGGGAGCGGATCAGTCGTGCGGTGCGGCCAGGGCGGTGAGTTGATCCGCGTACTCGATCCGGTCCGCCCACCCGGTCGGCCAGCCGGACATGCCGTGGGCCGCGCCGACGAAGGCTCCGGCGAGGGCCGCGATCGAGTCGGAGTCGCCGGCGGTCCGGGCGCCTCGGGTCAGCGCGTCGACCGGGCTGTCGGCGTGCCGGACGGCGCAGTACAGGGCCGCCGCGAGGGCCTCCTCGGCGATCCAGCCCTCACCGGTGAACCGGCACGGGTCACCGCCGTCGTCGGGTGCGGCAAGTGCCGCGTCGAGCCGGGCCAGTGCCCGCCGGCACTCGTGCCAGCCCAGGGAGATGAACTCCTCGGGGGTACCGGCCGCCGAGCGCCGCCACAGCTCGCCGAGCCAGTCGGCCCGGTAGACCGTGCGTTGCTCGTCGGCCCGGGCGGTGAGCAAGCCGGGCAGTTCGGTCAGCATGACATCGTCGCTGGCCAGCAGCCGGACCGCGTACGCGGTCAGCTCGCTCGCCGCCAGGCCGGTCGGATGGCCGTGGGTGAGACCGGCCTGTAGTTGGGCCAGCCCGGCGAGGGTGTCCAGGTCGACATCGAGCAACCCGACCGGGGTGACCCGCATGTTCGCCCCGCACCCCTTCGACCCGGCCTCGGTGGCCTGCTGCCAGGGCAACCCCCGGGACAGCTCGGCGCAGGCCCGCAGGCAGGTCATCCCCGGCGCGCGGTTGTTGTCCGGGCTGGCCGCCCAGTCCAGGAAGCGACGGCGCAGCAGCGGCTCCACCGCCTCGGCGGTGTACGTCGGCGCGTCGTGCAGCGCCCAGCCAACCGCCAACGCCATCTGGGTGTCGTCGGTGACAAGCGCCGGATCACCGACAAGCTCCCGGGGGCCGGTCGGGCCGAACCGCCGGTCGATCTCGGCGACGGTGAGGAACTCGGTGGGTTTGCCGAGCGAGTCACCGTAAGCCAGACCGAAGAGCGAACCGGAGGCGCGCCGAGGAGCGGAACTGATCATGAAGGCGATGATGCCCGCCGGCCGCAAGCCGCGCAGCGTCCGATCGGACCACCACCGTCGGGCTGCCGGCCCGCCCGAGTTCGGCCGGTGGCCGGCTCTCGACGCTTCGCGGCCAGCCGTCGACGCCCAGCCGTCCGGCGAGGCCCACCGGCCGACCGAGCACGCTGGACGGCCGGACACGCTGGACGGCCGGGCAGGCCCGACGGTCAGTCCCAGCAGAGGCAGAACGGGTGGCCGGCCGGGTCGGCGTAGACCCGGAAGCCTTCGCCCTCGCCGGGTAGCCGCCGGGCGCCCAGGGCCAGGGCCGCCTGTTCTGCCGCCTCGATGTCGTCCACCGTCACGTCGAGGTGGAACTGCTGGGGCCGCTCCGGATCGGGCCAGGCCGGCGGGCGCAGCTCAGGCGCCCGCTGGAAGGCCAGCCGTGGCTGGTGGCCAGGCGGCCCGCCGAGCACCACCCAGTCGTCACCGTCGGAGTTGTCCTCGATCAGCGGCAGGCCGAGCAGCTCCGAGTAGAAGCCGGCCAGCCCCCGCGGGTCGGGGCAGTCGATCACCGTCGAACGCAGCTGTCCAATCATGGCGAGCATCGTGCCCGGTGGGTACGACCAGAAACCTCACTCCTCGGACAGCCGGCGCCCGGCGTCCCGGCAGGCCGCGAGGACCGCCCGGGCGTACGCCGCGTCCGCACCGGCCAGGCCGCAGGCGGGGGTCACCACCACCTGCTCGGCGAGCCGGCGGCGCGGAAACCCGAGGCGGTCCCAGAGCGTGCGTACGCGGTCGGCGAGGTCGGCGGAGGTCGGCGCGCGACCGGTCGGCGTCGTCGGCGCGACACCGGCCAGCAGCCCGAACCCGGCGTCGAGCGCCTCGCCGAGCGGGTCGAGGTCCGTGAGCAGGCTCAGGTC
The DNA here is from genome assembly GCF_040677165.1 of Micromonospora sp. NPDC049374. NCBI lineage: Bacteria > Bacillati > Actinomycetota > Actinomycetes > Micromonosporales > Micromonosporaceae > Micromonospora > Micromonospora sp. NPDC049374. The sequence goes on along the minus strand of NZ_JBFAQH010000001.1, from coordinate 174,414 downwards.
GAGCGCCACGCCGATCGCTCCGGTGGAGCGGAGCAGGTCCAACGGCACGTCCGGGGCGCAGCAGTGCACCACGGTCGGCACCCTGACCGCCTCGACCACCGTGCCCAGCAACCCACGGGCGTCGCCCGTCTCCACCGCCCGGTAGGCACCGAGGCCGCTCTCGGTGGGGATCCGGCCGGCCAGCACCGCCGGCAGGGACGGTTCGTCCAGTTGGAGCAGCACCGACGCGCGCGGCAACCGGCGGGTCACCGCCTCGACGTGGCCGCGCAGCCCCTCGGCCAGCGAGCCGGCCAGGTCCCGCAGCGCGCCGGGGTCGCGCAGCATCCGACCGCCGATCGGCAGCTCGATCGAGGCGGCCAGGGTCAGCGGGCCGGCTGCCTGGATCTTCAGCGGGCCGGCGTACTCCTCGGCCTGCTCGGCGAGCTGGTCCAGGTCACGTTCCATCAGGTCGCGGGCCCGGCGCAGGTCGCGGCCGGGACGCGGGGCCACCCGCCACCGCGCCGCGTACAGCTCGATCGGCAGCTCCACCAGCAGACCGCCGGTACGCCCGATCACGTCGGCGCCCGGGCCACGGGCCGGTAGCTCCGGCAGATGAGGCAGGTCGGGCAGCTCACCGAGAACGATCCGCTGCGCCTCGGCGATGTCGGTCCCCGGCAACGACCCCAGCCCCGTCGCCGCGCCCACTCCCCACGGCAGCCCCTGATCACTCACCGCCGCAGGGTACCTCCCGCAGTCCGACCCTCGGCGAGATCACGGCTTGCGGTATGTCGGGCGGTCACGCCGGCGGGAAGGCCCGACATACCGCAACTCGTGGGCCGAGGCGGAGGGCCGAGGCGGAGGGCGAGCGGTTGGCGGGGCTGTCAGTCGGTGATGGTGGCGGAACCGAGGACGATGTCGCCGGCGGGGTCGGGGCGGTAGGCGACGATGGCCTGGCCGGCGGCGACGCCGCGCACCGGGTGGCGCAGGTCGGCGTGGAGGGTCTCGCCGTCGACGGTGACGGCGGCGGGCACCACGACGCCGTGGGCGCGCAGTTGCACCTCGCACTCGATCGGGCCGTCGGGTCGCGGCCCGCCGGTCCAGACCGGGCGGGTGGCGGTGACCTCGGAGACCTCAAGCGCCTCGGCGGGGCCGACGGTGACGGTGTTCGTCTTCGGCGTGATCGAGAGCACGTAGCGGGGCCGGCCGTCCGGGGCGGGCCGGTCCAGGTGCAGGCCGCGCCGCTGGCCGACGGTGTACGCGTACGCACCGGCGTGCTGCCCCACCACGGCACCGGTGGTCGCGTCGACCACGTCGCCGGGCGTCTCGCCGAGGCGCTGGGCCAGGAAGCCGCGGGTGTCACCGTCGGCGATGAAACAGATGTCGTGCGAGTCCGGCTTGTCGGCGACGGCGAGCCCACGCTCGGCGGCCTCCTGCCGGACCTGCGCCTTTGTCGAGTCCCCCAGCGGGAAGATCGAGCGGTCCAACTGCTCGCGGGTGAGCACGGCCAGCACGTACGACTGGTCCTTGGCCGCGTCGACGCTGCGGCGCAGCAGGCCATCGGGACCGAGCCGGGCGTGATGCCCGGTCACCACGGCGTCGAACCCCAGGGCCACCGCCCGGTCCAGCACCGCGGCGAACTTGATCTTCTCGTTGCAGCGCAGGCACGGGTTGGGGGTACGCCCCGCCGCGTACTCGGCGACGAAGTCGTCGACCACGTCGGCGTGGAAGCGGTCGGCCATGTCCCAGACGTAGAACGGGATGCCGAGCACGTCGGCGGCCCTCCGGGCGTCCCGCGAATCTTCCAGGGTGCAGCACCCCCGGGCTCCGGTGCGGTAGGTCTGCGGGTTGCGTGCCAACGCCAGGTGCACGCCGGTCACGTCATGCCCGGCCTGCACCGCCCGCGCCGCCGCCACGGCGGAATCCACGCCGCCGGACATCGCCGCCAACACCCTCACCCGGACCACTCTCCCTTCCCACCGAGCCTATCCCCGCCCGGCACCGGCTCAGCGGGGCGTACGCGGGCCCGCCGCCCGCCGGGCCCGTTCCACGGCCCCCGGAAGGGCGGCGATGAGCGCGTCGACGTCGTCGGTGGTGCTGGTGTGGCCGAGGGAGAACCGCAGGGACGAGCGGGCCCGGTCGTCGTCCGCGCCCATCGCCAGCAGCACGTGGGAGGGCTGTGCCACCCCGGCCGAGCAGGCCGAGCCGGTCGAGCAGGCGATGCCCTGGGCGTCCAGCAGGAGCAGCAGCGCGTCCCCCTCGCAACCGGGGAACGAGAAGTGCGCGTTGCCGGGCAGCCGATCGGTCTGGTCACCGTTGAAGACCACCTCGGGGACCGCCTGGCGGACCCGCCGCACCAGGTCGTCACGGAGCGCGGCCAGCCCGGCCGCGTACTCCTGCTGGCCCTTGACGGCCGCTTCGACGGCGACCGCGAAGGCGACGATGCCGGCCGCGTCGAGGGTGCCGGAACGCACGTCCCGCTCCTGTCCCCCGCCGTGCAGCAGCGGTACCGCCGTCACGTCCCGGCCGAGCAGCAACGCGCCGACCCCGACCGGGCCACCGAGCTTGTGACCGGTCACGGTGAGCGCGGCGACGCCGCTGCCGGCGAAGTCGACAGGCACCTGACCGACCGCCTGGATGGCATCGGTGTGGAACGGCACGCCGTACTCGGCCGCCACGGCGGCCAGCTCGCCGATCCGCTGGACGGTGCCGACCTCGTTGTTGGCCCACATGGCGGTGACCAGCGCCGCCCGGTCGCCGTGTTCGGCCAGCTCCGTGCGGAGCGCGTCCGGGTGCAACCGCCCGGCCCCGTCGACGGGCAGCCAGCCCACCTCGGCGCCCTCGTGCCGGTCCAGCCACTCCACCGCGTCGAGGACGGCGTGGTGTTCGACGGCGCTGGAGATCACCCGGCGCCGCCCGGCGTCGGCGGCCCGGCGCGCCCAGAAGATGCCCTTCACCGCGAGGTTGTCACTCTCGGTGCCACCACCAGTGAAGATCACCTCGGACGGCCGGGCACCCAGTGCGGCGGCCACCCGCTCCCGCGACTCCTCCACCCGGCGACGGGCGCGCCGGCCGGACGCGTGCAGGGAAGACGCGTTGCCGACCTCGCGGGCGGTCGCGACGTACGCCTCCAGTGCCTCGTCGAGCATCGGAGTGGTCGCGGCATGATCCAGGTAAGCCATCACGGTTCAGCCTAACGACCAATCCGGTGTCGACCGCAGACCGGATTGCCTGGCGGGACGTCAGACCGGTGCGGCGGTCACCACAACGTTGTCCCGGTAACGGCGGGCGTCGGCGTCGAACGGCCCGCCACAGGTGATCAGCGTCAGGCGAGGGCGCCCGTCGCGGGCGAAGTAGCGCTCCAGCGGAATCTTCGTCTTGTCGTACTCCTCCCGCGCCACCACCCGGTAGGTCCGCTCGGTCCCGTCGTCGCCGGTGGCCGTCACGGTGTCACCCGGTGCCAGTTCCCGCAGCCGGTAGAAGGCACCCTTGCCCTGTTCGGCGCTGTCGACGTGCCCGGCGATGACCACCGAGCCGGACTCGGCCTCCAGCCCGGGACCGTAGCGGTACCAGCCGATCTCGTCGACGCTTGGCGGCACGTCGAACTCCCGCGTTCGCTCGTTGACGCCGACCGGGTCGACCCGCGCGGTGACCCCGATCGCGGGGATGCGCAGCCGGACCGGGCGCACCGGTTCGGCGTCGTCGGGCAGCGCGCCCGGGGCCACCGCCACGGTGGGGCCGGTGGTCGACGGGGTGGGGTTGGCCAGGGCGGCGGCCTGCTCGGCGCCGACGTCTCCCGCCGGCCTGGACACGACCGCCACCACCGCCGCGACGGCGAGCGCGGCGGCGCCGGCGGCCACCGCCGCCAGCGCCCCACGGTTGACGACGGTCACCGGCGACCCGACCGGACGACAGCCGCCCGCGCCCCGCCCGCGACCAGCAGCAGGATCCCGGCACCCGCCAGGGCGTACCACCAGGTGCCGAGGCCGGTGCCGGCCTGTCCGCCGGTGCCGCTCGGGACGCCGGACGGCGCCGAGTGCAGGCCGTCGATGGTCTGCGCCACGATCGACAGGTTCTCCGCCTCGGCGGAGCCGATGGCGTAGACGATCGTCGCCGTGCCCTCAGCCAGGTTGAGGTCGGCCGGCCCGATCACCACGGTGTCGGTGCCGGCGAGCACCACGTCCGCCGAGACGCTGCCGGCATCCACGTCGCCCTTGGCCTCGTTCGGGTTGGTCAGGCCCTCGAAGACCGGGCTGCCGCCGGCCCGCACGTCCACGGCGGGCGCGGCGGCGGTGTGCCGGACGATCAGCCGGGCCTTGCCGGCGTCGACCTTCGCGGTGTCGTTGACGAAGGGGGTGATCGTGGGCTGGCCGTCGGCGTCGAGGTGGGCGGCGATGCTGATGTTCGCCCCGCCGGGGACCTCGGCGTCGTCGGCGGTGAGGATGGCCTGCCCGATCGGCTCGCCCGGCCTGGTCAGGGCCAGGTCGTACTGCCCCTCGGGCAGGTCCAGCGGCCCGGCCACGTCACCCGGCTCGAAGTTCTCCAGGGTCTTCTCCCCGTTGACGTAGACGTCGACCGGGGTGTCCGGAATGCCGTGCACGACGGAGACCTTCGAGTCGGCGGCGTAAGCCGGGGTCGCCGTCGCGAGGCCGGCGCCGACGAAGGTCAGCGCGGCGACCGCGCCACCCGCGGCGACGCGGCGAAGGTACGCGAACTGCATGTCTGCCTCCTGGTGGTTCATGCCATTTCGTCAGGCTTGCTGTGCACCCCGAGTTACGCCGGCTCGTCGCCGCCCGGATGCGGGCCGGTGCGACTTTCTTTTTCCGGTCGCAACCGCATCCGTCAGGCACCGGACGGACGAAGAGAGGCCGAGGAGACGCTGGGCTGACAGAGGGGACGGCACCGGTGCGAGCTACAGTCGGGCATGCCCCCAACCAGGCGAACCGTCCCGTGACCGGGATCCGGCAGCAACCGGGCACACCTGAGGACGAGCTGGCCGACCGCTTCCGTGCCGGCGACGAGCTGGCGCTGCGCGAGGCGTACGACCGGTACGGTCGGGCCGTTCTCCATCTGGCCACCAGCACGCTTGTGAACCGCAGCGACGCGGAGGACGCGACCCAGGCCACATTCGTCGCCGCCTGGCTCGGCCGGGAGACCTTCGATCCGGCGAAGGGCTCGCTTGTCGGCTGGCTGCTGGGCATCGGCCGGCGCAAGGTGATCGACCGGCTGCGGTCCGCCGCCCGGGAAACCCGGGTGGTCGAGACCGTACGCCAACTTCCTGAGCCGGCACCCGCCGGCAGCGACCCGGACACCGTGGTCGACCGGCTGGTGGTGGCCGACGAGCTGGCGCGGCTGCCGGACGAACAGCGGCGCATGCTGGAATTGGCCTTCTTCGACGACCTGACCCACCAGCAGATCGCGACGGTGACCGGAGTGCCGCTCGGCACGGTCAAGAGTCACATCCGACGGGGCATGGCAAGTCTGAAGCGCAGATGGGAGGTGGACGGTGCAGCACCTGGAGCACGACCGGCTGGTATTTCTGGCGCTCGGTGAGAGTGAGGCGGACACCTCCGACCGCACCCACCTCGACGCCTGCCCGCACTGCCAGGCGGAGTTGGAGGGCCTGCGCCACGTCGCCGGCCTCGGCGCCGCCAGTCAGGAGCTGCGCGAGCTGCCCGACCCGCCGGAACACGTCTGGCAGGGCATCATGGCCGAAATCACGGAGGCGAAGGAACTGCCCCGGCTCGCCGCCGACCGGCAGCGGCCGGACCCGGCCGGCCCGGTCACCACCGACGCCCCGCCCGGGCCGCGCCGATCGCGGAGCGGGCGCTGGTCACGGCTCGCCACGACGGCGGTCACGGCGGTCGCCGCCGCCACCGTCGGTGTGGTCGGCACCGCCGCCGTGCTGCGCGACGGTACGCCCGCCGAGCCGACGGTGGTGGCCAGCGCACCACTGGCGGCGTACGGGTCGACCCCACCGGCGGCCCAGGGCGACGCCCGGGTGCTGGGCACCGGCGAGTTGCACCTGCACGTGGCGAATCTCCCGGCCGTACCGGGGTACTACGAGGTCTGGCTCATCAACCCGCGAAACATGGAGATGTTCTCGGTAGGTGTGCTCGGCGACAACTCCGACGTGTTGCTGCCGTTGCCGCCGAACGTCGACCTGGGGCAGTACTCGATCGTCGACGTCTCGGCCGAGGAGTTCGACAACGACACCGCCCACTCCGGCGACAGCCTGTTGCGGGGCTCCCTGACGGGCTGATCGGCGGGCCGGTTCAGCTCCCCGGCCCGCCGATCAGCTCCCCCATGCCACCGACGACACAGCCGCCGCCCGGAAACCCGGACGGCGGCTGCTCGCGTACGACTCACTTGCGCTTGCGGATCTCCTCGGCGGCCTGCGGGACGATCTTGAACAGGTCCCCGACCACCCCGAAGTCGGCCAGCTCGAAGATCGGCGCCTCACCGTCCTTGTTGACCGCGACGATGGTCTTCGAGGTCTGCATGCCGGCCCGGTGCTGGATCGCGCCGGAGATGCCCAGCGCGACGTAGAGCTGCGGGGAGACGGTCTTGCCGGTCTGGCCCACCTGGAACTGGTGCGGGTAGAAGCCGGAGTCGACCGCGGCCCGGGAGGCGCCGACGGCACCGCCGAGCAGGTCGGCCAGCTCCTCGACCAGCTTGAAGTTGTCCGCGTTGCCGACGCCGCGACCGCCGGAGACGACCACGCCGGCCTCGGTCAGCTCGGGACGGGAACCCTTCTGCTCGGCCACCCGGTCGACCACCCTGGCCAGCTTGTCGTTGTCGGTGACGGCGACGGTGAGCTGCTCGACCGCGGGAGTGGCCGCGGCCGGCGTCGGGTTCACCGAGTTCGGCCGGACGGTGACCAGCGGCAGGCCCCGGGTGACCTTGGACTTCACGATTGTCGACCCGGCGAAGGCCACCTGGGTGGCGGTGCCGTCGGCGGCCAGGCCCACCACGTCGGTCAGGATGCCGTTGTCCAGCTTGACCGCCAGCCGGGCGGCGATCTCCTTGCCCTCCTGCGAGGAGGCGAGCAGCACGGCGGCCGGCTGCACCCGCTTGACCAGGTCGGCGACCGCGGTGGCCTTCGGCGCCACCAGGTAGCCGTCGATCTCGTCACCCTCGGCCGCGTAGATCTTCTCCGCGCCGTACTCGCCCAGCTTGCCCGCGAGCGCCTCGGCGGCACCGGTGCCGCCGAGCACCACCGCCGACGGGGTGCCCAGCTCACGGGCGAGGGTGAGCATCTCCAGGGTGACCTTCTTGACGCCGAACTCCGCGGTGGCTTCGACGACGACGAGAACCTCAGACATGTCCCACACCCCTCACACGAACTTCTCGGTGGCGAGGAACTCGACGAGCTGCGTGCCGCCGGAGCCCTCATCGGTGACCTTGACGCCACCCGAACGCGGCGGACGCTTGCTGTGCTCCACCACGGTGCTTGTCGCCCCGTCGAAGCCGACCTCGTTCGCGGCCACACCCAGGTCGCTCAGGGAGAGCGTCTGCACCGGCTTCTTCTTGGCGGCCATGATGCCCTTGAACGACGGGTACCGGGGCTCGTTGATCGTGTCCCACACGGAGACGATGGCCGGGGTCGAGGCGGTGACCACCTCGTAGCCCTCCTCGGTCTGCCGCTCCACGGTCAGCGTGGCCCCGTCGACCGTGAGCTTGCGCGCACCGGTCAGCGCGGCGATGCCGAGCCGCTCGGCGAGCATGTGCGGCATCACCTGCACCCGCCCGTCGGTCGACTCGGAGCCGCAGAGCACCAGGTCGGCGTTGAGCTGCCCGAGCGCGGCGGCGAGCACCTTCGAGGTGGCGACGGCGCAGGAGCCGTGCAGAGCGTCGTCCACCACGTGCACCGCCTTGTCCGGGCCCATCGACAGCGCCTTGCGGATCGACTCGGTCGCCCGGTCCGGACCCATGGTCAGGATCGTCACCTCGCCGCCGTGCGCCTCCTTGATCTTCAACGCCTCCTCGATGGCGTACTCGTCCATCTCGTTGATGACGTTGTTCGCCGAACCGCGGTCGACAGTGTTGTCGTCAGTACGCAGGTTGCGGTCCGCGCCCGAATCAGGCACCTGCTTGACGAGTACGACGATGTTCATCGCGCTTCGACGACCCTCCTGCTGTGGTTATGTGATTTTTCGCCCCGATCTGGGCGCAGCCTCGCGCGTGCGGTGCCGTCCGGTCAACCAAGGGCTGTTGTGCGGTTGCCCACGGCGCCATGTTACCTGCCAGTAGCATCGGCGCCCAGCACGCCCCTGATGCGTTCGATCACCTCGGCCTCGGCCGGGCTCACGCCGTCGTGGGCGCGGGCCGTACGATCGGCCGCCGCCAGCACCACCGCGCGGTAGACCGGGACGTCCTGCGGGACCTTCTCGGTCAGGATCTCGACCCCCCGGCGCAGCGCCGGCAGCACCACCGACTCCACCTCCAGCGCCGAGTCGCGCGGCAGTTTCGGCAACGGCCCGCTGGTCAACGCCTCCTTCACCACGCCACTGGCATCGGCCATCGCCCCGGAGGCCGCGAAGCTCTCCCGGAACAACGCGATCACCCCCGGGTCGGCGTTCGAGACCATCAGCACCGCACCGAAGGCACCCGTCTTCAGGGTCATCTTCTCGTCGTCCGTCAGCCGCTGGCTCATGATCACGGAGTGTAGACGTAGGGCGTGGTGGTGGTGACCGGGACGAGCCCGAGCCGCTCCAGCACCGGACGGCTCTCATCCGACGCGTCGACCTGCACCAAGGTCCGGCCACGCGCCCCGGCCAGCCGGGCCCGGTAGGTGACAAGTGCCCGGTAGATGCCCCTGCGCCGCCACTGTGACAGCGTCGAGCCGCCCCAGAGCGTGGCGAACGTGCTGTCGGCCGGATACCGCACCCAACCGGCGCTCACCATCGTCTCGCCCGCCTCGGCCACCACGACCGTGATCGCCTGCGGATCGGCGGCGATCTCCCGTTCCAGCCCGTCGGCCAGTCCGGACAGGTCACGCCCCCACACCTGGGTCTTCAGCTCCGCGATCCGGTCCAGGTCCGCGCGCCCGGTCACCTCCCGCAGGCGTACGCCCTCGGGGACCACCGGCAGCGCGGCGGCCAGCGGGGCGACCGGGCCGACCACGACGGTCTCCTGCTCCTCCGGCACGAAGCCGGCGGCTCGCAACCGCTGCGGCAGGTCGGCCGGCTCGTCGTGACCGTGCAGCTTCCACTCGACCGGCTCACCCCGCTCGCGGGACACCGCCACCTGCCGGGCGATCAGCTCGTCGAGCTCGGCGCCGGCCAACCCACCGAGGTCGCGGTAGGTCACCGAACCGCACTGGTCCAGGCCCAGCACCCGGAACAACGGACCGTCGGGTTCCACCACGACGCCGTCGGGTACCGGGTCGGGCAGATCCGGCCGCAGCTGGGTGTCGTACGCCGCCCGCAGGGTGATCGCGTCAAGATCCGTCATGCCCCCAAACTATTCCCGCTGGAAACCGGATAATCACCATCGTGATGCAGATGATCAGGAACTGGTTCGATCCGCAGGAGTTGCGGTCGGTGGGTAGCACCCCCGACTACCGCTTCTCGCTGGCCAACGAACGCACGTTCCTGGCCTGGTTGCGTACCGGACTGGCGTTGATCGCCGGTGGACTCGCCGCCGCGCAGTTCCTGCCGAACCTCGCCCTGGTCCACCTGCGCGAGGCGATCGCCGTGGCGTTGCTGCTGCTCGGCGGTGTGGTCGCGATCCGGGCCGTCGACCACTGGGCACGCACCGAACGGGCCATCCGGCTCGGCGAGGAACTGCCCGCGTCCCGTTTCCCGGCCGTCCTCGCCCTGATCGTCGGCCTCGGCGCGCTGTCGCTGGTGGTGGCGGTGCTGGCCGGGGCGATCAGCGGATGAGCACGGTCCGCGACCCGGGGCTGCAACCCGAACGCACCCGGCTGGCCTGGCGGCGCACCCTGCTCACGCTGACCGTGGTGGCGCTGCTGACGGTCCGGCTCGCGCTCACCGGCGGCCCGGTCGGAGCCGGGTTGGCGGCGCTGACCATCCTCGGCTGGGGCGTGGTCGTCACGCTCTGTTGGCGACGGGCCACCGGCAGCGGCGTGCCCCCGACCGGCGGTCGGCTTTTCGCCCTGGTGGGGCTGGCCGCCGCCGGATTCGCACTCCTCGGCGCACTGCTGGTGCTGCGCGGGGTGTGACCGCTGTGCCCGGTAGGTAATGATGGTTACATGGCCCGGCTGTACATCCTCCTCTTCCTGGTGCAGGTCGTCCTCGCCGTCTGTGCCCTGATCAGCTGCCTCTCCGCCGAGGAGGACGGCATCCGCCACCTCCCCCGGATCGCCTGGCTGCTGATCATTCTGTTCTTCCCGCTGGTCGGCTCGATCGCCTGGTTCGTCGCCGGTCGGGAGCGCACGCCTGCCGGTGGGTCGACGTCCTGGGCTCCGGGCGCACGCCCGGCCGAGCGTCCTCGGCCGCCCGCGCCGGACGACGATCCGGAGTTCCTCCGCTCGATCGAGGAACGCTCGCGCCAGGAGGACCAGGAACTCTTCCGCCGCTGGGAGGAGGACCTGCGCAAACGCGAGGACGACCTGCGCAAACGCGAGGGCGAGCCACCGCGCGAGGAACCCCGCCCCGAGATGTAGCGGCCGGGGCGGGGTGCCCCTGCTCAGGCCAGGTTCGAGGAGCGGGGGTACGCGTCGGCCGGATCGGTGAGCACGTTGACCAGGTACGGCACCCCGGCGTCGAAGGCCCGTTGCAGGGCCGGACCCAGCTCGGCGGCCTTGGCGACCGTCTCGCCCGCCCCGCCGAGCGCACCGACCACCTGGTCGTAGCGCAGCTCGGGCTGGAGGTCGGCGGCCACGTCGTAGCCGTACATGGCCCGCATCGGGTGCTTCTCCAGGCCCCAGATGCCGTTGTTGCCGACCACGATGACCACCGGCAGTTTCTGCCGGGCCAGTGACTCCACGTCCATCAGGGAGAAGCCGGCCGCGCCGTCACCCATCAGCACGCAGACCTGCCGGTCCGGGTGGGTGACCCGGGCACCCATCGCGTAGCCCATGCCGGTGCCGAGGCAGCCGTACGGGCCGGGGTCGAGCCAGGTGCCGGGCTGGGCCGGCTCCAGGTAGCGCCCCGCGTACGAGACGAAGTCGCCGCCATCGCCGATGGTGACCGCGTCGCGGGCGAGAACCTTGCGCAGCTCGCCGTAGATCCGAGCCGGGCGGATCGGGTCGGTCTCGGCCGCCATCTCCTCGGTGTCGCGGGCCTTCGCCGCGTCCTCCGCGGTCCGCAGCTGGGCGACCCAGTCGTCGTGGTCGACCCGGTCGCCGGGGTGATCGGCCAGGGCGGCGAGGATGCGCCGCAGGTCACCGGCGGGGGCGGCGGCGGGTTGTACGTGACCGGCGCGCTGGCTGGGCGCGTCGACGATGTGCACCACCTGAGCCTCGCCGAAGTCGCCGAAGGAGAGCCGGAAGTCCAACGGGGTGCCGATCACCACAACCACATCGGCGTTGGACAGGGCCACCCGACGGGCCTTGGCGAAGGCCAGCGGGTGCTCCGGCGGCAGGGCGCCCCGACCCATGCCGTTGGTGAAGACCGGCACGGTGAGCGCCTCGGCCGCGGCCCGCAGCTCGTCGACGGCGTCACCGGTCCAGACGTCCGACCCGGCGATGATCACCGGACGGGTCGCGCCCGCGATCAGCGCGGCCGCGCGGGCCACCTCGTCGGGGTCGGCTTCGAGCGGGCTGAGCTGCGGCCCGGCCGGCAGCTCCGCGTCGCCGACCGAGAAGACCGCCTCCAGCGGGAAGTCGAGGAACACCGGCCCCCGGTGCGGGGTGAGGGCGGTGGTCAGCGCAGCGGCCACCGCCCGCGGAATGTCGTCGGCGCTGAAGACCGTCTCGGCGTGCTTGGTGACCGGGGCGACCAGCGGGAGGTGGTCCATCTCCTGGAGGCTGCCCGAGCCCCAGCGGAACTGGGGCGCCCGGCCGCCCAGCACGAGCACCGGCGAGGCGTTGAAGAAGGCGCTGGTCAGACCGGAGATGCCGTTTGTCACGCCGGGGCCGGCGGTGAGGACGGCCAGACCGGGCCGGCGCTGGAGCTTGGCCACCGCCTCGGCGGCGAAGACGGCGGACTGCTCGTGCCGCACGTCGTAGATCGGGAAGTCGGTCTTGTGGGCGGCGTCGTAGAGCGGGAACACGTGCCCGCCGGAGAGGGTGAACATCTCCCGCACCCCGTACGCGCGCAGCGCCGCGAGGGCGAGCTCCCCGCCGTGGCCTTCGATCCGCTCCGTCATTCCCGCTCCTTCTCGTCGCCTGACCGGAGTCACACGCTACTGGCCGGTAGAAGGAATGTGAACCATTCTCGGCACGCTCAGCGTCCGGTGAAGTCCGGCTTCCGCTTCGCCACGAAGGCCGCCATTCCCTCACGCCTGTCGTCGGTGGCGAACAGCGCCGCGAAGAGCTGGCTCTCCCAGGCCAGCCCCGAGTTCAGATCCATGTCCAGGCCACCGTCGACGGCCAGCTTCGCCGCCCGCAGCGCCTGCACCGGACCGGTGAGATACGGCCGCACCATCGCCACCGCGGTGTCGTACACCTCGGCCGCCGGGGCGATCCGGTCGGCCAGGCCGATCCGCAGCGCCTCCTGCGCGTCCACCATCCGACCCGACATGATCAGATCCTTGGCGCGGGCCGGCCCGACCAGCCGGGCAAGCCGCTGGGTACCCCCGGCGCCGGGGATGATGCCGAGCTTGATCTCGGGCTGGCCGAGCTTGGCGTCCTCGGCCACCACCCGCCAGTCGCAGGCCAGCGCCAGTTCGCAGCCGCCGCCGAGGGCGTAGCCGGTGATCGCGGCGACGACGGGCTTGGGGATCCGGGCGATCGCGCCGAGCGCGCTCGACAGGTCGGCGGCCCGCCCCGCCATGTCCACGTAGGACATGTCCGCCATCTCCTTGATGTCCGCGCCGGCCGCGAAGACCTTCTCGCCGCCGTACACGATGACCGCGCGGACGCCGTCGGCGGCGGTCGCGGCGGTCGCGGCGGCGCGCAACTCCTCCTGCACCTGGGTGTTGAGGGCGTTCATCGGCGGCCGCTCCAGCCGGATGGTGCCGATGCCGTCCCGGGTCTCCAGCCGCACGAACTCGCCCACGCTGAGCCTCACTTCCTCGTCGAAGTCGCGTGCCAACCTTACGACCCGGCTCGTTGGGGTAAGTAGTCTGGTGCCAGCCCCGTCAGTCGGGAGTCGCACGATGAACCCTGGTCAGCCCGAGCCGCGCGGTGGCCGCGCCGCGACGCCGGCCGCCCACCCGCGTGCGGCACCCGGGCAGGCCGACAGGCGTTCCGTGGTCACCTACTACGACGACCGGTTGGTGCGGGTCACCTCAGCCGCGGTGACCGTCGAAGGCCGGGTCTACCCGCTTGCCGAGATCACCGAGATCTGGCACCACCACGGCACCCGCTCCTGGCGGGTGCTGGCCGGGCGCGGCGCCATCGGTGCCGCGATGGTCGCCCCGCTGGTGGCCGCCGCCGCCGGAGTCGCGCTGGCCGTCTGGTTGGACCGCTCGGCGACCGTCACGATCGCGATCATCGGGGCCTCCGTGCTGGTCGGGCTGGCGGTCGGGCCGGTCGCCGACTTCCTCTTCGAGCACCTCGACCGTTCCTACGCCCGGGGCAGCCGGCAGCGGGAGATCTGGATCCGCTGGCGCGGCCGCCCGGTGCAATTGCTCCGCACACCGGACGCGCTGCGCTTCGGGCAGATCTACCGGGCCGTGCAACGGGCCATGGAGGTCGGCCGACCGATACCACCCCGTCGACGCTGAGCGCCCATCTGACTACGAAAGGTTGCCCGGTGGTGCTTAGGCTTAGTGATGGCGCTCTATTACCGGGACGACGCGGTACAGGTGACCTCCGAGGCGATCCGGGCCGGTGGGCACGTCATCCCGATCACCGAGGTCACCTACGTCTGGCATGCGAAAGGGCGCACCACCCTCGCCGTACGCGGTCGGGTCATCGGTCGGGGCGTCCTGGTCCTGCTGCTGTCCCTGCCCCCACTGGTAGGGCTGATCTGTGTGCTCTCGCTGGCCTGGTCCGCGCAGGACCGGGGCGAGTGGCTGCCGGCGCTGATCGTGCTCGCCGCGTGCGTCATCGTCCCACTCGCCCTGGTCCCGTTCCTGGAGATACCCCTGGGCTGGCTGGACCGCTCCTATGAACGCGGCAACCGGGTGCTGGAACTGTGGGTGCAGTACCGGCGGCAGGAGGTGCTGGTGCTGCGCACGCCGGACGCGCTGCGGTTCGGTCAGATCTACCGGGCGGTGCAGCGCGCCGTCGAGCAGCAGAGCGATCGTTGAAACCCGTCGTCGGGCGGTGGTGGCCCGCCCGACGCACACTTGATCCCATGGCACTCCCCCTTCCCCGGCCGACCGCGGTTCTCGGTCTCACCCGTTCCGCCCTCGACCAGGCCGCGTCCTTCGCCGCCATCCCGTCCCGCGCGTTCGCGGTGCTCGACGAGGTGGAGGCGCTGCTCGCCCGGATCAACGGCGTGGTGGACCGGGTCGAGCAGACCCTGGACCGGACCGACCAGATGGTCACCGACGCCGAGGTGGCGGTCCGTGAGGTCGCGGTGATCAGTGCCGCCGCCACCGCCGCCGTGGACAATGCCACCGAGGTGGCCGCAGCGGCGGCCGTCGTCGTGGAGTCGGCGCGGTCGGTGGCCGGGCGGGCCGCCGAGACCGTGGGTACGGCGGCGGAGGCTGCCGCCACCGCGGCGGAACTGCTGAAGGCGTACGAGCCGGCGCTGCGACGGGCCGCCCCGATGGCCAACCACTTCGTCGAGCAGCTCAGCCACGAGGAGGTGACCGCGGCGGTCCGGCTGGTCGACGAGTTGCCGAAGCTGCGGCAGCACCTCACCGCCGACATCCTGCCGATCCTGGCCACCCTGGACCGGGTCGGCCCGGACCTGCACGACCTGCTCGACGTCACCCGGGACCTCAAACTCGCGGTGGCGGGCATCCCCGGCCTGTCGATGCTGCGCAGGCGGGGCGAGAAGCTCAACGACGACGCCGGCTGACCACCCGGCCCGTGATGGTCGGTCCGCGCCCCGCTTGACGGGCGGCGGTCAGCAGTCGCAGGCGACGGCGGTTCGTGGGGCGGTCAGGTCGTCCACCGGCCGGTGGGTGAGTCCCGTGGCGGTCACCACGGGCAGGCCCTCCCGGACCCAGTACTCGTAGCCGCCGCGCATCTCCTTGACCGGGTAGCCGAGCCGGGCGAACTCCAACGCGGCCCGGGTGGCGCCGTCACAGCCAGGCCCCCAGCAGTAGGTGACCACGCGCGCGCCGGGCGGCACCGCCCCGGCGGCCCGCTCGGCGATCAGTTCGGTGGGCAGGTGCACGGCGCCGGGCAGGTGGCCCTGCGCCCAGGCCGCGTCGCCGCGCGAATCGACCACGACCAGGTCCGGCACGACCGCGCTGAGGTCGGCGTGCACGTCGGCCACGTCGGTCTCGAAGCGCAGTCGGTCCAGGAAATGGGCGACGGCGGTGGACGGTTCGGCAGCCGGTACGGCGAAGGCTCGGGTCATGTCTTCGATGGTCGGCCGCGGCCGAGCGGTGGGCCAGTGGCGGTAACGCCGTACTCCGCTAACATCCGGCCATGGATCCGGTCGACCGTAGCGTGGCCGTGCTCGCGTACCCCGGGATGTCGGGTTTCGAGACCGGGATCGTCACGGAGGTCTTCGGGCTTCCCCGGCCGGAACTCGACGTGCCCTGGTACGACCTGCGGCTCTGCGCCGAGCGACCGGGCCCCGTTCCGCTGCTCGGCGGTGCCAGCCTGCACAGCCCGTACGGCCTCGACGTGCTGGCCGCCGCCGCGACCGTCATCGTCCCCGGCGTGCCCGACGTGCACGGGACACCGTCGCCGGAACTGGTCGCGGCCCTACGCCTGGCGCACCGAGCCGGTGCCCGGCTGCTGTCCATCTGTTCGGGCGCCTTCGCGCTGGCCGGTGCCGGGCTGCTCGACGGTCGGCGGGCCGCCACCCACTGGCGGTACGCGGACCTGCTGGCCCGCCGGTACCCGCGGGTCACGGTCGACGCCGACGTGCTGTACCTCGACGACGGCG
This sequence comes from Micromonospora sp. NPDC049374, assembly GCF_040677165.1. Classification (NCBI taxonomy): domain Bacteria; kingdom Bacillati; phylum Actinomycetota; class Actinomycetes; order Micromonosporales; family Micromonosporaceae; genus Micromonospora; species Micromonospora sp. NPDC049374. Next base: position 158,350 of record NZ_JBFAQH010000001.1, on the reverse strand, counting down.
ACATCCTCACCAGTGCCGGCAGTGCCGCCGGCCTCGACCTGTGCGTGCACGTCGTGCGACGTGACCACGGCTCGGTCGTGGCCAACGCGGTGGCCCGCCGGCTGGTCATTCCGCCGCACCGTGACGGCGGCCAGGCGCAGTTCATCGAGGCACCGGTGACGGTGGACCCGGACGACGACCGGATCGCCAGCAGCATCGACTGGGCGCTGGCGCACCTGGCGGAGCCGCTCACCGTGGCCCGGTTGGCCCGGCAGGCCCACATGTCGACCCGCACCTATCTACGGCATTTCGCGAGAGCCACCGGGACCAGCCCCATCCGGTGGCTGGTCGAGCAACGGGTCCGGGCCAGCCTGGCGCTGCTGGAGGCCACCGACGCGCCGGTCGGGCAGATCGCGACGGCCGTCGGCTTCGACGCCCCGGTCACCTACCGTCACCACTTCACCCGGGCGATGCGGACCTCACCGTCGGCGTACCGCCGCGCGTTCCGGACCGGCGTCGACGCCGTTCCGGGTGCCCGGCGGGTGGGCCGGCACGACCCGACCGAGCGACGCTGATCCGGTCAGGACGCGGGTACGTACAGCTGGTCGATCTCGACCCGGTGCGGCAGGGAGACGCTGGCACCGAGCCGGCGTACGCAGGCGGCACCGGCGGCCGAGGCCCAGCGCACCGCGTCCACCAGGTCACGTCCCTCGCCCCAGGCCACCGCGAACGCACCGGTGAAGGCGTCACCGGCAGCCGTCGAGTCGACCGTGTCCACCTTGACCGCCGGCACGTGCACCGCCGTGCCGTCCCGGTCGCCGTACCAGGCACCCTCCGCGCCGAGGGTCAACACCGCCCGGGGCACCAGGTCGAGTAGTGCGTGCGGATCCTCCCGGCCCCGCCCGGTGTACGCCTGCGCCTCGTTCTCGTTGACGACCAGCACGTCCACGGCGGCGAGCAGCTCCGGCGGGAGCGGCACGGCCGGTGCCGCGTTGAGCACCACCCGGGTACCGGCGGCTTGGGCCGCCACCGCCGCTTCGGTCACCGTCTCCACCGGGATCTCCAGCTGCGCGACCAGCACGTCGGCGTCGCGTACGGTGGCGAGTTCGGTCTCGGTCAGGTCGGTCAACGACGTGTTCGCCCCCGGCGTCACCAGGATCGCGTTCTCGCCCTCGGCGTTGACCATGACCAGGGCCACCCCGGATGCGCCGTAGGTGGTGCGCAACTGGCTGGTGTCGACCCCGGCGGCGGTGATCCGGGCCCGCAGGGTCACGCCGAAGGCGTCCGAGCCGATCGCGCCGAGGAAGACGCAGGCGGCACCGGCTCTCGCGGCGGCGATGGCCTGGTTGGCTCCCTTGCCGCCGGGCACGGTGACGAAGTCGGTGCCGAGCCGGGTCTCCCCCGGCCGGGGCAGCGCCTCCGCGGTGGCGACCAGGTCCATGTTGGCGCTGCCCACCACCACGACGCGGGTCTGTCGCACGGGCACCTCCCGGTTCGCGCGGGCGTCGCCTCAGGCGGCGCGGGCGGTGTAGCGGTCGCCGTTGCGCTCGACGAGCAGCGGCAGCCCGAAGGTCTTGGTGAGGTTGTCGGCGGTGAGGGTGTCCTGGAGCAGGCCCTGCGCCCTCACGGCACCGTCGCGCAGCAGCAACGCGTGGGTGAAACCCGGGGGAATCTCCTCGACGTGGTGGGTGACCAGGACCAACGCCGGAGCGTCCGGATCCTGCGCCAGGTCGGCGAGGCGGGCGACCAGGTCCTCCCGGCCGCCCAGGTCCAGCCCGGCCGCCGGCTCGTCGAGCAGCAGCAGTTCCGGGTCGGTCATCAGCGCCCGGGCGATCTGCGTCCGCTTGCGCTCCCCCTCCGACAACGTGCCGTACGCCCGGTCGGCCAACGCGCTGACGCCAAGTTGGTCAAGCAACGCCCGGGCGCGGGCCTCGTCGGCCGGGTCGTAGCTCTCCCGCCACCGGCCGACCACCGACCAGGCGGCGGTCATCACCACGTCGACGACCCGCTCCTGGGCGGGCAACCGCTCGGCCAGCGCGGCGGTGGACAGGCCGATCCGGGTACGCAACTCCATCACGTCGGTGCGGCCGATCCGCTCGCCCAGCACGTGGGCGGTGCCGGTGGTCGGGTGCAGTCGTCCGGAGGCGAGGTTGAGCAGGGTGGTCTTGCCCGCGCCGTTGGGCCCCAGCACCACCCAGCGTTCGTCCAGCTCCACCCGCCAGTCGACGTCGTGCAGCAGGGCGGTGCCGGACCGGCGTACGGCGACGCCGTCGAGGCTGACCACCAGATCCGCGTCCACGGGCGAGGGGGCGGGTGCGGCGCCGGCGGCGCCAGGGATCAGGTCACCAGTCACCAGCCCATCCAACCACGCACCGCCGAGGTGCCCCCACGGGCGGGCGTCGCCGCCGTAGGGTGAGGCGCCGTGTCGTTGTTCACCCCATCCGGAGGATCGCCCATGACCAGTGGGGTCATCGAGATCGAAGGTCTCCGGAAGACCTTCCACAGCCTGCGTCGCGGGCGACGGATCGCGGTCGACGGCTTCGACCTGCTGGTCGAGGCCGGTCAGGTGCACGGCTTCCTCGGGCCGAACGGTTCGGGCAAGACGACCACCCTGCGTGCGTTGCTCGGGTTGGTACGCGCCGACGACGGACGGATGCGGGTGCTCGGCGCCAACGCGCCGGAGCAGTTGCCGCAGGTCGCCGGCCGGGTCGGGGCGATCGTGGAGAGTCCGCAGTTCTACGGCAACTTCACCGGGTACCGGACGCTGCGGCTGCTCGCCCTTGCCGGCGGCGTACCGGTCGCCCGAGTGGACGAGGTGCTGGAGCAGGTCGGGCTGGCCGACCGGGGCGACGAGCGGGTGAAGGGCTACTCGCTGGGCATGAAGCAGCGACTGGCGGTGGCCTCGGCGCTGCTCAAGCGACCCGAGCTGCTGATACTTGACGAGCCGGCGAACGGGCTCGACCCGGCGGGCATCCGGGAGATGCGGGATCTCGTGCGGGCGCTGGCGGCCAACGGCGTGACGGTGCTGCTCTCCAGCCACATCCTGGCCGAGATCCAGCTGATCTGCGACCACGTCACGATCATCTCGCACGGCCGGCGGGTGACGGCCGGCCCGGTGGCGGAGGTGCTCGCCGGCTTCGACCACAACGAGCATCTGGTCCGCGCCGACGACCTGGGCCGGGCCGAGGAGCTGCTGCTGGCTGCCGGGCTGGCCGTCACCGGGCACGCCGACCATCTGGTGGTCAGCGGGGTGCCGGATCCGACCGTGGTCAGCCGGACGCTGGGCGAGCAGGGGGTCTGGGTACGCGAGCTGACGCCGCTGCGGCCGGATCTGGAGAGCGTCTTCCTGGAGCTGACCGGCACCCCCGCCCACCCCGCTGTTCCTCGGCAGGTGGACGGCTCGGCACCGCCGGGCAGTCCGGCCGCCGACCAGGAGATCGACCTCGGGATGCGGGGAGTGGACGCATGAACCTGATCCGTGCCGAGGTGGAGCGGCTCGGTGCCCGCCGCTTCGTACAGCTGATGATCGTCCTGCTGATGCTGGCGTTCGGGGTGACCGCGGCGACCACGCTGGCCGGGTCGCACCAACCCTCCGCCGTCGAGCTGGCCGAGGCGCAGCGGCAGGCCACCGCCAACCTGCGCGGCATGGAGTTGCAGCACGAGCGGTGCCTGGCCCGGGAGCGGGGCGAATCGCTCCCCGGCGACGAGAGTTTCTACCTGCCGCCGGACTGCTCCGAGCTGGATCCGGCGCTGCGGGACCGGTTGCCGGTGGCCGCCGACTTCCTTACCGGGGTGTTCACCTTCACCCGGCAGGCCGAGCCGCTGCTCTACTTCCTGGTGGCGTACCTGGTGCTCTTCGGGTTTCTGGTCGGCGCCTCGTACATCGGTGCCGACTTGAACTCCGGCGGAGTGGTAAACCTGCTGCTGTGGCGACCACGCCGGCTGACCGTGCTCGGGGCCAAGCTCGGCACGCTGCTCGGTGCGGTGCTCACGGTGTCGGTGCTCGCCACCCTCGCCTATCTCGTCACCTTCTGGGTCATCGCCCAGGTCGCCGGCTATCCCGGGCCGACAAACGTGGCCTTCTGGGCCGAGTTGGGCGCGATCTGGGGTCGCGGGTTGACGCTGGTGCTGCTCGCGGCGGCGACCGGCTTCGCCATCGCGACGATGGGGCGGCACACCGCGGCGGCGCTCGGCGCGGTGGCCGCGTACCTGGTGGTGTGGGAGCTCGGTGGGCGGATCGTGTTGCAGATCCTCGAGGTGGCCCGACCCGATCAGCTCATGCTCGCCAGCTACGTCGGCGCGTGGCTGGCCGGAGAGGTCCGCTTCTGGGACAGTACGGCCTGCCGGACCGTCACCGACGGCTACTGCGACGGCAGCTACACCCTCACCTGGCAGCCCGCCCTGGCGGTGCTCCTGCTGCTCACCGCCGGCCTCGCCGCCTCCGCCTTCGCCCTCTTCCGCCGCCGCGACCTGATCTGACCGGCTCGCCCCAACCCCCCAAGTTGATCATGAAGTTGTTGTCACAGGCAAGCGCTTCCCGGACCAACAACTTCATGATCAACGGCGAAAAGGCGGGCTTGGTCAGGTGATGGTGGAGTCGAAGACCTCGTCGCGGACGGCGTCCAGTGCGGTGCGCAGGGCGCCGTGCAGGATCGGCTCCTCGGTCAGGCCGGTGGGCACCACCCGGGGGCGCACCAGGGTGATCGCGGCGACCTCGTGCTGCACCCGCTCGGCCAGGGCCGCCCCGCCGGCCTGCCCCACCTCCCCGGCGAGCACCACGAGCGGCGGATCCAGCACCACGCAGGTGCTTGCCACGCCGAGAGCGAGCCGGCGGGCCACCTCGTCGAGCATCGGCCCACCCGAGGTGCCGTCGGCGATCGCGGCCCGGACCGCGTCGGCGGCGGCAGCGTCCGGGTAGCCGTGCTCCCGGGCCAGGCCGCGGATCGCGTCGGCGCCGGCCAACTGCTGGAAGGCCGGCTTCGCCCGCCGCGACACGTCGCGCGGGATGGGTGCGCCGGGCACCGGCAGGTAGCCGATCTCACCGGCCGCACCACTGCTGCCGTGATGCAGCCGCCCACCCAACATGATCGCCAGACCGACGCCGGCACCGACCCAGACCAGGACGAAGTCCGCCAGGCCCTGGGCCGCCCCGGACTGCGCCTCGGCCACCGCGGCCAGGTTGACGTCGTTCTCGAAGACGACCGGCGTGTCCAGGTCGTCCCGCAACGCAGCGAGCAGACCACGATGCCAGCGGGGCAGGTTGTACGCGAAGGTGATGTCGCCGGTGCCCGGATCGACCAGGCCGGGGGTGCCGAGCACGATCCGGCGTACGCTCGACAGCTGCGCCCCGGCGCTGCCGGCCACCCGGACCACCGCGTTGTGCACCACGCCGACCGGGTCATCGGTGTCCTGGGTGGACTGCTCGACCCGGCCGATGACCGCACCGGTGATGTCGGCGCAGGCGGCCACCACCCGCTCCGGGCCCACGTCGACACCGACCACGTGAGCGCTGCCGGGTCGTACGGCGTAGAGCTGGGCGTTCGGCCCTCGCCCGCCGGCCTGCTCGCCGACGCGGGTGACCAGCCCGCGCTCCTCCAGCCGCTCCACCAGTTGCGAGGCGGTGACCTTGGACAGGCCGGTCAGCTCGCCGATCCGGGCCCGGGTCAGTGGCCCCTGCTCCAGCAGCAGTTCCAGCGCCGCGCGGTCGTTCAGGGCCCGCAACAGACGTGGGGTGCCGGGCAGCCGGGTCGCACTCATGCCATCTGTCCTCAAGTATTAGTAAACTTTGCTAACCTTTAAGCTTTTAAGTAACTGTAGACCGACAGGCGAACGGGTAAGCCGTAGCGTATCGGCCACGCGGGAACGCGACCCTCCGCCGACCCGGTACGAGATCCGCGCCAGCCGGCAGCGAGAGGAGAGCACGCGTGGGGTTGGATCCAGGACTGCGCCGGCTGGCGCTGGGCACCCTGCTGGCCGCGTACCCGGGGCCGGTGCCGCCCGAGTGGGCCGTCGACCTGGTCGCCGCCGGGCTCGCCGGGCACACCCTGTTCGGCAGCAACGTCCACGACGCGGTGCAGGTGTCGGCCAGCACGGCGGCGCTGCGCAGCGGCCGGCCCGACGTACTGATCGCCATCGACGAGGAGGGCGGCGACGTCACCCGGCTGGCGCACGCCACCGGTAGCCCGTACCCGGGCAACGCCGCGCTCGGCGCGATCGGCGACGTGGCGCTCACCCGCCAGGTCTACCAGGCCATCGGCGCCGAGTTGGCCAGCCTGGGCATCACCCTCGATCTGGCGCCCACGGTCGATGTGAACACCGCGGACGACAACCCGATCATCGGCACCCGGTCCTTCGGCGCCGACCCGGAAAGCGTCGCCGCACACGCCGCCGCCGCGACCACCGGGCTCCAGGCCGCCGGGGTGGCGGCCTGCGCCAAGCACTTCCCCGGCCACGGGGCGACCGTGGCGGACTCCCACCACGAACTGCCCACCGTGGACGTCGCGCCCGACCTGCTGCGGCAGCGGGATCTGCCCCCGTTCGCCGCGGTGGTCGCCGCCGGGGCGAAGGCGGTGATGACCGCACACATCCGGGTACCCGCGCTGACCGGGGACGGACCCGCCACGTTCAGCCGGGCCGTACTTGTGGACCTGCTGCGCCACGAGTACGGCTTCGACGGTGTCATCGTCACCGACGCGCTGGAGATGAAGGGCGCGGCCCTGGCCGCCGGAGGCATCGCCCCCGGGGCGGTACGCGCCCTCGCCGCCGGTGCCGACCTGCTCTGCATCGGTGCCAAGGTCGACGCCGACCTGGTCGAGCGGGTCGTCGCCGAGATCGTGGCCGCGCTCGGCGACGGCCGGCTGGAGCGGACCCGCGTCGAACAGGCCGCCGGCCGCGCTGCGGATCTCGCCGCCTGGACCCGGACCACCGACCGCACCACCGCCACCCCCACCGACCTCGGGTACGCGGCGGCCCGCCGAGCCGTGCGGGTGGAGGGCGTGCTGACCGGGCTGGACCGGTCGCTCGTGGTGCACCTGCACGCCAACTCCACCATCGCCGAGGGCCGGGTGCCGTGGGGACTCGGCCCGCACCTCGACGCCACCGAGCAGATCCGGGTGGTCGCCGCCGAGACGGACCCGGCCGATCTGCGCCGACGCGCCGGCGACCGGCCGATCGTCCTGGTCGTCCGCCACCTGCACCGGCTGGCCGGCGGCCCGGAACTGGCCAGTGCGCTGGCCGCCGCACATCCGGTGGCCGTGGTGGAGATGGGCTGGCCGGCCACCTGGCGCCCCGACGCCGTGCGGGCCTTCGTCACCACGTACGGCGCGAGCCACGCCAACGGCCGGGCCGCCGCCGAGGTACTCGGCCTGGCCCGCTGAGCCACTCCTCCATCTTGAACGCGTTCAACTTCTGCCGTACGCTGACGTCCATCAAGTTGAACGCGTTCAAGATTGGGCGACACATGGACACCAAGGTCTGGATGTACCTGGCCTACCTGACGATCAGCATCGGTCTGACCGTCTGGGTGGCGCGGGCGCTCACTCGCAACGGAATGGTCTTCCTCGACGAGGTGTTCGCCGACGAACGCCTCGCACGGGCGGTGAACAACCTGCTCGTGGTCGGCTTCTACCTGCTCAACCTCGGCTACGTCACGGTGGCGATGCAGCACTCCGAGCCCGTCGGCTCGACAAGCGTCGCGATGGAGGAACTCTCGTTGAAGATCGGGCTGGTGCTGCTCGTGCTCGGCGCGCTGCACTTCTTCAACGTCTTCGCCCTGGGCCGGTACCGGCGGAACCGGCTGCGCCAGCTCGCCACCCATCCGCCCCTGGCTCCGGTCGGTCGGCTCCCGATGCAGCACGCCTATCCACCGGTGCCGCCCGGGCCGGGCATGCCTGGGCAGGGTGTTCCGCCGGCCCCGCCTGGCCAGGCCAACCCGCAGGCCCCGCCCGCGCCGCCGGCCCGATGACAACGCCGGGCCGGGGCGGGATGGAGGGACTGCCGGATGCCACCGCGCACGGGGGCGGTGGCATCCGCAGCCTCACCGTTCTCTACGACGCACACTGCCCACTGTGCCGGGCCGCGCGCGGCTGGCTGGCGTCGCGTCCACAGCTCGTACCGCTGGAGTTCGTGCCAGCCGGTTCGGCGGCTGCCCGGCTGCGCTTCCCGAGCCTGGACCACGACGCCACGCTGCGCGACCTCACGGTGATCGCCGACACCGGCGAGGTGTACGCGGGCGACGGCGCCTGGTTCGCGTGCCTGTGGGCGCTGGCCGACCACCGGGAGACGGCCCAGCGCCTCGCCCGCCCCCACCTGCTGCCACTGGCCCGGCGGGTGGTGTCCGCCGCGTCCGCGGTGCGCGAACGGGTCCGCGAACCGTCGCCGGAACCGATCGACGGTGCGACGGGATACGGTGACCGGAATGACCGACCAGACTGTGCCGACGACCGCTGCGGGTGAGGCGGCGACCGCCCGGGGCGAGCAGACGCGGCAGCTGATCCTGGAGACCGCGATGCGGTTGTTCCGCGAACGTGGTTACGCCCGCACCACCATGCGCGCCATCGCGACGGAGGCCGGCGTCGCGGTCGGCAACGCCTACTACTACTTCCAGTCGAAGGAACACCTGATCCAGGAGTTCTACGCCCGGACGCAGAAGGAGCACCGGGCGGCGGCACAGCCGGTGCTCGATCGCGAATCCGACTTCGCCGCCCGGCTGGGCGGAGTGCTGCACGCGGGCATCGACGTGCTGACCCCGTCACACGAGTTCGCGGCAAGCTTCTTCAAGACCGCCGCGGAACCCACCTCGCCGCTGAGCCCCTTCTCCGCGGAGTCCTCCGGGCCCCGCGAGGCGGCCATCGGCCTCTACGCCGACGTGCTGACCGGCTCCACCGCCAAGGTCGACGCGGAGTTGCGCCCCCAACTGCCCGAGCTGCTCTGGCTCGCCTACATGGGGGTGGTGCTCTTCTGGGTCTACGACCGTTCACCGGGACAGACCCGGACCCGGCAACTGATCGACGGCGCGGTGCCGCTTGTCGACCGACTGGTGAAGCTGTCGCGACTGCGCGTCCTGCGGCCAGTGACGCAACAGGTCGTCAGCCTGATTAGCACCCTGCGTCACTGACCGAGACGAGCGGGGGAGCTGTTTTTCCCCAGGTCAAGTCCACAATTGGACAGCAATGAGACGGTGGCGGCAGCTTGCCGAGAGGGTTCTGGATACGTAGCGTGATCGGCACTGAAGCCTCACGCGGACCTGGGGGGAGGCTGCGGACCGTGGATCCGGCCCGGGATCCACGGTCCGCGCCCTGCCGGTCGGCGTTCAGCTCGGGTAGACGCCGTAGGAGCGCCAGCCGCGGTCGGGGAACCCGGCGGCCTCCGCCACCCGCGCCGAGGCCCCGTTGCGTCGGTCGTGCAGATAGGTCGGCACGGCACCGTCGTCGAGCACCCGGCGAGCCGCCTGGGCCACCAACCGTCGGGCCAGCCCGCGGCCGCGAGCCGCCGGGACGGTGCCCACCGCCAACTCGTGTCCGTGCCGGTCATGGCGCTTGATCCCGACGCCGGCCAGGTAGCGGCCCCGGCGGTCGCGCACGATGAGCACCGACCGGTCGAACAGCCGCAGCCAGGAGGGCAGGCCGGCGGTGGTGGGCGGCACCCACTCACCGACGTCCGGCAGTGCCGCCGGCGCCACACTCCACCGGAACACGTCGTCGTGCACCGCCCAGTTCGGATAGCCGACCGCCGCCGGCAGTGCGGTCAGCAGACCGTCCGGGTGCCGCGCCAGCTCACGGACGGTCGCGAGCCGGTCGGGCGCCACGGAGAGCACGCCGCTCGCCCCGGCGTGGACCGCGATGGCCGGGCGCGGCCGACCGTCCCAGGCGGGTCGGGTACGCCGCCCGGACCCGACCACGTGCAGGCCCGGGCCGGCCGGCCACTGTCCCAGCCAGGTCGCCAGGTGCAGGTGGAGCCGCCGGTCGAGCATCAACACCTCCCGGTCCGTCACCGTCGACGCCGCTCACCGTACGACGACGCGGTCAGTTCGGGGCGTAGGTGGGCCCGTTCCGGGGAACCTGAACGATCGATCGACCGTCATATTCATTTCCATACATGGACAACTTTCTTTGGAACGGTGGGGGCATGCAGAAACAGCCGCAGGACCGTGATCAGCAGGACCCCGAGCGCGCCTGGCGCAACCACGGGCTCACCGGCCGTTTTCCGGCCCAGGCGTCGTACCGGGGTCACCGCACTCGTCCCGGCGCGCTCTCCTGGGGCGAGCTGAACAGCCTGCCTGCCGGCCCCATTCGGCACCACCTGAACCCCCACTGACACACCAACCACAACGCAATCTTGGTGCCTTGAAATCCGCTTATCTGGCGTATGATTGTGGGCATGACACGCATCACCGTGGACGTGAACGACGAGTGGCTTGAGGCAGCCCGCGAGGTGCTCGGCACCGAGACCAAGGTGGCGACCATCAACGCCGCCTTGCACGCCTTTGCCCTGCGTCGCCAGGCACGGGAGATCGTCTCCGCATTCGATCAGGTGGAGATGGACTTCACCGACTCCGCAGAGGCGTGGCGTTACGGCGGCGGCCGGGATCTCGGTCGACTCGTGGAGGATGCGCGCGACTCCGAGGCCGCGTGATGGCAGGAGCGATCTATCTCGCCGACACGTCGGTGTTCGTGCTTCAGGGGCGATATCCGGCGGTCCGACGCCGCTTTGAGACGTTGCTGGCCGAGGGACGACTGGCGGCCTGTCACATGGCAGCTCTCGAGTTCCTCAACAATGCTCCTCATCCGAAGGGGTACGAGATCCTGTGGCAAGCCTTGCGCGGCCACCGGTGGATGGACGTGACAACCGAGGCGATGGATCGCGCTCTCGCCGTGCACCGCATGCTCGCCGCGGACAGCCAGCATCGCAACTTCCGACTACCCGACCTGGTGATCGCGGCGACCGCAGAGGTGCACGGAGCGACTGTGCTGCACTACGACGCCGACTACGACCGGATCGCCGCGATCACCGGTCAGCCGACCGAGTGGGTGGCGCGCCGAGGAAGCCTGTAGGGCGGCGAGCCACCGCGCGCTTTCGCACACCTGTCGGGTAACGTCTGCTGGTCCTTCGACGGGTCACGACGGGAGTTGGCACATCCATGGGCAAGAAGACGATCCACGTCTCCGACTTCAGCGGCACGGTGCTGGGTGCCGACGACGAGGCGGTTCGCATCGTCGTTCTCGAGCACCCTGACCTGGTGGCCGGGCCCGTGCAACTGGACGCCACCCCGATGGAGGTGGAGAGCATCGACGACGCGGCACTGGACGTGGCGGTGGTCGAGATCCATGACCGGCACGGCCACGGTGAGCCGCGTCGGGTGGTGCTGACCGCGAGCGAGTTCGACGCGATGGCCACCGATGTGCCGATGGCGCAGTTGCTGAAGACCGCCGAGCGGGTACGCCCGCCGAAGACCCGCCGCAGCGCCGAAAAGGTCGACTACGGCACGATCGAGCACGCGGGTCGGCCGCACCGGGGGCGGGTCACCGAGGAGGAGGCCCGGCTGGTGCGCGAGCGACTCGACGAGGTGAACAAGCGCCTCGCCGACGCCGGGCTACGCCAGATCGATCCGGTCGACCCGGAGCACGCCGCCCGGTACGGCTTCCCCGTCGAGCCCTGACCGGCTACTCGAAGGTCCGCAGTTTGGCCAGGGCCGCCACGATGTTCGCCTCGGTGGCGGCCTTGTCCACACCGAGGCCGGTGAGCACGCCCTCGCCGTTCTCCTGCTCCAGCAGGGCCAGCAGGATGTGCTCGGTGCCGATGTAGTTGTGCCCGAGCCGCAGCGCCTCGCGGAAGGTCAGCTCAAGCGCCTTCTTGCCGGCGGTGTCGTACGGAATCAGGTCCGGGACCTCCTCCGACGACGGCGGCAGCGCCGCCGTGGCAGCCTCGCGCACGGCCTCGACGGACACACCGCCGGCGGCCAACGCCCTGGCGGCCAGCGCCTCCGGCTCGGCCAGCAGGCCCAGCACCAGGTGCGCCGGGGTGATCTCGGCGTTACCGGCGGCCTTCGCCTCGTTCTGCGAAGCCATCACCACGTTGCGGGCGCGTGGGGTGAACCGCTGGAAGCCTTCCTGCGGATCCAACGCCGAGGCCACGAAACGCTTCTGGGCGGCCTGCTTGCTCACCCCCATGCTGCGACCGATCTCGGTCCAGGACGCCCCGGAGCGGCGGGCCTGGTCCACGAAGTGGCCGATCAGGTGGTCGGCGACCTCACCGATGTGGTCGGCGATCATGACGGCGTCACTGAGCTGGTCGAGGGCGTCGGTACGGGTCCGCTTGATGGTCTGGATCAGGTCGTCGAGCCGGACCGGGTTGCTCATCTGCACGGGTTCAGTCATGCGTCAACCTTAGGTTGACGATCTGCATTCGTCAACCACCGGTTGACGCACCCTTACCTCAAGCCCGGCCGGACGATAGCTGTTAACAACCTTGACTAATTCTGTCGAAATCGACAGACTCGGATATGGAGAGCGCTCTCCAACCGCCTCGCCAGCGCATCCGTCCCTCCACCCCGAGGAGATTCCATCGTGTACGCCACCTCCCGCAGCCTCCGGCGGGCAGCCGCCGCCCTGGGCGCGGCCCTCGTCACAAGCGCGCTCCTGCTACCCGTGCAGTCCGCACCGGCCGCCGCCGCGATCGGCGGGATCACCTGGCAGGACGAGTTCAACTCGCCGGCCGGCACCCCGGTCGACCAGTCCAAGTGGCGCTTCGACATCGGCGGCCACGGCTGGGGCAACAACGAACGGCAGTACTACACCAACAGCACCAGCAACGCGGTGCACGACGGCCAGGGCAACCTCGTCATCACCGCCCGCCGGGAGAACCCGGCCAACTACCAGTGCCACTACGGCCGGTGCGAGTACACCTCGGCCCGGCTGCTGACCGCGGCCACCTTCAGCCAGGCGTACGGCCGGTTCGAGGCGCGCATCAAGATCCCCCGAGGGCAGGGCATCTGGCCGGCGTTCTGGATGCTCGGCCGGGACTTCGGCGACGTCGGCTGGCCCGCCTCCGGCGAAATCGACATCATGGAGAACGTCGGGCGGGAGCCGAACACCGTGCACGGCACCATCCACGGGCCGGGCTACTCCGGCGGCGGCGGGATCACCGGCAGCCGCACCATTGGGCAGCCGCTGGCCGACAGCTTCCACACCTACCGGGTGGACTGGGAGCCGAACATCATCCGCTGGTATCTCGACGGGTCGGAGTTCTTCCGCGTCGACCCGAGCCGGCTCGGTGGCAACCGCTGGGTCTTCGACCACCCCTTCTTCATGATCCTGAACGTGGCCGTCGGCGGTAACTGGCCCGGCTACCCCGACGGCAGCACCCAGTTCCCGCAGCAGATGGTCGTCGACTACGTCCGGGTCTACGGCTACGTCCCGGACGGCAACACCGGCACGACCCGGATCCGGGGACAGCAGAGCGGCCGGTGCATCGACATCCCCGGCGCCAACCCGGTCGACGGCGCGCCGCTACAGGTCTGGGACTGCAACACCACCGCCGCGCAGGCGTGGACCTTCGCCGCCGACGGCACGATCCGCGCGATGGGCAAGTGCATGGACCCGGCCTGGGCCGGCACGGCCAACGGCACCGAGGTCAACCTCGTCGCTTGCAACGGCAACCCGGCGCAACGCTTCACCCTCAACGCCGCCGGTGACCTGGTCAACCTCAACGCCAACCGCTGCGTCGACGTACGCGACAACAACCCGAACAACGGTGGTCGGCTGCAACTGTGGGACTGCGCCGGCACCCCCAACCAGAAGTGGTCCCGCGCCTGACGTCACCACCGTCCGTAGTGACCGCCTGAGTCAATAAGCTTCTGCATCGACATGTCTGAGCGACATAATCATGTCGCTCAGACATGTCGGCTCCAACCCATGTTGCTTCCGGGCCGGAGTCGATGTCGCGGCGCACACTGAGCGTCCGCAAGCACGCCGGGCGCTGCCCGCGGTGAGCCCGCCTGGCGTCCCACGCGTAAGAGTCGGTGACAGGCGGGTAGTAACCCGTGCGGTCATCGATGTACGGGAGGCGACGTGGAGAACGCTCAGGCAGCCGGCGGACGACGGTTGTGGTGGTGGATCGGTGCGGCCGTACTGGTCATCGTGGTGGTGGTGGTCGCCACCTGGACATGGGTGTCGGTCCGGGGTGACGGCCGCAACGGTCACGTCGTCACCGGTGCCGTCGGCGATCTGCGGGAGGCCACCTTCGTCCTGCTCGACGGTGCCGACGTGGTCCAGGTGCGCACCGCCGACCTCGGCGACGACGCGTACCGGGTGTCGACGCCCCGCGACGCCAACGTCCGTCCCGCCGTCTCCCTCACCGACGGAAGCCTGCTGACCAGCCTGCGCGGCACCGACCGGGACGGCCCGGCGGTCGTGGAGGTGGTGCTGGCCGAGTCGGTCCGCTGGCACGTCCGGCTCAATGGTGGCGCCAAGGAACAGCACCTCGACCTGCGCGGCGCGCAGGTCGGCGACGTCGAGTTCACCGCCGGCGCGAACCGGGTCGAGCTGACGCTGCCCGCTCCGGAGGGGACGCAGCGCACCCTGCTCGGCGGCGGCGCGAGCCAGGTCGTCGTCCATCTGGCCGGCGACGCTCCCGTGCAGGTACGCGCGGGCGGCGGCGCCGGTTCGGTCACCATCGACGGCACCACCCACTCCGGAGTGGCCGGCGGCACCACCTTCACCCCGCCGGAGTGGAACTCCGCGACCGACCGCTACGACATCGACGCAACGGTAGGCGTTTCCACAATCACCGTCGACCGCACCGACGCCGGCTGAACAGGTGGCCATGCGACTGCACGTCGGGTGTGCGATGTGGACCCATCGGTCGTGGCAGGGCAGGCTGCTCCCCCATCCACTGCCGGCGCATGAGCGGCTCCGGCACTACGCCGGCTGGTGCGACGCGGTCGAGGGCAACACCACCTTCTACGCCACGCCGGCCCGCGAGACGGTCGCGTCCTGGGCGGAGCAGACCGAACCCGACTTCCGCTTCGTGGTGAAGCTGCCAAAAGTGGTCACCCACGAGCGCCGCCTCACCGACGTCGACCAGCCGATGCGCGCCTTCCTCGACGCGATCGAGCCACTCGGCTCCCGGGCGTACGCCCTCTGGGTCCAGTTGCCCGGCTCCTTCGGCCCGGACGACGTACCGACGCTCGCCCGTTTCCTGCGCCGCCTGCCCGCCGCCCACCACCCCGCGGTGGAGGTGCGCGACCCGGTTTTCTTCACCGACCGCCGCGCGACCCGGCTGCTGGAGACCACCCTGGCCGAGACGGACGCCGAGTGGATACCGTTCGACACCACCGCGTTCTTCGCCGACCCGCCGACAAGCGACGCCGAGCGGGACGCCTGGACGAAGAAGCCGAGGATGCCGCCGCGTACGGTCGCGCTCACCGCCCGACCGATCATCCGCTACCTCGGTCGCGACGACCCGGCGCGCACCGTCGAGGGCTGGCGACGGTGGGTGGACGTCACCGCGGAGTGGTTGCGCGAGGGCCGGTCGCCTACCGTCTTCATCCACACGCCGGACAACGCCGATGCGCCGCCCCTGGCCCGCCGCTTCCACGACGAGGTACGCGCCCGCGTACCCGGGCTGGCGCCGCTGCCCGAACCGGTCCCGACGGAACCCACCACACTCTTCTGACAACTCCGCCGGCTCGTCCAGCCGGACGACGAGCTAAGCGATCATCCATCACGGCTGCGAGGCGATGAAACCGGCGATGTCGGCGGCGAGTTGGTCGGGCTGCTCTCCGTTGACGGCGTGGGAGGCGCCCGGGTACAGCCGGACGGTGCCGTGCGGCAGGCTGCGTCGCGCGGTCTCGGCGGCCGACTGCGGGTCGTGCATTACCGATTCTCCCGCGATGATCGCCAGGGCCGGCAGGTCGATTCGACCGAGTCGTTCCTCGTTGATCCGGGAGGGCTGCGGCAGCCGGAGCTTGTAGTGCTGCATGCCGGCTTCGATCATGTCGGCGACCGGCTCGTCCTCGACCGATGCACCACCGGCGGTGTAGGAGTTGAAGCTGTCCCGCCACGACCTCGGCAGCCAGGGCAGCGCGGCCGGGATGGAACGCACGATGGTGCCCAACGGCAGGTCGGCGAAGACGTACACCGGGTCGATGACGGTCATCGACGCGACGTGGTCCGGTCGGTGCAGCGCGAGGTTGACCGCGGTCCAGCCGCCGATCGACAGGCCGACCAGGTGGAACTTGTCCGGTGTGAGCGCATCGAGGGTCTGGTGCAACCACTCGGCCTGCGCCTCGTCGCTGTCGATCGGGCGGGCCTGCACGCTCATGCCCGGCTCGCCGAGCAGGTCGATGGCGTAGACGTCGCTGATCCGCAGCAACAGCGGCACGTTGTCCGCCCAGACCGGCGTGGCCGAGGCACGCCCGGGCAGCAGCAGCAACGGAATCTCCGCGCCGCCTTCCGCGCCGGTGCCGGCGAAGCGGTAGACGCGGACGATGCCGAAGTCGGTGCGTACGTCGATGGTCTCCGCCGGGTCGGGCAGGGCGGCGAAGGCCTCCGCATAGGCCCGGAGGAACCGGTCCTGGCCGTCCGCGCTGTCCCAGTGACCGATCGGAGCCGGCGTACGCATGACGAAGATGATCACCAAAACACTGAGCCCGATCCCGAGCAGGAGCACCTTGACCCGCCGCCTCCGGGGGCGCAGTCGCTTGCCGGCCTTCTTCAACCAGACACCCACGACACCCCTCCTAACCGATCGGTAGATTTTTTGACCGTACGGTAGAATTCGGCGGGTGACAAGGAGACGAGAGGGCGCGACGGGCGAACTGACCCTGATCGAGCGCGCCCGCCGCGCCCAACTGATCGAGGTCACCATCGAGCTGGTCGCCGACCGGGGCTACGCGGGCGCCTCACTGGCCGCCATCGCCGAACGCGCCGGAATCACGAAGGCCGCCGTGCTCTACCACTTCCCGACCAAGGACGCCGTGGTACGCGCCGCCCACGAGCACGCCCTCGCCGCTCTCGTCGGCGACGTGGCCGGTGCGGTCGAGGCCGCCGACGCGGCGAGCCGGCCCGCCGCGTACGTCAGGTCGATGGTGGGGCACCTGCGGGAGCATCCCCGGCACACCCGGATGATCATCGAGGCGATGGTGCACGACGACGGCGACCAGGATCCGGCCGCCCGTTGGCGGCCCCTGGCCGAGCTCATCAGCGCGGCCCGGCTCGCGCGCGGCGGCAGCGGCGACATCGACGCACGCACGACGGCGATCATCGTCGGTGGCGGCATCGACGCGATCGTCGCCGAGCAACTCCACGATCCCGACTACGACACGGCGGCGGCGGCCGAGCAGCTCATCGACATGCTCGACGCGACGCTCTCGCGGTAATCCGGACGCAACTGCGCAGGTGCCCGAGGGCTACGGGTTTCGGTCGCTGGCCGTCGCCAGGTCACCCGGCGTCGGCCGCCGTCGCCGCGCGTACGCCATATGGTTCCGGACCGGTCACGCGGCCGGTTGCTGCGGTCTCGGCTGCCGGTGGTACCTCGGTCCGCCCGGAACGTGCATCGCGCCCCGGTAGATGCCGCGCCGCAGCTCGGAGACGTACCCCTCCAACTCTGGCATGCCCAACCGGGCCGCCACGGCCAACTCGGCCTCGACGTCGTACGGCACGCGGACGAACTGGATCGAGAAGGACGCGTCGACCTCGGAGCCCAGGACACCTTCGAGGATCACGTAGACCGGGGTCGGATCGCCCATCGAGTTGCCGACGCTGCCGGTGTTGAACAGGGTCCGGCGTTCCCGGTCGACCTCGTAGAACGGATCGTGGGTGTCGCCGTAACCGACGACCGAGGGCTCCGGTCCGTCGCCGGTGGCCGGGGTGTTGGCGAACATGCCGAGGAACTCGGCCTCGTCGTGGTCGAACCGGACCCGACGGTGCACGCTTGTCGCCGACGCGTGGAAGAGTCGGACCCGCCGCCCGCTCAGCAGGAAGTCGTGGCTGAACGGCAGGCCGCGCAGCCAGTCGCCCTGGCCGTCGGCGAGCTGCGCCAGCCACCAGGCCATCGCCTCGTTGTCGTAGGTCCGGTCCGGGTCGGGGAGGAAGTCGTCCCAGTTACCGAGAATGTTGACCTCGCAGCGCTCCCGGCAGACCTCGATCACCTCGCGACCGCGCGGCCCCTTGCCGACGTAGTCGCCGAGGTTGAAGATCCGCTCGATGCCGCGCGCGTCGATGTCGGCCAGCACGGCCTCCAGCGCCGTCAGGTTGCCATGGACGTCGGAGATGAGGGCGATGCGGTCAAGGGATCGGGCCACCGGCCGATCGTAGACGCGGCAGTCCCGGCGGTGGGGGTGGCGGCGGCCCGCCTACAACCAGCCGACGTCGCGCAGTTCGGCAAGCAGTTGCGGGTCGAGGTCGTCCGGATCGAGTACGTCCTTGGCGGGTGGCGGTTCGATCGGCTGTCGCCGACCGAACGAGTGGTAGAGAAACCGCCACCCACCGGCGCCCGTTTCCACCTGATCGAAGTGCAGCGTCAGGTTCGTGAGCCGGCCCTGCGCGTCGAGGGTGGCGTCGAAGGGCACCATCGTGTTGGTCGCCGGCAGTTCCGCACGCAGCTCGGCGGTCAGGTGCGGATGCCGACGGAGGTCGAGGACACCACGAACGGCTCGTTCGGTGACGAGCCGCAGCTCGACCGACGTCTTCACCAGTTCCTGCAGATCGTCCGTCGCCTGCATACCGATGAAGATCGAGGAGCCCGCACCCAGCAGACGCGGCAGGTCGACCGGTAGCCACCCCTCGGGAGGCGCCCCGAAGCCGAAGAACCGCACCCAACTCTCTTCGTCGACGGTCTTGATCTCGATCCACTGAAAGTGGCCAGGTTGCTGAATGGGGAAGTGGATAGCCATGTCGCTCCGGCGCCTGGCCGGGTCCACCGTCATCTCGACTCTCGTACTGACCGAAGCTCCCTCGACGTCCCTGCGGGTCATGGTCAGCCGGGTCGAGTAGGTGTCCTGACCGACTTTTCTCGCGCCCTCGTGCAGCCACGTGTGGAGGTCCTTCTCCACCATGCTTGCCGACGGGCTCGGTGCCGACGTTTGCGACGCCGCGTCGGCGCAGCCAGCCGCCACGGCCAGCACGACGGCGGCACCTACCGCCACAGCCATCCTGCCCACCGGGCGAGGACCCGATCGCCCCGGGAGCCCACCCGGCCCCGACCACACGCTGTTCAACAGGTTCTCCGTCCGGGCCCGCTTCATGATCGGCACATGGTGCCAGCTCACCCGCGCCTCGTCGACACCGTCAGTCCGCCCGCACGCGGCGCCCTCTCTGATGTCGGACCACTCGTCGGATCAGACCGGATGCGAGACAGCCCCGAGAAGCCGCCGTCGTGCATGGCGGTGCGTCAGCGCACGGGCGGGCGAACTCACCGGGGGCCAGGCACCGACGGTGCCTGGCCCCCGGGATGCGGCTCTCAGCTGCGCCGACTCCATTGCTGGTTCGCGCCGCCGTTGCAGGACCAAAGAATGATCTTCGTTCCGTTGGCGGTGGCGGCGCCGTTGGCATCGAGACACAGTCCGGACTGGACGTTGGTGATGGTGCCGTTGGCGTTGACGTTCCACTGCTGGTTGAGACCGCCGTGACAGTCCCAGATGATGACCGTGGTGCCGTTCGTGGTGCCGGCACCATTCGCGTCCAGGCACTTGTTGCCGTACACGGTGAACTGCTTGCTGGCGGTGTAGGTCCACCGCTGGTGCGAGCCGCCGGAGCAGTCCCACAGTTGCATCTGAGTGCCGTTGGTGGTGGTGGCGCCGGAGACCTCGATGCAACGGCCGGACTGGCCGCCGACGAGCTGCGTGTCCGACGTACCACCGGTGCCCTGCCGCCGGACGATCGAGGTCGACTGAGCCGATCGGTTGCCTTGCGCGTCGACGACGTAGAGGCGGTAGTCACCCGACGACGTCGGCACCGCGATGGACGTGGCGTTGCCGTCCGCCCTGGTCATCGTCGGACCGGCGGTGAAGGTGGTGGTGCCGGAGGGAGCCAGCCACAGCGACCTGGTCGCATCGCCGCCGTTGCGGATCGGGATCGAGGACGTGCCGCTGCCGACGAACGTGCTGGCCGGTAGGACGTAGTCCTGAATGGGCAGGTTGCGCGGCTGGGTGATGTCCCGGAACGAGGCTTCGAGCCCGGAGTTGACCGCGATTCCATAGGCCGCCGCCGGCCAGACGTAGTCGGAGGAGACGAGGATGTCGTGGATGGTGCTGTTGGGCAGGTTCTTGTTGGAGACCTTGTTGATCGGGCCGTACGTCTGGGTGATGCTCAGATCGTGCTTGCGGCCGAAGTCGTCTGAGTTGATCATCCAGGTGATGTTCTTGTCCACGCTCAGGACGTTGTCCCGGAAGGTGATGAACGCCGAGCCCTCGTCCGGGTGGAGTCCGTACTTGTGGCCAGCCGGAACGCCCTGGAAGTAGTTGTCGTGGATGACGGTCCCCGGCTGGCTGCCCAGCGTGTAGATGGGTGCCGTGTCGCTGAGTCGCTGCACCGTGTCGATGATGTGGTTGTGGCTGATGGTGTTGTTCTTCGCCGTGGTGGTGGGCCGGTTGGGCGCGATCGATCCTGAGGAGCCGTCGAAGTTCCACCACCCCCAGCCCATCGTGATACCCGCCCACGGGGCCTTCTCGATGCGGTTGTGCTGCACCGTCAAGGTGTCGGCGAAGTACGCCGCGACCGCGCCGTGCCCGTTGAACAGCACCGAGCTGTCGTGGATGTAGTTGTTCCGGATCTCGATGTTCTTCGGAAGTCCCTCGACCTGGGGCGGGTACTTCTCGCGGTTGCTCGACGTGTGGTCGCCGACGTAGACGTGCTGCGGGTGACCCACGCTTATCGCCGACCCGGCGATGTCGTTTGTGTAGTTGCCGACCAACTGCGTGTTCGTCACGTCGTTGATCATGTTGATTCCGTCGGCCCCGGTGTGCGCGATCCGGTTCCGCTCCAACCGGATTCCGCTGGCGTTCTGCATGTGGATGATTCCGGGAGTGACGTCGACGTTGCGGTAGTAGTAGACGTGGAAATTGCCGCGAGCGTACGCCTGCGCGCCCAGATTGCCCTGCTGGGCCTGCTTGAACACCGAGCCGGCGACGTTGAACAGGTTCCAGTCGGAGTGCCGCACGGTGAGGCCGGCGAACGTGATGTTGCGCGCGTGGTTGCTTGTCGAGGTGCCGGCGACCCGCAGCACTGTGGTCACGTTGTTGGGTGCGAAGACCGACGCGGTGGACATGTTGTCGGCGCCGGCCTTGTAGTAGTAGAGCGTCCGGCTGGACTTGTCGAAGTAGAACTCCCCCGGCGTGTCCAGGAACTCGTAGGCGTTCATGACCTTGTGGGCACCGTTGATCTGGGCGTTGCCGTTGAACGCCCCCTGCGCGATGGCGGCACCCGGCTGCTGGAACAGCGCGATACGACTCTGACCGTCACCACTTGTCGTCACCTGCCGAACTCCGACGATGGCCGTGGTCCAGGTGGTGGCCGTTTCGATCTCGATGTCTTCCTGATTCCGGGAGATCGCGGGGAAATCGGCCGGGTTGTATCTCGCGCCTTCACACTGCGAGCCTGACTCCCACGCCCAGTCGGCCTGCCCTGCGGTGATGGTGTAGGTGCCGTGGCAGCCAGACGAAGTGATGGTCTTGGCCGCCATGTGGGCCCGCTGGCCGTTGACGTAGAGCGCCCGCAGCTTGTTGGCCCGGTCGAGCGGCGCCTTCCAGATGTTGCCGCTGTGCTGGGTCCAGCCGGTCACCTGCACACCGGCCTCAAGCACCGGCGTCTCGTCGGGGTACGCGGCGTAGATCACCCGGTGGCCGTTGGTGCCGGAGTCGCTCGCCCCGAACTCGATCGTGCTGCTCACCGGATAGCTGCCACCGCGAAGGTAGACCTGGATGTCACCGGTCATGGTCGCGGTCTTCGTACGGACCACGTCCCGCGCGCGCTGCAGGGTTCGAAACGGTGCGGCGATCGTGCCGGGGTTGGCGTCGTTTCCACCAGGTGCCACATAGAGCGTCTCCTGGACCGCGGCCGAAGCCGGATCCTGGTCTGCGACCACGGCTGGCACCGCGGCGGAGACGAACACCGCTAGCGCAAGTAATGGACCTCTTCCGGTACGGACAAAGGATCTCATCTCCACTCCCTCCGCTCCCGTCGACGAGACGTGCCTCGCCGAGGCGTTACGCCCCGGCCAGCGACAGTCGGGCCGCCACCCGGAAGCCTTTGACACACCGCGCCGCCGAATGGGCACGGACAGCACGGACCCGCCCTGACGAGCGCGGGTGGGTGAGCCGAGTCAGGCGTTCTCCACCTGCCACTTCTGGTTGTCGCCACCCCAGCAGGACCAGAGCTGGACCTTGGACGTGGTGGTGTTCACGTCCAGGCAGAGGCCGGACTGCGCGCCGCGGATCGTGCCGTCGCCGCCGATCGTCCACCGCTGGTTGTCGCCGCCGTTGCACGCGTACGTGCCGACGACCGTGCCGTTCGTCGTCCCCCGGTTGTACGCGTCGAGACACCGCTGGCCGGCGAGTGCGCTGATCTGCCCACCGGCCGTCACGGTCCACCGCTGGGCGGCGGTGTCGTTGCAGGCGTACACCTGGACCTGGACGTTTGCGGTGGTGGCGCCCGGGATGTCCAGGCACTGCCCGGTGCCGACGTTCCGGAGCCGGCTCGCCTGGTCCGGAGTGCCGCCGCCGGTCAGTCCCCACGCGTACCGGAGGCGGTCGAGACCGCTGGCGTTGGGGGTGCTGAGGGTGAGGTTGGTGCCGGTGCCGTGCAGTTTCTGCATGGCGTACCAGTCGTCGCCCTGGCCGGCGGTGACCTTGCCGCCCAGGGCCGGCCAGTAGATCGAGCCGATGCGCAGTTCCCGCAGCACTTCGGTGGTGGCGCGGAAGTAGCGCACGAAGTTGTCGGTGCTGGTGGCGTCGTGGTAGTTGAGCCCGGTGTCCATCGGCGCACCGAACTCGTCCATCACGGTACGGGCGGCGCAGGAGCCGATCGCGTCCCGCAGGAACGTCACCCACTGGTCGTAGGTCTTCGCGCCGCTGAAGAAGGTGTAGTGGTGCAGCGACACGATCGTCCCGTCGAGCCGACGGTCGGCGCACATCGACTTGATGTCGGTGTTCAGGCCGGCACCACTGACGAAGACCCGGTGGCGGGGGATCGAGGGACGGGCGGTGAGCCAGTTGTTCACCACGTTGGCCCAGTCTGCCGCGCTGTGCCCGCCGGGCTCGTTCATCGGCTCGAAGTACACCAGGTCGTTGCTGCCGTACCTGGCGACCACGGTGTTCCACATGTTGTTGAAGGCGGTGGTGTTGACGATCCGGCCGCCGCTGGCGGCCACGCCGTCGTCCCAGTAGGAGAGGACGACCTTGAGGCCCTTCGCGGTGGCGGCGTCGATCGCGCCGGTGTACGCATTCCACCAGTTCGTACCGACGGTGTAGGTGTTGATCGGCAACCGTACGGTGTTGGCGTCCAGGTTGTTCTGGAAGCCGGTGTAGATCGCGTTGGCCTTGGCCACCACCGTCGCGTAGCTGTCGGAGCTGCTCAGACCGTGCAGGACCAGCGGTCCGCCGTGGAAGTTGTCTCCCAACCTCGCCCAGTTGACACCGCGGAACTGGCTGGTGTCGGCGGCGGCCGGTGAGGCATTACCGAGCACGGCAGTCGGCACCGCCAGGAGAGCGGCCAGGGCGCAGGTGAATATCCGGCTCAGGTGGCGACGTGAGCGGGACAGGTCCATAGTCGTTCCCTTCTGTGCGGTGCCGACTGTCGCGCTCATCAGCTCAGGCCCGGGTCCAGCGTTGGTTGGCGCCGCCGTGGCAGCCCCACACGATCACCGCGGAGCCGTTGGCGGTGGCGGCGCCGTTGACGTCCAGGCACAACCCGGTCTGCGCGTTGCTGATCGTGGCGTTGCTGTTGATCACCCACTGCTGGTTCGCCCCACCGTGGCAGTCGTAGATCTGCACCCGGGTGCCGGCGGCGGCGTTGCTCGGCACGTCCAGGCACTTGCCCATCACCTGCAACGCCCGCCCGTTCTGGGTGAACTGCTGGTTGGCGTTGTTGTGGCAGTCCCAGATGATCATCTGTGCGCCGTTTGCCGAACTCGCACCGTTGACGTCCAGGCACCGTCCGGATGCGTCGTTGCGGAACCTGTTGCCGGTCGGGTTCGGGGTGCTGCCGCCGTTGAGGGTGTCGAGGACCGCCGTGTACGCGGGCTTCTTGTTGCCGGCGCAGTCGAAGAGCAGGGCGTTGTCGCCGCCGCGCCAGGAGTCACAGTCCCGTACGCCCCACACGGTGATGCCGGTGCAGCGCGAGATCGCCAGGCAGGCGCGGGTGACTGTGGCGTAGATGTTGGCCTGGTTACCGCCCTGGGTGACGTCCAGCTCGGTGATCTCCACGTCGACGCCGAGGTCGGCGAAGCGTTGCAGGTTGGCCTGGTAGTCACCGGCGATCGTGGTGCCCAGGTGGGACTGGAAGCCGACGCAGTCGATCGGCACGCCGCGTTGCTTGAAGTCGCGCACCATGTTGTAGATGCCTGTCGACTTCGCGTTGATGCCGTCGGTGTTGTAGTCGTTGTAGCAGAGCTTGGCGCCCGGGTCGGCCGCCCGGGCGGCGCGGAACGCGGCCTCGATCCAGTC
The DNA here is from genome assembly GCF_040677165.1 of Micromonospora sp. NPDC049374. NCBI lineage: Bacteria > Bacillati > Actinomycetota > Actinomycetes > Micromonosporales > Micromonosporaceae > Micromonospora > Micromonospora sp. NPDC049374. The sequence continues at coordinate 133,713 of NZ_JBFAQH010000001.1, read as the reverse complement.
GTTGCCGGTGCGTTGCAGGTTCGAGTCCCGCCGCGCGCCACTGCCGCCGTCGGCGAACGCCTCGTTCACCACGTCCCAGGAGTAGATCTGCCCCCGGAAGTGGCTGGCCACCTGGGTCACGTGGTTGATCGCGGCGTTGCGCAGGTCACCGCCGGACAGACCCTGCGCCCAGCCGGGCTGCTGGGCGTGCCACAACAGCGTGTGCCCCCGCACCTTCATGCCCCGCGACCGGGCATGGTCGACGATGCGGTCACCGGCGCTGAAGTTGAACACGCCCCGCTGCGGCTCGGTCGCGTCCCACTTCATCTCGTTCTCGGCGACCAGGCTGTTGAACTCGCGGTTCAGCACCGTCATGTACGTGTTGTCGTTGAACTTGTACGTACCGACGGCTGCGCCGAAGTAGCGGCCCTTCTCCGCCGCCGCGGTGCCCAACGTGGTGCCCGCGCTGGCGGGACCGGCGGGCACCAGCGCCATACCGGCCACCAGCAACCCGACCGCCAGCGCACGCATCGTCGCCGTGGTGGACCACCTTCGTCGCGGAGAACCGCTCGGATGTACGAGATTCTTCATGTGTCTCAGCACCTTCCAGAGTCGCGTCACTTCGACGGGTTAGCGCTAACATCGCCCGGCGACTCACGTGCTCAAGGGGCAGACCACAAGAGACGACACAACGCTACGCATCGATGGCAGTGAGATTGCCACAAAGTTACGGGGCACTCAAGGAGTTCATCCCGACGACCGGAAAAATAGCAGGTACGACGAGTGGTACCGCACCGGCCGGCCAGCTCGACCAGAGTGCTTTAGATCGATGTGAATCACAGCTTGATGATCCAGAGCGGTGTGACGCGCCGGTTGGGGTCACCACCATGGCGCGCAATGTGCACGTGAACATCAGTCACTCCGACGCATGTCTTGGACGAGCAGGCGGCGGCCAGCGATCGGCCGTTGATGCCCGGCGGCGGGCCGACCCCGACCTACCTGACCCGCGTTCGGTCAGTAGGCGCGGAGGCTGTCAAACGGAGCCCGCAGAACTGACGCCACGCTCACTGGCCGGCTCAGCGGCCGGTGCCTTCCCATCCGCGTTACCCGCTCCGGTCGCCAGGCCCAGGTCGGCGGGGTAGCTGTCGAATCGGCGTAGGCCCAGCTTGCGCACCGCCATCGACCACGGCGTCTCGGTGGCGAGCACGGCGAGATGCTCGAAGTTCGCCAGGTACGACTCCCCGCGGGCCGCCCGCTCGGCGAGGATGTACGGCTCCAGGACACTCCACGCCTCCCGGGCGCGGAAGCCACCCGTGCCGATCAGCAGCGCCGGGTCGACGACGTTGAAGGCCAACATCTGACCCAGGCCGTTGTAGTACAACGCGATCCGGTTCACATGCTTACGGGCGTCGGGCGGCAGATCGCTGACCCGCAGCTCCGGCGAGCACCTCGCCCTCAGCTCGGTGAGCACGAACTGCTGGCTGTCCAGGAAGGCGTCGCTCATCCGGTCCCGGGTGAGCAGCTCGATCGCGACCAGGGTGTGGTTCGCACTCTGCGACAGCCGCAGTTGCCGGAGCGCGAAGAACACCGAGACCCCGACGGTGATCACCGAGACCGCGGCCACGACCGCGTTCGTCACGATCGCAACATCCATGGCGGTCATCGTACGAAGACCACTCCACCGGCCGCCGATGCCACGTCTCATGTAATGCATTGATAAGAGTTGATGTAGTGTTGGGCACGCTCCCAGCCTGCGCACTCCCACCACCTGCTTAAGGAGCTGAGAACATGTCGCGACCGCGTTGGCGCCCAGTACCCGTACTGGCCGGCCTGCTCGCCCTGGTCCTGTCCGCGCTCCTGTCGGCGTCGGCCGCCGGCACCGCCACGGCCGGCGCACCCCGCCCCGGCAAAGTGCCCCTCACCGAACTTACCGTGGTAGCCGAACAGGTGGCTTTCGGGCTTCAGCGCCCGATCGCGCTGACCGGGCTGCCGGACGGCCGGATGCTGATCGCGGAGAAGAACGGCACCGTCCGCTCCTACCACCCCGACACCGGCTTGGCCGCCGAGCCGGTGCTCGACCTGACCGCCCTGGTCGACACGTCGGGCAACGAGCGCGGCCTCCTCGGCATCACCCCCGCGCCGAACTTCACGCGGAGCGGGATGCTCTACGTGGCCTACACCAGCCTCCCGGACGGCGCCCTGACCCTGGCACGACTGCCGATCACCGCTCCTGAGCGGCTACAGGTGCTGCTCACCCAGGAGCACGCCGAGTACAACAACCACAACGGCGGACAGGTGGCGTTCGGCCGCGACGGCTACCTCTACTGGTCCCTCGGCGACGGCGGCCACGCGAACGACCCGTACAAGGCCGGCCAGGACCTCGGCACCCTGCTCGGCAAAATCGTGCGGATCGACGTCAACCGCAGCTGCGGGGCGAAGCCCTACTGCGTACCCCCCGACAACCCCTTCGTCCGCAACCGCGACGCACGCCCCGAGATCTGGCTCTACGGGCTGCGCAACCCGTGGCGGTTCTCCGTCGACAAGCTCGACAACTCACTCTGGATCGGCGACGTCGGCCAGGGCCTGGTCGAGGAGATCAACCACATCCGCCCGTGGCAGGGCGGCGCGAACCTCGGCTGGTCCTGCCGCGAGGGCACCCCGGTGTTCGACCCGGAGCAGTGCCGGCCGGGCGTGAAGTACACCGACCCGGTCTTCGAGTACGAGCACTACATGACGGAGAGCTGCTCGGTCACCGGCGGCGTGGTGTACCGAGGGTCCGCGACCCCGGAAGCCTGGGGCACCTACGTCGCCAGCGACTACTGCTCGACCCTCGCCTTCGCCGTACGCCCGAAGCCCTGGGGTGGCTACGAGTCCGCCATCATCGGCAACTTCCCCATCCAGCCGACCGCCATCGACGCCGACGTGCACGGCGAACTGTACGTGCTCAGCGACCTACCGGGCTGGCTGAGCCGGGTACGGTTCGAGCGCGTCCAGCCAGCCCCGAGCAGCGAGCCAGCGAACCGCTGATCCCCCAGCTCTGGAATCCGACATTGCAGCGGGGCCGCTCCCGGAAGGAGCGGCCCCGCAGTTCGGCGTTCAACCAATTCGATCAGTCCAGGCGGCATCGAGAATCACCTTGTACGCGCTGATCCGCACGGGCGACAACGTCAGTCGCTCGTGGGCGAGCAGCTCACCTGTCTTCGGATGGAAGATCAGGAGAGACTGCGCGTCGTGTTCGCGGTCGTCGAAGGTGATGGCGAGCCCGGCCCGACCGGCGCGATCCGTCACCTGCCCCCGCCAGCGGAAGCCGGGCACGTCGGCGAGGACCCGCAGGATCTCCGCTCGGGCCGCACGCGGTACGACGAACCGCGAATAGAGAGTGCTGACCTCCTTACTCGCGGCGCCCGGCCCGTACTCGACCTTGAGCAGTTCGCGCAGCTGCGACGGGTCGGCCGACGGTGGCGTCAGCTCCATGGGCGGCAGCGGGATCATGGCCGGAGCCGCCGTGGCGTCAACTGTGGGTAGCGAGGCCAGGTTGCGTTGCCAGTAGTCGCGGGACTCCTGATCGGGGTACTGCGGCTCCAACTGTTTGTTGATCTGGCTGCCGGTCCCGTCGGCGGCCTGCCAGACCCTTGTTTCGCCAGCGAAGGCGACGTGGTGACGGCGGTCGGCGGAGGTCATCACCGGATCGCCCCACACCTTCGTGTGGTGGTACATGTAGCGCCCGTCGAGATGGTCGTACTCCGCGTCCTTGATCTTGGCGGCCAGCGCGCGCAGTTGCGGGCCAGCCTCCGGCGGGTTCGTGTCGAACTGGTACGAGACCGGCACGAGCACCGATCCCGCTGCAATCCCGGGCCCGCCCGGAACGTCCGGTGCGGGCCTGTCGAACGGCTGGAGAACGGCCACGGCACCGGCCGCGACCGCCAGCGTCCCCGCCGTCAGAACCAGCCGGCGGGTCGGGCGTACGCGACGACGCCCGGCGTCCATCTCGGTGGTGCCGGCGCGGTTGATCAGTTCTTGCGCCGAGACCGGCGGCGGCGCGACGGCGGCGGTCCGGGCCGGGTCCACCGGGCCGAGGAGGGTACGGGTGCGCTCTGCTCCGAACATCACAGTTCCTCTCGCGTGGTCGCCAGCACGGGGCGGCGCCGAGACTGAGCGGGCCGGTCCGACATCGCTTCGGCGAGGCGGCGGCGGGCGCGATGCAGGCGCACCGCCGCGGTCGCCCGAGTGCAGCCGAGAACCTGCGCCGCCTCGGACACCGTCAACTCCTCCCAGCCGATCAGCCGGAGAATTTCCTGATCGAGTTCGCTGAGATTGGTCAGCGCGGCCCGGACGTCGGCGACCCCGACGGTGATATCGGCACCCGACGAGCTGGCGACCCGCGCCAGGTCGGCACCAGTGATGGGCAGCACATCGGGGGCGCCGCGCCGCGACCGCCAGTGGTTCGCCAGGAGCCGCCGGGCCACCCCGTACAGCCAGGGCAGGCTGCGGTCCGGCACCTCGTCACGACGACGCCAAGCGACGACGAAGACCTCCTGCGCGAGCTCCACCGACGTGTCGGAGTCCGGGAGTCGGCGCAGGCCATACCTCACGACGTTCGCGTACTCGGCGACGTAGAGGCCGGTGAACCAGCCCTCGTCCCTTTTCTTCGGTGGACCCACCCGAACCCCCATTGCCTCGGCAACTCTCACCCTGGCTTGTGTCGCGATGGGTCCAACGATTACCGGTGAGCTTCTTTCCAGCCGTTAGACCGGAACGCCACCCACGTGCTCTGGCGAGCGCCAGCGCGCAACGACCACCTCGTTCCGCCGCACAAGTTAGGCGTCCAACGGGGGTTCGACCGGCTCGAAGTCACGAGCGTAGAGATCAAGTGAAATGAAGACCTGACGAGATCCACTGAAGGGATCCGAAGCCAGCCCGTATAGGCGGATGTGCGCGGTCGGGCACCCCTGGATGACGTCCATGAGTGTTTCAGCCTCAATTCCCGTCCGAAGCTTGAGGCGCTTCCACTCACTGGCAGGCACACGAGAGTCTTCGATTCGAATGCGCCTCATGCTGCCGCGACGGAGCCGGGGCATCCACGACGAATTCAAGGGAAGCTTGATAAGTGAGCGCGTCACCCCGTCGACGGTCTTTTCGTGGTCAACTCGGAGGTCGGCGTGAAAGGCTACGTCAACTGCGTCGCGACGCCCGACGTTGGACACCGTACAGGCGAGTTCCGCCGCGTCCTTACCTCCACCCGCCGCCACAGCCATCGGCGAGGACCAGGCAAGCCGTGGGGAAAACACCCGGAACACTATCCAGAGCATAAGAATCGACTGAAAGACTCCAATCGGGATCCCGACGAGGAGCGAAAGGGCGACATCCATTGATACGAGAACCTCCGGGGCGACGACGCGAGTTGACGTGGCCGAAGGCTGACATTCGACCCACACTCATGATCATTATTGTCACAGTGTCGGTCAAGCTCGCGATGCGTTCCAGGTCCTCGGTTCGCAGTCCACCAGCCACCCACCACAGTCGCGGATGGCGAGATCGACCGAGCCAAGATCACCCGCCCGTGATCGCCCCCTCCAGGCCGCATTCACCAGCGACGTCTGGTCCCCGCATCGCCATCCGAGGCCAGCGGATTCCGAGCACCTACAGCCGTGACGCAGACCGGGCCTGAGTCTCCTCGTACATCGCCGACGTGACGCGGGAATCGCCGTCTCGGCCCTGGGTTGTAGCGAGGTCGGCAGTACGAGGCGCTGCTTGATGCCGGTTGCGGTGAGCAAACCCGCGATGACAGCGTCCGAGCCATCCACACGGTCAGCGGGACTGGTGAAGCGGTGGCTGGGGGGTCGTGGCGAGCCTGGCGATCGTCGCGGAGAGCCACACAAGACCCAGGGCCGCTCCCACGAAGAAGAGCAGGACGTTTGCCGCCGAACCGACGAAACCGGCGACGACGACCACCGGAACAATGCGAGAAGCCAGCGCCCAGCCACGCCGGCCCTGGGCGGAGAAACGACGCGCGAGCGCGATCAACGCCGCGCACAACGCCAGGTAGCCGATCATGCCGCCGGCCATGTGGACGGCGCCGTGGGTGCTGAGAGAGGTGGTCGGGCCGTCGGAGGTGCCGACGGGAAAGCCGGCACCGGGGTCGGCGGCGAACACCGCACTGACCAGGAATGAGGCGCCGAACACGGTGACCAGTGGGGGCGCCCAGGTGGCGCCTGGCCCGTCCCGCAGCGCCCGCCGCAGGCCGATCGCGCCAGCGATGATCAGCATTCCGCAGACGACGAAACTCATCACCTGGATCCAGCCCAGATCTCCGAGGCTGAGCTGGCTGATGGCGTTGCGGGTGAAGTCGAAGCCCTCGCGGGTCAGGCCCTGGATCACGCCCGCCGCCAGGAACAGCGGGCCCGCGGCGATACCGCAGCCCATCAGCAACGGGCTCGTTGGACGAGTTCGAGTACTTGTGGTTCGGGGCCCCGCGCCCGCTGGCGCGACCGGCTCGACGGTGCTTTCGATGTTCATGCATGGATTCCCATCTGTAGGAGTCGAAGCGGTATGACCTGCAGTCTTCGGCGGCTGGCAGCATCCATCAAGCCAAGATCGAACTAGGATCGTTGACCTGGATTCAACGAACAGGGCTGGATGTTCAGGCGCCGGGAACGTCCTGAACGGCCAACTCGGCGTCACCTCGGCAGTCCCGCCGCTGCGCGACTGCCCGGCTTGTTGGAAGCGGTGCTGTCACGGAACACAACTGCGGCGACCACTACCCTCAGCCGGTGCCGGTCACCTCTCCGGGCCCGTGGATCAGGCAGACCGGCAAGCGCTTCGGGGCAGCCGACCGGCGGTTTCGACAACGCTCAGAGCCGGTGGCAGGACAAGGACGAGACCAGCGATGCTGACAGTCCCCTTCGAGACTTTCGCCACGAGCACAGGCGTGCCCGAGATCGCCCCCACAGTCGGCCTCGACGACATGCGGCCGGTGGACATGATCGTGTGCGGCAGCGTCGCGATCAGCCGACGCAACGGCGTACGAGTCGGCAAGGGCGCTGGCTACTCCGACCTGGAGATCGCGCTCCTGACCGAGGTCGGGCTGGTCACCAGGGACACCGTCATAGCCACCACCGTCCACCAGAGCCAACTCTTTGACGAGGAACTTCCCCACGCCGATCACGACTTCAGCGTCGACTACGCGATCACCCCCGAGGAGGTCGTCGCGTGCGCGCCTGACCGGGCGCGACCGCCCGGCATCATCAGGGAGAACCTTCGCCCCGATCAGCTCGACAACATCACAGCCCTGCGTTGATCAAGCTCCGACGGATGGGCTGTCGTACCCGCGTACGCGAAAAAGGCCCCGACTGACGGAGTTCTACCGGATTCTGCTTTTCATGCCGGTCCGCCAGCCGATCGCCTGTCGGAAAATGACGCGCTATGTCATCGCGTACCGAAACTGCCGGGCGCACATCGATCACCCATCCGGGGTCTGCCCTGCCATCATGACTGCGACCGACGGTAATCAACGTGCTGTCGTCAGGGCTGATGCGGCACACTTGGAGATCATGTCGGTATCAGTCCGCAGCGTCGCCGAACTGGCCGCCATGTCCGCCGGCCACCGGGCTAAGTTCCGTTCTTCAGGAGTCACCAACCGGAACGTGACGACAGCGTCGGCGCCGGCTGCCTGAGCCGATGGTGGCCCTCCCGCTCCACCTCGCGACGGAACGCGGTTCGCCACGGTGGAGCACTAGATGATGTGGGCTCAAGGTCACCCTCTTCAACGACCGCTAACTGAGCGTCTTGTTCTCTCGGCCTCCGGTCCAGGTGACGCGAACCAGGAAGTTGACCGCTGCGGTGCCACTGGTAACGATGACGGACGACCCGCCGGTGAGTGAGAGGCCGAACTCCACCTCGACCTGGTCCGGGCCGCTCGCTCGGGCCCATTTCGCGAGAGATCCCACGACGGGGTGTACGGTGGCGAGCACTGCGTCCAGGGTCTCAGAGGCACGTTTGACCATGTGCCCGGGCCGGGAGGCGGGCACCAGGGCGTCGCTGTCCGGCCGACGAATCTCGACAAGGACACTCCGTCCGCCGTCCGTGGGTACTTCGATGAGGTCGGGCGGGACCATATTGCCTCCTGAAATTCTACCGCTGGCGGCTGCTTCGCAGACTCTAGTAGACAGGTCCTAGGTGGACCTGAAACGCATCTTCGGTGATCCACCGCTCTGCGGACGTTGTCGGGCTGATTAATGGAGGCGGTGATGGCTGTCGCCGAGGTCTTACGCGGTGCCAATGCGCTCAGGAGGTCGATCCTTTCGGTTCGAGATCACGGTGGACATACTGTTGGTCTGGCTTTTCTGGTTGCGGACACGTTGGCCTTCACCTGCGCCCATGTTGTCAACAATGCGACAGGCACGTCGCGCGGTGAGGACGCCACCGGAAAAGGTGTTGAGCTGGTGCCCGCCTTCTACCCCAGCGAGGATGCCGTGGTGGAGGCCACGGTAGAGCACTGGTCGGCGGTCGCGATGCCACGGCACGCCTCGGACGATGTCGCCGTGCTGCGGCTACGCAGACCTGTGGGGGGAACTGGACCAGTGCGCACGGGGAACCCGCCGTTCGTACAGGGTGACCTGCCGGTCTGGGCGTTCGGGATTCCAGCGGGGCGACCGCAGGGAGTCTGGCACGCGGGAACGCTGCGCGGCGTGGTCGCGTCCGGGTGGCTCCAGATAGATCAGGGCAGCGGGCCGGGCTACCGGGTCGAGCGGGGCTTCAGCGGCGGGCCGGTTTGGGATGAGGCGCAGCAGGCGGTGGTCGGCATGATCACGATGGTGGACCTGGGCGAGGTCCGCGCGGCCTACGCGATTCCCTCGGCACACCTGCTCGCTGCGGTGCCCGTGCTGCGTGGCGAGTTGTGGCAGCCGTCGCCGTTTCCCGGCCTCGTTCCGTACCCGGAGACGATGCGCGAGGCGTTCCTCGGTCGAGACGCGGACGTCCGTGCGTTGGTCGATCGGATGAACGCGGAGCGGTGGGTTACCGTCGTCGGGCCGTCTGGCTCCGGGAAGTCGTCGCTGCTCCTAGCGGGAGTGGTGCCATGGCTTCGAGAGTCCAGTGACGACGTCGTCGTGATTCGCCCCGTCGATGGCCGAACGCCTGTAGTGGGCGGCCTTGCCGACAGCGTGGGGCAGAACCGGACGGTGGTCGTCGTCGACCAGCTCGAGGAGTTCTTCGACCTTCCCGCGGAGGTGCGAGATGGGTTCGCCCGGGCGCTGTTCGGCGATGGTCTGCCGTCACGCGTCCGCGTCGTGTCGACGTTGCGGCACGACTTTCTAGGGCAGGCTCTCGCGCATCCGACTCTGCGGCGCGCCGTTCAGGGTAGACGGCTGTACCCGCTCGGCCCGCTCCACGGAGAGGGACTGCGTGCCGTCGTGACGCGAGCGGGCGCATCGGCGCCGGCTCCTCGGTACGAGGACGGCTTGGTCGACCGGATCGTCGCTGACGCTCAGGCGAGTGCGGCAGCCATGCCGTTGCTGAGCCACACCCTCGCGGCGTTGTGGGACGGTTCGCCAGGCAGCTGTCTGACCCATCGCGCCTATGACGGGGCCGGCGGTGTCGGCGGCGCACTTGATCGGGCGGCGAGGCATTGGCTCGACGAGGTCCCCGTGGGGCTTGCGGAGGAGTATCTGCCGCACCTGCTCGCCAAGTTGGTGCGCATCTCGTCGCACACGGCTGAACCAACTCGCCGGGTCGTGAATGCCGCCGACCTCGCCGAGCCGGAGCGGCAACTTGCCCGACGGTTGACGACGGCAGGGCTGCTGGTCTCCGGTGGTTCGCTCGAACCTGACGCCTCGGCGGAGGCGATCGGCGATCGCGACGTGATCGTGGAGCTTGCCCACGACTCCCTGTTCCGTGTGTGGGGGAGCCTTCGTGAGTTCGTTGACGAGAACCGGTCGTTCCTGGTTTGGTCTGAGAACCTGCGCTATGACGCGGAGCGCTGGGCCGAGGATGGTGGCAGGCGTGCCGAGCTCCTGCCCAGCGACGCCGAGCTCGATGTGGCCGCGCGCTGGGAGCGGGAGCGCGGCGACAGCTTGACAGCGGTCCAGCGCGAGTACTTGGTCGCCGGCCGGACGCGGCGGGCCACCCGTAGCATACGGCGGCGCCGGGCGCTCGTGGGCATAGCGACCGTGCTGGTCCTGCTGCTCGCGCTGGGCACCGTGCTTGTCGCGTCCCGGGTCACGACCGCAGGGCAGCAGCGACTGACGGCGTCGCGAGTCTTGGCCGAGAGCGCGGCGGAGATCGAGCGGGCGGATCCAGCACTCGGGATACTGGCAGGCGTCGCGGCATGGCGGACGGCGCCGACGGACGAGGCGCGCGACCGGATGCTGGCGCTGTACGTCAAATACCGGCAGTACGCGCGCGTGCTGCCGGCGGGGCTCGGCTCCCCGCGGTGGATGGCACACAGCGCGGACGGCGACGTGGTAGCGGTCGTCAGCGAGTTCGGGCGCTTGACTGTTCACGTCGATGTGCTTTCGGGGACGATCCGGTCGGCGCATGTGACGGACGAGAGGCTGGTCCAGTTGGTCGATGTGTCGGCGGATGGGACCCGCGTCGTGGCCTTCCGCGAGGATGGAGCGGCGATCTGGTTCGATGTCCGTCGCGACTCGCCCGACCTGCGCGGGCCGTTGTACGACCTGCAGGACGCTCGGGAGCGGGTCCCAGACCGGGGCGACGCGCCCAGCCCCAGCGTGTGGTGGCAGAACCAGCGGCCGAGGATCTCCGCGGACGGCCGGTACGTCGTGGCCCGGGTGTGGCACCGGTTCGTCCGGTGGGACGTCCGAAGCGGCCGGATCACCCACGACGCGCCCGCGTCTGCCCACACCCTGTGGGCTCTCTGGCTTGGCGGACCCGATGCGGCGACGGTCCTCATGCCGATCGTGACGGAAGCTGGGTCATTGCGGCAGAACCTCGTCGAGGTGGATTTGAGAACCGGGAGGAGCCGGGTCGTCGCTCCTGGCGGCGACGAGTGGCTGCTGTCCGGTGACGGCAACACCCTTATCCGCTGCCGGAAGGGCGCGTCCACGGTGGAGTTCTCGAGGTTCCGCGTCGCCGACGGTGTCGATTTCGGCACGCCCTACAAGGACGACTCGACCGTGTGTCTGCTGCAAGGGACCGACAGCTCCGGCCAACTCCTGGTGACCGGGGGTGCTGTTCTCGACCTTGATAAGGGTGCAATGGTGGCGCGGTTACCCGTGCCGTCCGGCTGGTTGGGTGCTCCAGGCGAGGGCGTCCTTGCGGAGCGAGGCGGGCGTTACTACCAGCTCGGGCAGCCTTCGGACGGGGTGCCGCTGGGCTATATCGAGGTAGCGACGTCGGGCGGTGACACGGCGGAACTCGCCGACGAGGTGCTGCTGGGCGACGGCACGCGGACGTTGAGCATCGTCGACCATGCTGGAGCCGGTGCCGCGTCGGCCGACCATAGGCTCCAGCTGCGCTCCGAGGAGTTTCCCGGTCAGGTGATCGCCGAGGTCGAGGTCCGGGAATCCGGGTGGGCAATCGGCGCGAGGGACGGTATTCGGGTCGACCCACGCGGCGAGCTGATTGCGGACCGGGAGGGACCGAACGTGGTCGTCGTCCGCGACACGGCAACGCTGCGGAAACGGGCGACGGTCGAAACGGTCTCTCCGCCGGAGAGCGATACGCCGAAGGATCGCGCTGCTGTCCGCGACCTGGCCGGGAACCCCGGCGTGACCGCCGCTTACCCCAAGGACGGTTTCACCTACTTCTTCGACGCCGCTGGAAATCTGGTGACCGTCTCCGACGACGTCGTGCAGTACTGGGACACCCAGACCGGTGACGAGGCCGCCCGGTCCGACCTGTCGGTGTTGCGCCCTGCCGGTGCGGGAAGAACCCTGGCGAGTGTCGCGCCGACGTCGTCGCCGGGGCAGATCGCGGTGACGTACCCGGACTTCGAGAGGACGCGGGTGGTCGATCTCGCTGCCGGTGAAATCGTGGCTGAGCTGCCGACCGGTCCGCAGACGACGTCGGTGCAGTTTGATCCCGCCGGGAACTACGTCGTCCTGCACAGCCACGACGGGACGATCGAGGTCCGGGAATCCGGATCGCTGGACCTGGTCCTAGGACCGTTCCAGGTCGGCGAGGACGACGAGTACGTCGCGCGCTTCCTCGGAGCGCAGCGGATCCTTCTGGCGGCGAACAACGCTGTCCGGACCTACGACCTCGGCACAGGAACCCAGATCGAGTCGTTCCGGTTCGGCGGCGAGTCGTCCGGGATCCCGCACGACGTGTCGAGCGGCGGCGGCCGCGTCAGCTACCAACGTTCCGATGGCCCGCCGCTGGTCGTCCCGCTCGATGCTGGCCTGTGGCAGCGGACGCTGTGTGCGGTGGTCGGACATCGGGACCTCGCCGCCGGCGAGCTGGCTCACCTGACGGGAGACCCGACGGACACCAGGGACATCTGCGGCCAGGGGGGCAAATGATGGCATCGGAGGAGACAACCACCCGGGAGACGGCCCACCTCCTGCGCGTTGTGGGCGAGGCTGAGCACACCTCCGGACCGGCCTTCCTGGTGACGCAGACCCTCGCCGTGGCGGCGCCGGCCACGACCGGGACGGCGTCCCGGGTCAGCGTGGAGAGCATTCCAGGCGGTCCGGGCCAGCGGATCGAGGCCGCCGTCGTGACGGGCTCGGAACCAGGAGTCGTGTTGCTGGAACTCGTTGAACCCCTCCCCGGCACGAGCCCGGCCAGGCTTGTGGAAGCGCAACCAACATGGGGTCAGCGCGTCGAAGTCCTGGGATTCCCGGATGGGATCGACACAGGAGCCTGGGTGCAGGCGACGCTTCGGGCCGCCGATACGTCCGGCGGCATCCAGCTCGACTCTGAACCGGGCGGCTATCCGTTCGGCAACGGATTCGTTGGCGCGGCGGTCCGGGACGCCGCCGGCCGCGCACTCGGGATGATCGGTGACCCAGCCGGAACGCTGATACCGACGCGTGCGCTGCTCAGCGCGGTGGCGCGGCTCGCCCGACGACCCGAGCTCGCCGCGCTCGCGAGGCCGCGCTCGCCGTTTCGCGGGCTCGCAGCCTACGGCGAGTCCGACGGTGCGGTGTTTCACGCTCGCGACGAGGAGTCCACAGCGGTCGTCGAGCTGCTTCGGGATCACCGGTGGGTGAGCATCGTCGGCGACTCGGGGGCCGGGAAGTCGTCCTTGATCTGCGCCGGGGTCGTCCCGGTGCTCCGCGCACAGGGATACGCGATCTCCCTATTCCGAGGCTCGGCCGGCGAGACCGGGCCGGACCACAGCCAGGGCGACCTGCTCGAGCGGATCCAGCGGGAGCTCGACGCGCTCCCCGACGCCCGCCACCTGGTCGTCCTCGATCAGGTCGAGGAGATCCTGGCAACCCCACCTGGCGAGGAGATGCTGAGGCTCGTTGCGGCAGCCGACCTCTTGCCCACCGCGCGCGTCGTATTGGCGATGCGGCCCGACACCTTGGGAACGTTGCTCAGCGACCACCGCTATGCCCAGCTCACGCGATCCGACAGCGTCTACACGCTGAGCCCGCTCGACGCCACCGGTTTGCGGACCGTGCTCACCGCGTCCGAGCAGGCCGCACCGGTCGAGTACGAAGACGGGCTGATCGACCTGATCCTTCGCGATCTGGGATCGGTATCCACACCGATGTCAATGCTCGGCTATCTGATGGAACGGCTCTGGGACCGCTGCTGGGACGACTCCCGGCTAGCGGACGCACCCTTCGTGCTGACGCACGCCGCCTACCATTCGCTCGGCGGCGTGACGGGGGCGATCAGGGGACGAGCCGAGCAGGTGTGGGCAGGGCTCGACGACGAGGAGAAGGCGCATGGTCGTGGGCTGTTGCGCCGGCTCGTGGACATCCCGGATGCCGACGCTACTCCGGTGCGCCGGAGGGTATCGAGGTCCGAGACGGATCCCGCGCAGTGGCGGGTTGCGCAACGGCTTGCCACCGAGCGGCTGCTCAGCATCCATGGCGATGTCGGGCAGGAAGTCGTGGAGGTCGTACACGAGGTGCTCATGCGGCAGTGGGGCCGGTACGCGCGATGGATCGATGACGACCGCGCGTTTCTGCTCTGGCGCGCGGGCTTGGCCCGCGACGTATCCCGCTGGGAGTCCCACAGCCATGACAACGCACTACTGCCTGGCGACGCGGCGATCGAGGAAGCCGACGTCTGGGAGCAGGCGTACCGCGGAGATCTGCACGACCGTGAGCGCCGATACCTGACGGCCGGACGCACGGCCCGACGCCGTCGCATCCGGACCCGCCGATGGCGCCGCAGCGGCCTCGGCGGCCTCGCGGCCGCCACGGTGGTGCTCGCGACGTTGGGCGGGCTCGGGCTCGTCCAGGCGCGGGAGAACAAGGCGATCGCTGACTCGCACACCCTCGTACGGGCGGCACAGGACCTGGAAGCCACCGACCCGCCGCTGTCCGTCATGACAGCACTCGCCGCGTATCAGGTTGCGCCGACCCGCGAGTCCCGCAACCAGCTCATGCGCATGTACTGGGAATTCAGCGAAGCCGATCGCCTCGTCTCGGCAATCCCCGACGGGACGCAGCGGGACTACAGCCGCGACGGTGACGTCGTCATCGAGTGGTCGGACCACACCACGGACGTGCTCACCGGTGTGCTGTCCGGTCCGCTCACAAGGCACCGTGTCCCGATCACCGAACCGGTTCGCCACGCCCGGCTCGCCGCCAACGGCCGCCGCGTGGTCGTGTTCCACAAGGATGGGAGCGGGGCCTGGTTCGACATCGACCCCACCCAGGAAGCGGCGATCGGGCCGGTCCGGAGCCTGCCGGATCCCGCCGTTCCGCGCACCCGACCGGAGGACCGAGAAGAGTTCGAGTTCTTCGGTAAACCGACGAGCATGGAAGAGTTCTGGGGATGGAGTGTCAACGTCGACCCGACGATCTCGGCTGACGGCCGTCATGTCGCCGCCCGGGTGTGGGACCAGGTCGTCGTCTGGGACCTGGCGCATGGAGGCAGTGGCGCGGTCACGCACCGTGTCCCCGTCGTCGACAAGTTGCGCTGGGACCTCTGGTTCGAGGCGAATCCGAGAAGGCTGATCGCGCGCGTGGATGACGGCGAAACGGGCGGCGAAACACATCTCGTGTCGATCGATATGGAGACCGGTACGGTTCACGACGTCACACCGGTCATCGCTGCGGCAACCATGTCCGGCGACCGCACCACGGCGGTGACCTGCCGGGTGCAAGGCGGCCGACCGGTGATCGAACGCTATCGTGCTGCCGACGGAACACGTGCCGGCACGCCCTACGTCACGGACTCGCCTACACGATGCCCACCGCGCTTGACGATTGACGCCACGGCACGCTTGCTGTACCTCAAACCCGAGCTGATCGACCTCGAACGAGGCGAGGTGATCTCACGACCGGGAGTCTCCGTGTCCGGCTACTCCCTCCTCGAGCACAACGGCACGCTGTACGGAACCGCACCGGTTGGCGGTGCTTCCACGTATGTGGAAGTTCCGCGGTCAGGTGACAACCACCAGAGCACGTCCTGGTCAACGATCTCCGAGGACGGTACCCGGATCTACAACGTCCTGCGGGACGGCCGGCTGTCGCTCCGGTCGCTCGCTCCCGAGTCGTACGGCGACGAGTTGGCGGTAGCCGAACGGCTGGAGCCCCACTGGGACTTCGAGGGCAGTGACAACATCCAGTTCGACACCACCGGAACACGGCTACTCGAACGCGAGGGCCGAAACCTCGTGACAGTCCGGGACGCAGGGACACTGGAGCTGCAGACGACGATAAAGGCCCATACACCACGGGTGTATGAACCTTTGTCAGAACTCCTGTCTGGTGTCGCCGACCCCGGCCCGATGACCATCGCCCCAGCAACCTCCACCTTCACGTACTTTTTCGATGACAAGAATGCTGTCGTGACGGTCTCCGACACGATGCTCCAGCGCTGGGACGCGAACACCGGCGAGGAGATCAACAAGCTCGACATAGCACGGTTCCGGCCGGAGGCCGACAAAGACGCCGTGGCGGCGGGTCGATCCCCGCGCCGAGGAGCGGTTGCCATCTTCGCCGCCGGACACCCAGACGTTTTACTCGTTGACGTCGCGTCGGGCCAGGTGGTCGAAACGATCCACACCCCACCGGACACGATCGCGGCACAGTTCGACCCCAGCGGCCGATACATGGCGCTGCTGCTCAGCGGCTCGATCCTCGAGCTGTGGCGTCTGGATCCGCTGAAACGGGAAATCGGGCCGCTGCCGAGCATCGTCGAGAGCACACAGGTGCAATTCGTGGCAGGATTCGCCGGGAATGACGGTACATACCTGCTCGGAACGCGAAACACGTTAAGCGTGTACGGGATCGAACAAGGCGGACTCACCGACTCCTACTACTTCGGCCACCCGACCGCCGACGAGGGCAACGGAGCGTTCATGCATGTGACGAAGAGCCTGAGTCACGTGATCCGCATCGACCCCGACAAGACCGGGGGACCCATGTCCCTCGACCCTGAATTGTGGCAGAAGCACCTCTGCGAGATCATCGGTGGCCGGGATTTCACCGACGAAGAGGTCTCCACAATCCCGGGAGACCTTCGGCGTGGTCAGATCTGCACCTGATCTCCGCCGAACGGGTCTTTCCTATACCCTCTTCTCGACAGATCCGGCCGTCGCCGAGCCGTCCACCTGTCACGCCGAGTAGTCGGCGGGCTCCAGCTGCGGCGTCGTCCCATCTGTCGACTGCCTGCCCGATCACGAGTCCGGTTCCGCATCTCTGACCTCGGCGATCCCGCTGTACGGCCGGACTGACCGTGACGTACCACGCGGTGAAGCCTGGCACCAGCCCTTGCTCGCGGGCTTCCCCCGAGCAAGGCCGACCCGAATCTGGTGCAGCCGACGATCTATTACCAAGGTCGTGTCCCCCGAAAGGGCGTCGATGGCTCGGCAGCCTCGGGCCACCGTGGAAGCCCGTCGAAGAGCGCACTGGGAGGTCGGCTATGGGAAACAACGGCGGAGTGTTCAAACGCTGCGGATGTCGCGATGCCCGCAGCCGACGGCTCATGGGTACCGCCTGCCCGGCGTTGGCGGAGCGGGGACACGGAAGCTGGTACTTCGA
This sequence comes from Micromonospora sp. NPDC049374, assembly GCF_040677165.1. Classification (NCBI taxonomy): domain Bacteria; kingdom Bacillati; phylum Actinomycetota; class Actinomycetes; order Micromonosporales; family Micromonosporaceae; genus Micromonospora; species Micromonospora sp. NPDC049374. Next base: position 116,602 of record NZ_JBFAQH010000001.1, on the reverse strand, counting down.
CTGCGCGATCGCCGGGCTGCAGGGGCGGCGGGAGCGGGTCCGTCGCGGCGGCTATGCCAGCCGCCGCGAGGCGGTGTCCGCGCGTGATCTGCTGCTCAGTCCCGCACTCGGCTCCGGCGGCGTCCGGGCGTGGGGTGTCCCGGTGGCTGCGGTAGTGGCTGACCAGCCGGACCAGCATCCGGCCCAGCACACTGCGATCCTACCAACATCACGTAGACGCGTACCTCGTCCCCACCTCGGCCAGATTCAGTTGGACGAGCTGAGCGGCCGTCAGGTGGCCGAGATGTTCCGCGCGCTCGCCGTCTCGGACACCGGACGCGGCCAGCCACCGACGCCTGGCACTTTGCACCGCATCCGCGCCACGCTGCGCGCGGCGCTGAACGCCGCCGTCCGCGAAGGCTGCGCTCCGACAACCCGGCCCGGCACGTCGAACTGCCCGGGCCGCGGCGTCCGCACGCCGAGGTGTGGACCAACCATAAGATCACCGCATGGCGGGAGCAGGGACAGCGACCCGTCGTTGCGGTCTGGACCGCGCAGCAACTGGCCGCGTTTCTCGCCGCCGTCGCCGACGACCGGTTCCATCCAATGTGGTGGTTGATCGCGCTGCGCGGGCTTCGCCGTGGCGAAGCGGCCGGATTGCGCTGGTGCGACGTGGATCTGGACGCCAGCACGCTCACCACCGCCCAACGACGCATAGCCTACGGCCGCACCGTGCATGTCGGCCCGCCGAAGACCGCCGCCAGCCGTCGCACCATCGCCCTCGATCGAGCCACCATCCGCCTCCTGCGCAAGCACCGCCGCCGGCAACAGACAGAGCGAGACACGGCCGACGACCAGTGGCAGAACTCTGACTACGTGTTCACCACACCGGACGGTTCACCGCTGCACCCGGACTGGCTGACCCGCCGATTCCGGCGGCTGGTCATCGTCTCCGGCCTGCCACCGGTCTGCCTTCACGATCTTCGACATGGCACGGCCAGCCTCGCCCTGGCCGCCGGCGCCGACCTCAAGACCGTCCAAGCGCTACTCGGCCATGCCAGCATCGTGCTGACCGCGGACACGTACACCAGCGTCCTGCCCGAACTGCTCGCCGACGCTGCCGAGGCCACCGCCCTCCTCGTCCTCGTCCACGCCGCCCGCAACCCAGGTCGACGCCCCCGCAGTCAGACGGGAAGCGGCCCGTCGAAGTCCGAGCCCCCGCCCCGACTCGGCAGCCGGACCCCAAGCGATCCCGCCGCCGCTCCGGGCGCAGAAGGCGCACGTCTCACGTACGCCCCACGCATGTCCCACAAAGGTCAAGGCCGTATAGCCATGATGCTATACGGCCTGCTCACCACCGTGACGCGCCTCGGGTGGGCTGTCGGCGTGGCGTCGTCCGTTGATGCGGAGCGACGCCGGGTGAATGCGCCCGGCCTACCCGGGCCAGTTGGCCAGGTAGTCGTCAAACGGCACGTCGTCAGGCCGCTGGCCGCCGATCTCGACGTAACTGTCGGTTTCCCGGTCGTACGGTGGGCCGACGACGATCGGCAGCTCATGCGTGGAGTGGCGGGCCAGGAACCGCCAGGCCGCCCGGTTGAGCACCGGCTGCCGGGAGTTGGCCGGAGCCTCCGGACCACCACGATGGAAGAACAACACCCGACCGTCGGCGTCGCGCACCGCCTGACCTAGGCAGAGCCGTTCCCGACAACGGAAACAGGCAAGGTAGCCGACCTTCGACACATCCCACCCGTTACTCGGGTAGTCGGCGAAGTCATCCTCGGGCCAATCGGCAAGGTAGTCATCGAACTCAGTGTCACCAGGCTCATCGCCGCCGATCATGACCGGAGGCCCAGGCGGCTCCCACATCTCGTCGTACTCCAACTGAGAGTCGTAGATCACCTGCAACTGGTGGCCGACATGCTCCGCGAAGATCTTCCACAACGCCCCCGACATCCGCCCCGACTGACTGTGCTTCGGCGTACTCGGGTGCGCGTAGGCGAAGTAGATGATGTCGTCCCACGAGTTACGCACCGGCTTGCCGAGGACAAGCTGGACCCGTCGGCACAGGCAGAACAAGGTGGCGTCAATTCCCATCGGTCGTCCCCCGTTCAGCCCGGCACGCCCATGCCACGCGCGCCCGGCATCCACAAGCCCAGCGGCCTGCCGTCCGGAGACCGGAACGCCACCCACATGTTCTGGTAGGCGGCTAGCCGTGCATCGGAGCGGTTGCCCCAGAAGCTTTTCATCATGCCCTCGGCCGCCGCCGCGTCGACACCGGGCGCTACCTGGATCAGCAGCTCTCCGTCGTATTCCATGGTGGGCGCTGCGGCGCGGAGTCGGTTCGGAAACTGGTTGGGTTTGCCGGCGAACGTCTTGATCTGGCGTCCCAGCACCAGCTTGCCCGACGCGTCGTAGAACAACACGTCGTATCCCTGGACGTTGTCCCCGGCCACCTTCGGCGTCGTCCCGGCCGGACCGTAGAGGGCAAGCTCCGCGTTCTTTCGCGTCAGTGCCGGGCCGGCCTGCTTGGAGTGCTCGGCAACCAGGGTCACCGGACCCGCTCGATCCAGGCGAAACACGCGAGGCGGGCCCGTAGGGTCGGTCGCGTGGCCGAGACACAGACCGAACCTGATCTCTTTTACATCGCCAACGTGACGCGCGTCCGCGCAGCCGCCGGCATCGTCCTCCGCGACGAGGCCAGGCGGGTATTGGTAGTTCACCCGACGTACAAGGACGTGTGGGAGATCCCCGGCGGGACAGTGGAACCAGGCGAGTCCCCGGCGGACGCATGTGTCCGCGAGGTCAGGGAGGAACTGAGCCTGTCGGTGTCCGCAGGAGCGCTGCTGTGCGTCGACTGGGTGCCGGCCAGCCCACCGTGGGACGGCGGACTCATGTTCGTGTTCGATGGCGGCGTGCTGACAGCGGACCAGGTCACGACGATCCGCCTGTGCCCCGACGAGCTGGACCGGTACGACTTCATCGAGCCGGAACACCTCGGCGAGGTGTTGATTCCTCGGTTGGCTCGGCGGGTAGCGGCAGCGGTCACCGCCATCGGACATGGCGGCGTCTACCTCGAGGACGGACGTGCGACCGCAAGCAGGTAATCGGCCGCGCTGAACCATGAAGGTGCGCAGGTCAGGTCAGGCGACGCCGAGTTTGAGGTGGACACCCAGGCAAGGGCGGCCTCGACCTATGGTCAGGTGATCATCTGCCTCGGCCTCGGTCAACCCTCGGCGCGGACGACGATACTCAGCGCGTCGACGGCTAAGCGGGTGAGGTCAGGAAGCTGGTCTTCACCGAGAACGACGCCGTGAAGGTTGTCCAACGGTGTCCTGAAGTGTTGCAACCGGCTGCCCCGCAGATCGGCGCCGTCGAGGCGGCAGGATTCCAGCTCCAGGTCACTCAGATCGCAGGAGCGCAGGGCAACGCCGGACAGGCGGCAGGACGACCAACTGCCGTGGCCAAGGGTGCAGTTGGTGAAGGCCACCGAACCGGCAGCGCTGACGCGATTCAGGGTGGCGTAGTCGAACCGGCAACTGTCAAACAGGACGTCTTTGAGGCGGACGTCGGTGAACCGGGTGCCGGTGAACCTGGATCCTGTGAACGAGCACCGCTCGATGCTGATGCCGGTGAGGGTCGCGCCGGACAAGTCCGTCACGACGATCTCACACCCGTAGAGAGCCCCCGCTTCCCAGCTGACCTCACCGAGGTCCGCGCCGGTGATCCGGCAACCTCGGATGCTCTGCTCCGCAAACTGCTCACCACGCCATGAGACCCCATCGACGAGGCCGTCGCGGACGTCATCGTCGGACAGATCGCTGACCTGGTCGAGGTCCTCCGGATCGAGGTCGGGCAGGAGAAGGGTCACGTCGCCCACGGTGGTCGTCCGCATGTCTCCTCAACCTGTTCGGGCGCGGGGTGGGCACGCCACTGCGCGTCGAGTCGCACCGCCGGTCGGGCTACGACTTCTTCTTGTTCCAGTTGTCCCAGGCGGGGCGGCTGTCGAACTTCCCCTTGTTGTCCCAGGTGGGACGGTTGTCGAACTTCGCCGCGTCGATCGACGCTACCGCGCGGGTCGGGTCGACTCCGAGCAGGGCGAGGCGGTCCGGCGGGGCGTCGAGAAGCGCGGTGAGGGCGTGGGTCATGACGGTCCTCCTTGAGGGGTGAGGTGATCCGCAGCAGCGCGGATCAGGGCTTGCCGGGTCGTGCGGCAGTAGGCGGTCTCCCGCGGGGTGAAGGTGCCGTGTTCGAAGTAGCGATTGCCGGCCTGCGCACCCGGCAGAAGTCGTAGAAGTCGCAGCGGTCGGCGCATTCGTTGAGCGCGGTCACGAACTCGGTGACGTATCGCAGCTCGCTGGCATGGGCGAGCATGTCGCCGATCGGCTCGTGGAGCACGTTGCCGGCGATGAAGTCCGCGTAACGCGGGTCTTTGATGCCGAGCAGTTCCGGTGACAGCAGAACCACCTGGCCGTCGTGGGAGACGGTGGGGATCGGCTCGTACGGGACGTGGTCGACAAGCCCGGCGCGGGTGGTGGCGAGGTAGTCGGCCAGGCGGTCCACGTCGCGGATCCGGAGCGGACTGCCGGCAAGCCGGTACCGCACGATCTGGTGCCAGAACCGGTAGGCGGCTTCCTCGGAGACTGGAGGGCGGTCGGCCCCTTCCTGCTCCTCGATGTTGAAGCCCACCGACTCACAGCCCGGCAGACCGGCGAAGAACTCGACGAGGTCGTCGGCATGGTCGATGGTCTCGGGAGTAACGACGCAGATCACTGAGTACGTCAGGCCGTTGTCGGCGAGCGTCTGAATGCCACGCATCGTCCGGGCGGTCGTTGCCCTGCCGCCCCGGTCGAGCCGGTTGCCGTTCAGCGTGCGTGGACCGTCGATGCTGATCCCGATCTCGAAGTCGTGGATGGCGAGCAGGTCGCACCACCGCTGGTTGATGAGGGTGCCGTTGGTCTGGATCCCGTGACGCACCCGGCCGTCGCGCCGCAGATCCTCAAACGGAGTCAGCAGCCGCTGAAAAGTCTCGGTGGGGGTAGCAGTCGGCTCGCCGCCGTGCCACACGACGCTGACCGGATGACTGCTGTTCTGCTGGGCGATCGATTCGGCGCAGGCTTGCGCGACGGCATCGCTCATCAGGCGGATGGATCTGCGGTCGGGCAGATACCAGTAGGTGCAGTCGAGGTTGCAGAAGCTGGTGGGCTGCACGACCAGTGTGTGGAACCTGCTGGCGATCGCCGGCTGACGATTGACGCTGATGAGGCCGATGCCGTTCACGATGTCTCCTCGTTCCCGATCGCCGTGGCGGTGTTGGCTCGGTAGCCGTGGGTGCGGGCGGGCCACCCGAGGAACCGGTCAAACAGTGAGGCGGTACCACCCGCCTCACTGGGATTGAGCCGGTGCAGGTCATCGATCGCGTCGTGCAGGCAGCTGGCCAGGTAGAGAAACAGGCTCACCGGGCTGTCCCGGTACTCGGCCGCGAGGGCGAGCTTCGCCGCGCCGCACGGCCACGGCTGACCGCACCGCCGGCAAAGCCACAATGGCCGCATTGGCAGATGTTCCTGCCGGAACAGCGCTGCATTCGCTCGGGCCCGGCTCTGGCCTCGGTCGCCGGTCATCGGCGGCCGGCTTCCCGGACCTGCCGCTCGAACAGTTGACGCCAGGCATGGGTGAGCAGCGGCGGATCAGCCGGGCGAGTCGTTTGTGGCGCAGGGCCCTCGGCGATCAACGTCTGTCGCCAGAGGTGGTCGGCTTTCGCATGACGCGAGACGTACACCGTCATGCCAGCACTTCCGTTCGAGACGGTGAGCGGTGGGCTCGCCGGGGGAAGGGCGAGCCCACCGCCGCCGCACGGCGGCCTCGGGCAGACCGCCGATCACCCACCCACGCAGCCCCGATGGCGGTACGCAGGCGAGGAAGACTCCGATACGGTGCGCTCCAGGACAGTCCGAGCCGGCGATTCGAGCCGCACTTGGGTAAGCCGGTCATCGATCCCTCCATCCGCAGCTCTCTGTCAGGCGATCCAGGCCTAGGCATCGACATGCGACGGTGACCTGGGGTGCACTGAACGTAGGGGCGACCTGTCGAAGGGACCGGGAAAATTCGTACCGGGTCAGGCGGACATCAGCGGGCAGGGTGATGGTGTGCGAGGAATGACGGACGACATGACCATCGGCCAGCGCGTCGCCTTCTACCGGCGGCGGCGAGGGCTTTCCCAGGAGGTGCTGGCCGGACTGGTCGGCAAGACCCAGGAGTGGCTACGCAAGGTCGAGACGAACCGCGCCGACCTGGACCGACTCTCGGTCATTCGCGCAATCGCCAAGGCCCTCGATGTCTCTCTTGGGGACCTGATCGGCGCACCGAGCTTGTTCGAGTGGTCCGACGACTCAGGGCGTGAAACCATTCCCGCGTTGCGCGCCGCGCTTCACGACTACCGGCACCTCGCGCCAGCTCTGGCCAGTCCGGCTGCTGTCGATGCGCCTGCCATGCGTGAGATCGAGAATGACGTGGCCGAGATCTGGACCGCCTATCAGCATTCGCGATACGGCACCCTCGCTCGCCGGCTTCCGTACCTCATCCACGACTGCCTGACCGCCACCGAGGCCTACGACGGAGACGACGGCCAGCGTGCACACGCGATGACCGCCTATGCCCACCAGCTCGCCGCGCTATTCCTCACCAAGCTCGGCGAAGGTGATCTCGCATGGACCGCGGCCAGTCGAGGGCTGGCCGCCGCCAACGCCAGCCACGACCACGTCGTCATCGGCTCGCTCAGCCGCTCCGCCGCGCACTCTCTGATTGCGATCGGTGAATACGCGCAGGCCCGAGGCCTCGCCGCCATCGCAGCGCAGTTCCTCGAATCGCGGCTGACCAAGCCCACACCGCAGTTGCTGTCGGTCTACGGCAGCCTGCACCTCGTCTGCGCCCTCGCCGCCGCCCGCGACGACGACCGCGCCTCCGCAGACATCCACATCGCCGAAGCCGACGCCGCAGCGACCCGACTCGGCGCCGACGACAACCACGTGTGGACCGCCTTCGGCCCCACCAACGTGTCGATCCACAAGACGACCGTGGCGATGGAACTCGGCGACGTGCAACGCGCCATCGCCATAGGTACCCCACTCGATACCGGTGCCCTGCCCATCGAGCGGCAGGTCCGCCACGCCATCGAGACCGCGCGAGCGCTGGCGCGCTGGAACCGCATCGACGACGCCCTCGGCGCGCTGTTGGACGCGGAGGTCATCGGCCGAGACCAGGTGCGCTACCACCGGCTCTCCCGCGACCTCGTCCGGGACATCCTCATCCGCCCCCGGCCGCCCCGTCTGGCCGTCGAACTCAGCGAACGGATGGGCGTCCGGTCGGGTGGACCACGCTGGTAGCCGTCGTCAGACCAGCCGGCTCGTGTAACCGGCCGCCATCAGTCGCTCGAAGGCGGCCCGGACCTCGTCCGGCACCTCCTGTGGGATCGCGAACCCGCGCTCGGCGTACACCTCGATCCGCTGGGTGTCACCGACCAGCATCTCCACCACCCGCCGCGGGTGACCGATGTTGCGCACGTAGTCGTCGAGTGCCAACGGGTTCGACGCGCAGACCACGTCGACCTCCGGCCACATCAGCTTGCACGTGGCGTACGCCCGACGCTGCTGGTACGGCCGCGACATGATCAACACTGACCGCACCGGGATTCCCCGTTCGGCCAGGAGCTGCCGGGTGTACTCCAGGTTCTGGGCGGTGTTCGTCGCCCGTGGCTCCACGAGAATCGAATCCGCCGGCACGCCCTGCTCCATCGCGTACTCGCGGTAGTGCACAGCCTCGCCGCGAGGGAACCGCTCCACCGTCGTCGGCGCGTTCGCCCCGGTGAACACGATCCAGGGAAACAATCCCTCGTGGAACAAGCGCGTCGCGATCACCGCGACACCGAGGTCATGGCTGCCCAGCCCGATCCCCACGTCACACGGCCGCAGCTCGTGGCCCATGTCGTGGTAGCGCCACAGCGTCTCCACATCGACACGGATCTCGTCGGGGATCGACTCAGCCGGCGCCGCCGGGTGCTGATTCATCAACAGGTACCAGGCAGGACCGTCACCGCAGCCCCTCGTCGGATCGGCCCAGTGCCGCCAAGCCCGCCCTCGCTACCTCCAGCGGCACGACAGCGGCGACCGGTTCATCCTGCTCGCTGAGGTAGACGACCTGCCCCTCACGAACACTCCGCAGCAGCTCAGGCAACAGAGCCGAGACCGGGAGGTCATCCGGCGTGGCGTAGGTCCGGTCCGCACTGGGTTCCCTCATGCCGCCAGCGTAGGGGTTGTGCGGCGGCGGGGCGACGCCGACTCCAGGCAAGGATGCTCTGGCCAAGCTGCCTACACCGAGAGCAGTGCCTCCTTGTTGGAGGTGATGAACTCGGCCAGCCCTTCCGGCTTGAGATCCACCGCCGGCAGCTCGTCGATCGTCACTCGATCGAGCTGATAGTCACCACGCGATGGATCATCGAACTCCGGCCCGGTTCGAGCATCCTCCCGCAGCTCAAGTAGCCGACAGGCGAAGAAGTGCTGCACGGAAACGCCTTCACCAGCGGGTGCGGTGAACAGGAACACCTGGGCGAACCGGTCGGCCTCGGCACCGAGTTCTTCATGCAACTCCCGACGAAGCGCAGCCTCCAGGGAGACATCTGTCGACTCCACGCCACCACCCGGCGTCGTCCAGTACGGCGCCTGGCCGGACTTGATCCGCTTGATCAGCACGAGGCGGTCGTCCTCGTCGAGCAGAATGGCCCGCACCGACCTACGCACGATCCGACGCATAACCAGCCCCCATCCACGCCCGAGACGCACCGGCAGCAACGCACCCCGTTGATCTATGGGTCTGTCCGCTGGCACCGCACCGCGTCCCACCGACGCCGGCCCGGTCCAACGGCTCCCGAGCACCCACCGAGCGACCACCGCCACCCACGTACGCGAAAAAGGCCCCGACCGGCAGAGTTCTACCAGGTCAGGGCCTTGCTCGTTGGTGCGCCGCCAGGGACTCGAACCCCGAACCCGCGGATTAAGAGTCCGCTGCTCTGCCAGTTGAGCTAGCGGCGCTCGCTGACAACGGGGGAAACACTAGCACGCACCCTGAACCGGGTTCCAATCCGATCCCCGGGTCCTCCCTTCGGTCGAGCTTTCCGGACATTTGACGAAAACCCCTCGCAAAGTGTGGGACCGGGGTGATGCCGGGCGGCAGCGATACGGCACGATGTCCGCCAGGTGCGCTAGGACAGGGGTGGGGATGGGCAGGTTCGCGCGGGCCGGGGCGTTGTTGAGCGCCTTGGGACTGGTGGCGTCGCTGGCATTGTCGGGCTGCGGCGAGGATCGCGCAGCGGCCGAGTTCGTACCCGGTCAGACGCCAGGGACGACGACCGGCACGGAGACGCCGGGAGCACCGGGGGCGCCGGAGGTGTCGAGTGGTCCGCCACTGGCGGTGAGCCCGGCCGACGGGGCGAAAAACCGGCCGGTCTCCGTGGAGATCGGTGCCAAGCTGCCGGACGGCGGCGAGGTGTCGCAGGTCACCCTCAAGACCGAGAACGGCAAGACGGTAAAGGGCAAGCTGCGTACGGACGGATCCTCGTGGGTTCCGTCGGCCCCGCTGAAATGGTCCACCCGCTACACCGCCACCGTCTCCGCGAAGGGGCCGGACGGCACGGTCAGCGAGGGCACCAGCACGTTCACCACGATGGCCAAGCCGGGCTCGATGATCACCTCCGGGTTGTACCTGTTCGACGACCGGACGTACGGGGTGGCGATGCCGGTGGTGGCGGAGTTCCATCCGGGCATCCCGAAGAAGGACCGGGCCAAGGTGCAGAAGCGGATGTTCGTGCAGACCGACCCGCCACAGCCGGGTGCCTGGCACTGGGTGAGCAACGGCACGCAGGCGTACTACCGCGCGCCGGAGTACTGGAAGGCCGGCACCAAGCTGACCGTGCGCATCGCGCTGGCCGGTATTCCGCTGAGCAACGGCCGGTTTGGCAACGTCGACCGCAACGCCACCGCGAAGATCGGCTCGGCCTTCGAGATGAAGGTGACCAACTCGGACAAGCAGATGCGGGTGTACGAGGACGGGCGGTTGATCAAGACGTTGCCGGTCAGCCTGGGCAAGAAGAAGACCCCCTCGTCCAGCGGCACGCTTGTGGTGATGGAGAAGAAGGAAGCGACCGTCTTCGACACGATGGACGACCCGGATCCGGAGAACCGGTACGTCACCGACATCGAGTTCGCCCAGCGACTCACCTGGGGCGGCGAGTACATCCACGCCGCACCCTGGTCGGAGAATGTCCAGGGGCGGCAGAATGTGTCGCACGGCTGCGTGAACATCTCGATGGCGAACGCCCGCTGGCTCTTCCAACGTACGAAGATCGGAGATCCGATCACCATCGCCGGCACCGAGCGCAAGCTGGCGGCCGGCAATGGTTGGACCGCGTGGAACCTGAGCTGGTCGGAGTTCGTCAAGGGCAGTGCGCTGCCAGTTCCGGACGGTGGCGCCGGTCCGGCCGTATGACCGGACGAAATATGTCACTATCCGGACATCCCGCTTCCACGTGTTTCGGTTCACTTGTCGCAACGGGTACGTGAACTGGTGCGTCAGTGATGTGGACGGGCAGCGGACCACGACTGTGAGGACACCATGCGAGTTCGGGACCAGCGCAACCGGAGGCGGGGGGTGCTCGTCGCGGGCATGCTCGCCGTGACGTTGGCACTTACCTCCGCCTGTACCGGCGGTAAGGGTGGCGACAAGGGGCCGGGCTGGCAGGACGGAGCCGATCAGCCGGCCGCGAAGGCGTCGGTGAGCATCAGCGAGCCGGCGGCGGACGCCAAGGACGTGCCGGCGTCGGCGGCGATCGCCTTCGCCGCCGAGCAGGCCGAGGACGTCACGGTCGAGCTGACCGACGCCGAGGGCGAGGCGGTCGAGGGCGACCTTGCCGCCGATGGCCGGAGTTGGCTGCCGTCGAAGGCGTTGACCTACGGCGCCTCGTACACCGCCACCGTCACCGCGACCGGCGACGACGGGCTGCCGGCGACCGCGACCAGCGCCTTCACGGTGATGAAGGAGCCGGAGAATCAGGTACGCATCAGCAGTTTCCTCGGCGACGACCAGACGGTCGGGGTGGCCATGCCGCTGATTGTGAAATTCGGTCGGAACATCCCGGAGAAGTACCGCGCCGACCTGCAACGCCGGATGACGGTGACCTCGGAGCCGGCCCAGGAGGGCATCTGGCACTGGGTCAGCCCGACCGAGGTCCGGTACCGGCCGAAGGAGTTCTGGCAGGCCGGCAGCAAGGTGTCGTACCGGGTCCAGGCCGGCGGGCTGCCGTTGGGCGACGGCTGGTACGGCCGGGCCGACCTGACCGTCGACATCGCCATCGGCCCGAAGCTGCTGATGACGGTGGACAACCGGACCAAGCGGATGACCGTCACCAAGAACGGCGAGAAGATCAAGACGATCCCGGTGAGCCTGGGCAAGAAGAGCACCCCGTCCTCCAGCGGCACCATGGTGGTGATGGAGAAGCTGCGCAAGACGGTCTTCGACACGTACGACGAACTGGGTCCCGAGGACGGGTACCGGACGAAGATCGACTACGCGCAGCGGCTCACCTGGGGTGGCGAGTTCATCCACGCGGCACCCTGGTCGGAGGGGCAGCAGGGCACGACCAACGTCTCGCACGGCTGCGTGAACGTCTCGATGGCCAACGGCGCCTGGCTGTTCAACAACACGAAGGTCGGTGACCCGATCGTGGTCAAGGGCACCGAGCGCAAGCTCCAGCTCGGCAACGGCTGGACCGACTGGAACATGAGCTGGGACGAGTACGTCAAGGGTAGCGCCCTGCCGTACGAGCCGGCGGCCAACGACGAAACCGACCCAGACGTCGAGGCGAGCGAGGACCCTGGCGCCTGACCCCACGCCGGCACCGGTGCCGCGTCATGCCGCAAACTGCGGCCTCCGCCGACGGGCATACCGCGTCATGCCGCAAACCGGGGTGGCTGCTCCCCGCAGCGGGCCGCAGACCCGGCCGCCGGTCACTCCAAAAGGTCAGGCCCCCTCCGTGGAGGGGGCCTGACCGGTGGGGTGACTGATGGGAATTGAACCCACGACAACCGGGACCACAACCCGGTGCTCTGCCAACTGAGCTACAGCCACCATGCCGCCGCGCCCGGTCGATAGCCCGGGGCGGGTGCGGTGAAATCATACCCCCACCACGGCCGACCACGTCCAGCGGGTTGCCGCCGGGGGTGCGACGCGTCCGCGCCAGGCCGCCGCAGCAGCCCGGGGCAGGTCAGAGCTGCCCGGCGATGGCCTTGGCGCTCTCCACGTCGGGACCGGGCAGGGGCACGAAGATGGTGCGCCGGTAGTACTCCAGCTCCCGGATGCTCTCCCGGATGTCGGCCAGGGCCCGGTGCGCCAGGCCCTTCTGGGGCTGACCGAAGTACACGCGGGGGTACCAGCGACGGCACAGTTCCTTGATCGAGGACACGTCGATCATGCGATAGTGCAGGTGGGCGTCGAGGCGGGGCATGTCCCGGGCGATGAAACCACGGTCGGTAGCGATCGAGTTGCCGCAGAGCGGGGCGGTACGCGGGTCCTTGACGTGGCGGGAGACGTAGTCGAGCACCCGCTCCTCCGCCTCGGCCAGGGTCACGGTGGAACGGCGTACCTCGTCGGTCAGCCCCGACTTGCCGTGCATCGTCCGGACGATCTCGGGCATCGCGTCCAGCGCGGCGTCGTCAGCGTGGATCACCACGTCGACGCCGTCACCGAGCACGTTGAGATCGGGATCGGTGACCAGCGCGGCGACTTCGATCAGTTTGTCGCCACCGAGGTCCAGCCCGGTCATCTCACAGTCGATCCAGACGAGAAGATCAGCCACCGGGACAGCCTACGCGCAGCCCAACTCTCGTGGCTGCGCGCCGCCACGGTCACCGACCGCTAGGGTCTTCCCCGTGCCCGCCGAACCCGCCACACCACCCAGCGTCGACCTGGACGACCAGGGCAGCCGTACGGCCCGCCGGGTCGTGGGAGCGTTGGCGTTGGCGGCGGTGCTCCCGGCCCTCTACCTGCCGGGACGCACCCACAACTTCTTCGACCTGAAGATCTACATGGCGGCCATGGACTGGTGGGCCGCCGGCAACCCGCTGTACGACTACGTACAACCGGACCGGGTGCAGGGCGAGTTGTACTTCACCTATCCGCCCTTCGCCGCTCTGGTCCTGCTGCCGTTCTCCTGGTTGAAGCTGGGCGCCACGGTGACGATCTTCACCGGGCTGACCCTGCTCGGCGTGGTGGTCACCACGAAGTGGCTGCTCGACCCGGTGATCCGTCGCCACCGCCTGCCCCATCTGTTCACCCTCGTGGTGGGCGTGCTGATCGTGCTCGGCGTGGAGAGCACCCGGGAGACGATCACCTTCGGGCAGATCAACATGCTGCTGGTGTTGCTGATCCTGGCCGACCTGCTGTTCGCCGTACCCCGAGAAAGCCGCTGGGCCGGCGTGGGCGTCGGGTTGGCGGCGGCGCTCAAGCTGTTCCCGGCCATTTTCGTGATCTACCTGTTGGCCACCCGGCGGTGGCGGGCGGCGGTGGTGGCCGTGGCGACCGCGGCCGGGGCGACCCTGCTCGCCGCGGCGGTCGCGCCCGGTGATTCGTGGCGGTTCTGGACGCACGAGCTGTGGGCCACCGACCGGGTCGGCCGTACCGACTACACCGGCAACCAGTCACTGTTCGGACTGCTGAGCCGGCTCACCGCCCCGGAGGAGCCGAGCCGGCTGATCTGGGTGCTGCTGGTCGCGGTGGCCACCGGGTACGGGCTGTGGCGGGCGGTCCGGGCGTCGCAGGCCGGGGACGCGCTGACCGGCCTGACGCTGACCGGCCTGGTGGCGGCGCTGGTCAGCCCGATCACCTGGACCCACCACATCTACTGGTTCATCCCGGCGGTGATGATCCTGGCCGACGCGGCGTTGGACACCGATCCGCGCACGGTCGCGGGGGCACGCCGACGCCGCCGGCTGGTGATCCTCGCCGTCGCCGTCACCGCGATCATCGTGTACGGAGTGGTGTCCTTCTACGACTGGGGAATCACCCCATCGCCCACCGGCAGTCCGTGGGAGTTCCTGCTCCGCAACGCGTACGTGTGGCTCTGCCTCGTACTGCTGGTCGTCCTGCCGGTGCGTCCCGGCGCCCAGGTGCCGAGGCGACAGCGCGCAAAGTCGGACACTCTTCCCGAGGCACCCATTCATCGGTAATCTGGTCTCAGGGCTACCAAAGCCCCACGGACACCGATATCCCCCGGTGAAGGGCGGCCCTCCGCGTCGGCAGCACGGAGGGCCGCCCGCCCGCTCCCGCCAATCCCGCAGTCACGGCCACCCACCCCACCCCCACCCCTTCCTCGCCGATCTTGCAGTCACGGCCACCCACGCCACCCCCACCCCTTCCTCGCCGATCTTGCAGTTTTGGTCGTCGATACACCGCTTTTATCCCTTTCGTCGCGACCATAAGTGCAAGATCGGCGCGGGGGCGCGCGGGGGCGCGGGGCGCGCGGGGGCGCGTGGGTCAGGTTGGGGGGGCGGGTGGGCGGAGGGGGCGGGGCGGGGTGTATGGGTCGGGGAGTTCGGCGAGGGTGGCGGGGCGCGGGACGGGGCCGATCGCGGGGCGGCTCGTGGTGGCGGGAACCGTGGCGGCGACTGGGACGAGTTGACGCTCGGGCAGTCTGCGGGGGCCGGGCGGCGGCGGAGCACCCAGGCCGGTGAGCGAGCTGATCCCGAGTCGTCCGGCGAGCACCGGCACCTGGTCCGGCTCGACCACGAAGACAACTTCGCGCGGCCGGAGCGGCCGCAGCAGCACCAACGCGGCGAGGATCACCAGCAACGTGCCGCCGGTGAGTGAGCCCCAGGTGGCCGGGGTGATCCAGCCGGCCCGAAGCTCCGCGTCCAGGTCGAGGGTCACCCCCGCCCCACCGTCGGGTCGCATCAGCACCAGGCTCAGCCGCTGCCCGGCCAGGTCGCCGGGGTTCCACTCGAGCGTGCCGTAGCCGGCGCGTACCCAGAAGGTCTGCGCGGCGGGTGCGGCCGGGACGGTGGGCGGCGTCCCCGCCGCCGGGGTCACCTGCTCCAGCCGGACCGGCAGCGGCCCCCTGGCCAGCGACATCCGGAGGACCGCGGCGTGCGGCGCGCCGGCCAGCCACCGCTGCGCCTCCTCGGCCGGTGCCAGCCCGACGAAGGCCGGCCCGTCGGGGGTACGCGCGTCCAGCCGCACCCGGGCCTGCCCGCCCCGGGCGAACGGCACCTCCTGCCGTACCAGCGCGTCGAGGTCGGTCACCACCACCGCGTGACCCGGGGTCTGCACGGTCTCGAACCGGGCGGCGAACGCCCCGTCGGGGCCGGCGTGGCCGGTCAGCAGTCCGAGCGCGGCCGCACCGATCAGCGCGGCGGTGCCGACGGTCAGCAGCAGCATTCCGGTCAGCGTCCACACCAAACGCATGCGCCCTGTTCCCCTCTGTAGCCAGACACCCGGCCGACCTTACCTACGCCGACCCGCCAATCAGCGGATATCCACGGCACGGACGCCGAAAGCGGGCAGGCCCGCCGAGATCACCCGGCGGGCCTGTGACGCGGTGAGGTTCAGGAGGTCGTCGTCGACTCGTCGCCCGGGGTCGCTTCGCTGGAGCGCCGGGTGCGGGCGAAGGCCAGTCCACCGAGCACCAGGCCGCCGAGGCCGGCGAGCAGCCCGGCGACGCCGAGGCCCACCGCCAGACCGTTGCCGTCCTCGTCGTCGCTGTCGTCGGGTGCCGCCGCGGGCGCGTCGGCCGGTGCCGTCGTCGGCGTGTCGGAGCCGGCGGCGGCGAGGGTGAGCACCGGCGCCGGGGCGGCCGGTTCTTCGCCACCGGGCTGCGGCTCGTCGATCCAGCGCACCACGGCACCGTCGGAGTAGGTCTGCAACGCCTTGAAGATCATCTGGTCCACCTCGGGCAGCGGGCCCATGGAGATCGGAAACTCCTGGAAGGTGCCGGGTGCGATTGCGGCTCCCTCGCCGGCCGTCCAGGTGATCTTCGAGACCACCTCGGTGATCTCGCTGCCGTGCACCTGCACCGGCGGGTCGACCTGCCGCTTCTCCACGGCCACCGTCCAGCCGGGCACCGGCATGGTCGACACCGAGCCGACCGGCGCGTTCTCCGGCAGGAAGATCTCCAGCTTGGTGGTCGACGCGGCGTCGCTCTCGTTCGGTACCCGGAACGCGAGCCGGCCGTACCCGCCCTGGGTCGCCTCGCGCGGGTTGACCGTGACATGCGCCGACGCCGGGGCCACGAAGCCGAACACGGCCGTGGCGACGGCGCCGAGCGTCAGAGCGGCGGCGGTGGCGGCGAAGCGCCGGTGACGGAGCATCTATGGAACCTCTCTATCGGATGGGCACGGTGGCGGTCACCGTGGCCTGGTCGATCTCGGTGGTACGGGCGGTGACCCGCAGCTCCCATTCGCCCGCCGCGGGCAGGCTGATCTCGCCGGTGGCGTGGTTGTCGGTGAGCGGCAGCAGGGGCACCTGGATCGGCTCGATCCCGGCCGCCGGCAGGGCGACCGTGACCTGCCACTCGACGACCGGCAGGGGCTGGTTGTCCAGCGTGTACGCGTACAGGTGCACCGAGTTGTTGCCCCGGCGAGCCGGCGACACCTCGATCTGCATGGAGTAGAGCGAGCTGGTCGCCGTGGTGCTGAAGTACCCGCTGTCGGTGGCGGCCACATCGGTGGCCACGCTGCGGGCGGGTGTCGTCTGGACCAGGGTGGCCGACACCCCCAGCACGATCGCGGTGATCGCCAGCTCCGCCCAGATCGCCCGGCGTACCGGGGCCGGTCGGCTGGCCGCGACCCGGGTGCGTACCAGGTGACGGGAGTAGGCGGCCACCGCGATCACCAGGACGAAGAGCCCGATCTTGGCCAGCACCAGCCGGCCGTACGTGGTGTTCACCAGGGCCGCCGGGGTGGCCACCTCGATCAGCGCCTGGACGGTGCCGGCGAGCAGCAACGCGGAGACCGCCAGGGCCGCCCACCGTGACCAGATCGGCAGGATCGCCCCCAGTTCCCGCTCGTCGGCCCGGGGCAGCAGGAACACGGCGAGCATCACCAGGCCGCCCAGCCAGACGGCCATACCACCCAGGTGCACCGCGTCCACGAGCACCGACACCGCCGGGGCGGGCGAGGCGGCCGGGTGCCCGGCCATCGGCCAGGTGAGCAGCGCGCCCACCGCGAGCACGCCCAGGATCACCAGGTCCGGCCGGCCCACCGGGCCGGCCAGCAGCGGGCGCAGCAGCAACGCCACCGCGGCCAGCAGGCCGAGCCGGACCAGGTGAGCGGCGCCGAAGGCGCTGCCGAGCACCAGGCTCAGCCCGTCACCGGTGATGTCGAACAGTCCGCCGCCGTTGGTGTACGGCACCTGGAGCAGGACCGCCGCCACCGTGGCCAGCGCCACCAGCCCGAGACCGGTCCAGGCCAGCCGGGCCGGCCCGCGTCGGGACAGCCGGCGCGGCCAGAGCAGGGCGAGCACCAGCGCCGAGCCGATGACCAGCAGCAGTCCGGCGTAGCCGACGAACTTGGCGACCTTGACCGCGTTGCCGACCACCGGGTCGGCCCGGCCGTCGTCGCCGCTGTCCACCGGCGGCTCGGAGGGCGCGCCCACCGAGTAGGTGAACGCGCCGGAGACCGGGTGGCTGTCCGCGGAGATGACCCGGTAGGTGACCAGGTAGGTGCCGTTTCCGCGACCGGTGTCGACGGGGATGTTGACCACACTGCCGGCGAAGGTGGGCTCGCCCTGGTCCGCCCGGGACCCGTCCGGCGCGATCACCCGGATCCGGTCCGGCACTTTGCGTACCGTCTCGCTGAAGGTGAGCACCACCTCGGCCGGCGCGGCGGGTACCACGGCCGAGGCGGCCGGGCTGCTGCTGGACAGCACGGCGTGGGCGCTGGCCGGGCTGGCGGGGACGAGCAGCAGCGCCACGACGGCGACCAACAGGCCGGCGGTCGCGGCCAGCCGGGCGAACCGGCGGCGATGGGCGGCAGTCATGCCGCCCATGGTCGCCGACGACACCCGTCCCAGGCGAGCCACATTTATCGATTGATCCCGATTTTCCGTGATCGGGCGCGGGCGCGGGCGCGCGGGAACCGGACCGGACGTCATAGGCGGATAGTCGGTCACGACGCCGGAAAAGTTCCCGGAGTGGCGCACCCCATGGAAGGGCCGAAGGACTCTGCTGCTCGCCGTTGCGCCGCGTAACCTAAATTGTCGTGATCCCCGCCCCGCGCGACACCCCCACCACCGCCGACACCGGTACCGTCGGCACGGACCGCGCCGCCGGCCGACCCCGGCGACCTGCCCGGATGTCGCCGCACGGGGAGCCGGACCCGACCGTCGACCCGACCACCCGGTGGGCGCTCGCCGCCCGGGACGGCGACCCGGTCGCCCAGGCCGCGTTCGTCCGCGCCACCCAGGCCGAGGTGTGGCGGTTCGCCGCGGCGCTCATCGATCCGGACAGCGCCGACGATCTCACCCAGGAGACCTACCTGCGGGCCTTCCGCGCGCTGCCCGCCTTCGCCGGCCGGTCCAGCGCGCGCACCTGGTTGCTCGGCATCGCCCGGCGGACCTGCGCCGACCACCTGCGCACCGTGGTGCGGCGGCGGCGACTCGATCAACGTCTCACCGCCCACGCGCACACCGACGTGCCGCACCCCGACCCGGCCGGCCAGCTCGGCGCGACGGACCTGGTCCGCCGGCTGGCCGCCGAACGGCGCGGGGCCTTCGTGCTGACCCAGTTGCTCGGCCTGTCGTACGCCGAGGCCGCCGCGGTGGAGGGGGTGCCGGTCGGCACCATCCGCTCCCGGGTGGCGCGGGCCCGGGCCGAACTGGTCGACGCGGTCGGCGAGGCGTTGGCCGGATGAACACCAAACTGCGCACCTGGCGCCCCTGGCTCGGTCTCGCCGTCCGGCTCGGCCTGGCCGTCGTGTGGCTGTGGGCTGGCTGGTCGAAGGTCGGCGACCTGGCTGCCTCCGGTCGTGCGGTGAACGCCTACCAGGTGCTGCCGTACGACGTGGCGATGGTGGTCGGCGCGGCGCTGCCCTTCGTCGAGCTGGCGTTGGGCCTGTTGCTGCTGCTCGGGCTGGCCACCAGGCTGGCCGCCGGAGTCTCCGCGGCCCTGCTGCTGGTCTTCATCGCGGGCATCGTCTCGGCCTGGTCGCGCGGGCTGGCCATCGACTGCGGCTGTTTCGGGGTGGGCGGCGAACTGCCGGCCGGGGAGAGCCCCAGCTATCTCCCGGAGATCCTCCGGGACATCGGCTTCCTGGCGTTGGCCGGGTTCCTGCTGATCTGGCCCCGTACCGCCGTCTCCGCCGACGGCGCGCTGACGGGCGAACCGGTGGAGGACGACAATGAGTAGTCGCAAGGGGCGCAAGGACGCGGCCCGGGTGGTCCGGGAGCAGTTGGCTCGGGAGCGGCGCCGCAAACGGACCCTGTGGATCTCCCTGGGCGCGGTGCTGGTGCTGGTCATCGCCGGCCTGATCGGCTGGAGCGTCTGGTCCAGTCAGGAGTCCGACGAGTTCACCGCGCCGCCGGGCGCCAACGACGCGGGCACCGGCGTCGTGGTCGGATCCGGGCCGGTGACCGTCGACATCTACGAGGACTACCTCTGCCCGGCCTGCAAGCAGTTCGAGCAGACCAGCGGTGCCACCATCGAGCAGTTGGTCGCCGACGGCAAGGTGCGGGTGGTGTACCACCCGGTGGCCTACCTCAACCGTTACTCCAGCACCGAGTACTCGACCCGGTCCTCGGCCGCGTCCGGCTGCGCCGCCGAAGGTGGCAGGTTCACCGAGTTCAGCAAGGCGCTGTTCGAACGGCAGCCACCGGAGGGCGGTGCCGGGCTCAGCAACGACGAGTTGATCGACATCGGGGTCGAGGTGGGGCTGGACCGCGACGCGTTCGGCAGTTGCGTCCGGGACGGGAAGTACCAGCCGTGGACGGAGCATGTCACCGCCGAGGCGAGCCGCGCCAACGTCACCGGTACGCCGACCATCCTGGTCGACGGGGAGCCGGTGCGGGAGTGGACGCCGGAGAACATCACCGCAGCGGTGGAGGCGGCCGGCCGGTGACCCTGCTCACCCGGGCCGGGCTGCTGCTCGCCGCCACGGTCACCGCGACCCTCGCGACCGCCGCCCCCGCCCTCGCCCATGGCGCGGATGCGCCGAACGGCACGGACTACCGGGTGGCCGTCACCGACGTCGGCCGCCCGGACCTGCGGGTACGGGTCGTCGAGGCGGGTGCCCGGCTGGAACTGACAAACACCGGCGACACCCCGGTCGAGGTGATCGGCTACTCGGGCGAGCCGTACCTGCGGGTCGGACCCGACGGCGTCTACGAGAACTCCCGCTCGCCCGCGACCTACCTCAACCGCACGATCGTCGGCGACACCGCCCTGCCGGCCGACGCCGACCCGGCTGCCGAGCCGCGCTGGCGTCGCGTCGACGGCGGGACGACGGCCCGTTGGCACGACCAGCGGGCCCTGTGGCGCGAGCCGGGACCGCCCGCCCAGGTCCGCGCGGCGCCCGACCGCGAGCACCGGGTACGCGACTGGGTGGTACCGCTACGCGACGCGGACGGGCCGCTGGAGATCCGCGGCACCCTGGACTGGGTACCGCCGCCGGACGCGTACACCTGGTGGGTGGTGGCGACCGTCGGTGCGCTGGCGGTCGGTGCGCTCGGGGTGCTGCCGGCGGCCTCCGGCCCCGGCCGGCGGGCGCTTGTCGCCCTCGGCGGGCTGCTGATCGTCGGCGGGATCGCGGCTGTCGCGCTCGCCCTCGGGCGGACCCTGGACGCCGGGTCACAGGGTCTCGGCGGCGTGCTGACGGGCCTGCTTACCGGTCCGGTCTGGGCGCTGCTGACCGGACTGGGTGCCATCGCCGCCGGAGCGCGCACGGTGCGCGGCGGAGGTGGACCCGCCGCGACGGGTGCGCGGACGTCCGCCGGGACCGGGCGGCAGGCGTCGGCCTTCCGCTCCGACGTCGACTTCGTGGTGGCGCTGGCCGGCGTCTGCCTGGCCCTGTTCGCCGGGGTGACGAACGCCGCGGGGTTCGCCCGGGCCGTGCTGCCGGTGCCGTGGCCGCCCACGGTCGCCCGGACACTTGTCGTCCTCGTCCTGGTGGCCGGCGCCGGTGCGCTGGCCGCCGCGTTGCTGCGCCTGCACGCCGCCGCCCGCCACGCGCCGGCCGCTACTCGCTGATCGGCCTGCGCCCCGGGGTGGGACGGAACGGGTAGGGCAGTTCGAGGCGGTGCCGGGCGAGCAGTTCCTCGTCGTCCAGTAGGACGGCTGTCGGCCCGTCGGCCACGATCCGCCCGCCATCGAGGATGACCGAGCGGTCGCAGAGTTCGAACGCGTACGGCAGGTCGTGGGTGACCATCAGCAGGGTCACCGGCAGGGTACGCAGGATGCCGGCCAGCTCCCGCCGTGCTGCCGGGTCGAGGTTTGACGACGGCTCGTCGAGTACCAGGATCTCCGGCCGCATCGCGAGCACGGTGGCCACCGCCACCCTGCGACGCTGCCCGAAGGAGAGATGGTGCGGGGTCCGGTCGCGGTGCTCGGACATGCCCACCGCGGCCAGCGCCTCGTCCACCCGGGCGGCCAGTTCCGGCCCGCGCAGCCCGAGGTTGGCGGGCCCGAACGCCACATCCTCGGCCACGGTGGGCAGAAAGAGCTGGTCGTCGGGATCCTGGAAGACGATGCCCACCCGGCGGCGGATCTCCGCCAGCGTCGCCCGGTCCGGGCCGACGGTCAGCCCACCGACCGCGATGTGGCCCTCGGTGGGCGTCAGGATGCCGTTGAGGTGCAGCACCAGCGTGGTCTTGCCGGCTCCGTTGGGGCCGAGCAGCGCGACCCGCTCGCCGCGCGCCACGGTCAGGTCGACGCCGTGCAGCGCGACATGGCCGTCGGGATAGGCGTACCGGACGCCACGGACGTCCAGGCTGGGCGGAGTGGGCTGCACGCTTCGATCATGTCAGGACGGCGGCGGTGGCGGCGACGGTGCCCGCCAGGACCGGTACGGTGGCCGCGATCAGCCACTGCCCGGTCGTCGCCGCCGCGGTGTCCTGCCACACCGTCGGCATCCGGCCGGAGTAGCCGCGCGACAGCATCGCCAGGTAGACCCGCTCGCCGCGCTCGAAGGCGCGCAGGAACAGCGCCCCGATGCCGGCGGCGAAGCCACGCAGCTGCCACACGAAGCGCGGGTCGTCGCCCCGGGAGATCCGGGCCAGACGCATCCGCCGGGCCTCGCCGACAAGCACGTCGAGGTAGCGCAGCATGAAGGTGGCGATCTGGGTGAGGATCTGCGGGCAGCGCAGCCGGTCCAGCCCCACGATCAGGTCACGGGTGCTGGTGGTCGCCGCCAGCAGCAGCGACGCCCACACGCCGAGGGTGCCCTTGGCGATGATGTTCCATGCGCCGTAGAGACCGTCGACCGACAGGTGCAGCCCGGCCACGTCGACCCGCTCGCCCGCGCCGAGGAACGGCAGGGCGAAGGCGAAGAGCACGAACGGCAGCTCGATTGTCGACCGCAACAGCAGCCAACGCGCGTTCACCCGGGCCAGCGCCGCGACGACCGCGACCAGCAGGGCGTACGCGCCGAAGGCCCAGAGCGCCTCGCGGGGGGTGGCGACCACGGCGATGGTGAACGCCACCATCGCCGCGATCTTGGCCTCCGGCGGTAGCCGGTGCACCGGGGAGTCGCCCGCCCGGTACAGCACGTGGGCGTGACCTGCCCCCACCTCGGCTACCCGCCGCTCGTAGCGGCCGGGTCGGTGCGCTCCGGCCCGGTCGCGTGCTCCGCCCCCGGCTGCCGGCGGCGGACCAGCCAGAAGGCACCGCCGGCCACCGCGAAGGTCAGCAGTACGCCCAGCACGCCGGAGAGCCCGGTGGAGAGGAAATCGTTGTCGATACCCGCGATGCCGTAGTCGGCAAGCGGTCCGCCGATCTCGTGTTCCTGCTCCTGCTGCGCCGGGCAACTGCCGCCGGTGATCTCGTCGTCGGCGTTGAATGTGCAGCCCTCGCGCAGCGACGAGTCCAGCCCGTCCGGATGCGACGAGGCGAAGTTGCTGACCACACCGGCCAGCAGCAGGGCGACGAGGAGTCCACCGACGATGAAACCCCACTTCCTCACCGGACACCTCCGACGGTCGGCACGGTCACCGGAGCGGCCGGTTTCAGGGCGCGCAGCGCGTACACCAGGTCGGGGCGGACCTTCGCCACGGTGACCACGGTGGTGGCCGTGATCAGCCCTTCGCCGACGCCGATGAACAGGTGGGACACGGCCATGGTGCCGGCCAGGCCGGCCAGGTTGCCGCCGAGATCGGTGGTGCCGCCGAGCTGGTACTGCAACACGAAGCCCATCGCCGCGACGACCACGCTGACCAGCGCGGAGACGAAGGCGGTGACCGCCAACCCGGCCGGGGTGCGGGGCAGTAGCCGAAGCAGCAGCGCGATCAGCAGGTACGCCACGGCGATGCCGATCACGGCCATGTTGGTGATGTTGAGGCCGAGCATGGCCACGCCGCCGTCACCGAAGACGAGGGCCTGCACCACAAGCACCACCGCGACGCAGAGCGCGCCGACCCAGGGCCCGACAAGCATGGCGGCGAGCGCACCGCCGAGCAGGTGGCCGCTGACCCCGGCGGAGAAGATCGGAAAGTTGAGCATCTGCACGGCGAAGATGAACGCGGCGACCAGGCCGGCCATCGGCGCCAGCCGGTCGTCCAGGTCCTGCCGGCCACGCATCACGCAGTACGCCATCGCCGCCAGCGCGATCACCGCGAAGACCGCGGCGACCGGGCCGTTGATGATGCCGTTGGAGATGTGCATCGCCAGGGTTTCCACGTGACCTCCCACGCGCCGGCGGACCCGTGCCCGCCAGCAGGGGTGAGCGTATTTCCCGTACCATGCTGTTGCCAATACCTGGCAACAGTGCCGTACGCCTCGCTGCCGTGCCGTGCCGGCCGGAGCGACGCCACCCGACGGTAGGGTCGTGCCATGACCGCACCCGCCCGCCTCTCCCCCGGTGACCCGGCGCCCGGGTTCAGCCTGCCCACCGACACCGGCGGGCAGCTCGCCCTGACCGACCTGCGCGGTCGCAAGATCGTGCTGTACGCCTACCCCGCCGCGATGACTCCCGGCTGCACCAAGCAGGCCTGCGACTTCCGCGACTCGTTGGCCTCGTTGCAGGCCGCCGGATACGAGGTGGTGGGCATCTCACCGGACAAGCCGGAGAAGCTGGCGAAGTTCCGCGAGCGCGACGCGATCACCTTTCCGCTGGTCGCCGACACCGACAAGACCGTGCTGACCGCCTACGGCGCGTACGGCGAGAAGCAGATGTACGGCCGCACCGTCACCGGGGTGATCCGGTCCACCTTCGTCATCGACGAGGAGGGCCGGATCGAGCGGGCGCTCTACAACGTCAAGGCCACCGGCCACGTCGCCAAGCTGCGCCGCGACCTCGGCCTGGACTGAATCGTCGTACCGGTCGGCGCGACACGCGTCGGGCCGGTGGTGACGGAGGGAGGGCCGGGCTCGACACGGCCAGGTGTCGCTCTAGAATCACTCAGGCCGGCGGGAGTGGCGGAATCGGCAGACGCGATAGGTTTAGGTCCTATTGTCCGAAAGGATGTGGGGGTTCAAGTCCCCCCTCCCGCACCACTGGACGCTCCCCCGACAAGAGGGATCACAGCGCTGTCAGGCTCGTCACCATCGCGGGTGGCGAGTACGACTTGCGGGTCAGGATGACGGGCGTGAGTCTGCGCTTCGTCCTCGACCCGGACCTGACCGCTGAGCTGCGCGAACGGATCGTCGCGCTCTGGGTCGACGTGACAAACGCCGGCGGCGCGGTCGGCTTCGTGGCACCGGTCACCGCCGACCAGGTCCGCACCATCGCCGACCCGACGCTGGCCGACATCGCGGATGGGCCGGACCGGTTGCTGCTGGGCTACGACGGCGACCGGCTGGTCGCCATGGCGATCTTCACCGATCCCCGGTTCCACCTGAAGCCGCACCTGCGGGTGCTCACCCGGGTGATGGTGCATCCGGACACGCAGGGGCGTGGTTTCGGCGAGGCGCTGATGCGCGAGGCCGAACGGGTGGCTCGCCGCCTCGGGCTGGCGGCGCTGCACGTCACCGTGCGCGACGGGTTCGGGCTCGACCGTTTTTACCGGCGGCTCGGGTACCGGGAGGTCGGCCGTTGGCCCGCCGCGATCCGGGTCGCCCCCGGCGACGACCGCGACGAGATCCTGATGTGGCTCGGCGTGACGGAAGACCGGCAGGATCAAGGCACGAGCGGCTGACCGGCCCCGGCGGACAGCTCCGGCGGCCGGCGGCCGGTCGCAGCGTCAGCCGCAGCCGGGCGAGGGCGCGGCGAGCGGTGCGGGCGCGAACGCGTCAACCGCGGTCGGCTCGACCGACGTGGTCGCACCGGTCGTCACTTCGGCCGACGGCGTCGGGCGGGCGGAGGCGCGGGTCGACGCGCTGACGGACGGCTTCGCACGCGCCGACGGTGATCTGGTGGCCGTGACGGACCCACGTGAGCTGCCCCCGTACATCCGAACGGAGCTGCGCTGCACCGTGCCCGGCGCCATCCTGATGCCCGTGGCGGTGACCCGGTGGCCCCGGGTGTCGGTGACCCGGATCTGGTACGGACCGGGCCCGGCGCCGGAGTCGATCAGCCAGTAGTTGTAGCTCTCCCGAGCGGCCGCCCGCCACTGGCCCGAACCGCCCTGCCGCACCTCGACCGAGCGAAGGGGGTTGCCGTGGCCGGCCACCAGCACCGCGAACCACCACTGCGACGCGCCCTCCTTGATCCGGAAGGTGAGCGGACCGGACAGCGGCGGATCGACGACCAACCGGTAGCTGACCGCGACGATGCCCTGCACCGGGTCCGCGATGCGGGCGAACGCCTCCCGGGACAGGTCGATGTGGCCGGGTGCGCACTCGGGGCACTGGTCCATCACCATCACCCGTACGGTGCCTTTCGGCCCGGTCACCTCCAGGTATCCGCCGCAGGCGGCACCGTCGGCGTACTCGGTGGGGCCGAGCGCCACGTAGAGCCGGTCGGCGGGGGCGGCCGGGTACGAGCAGTTCCCGCCGGCCCCACGCGAGTCGTAGAAGGTCGCCTTGCCCTTGTACTCAGGCCCGGCGGCCGGCGGTGCCAGCAGCCCGTCGACGGCGCGGAGCGCGGCACAGGCGGGCGCGGTGCCCGAGCGCACCGCAAGGGTGACCCCGAGGAGTACGGCGAGCGCGGCGACGCTCCCACCGGCGAGCCAGCGGCCCAGACCAGGACGGGACGCAGGCATCCCAGGCTCGTCCGCGGCGGTGGTGGCGTCGATCATGAGGACCGATGCTGCCGGACCGGCGGGCTGGCGGACAAGCGAGCTAACTGAAAACTAAGTTTGGGCAACACCCACCCGCGGTTCCCGTAGCGAACCATGCCGGTGCGTTGGCCGGAAGGCCCAAACTCCGAATTGGACACTGATCACAAACGGGTTCTCGGCGGACCGCATCCCTGACACGGTGTGCGTGGATGCGCATTCCGTAATCGACAGGAATGCCATCCACGCGGGGATGAGGGCGTGGGTGGCACATGACCGAACGGATGATCATTGTCTGCACACGCACGAGCAAGGCGGTCGGCAGGCGTTCTCGCCGCGGTACTGGCAGTCTCGACGGGCGCGCTCTTCGCACCCGGTCAGGCGGCGGCGGCCCCACCCGAGATCGCTGTTGAGGACGGCGCCACCCAACCGGTCTTCTCCCTGGCCAACGCGATAAACGAGACCGTGCATGTCGATTCGGACATGGACAGCGACGGTGACGGCCTGCTCGACACCATCACCGTCCAGCTGATCCGGCCGGCGGAGACGGCCGACGGCATGCAGGTCGCATCGATCGTCAAGGCAAGTCCGTACTGGACGGTCCAGAGCCCGGCGGCCCGCCGCAGCACGGTGACCGACCCGATCGGTGACCCGGCCGTCCACTGGAGCGGCTGGTTGGACGAGTACTTCGTACCGCGAGGCTACGCGGTGCTCGAGGTGGAGATCGCCGGTACGGGCACGTCCGACGGTTGCCTGTCGGTCGGTGGCGAGTCGGACGGGCGGAGCGTGGCCGCTGTCGTCGACTGGCTCAACGGCCGTACAACCGCCAGCTACGCCGACGGCACCGCTGCGGTCGCGTCGTGGAGCACCGGCAACGTAGGCATGTACGGGACCTCGTACGACGGCACGCTGGCCACGCAGGTGGCCGAGACGGGCATCGACGGGCTCAAGACGATCGTGCCGGTCAGCAGCATCTCCAGTTGGTACGACTACACCCGGGCCCAGGGCATCGGGTACCGCAGCTGGAGCGTCCGCTACATGGAGGGGTTCACCTCCCGCTGGGGCAACGACCAGTCCCTGGTGAACTGCACGGCGCAGTACCAGGCCATCGGTGACGGTGAGACGCTGGCCGAGTGGGACTACAGCCCCTTCTTCGCGGAACGTAACTACCGCAACGACGTGGATCAGGTCCAGGCATCGGTGTTCCTCGTGCACGGGCAGCGTGACGACAACGTCAAGACCACCCAGTGGGGCCGTTACTGGGACGAGTTGGTCACGCATGACGTCCCGCGCAAGGTGTACCTGCACGACGGAGAGCACGTCGACCCGTTCTACAGCGAGTCCAAGGACCCGGTCGGCCGGTGGATGGACTACTGGCTGTACGACATCGCCAACGGTGTGATGAACGAGCCGCAGGCCACCATCAGGCGACCGGACGGCACCCAGGTGAACGAGACCGGGTGGCCGCCGGCCGGCACCACGGACACGTCGCTGTACCTGGGCCCGGCCGGCAACGGGGGCGCCGGCAGCCTGACCACCACCGCGGGAGCGGGCAGCCAGCAGTTCACCAGCTCCGGCGCGGTGGCGGAGTCGACGATGGTGGCGAGCCCCGGCACCGTGCGGAGCTACCGGCTGGCGTATCTCGGGCCGACCCTCGCTTCGGAGAGCCGGCTCTCCGGCGCCGCCCGGATCGAGGTGACGTTCACCTCGGCCACCACGAGCACCCCGCTCACGGCTCTGCTCGTGCACTACACCGGCGGGTCGGTCACCCGCGTCGTGGCACGCGGCTCGCTCGATGCCAAGAACCGCCTGTCGCTGACCACCGGCACTCCCCTGACTCCGGGGCAACAGGCCACGGGCACCGTCCTGCTGGAGCCCAAGGACTACGTCTTCCCCGCAGGCAGCCAGATCGGTCTCATTCTCACCGGCAACTTGAACGCGTTCGTCCACTCGGACCCGCTGGCGGGCCAGCTGACGGTGGCGCTCGGGACCAGCCGGGCGATCCTGCCGCTGACCGTCGCGCCAGCGCCGTCCTGCGCCGACCCGGCGTGGAGCCCCGCGGCCGTCTACAACACCAACGACGTGGTGTCGCACAACGGCCACCGCTGGCGTGCCCAGTGGTGGACGCAGAACCAGGAGCCGGGCACCACCGGTCAGTACGGCGTCTGGGTTGACCTAGGAGCCTGCTGACCTTCTCACCCCGAGGGCCCGCGCCGAAGACCGGCGCGGGCCCGACGGTCGTGTCGGCGGGTACCGCAGCCTGCTGGTGCTGCGAAAGGGCCCTGAATTACGCGTGGCGAGGGTGGCCACGGCCCCGCCGGCCAGCCAACGACGCAGCGCGGGACGCTGAGCCGGTGTCCGGCCGGCGGGGCCGCCGATTCCGTCGGTCACGTGCAGCCATGCTGCCGGAGACTCGACCGCCCGGACAAGCGAGCTAAGCGAAAGCTAAGACGGGATCCATCTCGGCTGGCCGGTGGTGACCAGCCGGCGCAGCGGCTCCACGGCGTCCGGGTGGCTGCGCAGCGCGTCCTCGATCCGGACCCGCCACACGCCGGCCTCCACCAGGTCACGGCCGTCGTCGGGAGCCGAGCGCAGCCGGTCCCGCGTCTCCCGCAGCGACTGTGCCATCCCCTCGCCCAGCAGGCGTACCACCTCACCGGCGATGCTGCGGAAGCGCTCATCGTCGGGTACCGCCCCGACCAGCGTCCGGGCCGCGTCCCACGCCACCCGGGGATGATGGATCACCGACATCTCAGACTCCTTGGTCGAGGTCCCCTTCGGCCATCATCGATCCGCCGGCCGCCCGGCGGCAAGAGCTGTCCGCCGGTCGTCGCCGGGCCGTGTCCACCTGGTCAGTCGGCCAGTTCCACCGGATCGCCGAGCTTCACCTCACCCGCCTCCAACGGCACCAGGTTGAGTCCGAAGAGGACCTTACGATCGATGTTGCGGTGCCGGGCGAGGGTTCGCAGCGGCTCCCGGCCGCGTACCCCGGTCTCCTGGTCGGTGGTGATGACCAGACAGCGGGCCGACGGTTCGGCGGCGCGGAAGCGGACGGCTCCGATGCGCAGCCCGCGCCCGGCCCACTCGTCCTCCGCCCAGGCGTGGGCACCGTCGACCACCAGGTTGGGCCGGAAGCGGGTCATCGGCACCGGCTGCGCACCGCCCGCGGCGAGCCAGTCGCCGAGCGCGGCCAGCGACGCCGTGCTGGCCAGCAGCACCGGGTACGCGTCGGCGAAGCTGACCTGGTCACCGGGGTCGTACTTCCGGTCGCCCGGCGGGATGTGCCGGGCCGGTCGGGCCAGCCGGACCAGCCGGACCGGCCGGTCGAGCAGCGCGCCGAACCAGGCGTCGGCGGCCGGACCGGCGGGCAGCGCGTCGACCGTCAGCACCCGCCAGCGGAAGGTCCGCACCGGTACCGGCGTGACGTCGGTCGGTTCGGGCACCACCAGGTCGGGGTGGCCGTCGGCGCGCAGCAGCAGCCCGTCGGGGCCGGGCCGGGCGTGCACCCGGACCAGCGACGTGGCCTCACGCTGGGTGACGCCGACCCCCTCGGCGTCGACAAGCATCCACCGTCGGTCGTCGTTCAGCCCCCACGGTCGTACGGCGGCCGCGCCGTGGACGAGGCCACGGCAACCCTTTACCGGATAGGTGGTGATCCCGCTCAGCCGCACCTGGCTACCATGCCACGCCGATGCCGTCGCCCGGGTACCAGTGGTTCGCCGGCGTCTCCCGGTAGGCGAGGAACCGCCGCCCGGTGCGTTCGGCGTGCTCGGCCAGCACGTTCGTGTGGGTGACGTTGTCGGTGAGCAGCATCGCGCCCGGGGCCAGCTTCGGCTCGACGGCGGCGAACTCACGCCGCTCGTAGGCGCGGCTGTGGTCGCTGTCGTGCAGGAACAGGTCGACCGGCCGGTCCAGCGCCGTGATCGACTCGACCGAGTCGCCGATCACCAGGTCGATCACCTCCGACCAGGGTGCGGTGCGGGCGAGGTAGCCGGCCTCGGGGTTGATGTCGATGGAACTGACCCGGCCGGGATGTCCCTCGGCGGCGTTGCGCAGCAGCGCGGCGGCCAGTACGCAACTGCCCAGCCCTTTGTCGACGCCGGTCTCGACGATGTGCTTCGGTCGCTTGGCCCGGACCATCGCGTACCAGCCGATGCGGCGGGCGTAGCGGACCTGCTTGTCGGCCAGACCGCGACGGGCGGCGCCCGCGATGGCGGAGCTGATGTGCTGCCGCAGCGCGTCATCGGCTTCGATCTCGGCGAGGTACTTGCGGACCTGCTTGACCGGCAGTTCGCAGACGACGCTGACGAACCAGGCGAGATGGTGGCGACTGAGCTTGGTCAGCTCGTACGTGTAGTTGTGATGCTCCCGCGAGGCGACCAGCCAGCGGGCTGAGGTGCGCAGCACCTTCGCGTCGTGCCGCGCGACGGCGACCAGGCGTTTCGGAAAGGCGGCGACGGGGGCGAGGCGGGTACGGGCGATCGCCCGGCGCAGCTTGACGGCATCCACCGCTGCGTTCTACCAGACGTACGGAAACAGCGAAGTAACAATGCCCGCTTCGATGGGCCGGACACGGGCTCACAGCCGGAACACGAAGTCAGTAGCATCACCGCCATGTCGAGTGGTGAGCAGGTGGGGACCATCGCCCCGGAGCAGACCCTGCCGACGGGGGACGCCGACGGTTCGGAGACGACGGGCGGGTCGGCTGGCAAGCCACGCCGACGGTGGCTGCGGATCACGCTGATCGTGCTGCTGGTGCTGTCGCTGCTCGGCGTGGGTGCCGTGGTGGCTAGCGGCTTCTACCTCAAGTCCGTCGAGTCCGACATCGAGCGGGTCGACGCGTTCGACAACGTGCCCGAGGAGACCCGACCCGAGGTGGTCGCCGCGGATGCCCGCAACATACTCATTCTCGGAAGCGACTCACGCGACCCGGAGAACCCGGGCGGCTCCCGGACCGACACCATCATTCTCGCGCACCTGCCCAAGGGCCGCGCCAGCGCCCAGCTCATCTCGATCCCCCGCGACACCTGGGTCGCCGTGCCTCGCTCGAAGGAGGGTCGTGGCGGTCGCGACGCGAAGATCAATGCCGCGTACGCCTGGGGCGGCGTGCCGCTGATGGTGCAGACCGTGGAGAACTTCACCAAGGTCCGGATCGATCACGTGGTGATGGTGGACTTCGCGGGATTCAAGGACATCATCGACGCCCTCGGCGGCATCGAGGTGGAATCGGAGAAGCGATTCACCTCCATCCATCCGCCGCACCGTACCTTCGAGGCCGGTCTGCAGACGATGGATGGCGCGGCCGCGCTCGACTTCTCCCGGCAGCGCAAGCAGTTCGCTGACGGCGACTTCACCCGGATCAAGCACCAGCAGCAAGTGATCAAGGCCATCCTGAACAAGGCCACCTCGGGCGGCATCCTCACCAATCCGGCCCGGTTGAATTCGTTCCTCCAGGCCACGTCCGGCTCGCTCTCGGTTGACAAGGACCTGTCCCTGCTGGACATGGCCACCGAGAACCGCAAGCTACGCGGTGGCAATCTCCTCTTCCTGACCAGCCCGACCAAGGGCACGGGACGGGTCGGCTCGGAGAGCGTCGTGTTCGCCGACGACGAGCGGGTCGGTCCGTTCTATGAGGCGGTTCGCCGGGACGCGGTCAAGGAGATCATCAGCAACGCCGGCAAGAAGTGACCGATGGGGTGGCGCCCTGGACGCCCAGGTGCCACCCCATCGACATTGTGCTTCGGGTAGGCGTCAGTACGCGCCCCGCCGGTCCAGGACCACCCGAACCGTGCGCCAGAGGATGCCGAGGTCGTAGACCAACGACCAGTTGTCGACGTAGTGCAAGTCAAGCCGGACGGCGTCCTCCCAGGTGAGGTCCGACCGGCCGGAGATCTGCCAGAGCCCGGTGATGCCGGGACGCACCAGGAGCCGACGACGGACATCGCCACGGTAGTCGTCGTCCTCGGTGGGCAGCGGACGCGGACCGACCAGGGACATCTGCCCCACCAACACGTTGATCAGCTGTGGCAGCTCGTCGAGCGACAGTGCACGCAGATGACGGCCGATCGGAGTGACCCGCGGATCGTTCTTCATCTTGAACAGGAGGCCGTCGCTCTCGTTGTGTGCTCGCAGTGCCTCCAGCCGCTGCTCCGCGTCCGTATACATGGTGCGGAACTTCCACACCTTGAACGCCTTGCCCTGGTGGCCGATCCGGGACTGCCGGAACATCACCGGGCCCGGGTCGGTGAACTTGATGGCAAGTGCGATGCCGACCAGCGCCGGACTCAACACGATCAACCCGAACAGCGCGGCGATCCGGTCGATGAGGGTCTTGGCCAGCAGCGACAGACCCGAGATCGTCGGTTCCTCGACGTTGAGCAGCGGCAGGCCCTCGATCGGGCGGACGTGGATGCGCGGGCCGGTGACGTCGGTGACCTGCGGCACCACCACGAGATCCAGGCCCGTGCCCTCCAGCTGCCAGGCCAGCTTGCGCAGCTCGTACGACTCCAGGCTGGCCGGGCCACAGACCGCGATCGTGTCGGCGCCCAACTGCTGCACCAACGGCACCAGGTCCCAGCCGAGGTAGACCGGGACCGGAGCCTGCACCCGCTCGCGCGTACCGGGATGCTTGGGCAGGTGGATGGCGATGGGGCGCAGTCCCGCGCCGGAGTTACGGGTCACCACCTCGTGCACCGCCAGCGCGTCGGAGAGCCGACCCACCAGCAGCACCTTCTGCGACGCTCGCTGGCTGACCCGCCGGATCCGGCGCAGCACCACCCGAGCGACAAAGCGGAAGAAGACGGTGTACACCAGCAGGCCGATGATGATGGCGGCGACCGTTGCCCGGGAGAGGTCCTTCTTCAACCCCAGCGCGAGGAAGGAGACCGCGGCGGCCATCGCCACATTGGCTCGTACCACCCGCTTGAGTTCTTCCGTGCCACGACCGAGCGCCCGTCGGTCGTATGCGCCGGCACCGGCGAGGATGGTCATCCACATCAGCGGCACGACGACGTTTGCCACCAGTGCGAAGGTGCTCACCGCCCCACCGAGCATCCGCTCGTCCCAGAATCCCGCGTCCGCGTCGTCGAACACCGTGACGACCGTGCGGCTGGCGGCCAACGCGGCGAGGAAGTCCAGCAGGATCAGGCAGGTCATGTAGCGCCGTCGCCACTTCGCCCGAGGGGCGACCGGACGACCGAAGACCGACCGGGGCATCCCGTTGGACGGCGGCGTGATGACCCCTAGATCCGGGTCGAAGCGAGGCGCACGCTGGGACGCTACGGTCGCCAGGAACTGAGTCTGCACGGACACGATCTTCCTTTCACTTCGCCCCCGTAGGAAATCGCGAGATGCACCTTATGCGCTGACCGGATGCCTGCCTAGTGGCGAATCGGCTCAGACTGATCGGCAAGATCAGCTCGGCGTTTCATCCGCGTGAGTCCGCAACTCATGCAGCAAAAGGTCGCGCGCTGGTTTCGCCCGCATGTCCTTGTCGTAGAGACAGGCCGCGCCGTACCCGGGGTAGTGCGCCGAGATCCAGCTGCTGGCGTCGGTGAACCCCCACACGGTGAACGACTCGCAGGTCGACACGGCAAGGCACGCTCTGAGCATGTGCTGGTAGAGCAGGGCCTGATCGAGGAGCATTTCGGGCTTGGCTGGTAGCGCGAGGCGTACGTCCAGCTCGGTGACCGCAACCGAGACACCCAGAGCGGCGAACCGTCGCATGTTCCCGATCGGGTCCTCGGGGACGGCATCCAGGCGAAGGTGGGCCTGGAAGCCCACTCCGTGCACCGGTACCCCATCGGCCCTCAGCCCGCGGACCAGCTTGAACAGCCCGTTTGCCTTCTTGGTGCGCCCTTCCACGCCGTACTCGTTGATGAACAGGCGAGCGTCGGGGTCTGCCTCGTGCGCCCAACGGAACGCGTCGGCGATGTAGCTCGGCCCGAGCCGTCGCAGCCACATGGAGTCGCGCAGGCTCCCGTCCTCCGCGATCACCTCGTTGACCACGTCCCAGGCCCACACCTGGCCGCGATAGCGGGTCACCGTCGTCACGACGTGCTGCCGAAGCGCAGCCCTGAGCCGCTCGGCGGACCACTCCTCCGACACCCATGGCGGAACGCTGCTGTGCCACACCAACGTGTGTCCGTACACCGCCTGGCCGTTCTCCTGCGCGAAGGAGATCAGGCGGTCGCTCGCCGTCCAGTCGTACGCGCCCGGCGTCGGCTCCAGGTTGGCCCACTTCATCGCGTTCTCTGCGGTGATGGCATTGAAGTCCGCCGCGAGCGTGGCGCGGTACCGGGGATCCGCGTCGAGCAACGCACCGTCGGCCGCTGCTCCGATCCGCACGTTTCCGGGCATCAGGCCGCGCAACGTAAGGCTCGGAGCATCCTGGCCGGACGGAGGATCGGCCTGCCCCACGTCCCGGTCCCAACCCACATATGCTGCACAGGCGACGAGGAACAGTGCCATTACCGTCAGCCCCGCTGTGGTCCATCTGCCGATCCGTCGGACGGTCGGCACAGCGGTCGGTGCGGCGGATCGCGGCAGCTTCGGCGACCAGGCCGAGCGCGCGGCACCCGTTGTCACGGTGCGGGAGCTGACCTCTTCGGCCATTACCATCCTCAGACGAAGGTAGCGACGCCAGTGACGAGGCCCAACTGATGCGTCTGAAGGATATTACGGGGTGGCGGGGCGGTGCCGTCCGGTTGGCGCCAGCGGGGCGGGATCAGGTCGGTACGATCCCTCACCGCTACACGCGACGCCGTCACCAGGTGGTGGCCCTCTCGACGAATCGGGTGAACTCACAGTGACCCACGGCAGGCAAACCGCTGGCGGATCCGTCGGCGCGCCACCCATGCCGAGCCAGCTGGCTTCCTCGCCTGCCGAGCAGGCCGAGCCCGTCGTGGCCGGACCATCCTCCGGTCGCGCCGGTTCGGCCATCGTCCGGGCTGGTGCCCTGTCCATGCTCGCGCTGATCGCCGTCGGCGGCACGCGACTCGTGCATGGTTCGCTGACCAGTCACTCAACCGACCGAACCACCTATGGTCTGGTCGGCATCATGCTCGCGGCGAGCATGGTCGCAAGCCTCGTGTTGCCCGGCGGCGTGTCCAGTGGTCTGTCGAAGTTCGTCGCCTTCCATCGTGGAGCCGGCGACGTGGCTGGCGCGTGGGCGGTGCACCGTTTTCTCTACCGGCTCGGGCTGGTCGCGTCGCTGGTGCTCGGTGCGGCGACGACGATCGCGGTGAATGCGTTCCACCCGTTGAAGCCGTGGGATCTGGCGTCCCTAGCGCTGCTAACGATCACCTATTCGCTGTACACCCTGGACAAGGCTGCCCTGTACGGGCACGGCCTGGTCGCCAGGTACGCGCGCATTGAGGTGGGCACCTCCCTGCTCGCCGTCGCAAGCACCGTGGCCGTCGTCGTCACCGCCAGGACGACCTACCTGCTTCCGCTCTGCCTGGGGTACGGGCTTTTCGTCGTGCTGAGCCGCTGGCAACTGCGTCTGCACCGGCGTCGGGAGGTGGTGCCCACCGGTGGCCGCTTCCACCGGCGGGAGATCGTCACCTTCACCGTGCTCGCCAGCATCGGGACCCTCGCCAGCGCTGGCTTCCTTCAAGGCACCCAGTTGCTCGCCGGACAGTTCGTCACTCCGGCGGAGGTCGCCTACCTGGTTGCCGCGATCGCCCTGACAGCTCCTCTCTATTTCCTTCCCCGGGCACTGGCCCTCGCGCTGTTCCCGGCCATGGCAGGCGCCCAGGGTGCGGGCGACACCGGCGCGGTGCGACGCCAGGTCGACGCGGCGACCCGAGCACTGGCCGTGACGATGACACCGCTCTTTCTGGCTGGGCTGATGGCCGCCCCGCTCATCCTCACCCTCTTCGGTGGCAGTGCGTACGCCGATGGTGCCCAGGTTCTCCGGGTCATGCTCTGTGCCTCGTTCATCGGCATCCTTCAGGTGCCATCGGTAAACGCGCTCGCCAGCGATGCCGCCGCCCGTACCCGGATCCCAGTCGCCTCCGCGGTGGTCGGATGCGTGACCGGCCTGGCTGTGGCCGCCTGGACCGCACCGACGTTGGGCGCGACCGGGATCGCCGTCGGTTACCTGGTGGGCACGACGGTCACCGCGGCGATCCCCGTGATCGCGGTCCAGCGTCTGCACCGGCTCCAATGGGGCCCGATCCTGGTGCGTTGTGTCGGGCTGCTGACGGGTGGGGCGCTCCTGGCGCATTCCGACCTCATGCGGACCTGGACCTGGTCTGCTGCCGCGATCAGTGTCGGCGTGCTGACAGTGGCAGCTGCGGTGCTGCGGTCCGACCTCCGCGCACTGCTCCGAGTTCTTCAGGCGCGCCGGCGTTCCGCGACGGAAGCCGGCTGAATCGCTTCATGTCACGAGGGGAAGCAGTGAACAACGCACACCAGCACGGGACCACCGACCGTGCGCTCCGGATCTTGGCGGTCACCAACCTCTGGCCGGAGGATGGCAGTTACCGGGGCATCTTCGTACAACGTCAGGTCGCGGCATTGCGCAGCCGCGGGCATCACGTCGATGTGGAAGTCGTCGCCCAGTCGCGCGGCAAGTGGGACTACCTCACGGCGGCACCCAGGGTACGTCGGCGGGCGCGGACGGGAGGCTACGACGTCGTCCATGTGCACTACGGCATGACCGCGCCCGCTACCCGATTCGCCGGTCACCCGGTCCGCGTGCTCTCGCTCTACGGCAGCGACATCAACGTTCCCCGCCAGCGATTCATGACGCGGCTGGGTTGGGGCGGCAG
This sequence comes from Micromonospora sp. NPDC049374, assembly GCF_040677165.1. Classification (NCBI taxonomy): domain Bacteria; kingdom Bacillati; phylum Actinomycetota; class Actinomycetes; order Micromonosporales; family Micromonosporaceae; genus Micromonospora; species Micromonospora sp. NPDC049374. The sequence goes on along the minus strand of NZ_JBFAQH010000001.1, from coordinate 79,454 downwards.
CCGGGCACGGATCTACGTGTCGCGGCGGCTCGCCGAGACCGCGCGGGATCCGGCTGGTCACGTCGTCGCCAACGGCGTCGACTTTCGGCTGTTCCAGCCGGGTGATCGGAGCGCCGCCCGGCAGGCACTCGGCATCTCGGGCACCGACCGAGTGGTCCTGTTCGGCGCCGATCCGAGCAGGCCGGTCAAGGGCTATGACCTGTTTGATGAGGTCATGACCCGCTTGAGGCAGCGGGATCCGTCGGTACGTGAGCTGATCCTCTCCACACCCGGCCAACCCGAAGCCGATCTGGTCCGCAAGTACGACGCTGCCGACGTGTTGCTGTTCACCTCCCGCCCGGGTAGCGAGGGTTCTCCAACCGTCGTCAAGGAGGCAGCGGCGATGGGTCTTCCGGTCGTTTCGGTGGATGTCGGCGATGTCCAGGAGGTCCTGTCCGGGGTACGGCCCGGGGCCGTGGTCCGATTCCCCTCCGGCGGGATGACCGGCCCGGACCGGTCCGGCCTGGTCGAGAACCTGGCCGACCGGGTGACCGAGGTACTGGACGCCGGCTCCCGGGCCGACGGCCGTGAGCAGAACGCTTGGTTGGACGAGCACCTTGTCGCCGACCGGATCACCGAGATCTACCACGATTTGTTGAAATCATGACCACGACGCTGGTCACCGGATCACATGGATGGGTCGGCCACCATCTGCGCCGGCAGCTTGTCGCCCGTGGGCACAACGTCGTCGGCGTGGGACGCCGGCAGCGGACGGTACCGGCGGGCGAACGGTACCTCCAGCTCAACCTGAGGGATGCGCCAGCGGTCGCGGCAGCGGTCGATGCGATTCGACCGACTGTCGTCCTGCATCTGGCCGCGACCGTTCCTCAGCGGAACAGCTCCCTGACGGACGTCGTCGCGGACGCCGTGGAGTCGACGTACAACCTGTGCCGGGCACTGCGCACCGCCGACGTCGGGACGCCGCCGCACCTGGTGCTGGCCGGGTCGGCGGCACAGTACGGTGGCGTGCCGTCGGCCGAGAACCCGATCAGCGAAGATACGCTGCCCCGGCCGTTGAATACCTACGGGCATGCCAAGGCGGCTGCGGAATCACTCGCGCTCGCTATGGCTGCGGATGGCCGGCTCCGAGTCACAGTGGCTCGCCCCTTCAACCATGTCGGCCCAGGCGAGAGCAGTGCGACGTTGGCAGGTGCCCTGGCCAGCCGGATCGCCGCCGTTCTCGCCGGCCGCAGTGATCGGGTCCAAGTGGCGGACCTCGATGCGGTGCGGGACTTCACCGATGTCCGGGATGTCGCGCGAGCGTACGTGGAACTGGCTGAGATCAGCCAGGCCGAAGATATCTACAATGTCTGCTCGGGTTCCGGGGTGACCGTCCGTACCGTGCTGGAGACACTGCTCGACCTCGCCAATCTGGACCACCGCGTCGTGGAACTCATCGAGGGTCGAAGCGCCATCCGGTTCCAGGTGGGCTCGGCGGAGCGGCTCGCAGCCCGGACGGGTTGGAAGGCCGAGATACCGCTGCGGGAGAGTCTCCGCGAGTTGCTCACCGAACTGACCGACCGCCCGGCCCACGACTGACCAGGAAGGCAACGCATGACCGCGTCGACGAAAGACCAGGAATGGGCGGGGCGTCGCATCCTCGTCACGGGTGCTGGTGGGTTCATCGGCTCCCATCTGACCGAGCGGCTGGTCCGCGCCGGTGCGGAAGTACGGGCCATGGTGCGCTACACCGGACGGTCCGACATCGGCATGCTCCGCGACGTGGATCCGCACGTACTCCGCGCGGTCGAGATCGTGCACTCGGACATCACTGACCCCTTCGCGGTGCGCCGCAGCATGGACGGGTGCGACGCGGTCTTCCATCTCGCAGCTCTGATCGCCATCCCCTACAGCTATGTCGCCCCCGCCTCGTACGTCGCAACCAACGTCACCGGCACTCTGAACGTCTTGGAAGCTGCGCGTGACCTGGGGACCCGCCGCATCGTGCACACCTCCACCTCGGAGACCTACGGCACGGCCCGATACACGCCGATTGACGAGAATCATCCGCTCCAGCCGCAGTCCCCCTACTCGGCCTCGAAAATCGGCGCGGACGCGACGGCCGAGTCGTTTCACCGCTCGTTCGATGTACCGGTGGCAACCATCCGCCCCTTCAACACATACGGTCCGCGGCAGAGCGCCCGCGCCGTCATTCCGACGATCGCCGCGCAGGTGGTCGCTGGCCGAGACAAGATCGCATTGGGTGACCTACGCCCGGTACGCGACCTCACCCATGTCTCGGACACGGTAAACGGATTCCTCGCGGTCGCCTCCTCGGATGCCTGCGTCGGCCAGGTGACGAACATAGGCAACGGCCGGGGTGTCTCCATCGGCGATCTTGCCAGGCTGATCGGAGAAATCGCCGGACGGCCGGAGATCGAGGTGGTGGCGGACGACAAGCGGCTACGTCCGCCGCAGAGCGAGGTGTTCGAACTGGTCGCGGCGACCGACCGGGCGCGGGAGCGATGTGGGTGGCAACCGACAGTCGGTCTTCGAGCAGGTCTGGCGGACGTCATCGAGTACGTCCGGGCCCATCTGGACCGCTTCGACGTGGACCGGTACGCGGTATGAGGGCCGTGATCCTGGCCGGTGGACGGGGAACTCGGCTCCGCCCCTTCACCACCAGTTTCCCCAAGCCGCTGATGCCGGTTGGTGACCTCCCCATCCTGGAGATCCTGCTCCGACAACTGAAGGCGCACGGCGTTGACGAGGTGACGCTGCTTACCGGCCACCTGGCCTACCTGTTGGAGGGCTACTTCGAAGATGGGCGTCGGTGGGGTATCAACATCGACTACGTGCGGGAGGATCAGCCGCTGGGCACTGCAGGGCCGTTACGGCAGCTCGCTGATCAGTTGACCGACGATTTCTTCGTCATGAACGGCGATCTGCTGACCGACCTCGACTTTACCGCGTTGATGGCGCAGCACCGGGCCGGCGGCGCCACAGTGACCGTAAGCGTCCACACCCGGGCGGAGAAGATCGACTTGGGGGTACTCAAGATCGACGCTTCTGGCGATCTCGTGGGATACGAGGAGAAGCCGACGTTGAAACTGGACGTGTCAATGGGTGCCTATGCCATGTCACCTGCCGCCCTGGCGGACATTCCCGCAGGCCCGTACGACATGCCCCAACTCATCCTTGATCTACTGGCCAAAGGCCAACGGATCCGGAGCTGGCGACACCAGGGGTTCTGGCTCGACATCGGTCGCGTGGACGACTACAGCCTGGCCAACAAGATGTTCACCGAGAACCCGAGCGGTTTCCTCCCCCAGGCGTGACCGGGTAGCGGTCGAGCCGTCGCCCTGGCGGCGCCGGCTCGACTTCCCTATCGGCCGAGTGACGAGACCAGCCACTTGCCGATCTCGCTGCCCGCGCGGATCGCCTTGATCCCGAGGGCCAGACCCGGCACCTTCGGTCGGCGGTAACGGTCGATGAGGTCGAACCAGACCATCAGGCCGGTGAAACGTCGACGGCTGATACTGCCCGGGTGCCGGTGGAACCGCACGACCGGATGCGGAAGGTGCCGGGGCTGGACGCCATTGGTGAGCGCACGCAGGACGAGCTCGACATCGACCTTGATGGGCAACTGCTCGTCGTACCCACCCAGCTGTACCAACAGCTCCCGCTCGATCGACATCCCGGAGTGCTTGAAGGGCAGTCTCGGCCGAGCCAGCACGGACCAGAGCATCTGACGGCTGCTGGTGTACGTGGGCAGGTTAATCCTCTTCGCCGATTCCCCGACGAATTCCTCGTAGTCCGTGTAAATCCAGGAGGCGCCGGTGGCGGCGACGAACTCCTGGATCCGTGCCAACCCATCCCCGGCCAGTTCGTCGTCCGAGTCGAGGACCGTGATCCATCTTCCTCGAGCGATCCGCAACGCATTGTTGCGCGCGGCACTGATCCCCAGTGGCTTCTGACGAACCAGCCGGATGCGCTGGTCGGCCAGAAGTTCCGCCTCGGCAAGGCACTGTTGGACCGGCACGGCCGAGCCGTCGTCGACCACCACCACCTCGAAGTCGCCGAAGCTGCCCGCGAGCACGCTTCGGATCGACTTGACGACGAGATCCGGCCGGTCTCTTACCGCGATGCACACAGAGATCGCAGGTTTGACTTCGCGCACGGGTTCCATGAAGCCGACGGTCGGTGCATCGACAGCCGGCATGCTCTTACGCACGCCTACCTCACCCATGTCGCACTCCACCCCCGTGTTGGTCACTCGCTCCCGGCGCATCGGCGACCTGCTACGAGTGGCCGCAACGTCGACAGGTTCCGGCGGCAGATGGCAGTTTAGCGATCGGCGATACCCCACACCACTACCTAAAGTGGATGGGGGTCAACCGAACGTCCGATTCACGCCCTCTGCACCGAAGTCAGTCGACCGACGTGCCTGCCGCGACTGGGCGAGAATCTCGTCGGTGGAAAGGATCTGCGTGTCGGCCTCCTCGCCGTTGCGGGCGGCCGGTAGCGGGGACGGCACCCCGGTGGCCCTGGTAGTGACCGCCGTGTCTCCGGGCTGACGGGTCGCCCACCAGCCCACCGCGACGATCGCCCAAAGCAACGGCGGCAGTAACGGGTCCTCCATCGACGGCGAGAGGAATCCGACGACACATGCGAACACGATCGCGGCGATGCCCCAGATCGTGGCCTGAGGGCTCGCCCGTCTGGAGCGTCGATCGTGTCGGGCTCGGTGCACCAACGGCCGGGCGACCGCAGCCAGCCAGACGAGGTAGACGACAAGCCCGAGCAGGCCCACCTCCATGACGAGGTGAAGCCAGAAGGAATCGACCTGGACAGCCTGGAAGCCGTACCGGTTGAATCCCTCCGGGCCGAACTTTGGATTCTTGTGCCAGTTGGGGTTGTCCTTCTCGGCCACGATGCCACCGAACTGGCCGATGCCGAAGCCGAGGATCGGCTGGCGCGGCAGGATCCGCGCCGCCTGCTGAAGGTAGAGGACCCGGATCTCGCGTACGGGTGCTGGCGACGGGGCGGCCGAGGACGGTTTCGCCGACGTGGTCGCTTGCGGCGTTCCCTGGCTCGCCTGGGACGTAGCCGTGGGTCGTGCGGACGGGTTGGTCGCACGTGGCGACGGCTCGGCAGATGGGGTCGCCTCGGCGTCACCCGGTCGACTGGATGGTTTTACATTGGACGGCACGGACGGAGTGGCCGTGGCAGCCGGCGGCGTGACCCTTTCCGGCTCGCTACCGGCTGGGTTCCGAAATCCGGTCAGGGTGTTCTCCAACCGGCGCTCCCACTCCGCGCGGTTGTCCGGACGGACAGCGATCTGCGCGACGGTGCACAGCACCACGATGAGACAGACGCCAAGGACCCGTCGTGCGCTTCCTCGCACCAACACCGCGATCAACAGCCCCGCGGCCAGCACGCCCAGCAGGGACTCGCGGGACTGGGTCGCGGACATGGCGAGTGCCGCCACTGAGGCGACGATCCACCAACTGCGGCCGACCCGGCCACTCACCGCGACCCAGGCGATGAAGCCCAGCAGCGCGAGCCCGAGGAGATGCCCGAGGTGGTTGGGGTGGGGCTGCAACCCTTGCGCCCGACTCTGGTCGGCCCAGGTGAGATCGACCCAACCGAGCGCGGTGTACGCCGGATGACCGATCACCATCTGGACGAGGGCGAGCACCACGTTGACGCCCAGCACAACGGCCACCGGAATCAGCATCCGGCGAACCAGGACCCAGTTCAGATCGGCGGCCCGTAACGCGTAGAAGACGATGACGCCACGGAAATAGACGAAGAGCGCCTCCCCCATCAGGGTCATCGACGAGTCATTGACGACACCGGCGAGCAACATCACCAGACCCAGCACGACCAGGGCAAGATCGGCGAAGGTGCGGAAGCGTTGCCATAGTCGGTCGAGGAGGACCTTCGTCACCGTCAGCGCTGCGAGGCCGAGATACAACCCCGTCTTGACGTGCTTCGGCCACTGGGCCGCATTCTCCAGGTTCGCCCGAGGGTCCTCGCTGCTCGGACCGGTGAGCACCTGAGCCCAGGTCTCGACCAGTACGTGCACCAGCAGCACACCGACCAGGACGACGATGGCGGTGGTGAGGATCCGGGAGGCCCGGCGTGCCGGGACGGTGCCCGCGTCCGGCACCGCAACGGGAGACGCGCTGGGCATCAGTTCGACCTCCGACGCGCCATCAGCACTACGAGGATGATCAGCGCGACAAGGACTGCCGCGCCGGCGGACACGAGCAGCACCGTGATCCAGGACGACCCGCCTGTCGGGGTGCCCTGGTTCTGCTGTCGTTCGATGGCGTTCTGCCGGTACGCCTGGGCAAGGAGATTGCCGGGGGACGACTCGGCGACCCGCTCGAGCTCAGCGATCGCGGTGCCGTCGTCACCAGCGAAGTAGGAGTCCAGAGCGTTTCGGTACAGCTTGTCGGTGTCACCGAGCGTGTTCTCGACGTTCGCCTCGTTTAGCAGGCCGCTGACCGTGGATGCGGGCAACAGCACCCGGTTGGCCCGGTCCGGGCGAGCATGATCCTGGTCGACCATGGCGGCGATCCGACCGCTGGGGTCAAGGGCGACGCCGCCGTGGGAGGCGCTGCCGAGGTCCTCGCTGATCCGGTGGATCGACACTGGCCCCCGCCGCCCCGACCCACTGATCGTCACCAGTTTCGACTGCGGTCGGTAGGTCGCAGTGCGGAACTCCGAGTCAGTGGTGGCGAACCCGATGATGAGCACCGTGCCGCCCTCCTCGAGCCCGGCCGACGGGTTGAGTTCCACCGCAGGCAGGTTGTCCTGGGTGAGCTTGATGAGTGCGGTGTTGCCCGCCTCGGCAGGCAGGGTGCGAACAACCTCGACCGGAATGGCCGGAGCGGTTGTCTGATTGCCGGTGGCGGTGTTGAGCTGCGCGAAAACCTCGCCAGCCGGTGGGCTGTCCGGTTCGATCCCGGTGAATCGGACCTTGGGCAGGTTGGTCTGCACGTAGCCCGGGACCTCCGCATCCGTCAACTCCCGCTCGCGTACGAGCATTCGGGCCACCGCATCGAGGGCAATCTGTCTGGCGTTCTCCTCGGTCGGCTGCACGCAGGACGTGCTGGTGAGGGCATGTCCGTCCGGGTTGACCACGAAGGCACTGCACCGCCGGGTGAAGATGATGGGCGTGCTACGAACGGGGACGTTCGTGCTGGCGTCCCGCACGTAGCCGGTGAAGACCGCCTCCACGAAGACGAGCGACGGGGCGGCTGCGGCCAGTGCTCGTTCCTCCGAGCTGAACGGGACCGCCTGCGCCCACGGCCGCAAACCCGGCTCGACCTGGGCTCCGCTGGGAAACGCCGAGGGACCGGCCGCCGGTGGACTCGACGGCGGCTCGGAGTCGTCACCGGCGAGCGCCCAGACGGCGACACCCGAGCCGAGCGCCACGACCAGTACGAGGCTGGCCAGCGAAACCCAGAGTCCGGTTCGCCGCTTTGGTGGCGTCGAGGGCTGGATGCGGCGGGCCGGCGCGGTGAACGGGTCATAGCCCCGTTCGTCGACGGACGGACCAGAGCTGGGGGAGGTTGGCGCGCCGGAAATCGGGGCCGAGTAGGCGGGCTGCGTCGGAACCGGGCTCACCGGCTGAGGCGCACCGGACACCGGCTGCGGAACACCGGACACGGACTGCGGCACACCCGAAACCGGCTGCGGCACACCGGACACGGACTGCGGCACACCCGAAACCGGCTGCGGCGGACCGGACACGGGAGGGGCAGACGTGGGCACGGGCTGGTAGTCGACGCCGAGGGCCCGGAACAGCTGCTCCGCCGCCGGGCCGGCCTCGGCGGAGTAGGCGACCCAGGGTGCGGGCGCGGAGAAGTCCGCGTACGCGAAGGGGGCGCCACCTGGTGCTTGAGCGAGACTGTTGGCGGTGCCGGCGAACGCTTCACGCCAGCCCGCGGTGGCGGCCACGGTGGCGTCCAGCACGGCCACCGTGACGAAGCGACCCTGCCCGTCCACGGCCGCCCACGCTTTACCGACCGGCGACCCGCCCAGCAGGTGGGTGTACCGGTAGGGGCCGTCCGGCTGCATGGCAACTCCTCTACTCGACCGCGGTGCGGATCCTATCCACCTGCCGCACCCCTATCTGCCCGCTGGTCGCCCCACGGCCGAGGGCGGTCCCGAAACCGCAGACCAGACGTCATCCACAATGGAATGGGCAGATCAGCTTGCCGGATGAAAGTTTTCATGCATAGAGTCACGGGGTGAATGAGGGAGTTGCCATGGCGTCGGCGGAGCGGGTCGTCGGCCTGTTCGACGGGGTCCGGCTCACCCCGACGCAGCGGCGCATCGCGCACTGTCTGGTGCAGCACGCCCCCGCGATCGGCTACCTCTCCGCCGCCGAGGTCGCCGAGCTGGCCGGGGTCAGTCAGCCGTCGGTCACCCGGTTCGCGGTGGCGCTGGGCCACGACGGCTACCCGGCCCTGCGTCGCCGGCTGCGCGAGCTGACCGCCGCCGCGCCCGGCCCGGCCACCGCCGGCAACGAACTTCAGCAGGCGGTACGCGCCGAAATCGGCAACCTGGACCGGCTGGCCGGGCAGTTGGCCGACCGGGAGCGGATCGCCGAGACCGGGCGTCTGCTGGCGGCCAGCCGGCCGCTGCCGGTGCTCGGCCTGCGCTCCGCCGCGCCGCTGGCCGCATACTTCGCGTACTTCGCCGCCAAGGTGCATCCCGACGTGCGGGTGCTCGACGACGGCGGCAGCCTGCTCACCGACCGCCTCGAACAGGCCGCCGAGGCGGGAGCGCGGGCGCTGCTGGCGTTCGTGCTGCCGCGCTACCCCCGGGAAACGCTGGACGCGTTACGTGCGGCCCGCGAGGCGCGGCTGACGGTCGTCGCGATCACCGACTCGCCGGTGAGCCCGGCGACCGAGCACGCCGACGTGGTGCTCTCCGCCGCGGTCGGCGCGCAACTCGTGTTCGACCTGCACACCGCTCCGATGACCCTGGCCATGGTGCTGCTCCAGGCGATCTGCGACGCCGCCCCGGCCGAGACCCAGCGGCGGCTGGAGGCGTTCGAAGCCTCAGCGGCCCGTCGACAGTTGTTCCTCGGTTAGGAGGAGTCCGCCATGACCCACGCCGACCAGACCGCCCCCGGACCTGTTCGGGCCGCCCGGGGCACGGAGCGCACCGCCCGTGGCTGGCCGCAGGAGGCCGCCCTGCGGATGTTGATGAACAACCTCGACCCCGAGGTCGCCGAACGCCCCGACGACCTCGTCGTGTACGGCGGCACCGGTAAGGCCGCCCGGGATTGGCCGTCGTACCACGCCCTGGTGCGGACGCTCACCGAACTGCGTGACGACGAGACGATGCTTGTGCAGTCGGGTCGCCCGGTCGGCGTGCTGCGTACCCACGAGTGGGCGCCCCGGGTGCTGCTGGCCAACTCGAACCTGGTCGGCGACTGGGCGACCTGGCCGGAGTTCCGCCGCCTGGAACAGCTCGGTCTGACCATGTACGGGCAGATGACCGCCGGCTCGTGGATCTACATCGGCACCCAGGGCATCCTCCAGGGCACCTACGAGACGTTCGCCGCCGTGGCGGCCAAGCTCGCGGGTGCCCTCGGTGACGGGCAGCCGACCAGCGACGGCACCCTCGCCGGCACCCTGACGCTCACCGCCGGTTGTGGCGGCATGGGCGGGGCGCAGCCCCTCGCGGTCACCATGAACGGTGGCGTCTGCCTGATCGTGGACGTGGACCGCAGCCGGCTGGCCCGCCGGGCGCACGACCGCTACCTCGACGAGATCGCCGACGACCTGGACGACGCGGTGCGGCGGGTGCTCGCCGCCAAGCACGACCGTCGGGCACTCAGCGTCGGTGTGGTCGGCAACGCCGCCACGGTCTTCCCGGAGCTGCTGCGCCGGGGCGTACCGGTCGACATCGTCACCGACCAGACGAGCGCCCACGATCCGCTGTCGTACCTGCCGGAGGGGGTCGAGCTGGCCGACGCCCGGGACTACGCGACGGCCAAACCTGCCGAGTTCACCGACCGGGCCCGGGCGTCGATGGCGAAGCACGTCGAGGCGATGGTGGGTTTCCTCGACGCGGGCGCGGAGGTCTTCGACTACGGCAACTCGATCCGGGGCGAGGCCCGCCTCGGCGGCTACGAGCGCGCGTTCGACTTCCCCGGCTTCGTGCCGGCGTACATCCGGCCGTTGTTCTGCGAGGGCAAGGGGCCGTTCCGGTGGGCGGCGCTCTCCGGCGACCCGGCCGACATCGCCGCCACCGACCGGGCGATCCTGGACCTCTTCCCGGAGAACGAGTCCCTCGCGCGGTGGATCCGGATGGCCGGCGAGCGGGTCGCCTTCCAGGGGCTGCCCGCGCGCATCTGCTGGCTCGGTTACGGCGAGCGGGACCGGGCGGGCGTACGGTTCAACGAGATGGTCGCCTCGGGTGAGTTGAGCGCGCCGGTGGTGATCGGTCGTGACCATCTGGACTGCGGCAGCGTGGCCAGCCCGTACCGGGAGACCGAGGCGATGGCCGACGGCTCCGACGCGATCGCCGACTGGCCGCTGCTCAACGCGCTTGTCAACACCGCCAGCGGGGCGTCCTGGGTGTCCATCCATCACGGCGGTGGGGTCGGCATCGGCCGGTCCATCCACGCCGGTCAGGTCTGCGTGGCCGACGGCACGGCGTTGGCCGGGCAGAAGATCGAGCGGGTGTTGACCAACGACCCGGCGATGGGCGTCATCCGGCACGTCGACGCCGGCTACGAAGACGCCCGCGAGGTGGCCACCCGCACCGGCGTCCGCGTCCCGATGGCGGAGTGAGGAAGGCCCTTGTTTACACACACGGTGGAGGACGGGCCCCTGCTCGACAGGTTCCGCGAGCTGTGGGGGCAGATCGCCCCGATCGGCCGGGACGAGCGCAGCGGCGGCTACCTGCGGTACGCGCTGACCGAGCCGGAGCTGCGGCTACGGGAGTGGTTCCGGGCGCAGGCCGACGCGCGGGCCATGCCGGTGACCGACGACGGCAACGGCAACCTGTTCGCCTGGTGGGGTGACTCGGAGGACGGGGACGCGGTGCTGACCGGCAGCCACTTCGACTCGGTGCCGCACGGCGGGGCGTACGACGGTCCGCTGGGCATCGTGAGCGCCTTCCTCGCGGTCGACGAGTTGCGTGCGGCGGGCGTCACACCCGCCCGGCCGGTGGCGGTGGCGGCGTTCGTGGAGGAGGAGGGCGCCCGGTTCGGCGTACCGTGCCTGGGGTCCCGGCTGCTCACCGGTGCGCTGGACGTCGCGCGCGCGGCGGGGCTGCGCGACACCCACGGGGTGAGCTTCGCCGAGGCGCTGGGCGACCTGCCGGCGGGTGCCCGGCCGGAGCTGCTCGGCCGCTTCGCGGCCTTCGTGGAGTTGCACGTCGAGCAGGGCCGCGCGCTTGTCGAACAGGACGCGCCGGTCGCCGTCGCGAGCGCCATCTGGCCGCACGGCCGCTGGCGCTTCGACTTCACCGGCGAGGGCAACCACGCCGGTACGACCCGGATGGCCGACCGCCGAGACCCCATGCTCACGTACGCGTTCACGGTGCTCGCCGCGAACAAGGAGGCCCGGCTGCGCGGCGCGCACGCCACCGTCGGTCGGGTGGCGGTGGAGCCGAACGCCACAAACGCGATCCCGTCGCGGGTGACCGGCTGGTTGGACGCCCGCGCGGCCGAGCCGGAGACCCTGACCGGGATGGTGGAGGCGGTCCACGGCAAGGCCGCTGAACGGGCCCGACGCGACGGTACGCAGGTGACGCTGACCGAGGAGTCGGCCACCCCGCTGGTGGCCTTCGACGGCGGGCTGGCCGACCGGCTGGCCGGTCTGCTGGCCGCGCCGGTGCTGCCCACCGGGGCGGGGCACGACGCCGGGGTGCTCGCCGCCCACGTACCCACCGCGATGCTCTTCGTCCGCAACCCGACCGGGGTGTCGCACTCCCCCGCCGAATCGGCCACCGACGCCGACTGCGCCACCGGAGTCACCGCCCTGGCCAGGGTGCTGGAGGAGCTGCTCCGATGAGTGCCACCCGTTGGCTCGCGGAATACGCCTGGCTTCCCGAGGAGGCCGAGCCGACCCCGGACGTGCTGATCGAGACCGTGCACGACCGGATCACCGGCGTCACACCTCTCGCGCCGGACGGCCGGCCCGACGCCGGTGTCGACGTGCTGGCCGACGCGGTACGGCTGCCGGGGCTGACCCTGCCCGGGCTGGCCAACGCGCACTCCCACGCGTTCCACCGGGCGCTGCGTGGCCGCACCCACTCCGGGCGCGGCGACTTCTGGAGCTGGCGTGACCAGATGTACGCGGTCGCCACCCGCCTCGACCCCGACTCCTACCTGGCGCTGGCCCGGGCGGTCTACGCCGAGATGGCGCTGTCGGGCGTCACCGGCGTCGGTGAGTTCCACTACCTGCATCACGGGCCGGACGGCACCCCGTACGCCGACCCGAACGCGATGGGTGTGGCGCTTGTCGAGGCGGCGGCGCAGGCGGGAATCCGGCTGACCCTGCTGGACACCTGCTACCTGACCGCCTCGGTGGACGGCCGGCCGCTGACCGGGCCGCAGCAGCGGTTCGGCGACGGCGACGCGCTGCGCTGGGCGGAGCGGCTCGACGCGTTCACCCCGGACGGCGGGCACGTGCGTCTCGGGGCGGCGATCCACTCGGTACGGGCGGTGCCGGCCGAGCAACTCGCCACCGTCGCCGGCTGGGCGCAGCGCCGCGACGCCCCACTGCACGTGCACCTGTCGGAGCAGCCCGCCGAGAACGACGCCTGCCGGGCGGTGCACGGGTGCACCCCGACGCGGCTGCTCGCCGATCACGGGGTGCTCGGCCGGGCCACCACGGCGGTGCACGCCACCCATCCGACAAGCGCCGACGTGGGTCTGCTCGGCGACAGTCGCACCGGGGTCTGCCTCTGCCCCACAACCGAGCGGGATCTCGCCGACGGTATCGGTCCGGCCCGCCGGATGGCCGACGCCGGCATCCCGCTCAGCCTGGGCAGTGACAGCCACGCCGTGATCGACCTGTTCGAGGAGGCGCGCGCCGTCGAACTGGACGAGCGGCTGCGGACCCGCAAGCGGGGCCATTTCACCCCGGCGGAGCTGTTGACCGCCGCGAGCAGCGCCGGGCACGCCGCACTGGGCTGGACCGATGCCGGCCGGATCGCCGTCGGTGACCGCGCCGACCTGGTCACGGTGCGGCTGGACAGCGTACGCACGGCCGGGGTGACCCCGGCGGGCGTCTGGTTCGCGGCGGGCGCGGCCGATGTCGCGCAGGTGGTGGTGGACGGTCAGGTGCTGGTCCGCGACGGCCGGCACGTACGCGTGGACGTACCGCAGGAACTGGCCACGGCGATCGCGGAGGTGACCACCCCATGAGCAGCCTGCTTGTCGACAACATCGGTGAACTGGTGACGAATGTGGCCGGCTCGGGCGTGGGCGGGCCGCTGGGGATCCGGCGACGGGCCGCGGTGCTCGTCGAGGACGGCGAGGTGGCCTGGGTCGGCCCGGCGACCGACGCACCGGCAGCGGACCGGCGGATCGACGCCGCCGGTGCGGCGGTGCTGCCCGGTTTCGTGGACAGTCACGCCCACCTGGTCTTCGCCGGGGACCGGGCCGCCGAGTTCGCCGCCCGGATGGCCGGCGAGCCGTACACCGGCGGCGGCATCCGCACCACGGTCGGTGCCACCCGGGCCGCCTCCGACGGCGAGCTGCGGGCCACCGTGCGCCGGCTGCGCGCGGAGGCGCTACGCCAGGGCACCACCACGATCGAGATCAAGAGTGGGTACGGCCTGACTGTCGCCGACGAGGCCCGTTCGCTGCGGATCGCCGCCGAGTTCAGCGCGGAGACCACGTTCCTCGGCGCGCACGTGGTCCCGGCCGAGTACGCCGCCCGTCCCGACGACTACGTGTCGCTGGTCTGCGGGCCGATGCTGGCCGCCGCCGCGCCGCACGCCCGCTGGATCGACGTGTTCTGCGAGCGGGGTGCCTTCGACGCCGACCACGCCCGGGCGATCCTCGCCTGTGGGCAGGCCCTGGGGCTCGGGGTGCGGGTGCACGCCAACCAACTCGGCCCCGGCCCCGGGGTGCAACTCGGGGTGGAGCTGGGGGCCGCCAGTGTGGACCACTGCACCCACCTGACCGACGCCGACGTCGACGCGCTGGCCTCGACCCGGTTCGACTGCATGTGCGCCGACGGTGGGCACACCACGACCGTGGCGACGCTGTTGCCCGGCGCCGAGTTCTCCACCCGGTCGCCCTACCCGGACGCCCGCCGGCTGCTCGACGCCGGGGTGACCGTGGCGCTGGCCACCGACTGCAACCCCGGCTCGTCGTACACCTCGTCGATGCCGTTCTGCATCGCGCTTGCCGTGCGCGAGATGCGGATGACCCCGGCGGAGGCGGTCTGGGCCGCGACCGCCGGCGGCGCGCGGGCGCTGCGCCGCGACGACATCGGCGTGCTGCGGCCCGGTGCCCGGGCCGACCTGATCATTCTCGACGCACCGTCTCACCTGCACCTGGCCTACCGGCCCGGGGTGCCTCTCGTCCGCCAGGTTCTGCACAACGGAGTACCGCGATGACCGTCACCATCCAGCCCACCGGAATCACCCCCGCCGACCTGCTCGCCGTGGCGCGCGGCGGCGCCAAGGTGGTCCTCGACCCGGCCACGATCGAGGCGATGGCCACCAGTCGGTCCATCGTGGACGGGATCGAGGCCGCCGGTCGTCCCGTGTACGGCGTGTCCACCGGTTTCGGGGCCCTGGCGAACACCTTCGTCGCTCCGGAGCGCCGCGCCGAGTTGCAGCACGCGCTGATCCGGTCGCACGCCGCCGGGGTCGGTGCGCCGATGCACCGCGAGGTGGTACGGGCGATGATGCTGCTGCGGGTCCGCTCGCTGGCGCTCGGCCACTCCGGGGTACGCCCGCTGGTCGCCGAGGCCCTGGTGGACCTGCTCAACCACGACGTCACCCCGTGGGTGCCGGAACACGGCTCGCTGGGTGCCTCCGGTGACCTGGCCCCGCTGGCGCACTGCGCGCTGGTGCTGCTCGGCGAGGGCTGGGTGCTCGGTCCGGACGGCGGGCGGGTGCCCGCCGCCGACGCGTTGCGCCGGGCCGGCCTCGCCCCGGTCGAGCTGGCCGCCAAGGAGGGGCTGGCGCTGATCAACGGCACCGACGGCATGCTCGGCATGCTGCTGCTCGCCATCGACGACGCCGCTCACCTGTTCACCATGGCCGACGTGACCGCCGCGCTGGCGATCGAGGCGATGCTCGGCTCGGAACGGCCGTTCCTACCGGAACTGCACGCCATCCGTCCGCATCCCGGGCAGGGCGTCTCGGCCGCCAACATCCACCGGTTGTTGCAGGACTCGGCGGTGATGGACTCGCACCGCGACGACCTGGCGCACGCGGTGCAGGACGCCTACTCGATGCGCTGTGCGCCGCAGGTGGCCGGCGCGGCCCGGGACACCCTGGAGTTCGTCCGGACCACCGCCGCCCGGGAACTGGTCTCGGTGGTGGACAACCCGGTGGTGCTGCCCGACGGCCGGGTCGAGTCGACCGGGAACTTCCACGGCGCACCGCTCGGCTTCGCGGCGGACTTCCTGGCCATCGCCGCCGCCGAGGTGGGCGCGATCGCCGAGCGTCGGGTGGACCGGCTGCTCGACGTGACCCGGTCCCGGGGCCTGCCGGCGTTCCTCTCCCCCGACGCCGGGGTCAACTCCGGGCTGATGATCGCGCAGTACACGGCCGCCGGGATCGTCGCCGAGAACCGCCGGCTGGCCGCGCCGGCCTCGGTGGACTCGCTGCCGACCAGCGGCATGCAGGAGGACCACGTCTCGATGGGCTGGGCGGCGACCAAGAAGCTGCGTACCGTGCTTGACAATTTGACCAGCCTGCTCGCGGTGGAACTGCTCGCCGCCGTACGCGGGTTGCAGCTGCGGGCACCGCTGGCCCCGTCGCCGGCCGGGCGGGCGGCGATCGCCGCGCTCGGCGGGGCCGCCGGCGAGCCCGGCCCCGACATCTTCCTCGCCCCGCTGATGGAGGCCGCCCGCGCCGTGCTGGCCGCCCCCGACCTCCGCGCCGCCATCGAGCAGGAGATCGGGCCCCTCGGCTGACGCGGCACGGTGTGCTGCCCGGACGCCGGCCAGGCGGCGCGCTGGTCAGGCGGCGCGCTGGTCAGGCGGCGCGCTGGTCAGGCGACCGGCGGGAGCACCTTGGCGACCAGGGCGGCCAGTTCGCGCAGCGCCTTGCCGCGGTGGCTGATCGCGTCCTTCTCCGGCGGGGTCAGCTCGGCGTTGGTGCGGTCCTGGCCGTCGCCGAGGAAGATCGGGTCGTAGCCGAAACCGCCGTCGCCGCGCGGGGCACGCAGCAGGCGACCCGCCTGCCGGCCGTCAACCAGGTGTTCCTTGCCTCCGGGCAGCACCAGCGCGACGGTGCAGACGAAGGAGGCGCCCCGGTGCTCGTCCGGCACGTCGCCGATCTGGTCGAGGACCAGTTGGAGGTTGGCCTGGTCGTCACCGTGCCGCCCGGCCCAGCGGGCGCTGAAGACCCCCGGCATCCCGTTGAGCGCGTCGACGGCCAGCCCGGAGTCGTCGGCGATCGTCGGCAGCCCGGTACGCCGGCAGCCCTCCCGGGCCTTGATCAGCGCGTTCTCGCCGAAGGTCAGCCCGGTCTCGGGCAGCTCCGGGTACGCCTCGATGTCGTCCAGCCCGATCAGGGCCACCCGGTGCACGCCAAGCGCCCCGTCCAGGATGCGCTGCAACTCGATCAGCTTCTTGCGGTTGCGGGTGGCGAGCAGCACCTTGTTCATGGGAGTAGAGCCTTCCGCTGGGCTTCGGCCAGGTCCAGGCAGCCGACCACGGCCAGGTCGAGCAGGGCGTCGAGCTGTTCGCGGGCGAAGACGCCGGCCTCGCCGGTGCCCTGCACCTCGACGAAGTCGCCGGTGCCGGTGCAGACCACATTCATGTCGACCTCGGCGGCCACGTCCTCGTCGTAGCACAGGTCCAGGCGCGGCTCGCCGTCAACCACACCGACACTGACCGCCGCCACCGAACGGTGCATCACCTTCTCCGGCTTCCCGGTCAGGGCCTTGCGGGCGGCGAGCCAGTTCACCGCGTCGTGCAGCGCCACGTAGGCACCGGTGATCGCGGCGGTCCGGGTGCCGCCGTCGGCCTGCAGGACGTCGCAGTCGAGCACGATCGAGTTCTCGCCGAGCGCCTTGAGGTCGATCGCGGCGCGCAGGCTCCGGCCGATCAGCCGGGAGATCTCATGGGTACGCCCACCGACCCGGCCCTTGACGCTCTCCCGGTCCGACCGGGTGTTGGTGGCCCGCGGCAGCATCGCGTACTCCGCGGTGACCCAGCCCAGCCCGGAACCACGGCGCCAGCGCGGCACCCCCTCGGTGACGCTCGCGGTGCAGAGCACCCGGGTGCCGCCGAACTCCACAAGCACCGACCCCTCGGGATGGGTGCTCCAACCGCGGGTCAAAGTCACCGGTCGAAGTTGGTCGGGTCGCCGCCCGTCAGGTCGCGCCATGCCTGCACCCTATGTGGTGCGCTGATCGAACCCTCCCCGGGTGTCCGCCATCGGGATCGACGCGGTGAGTCTTCCGGCGTCGAGGCCGTGACCGGCCGAGTCAGCGGTCGGTGTCGTGCGCGCGGAGGAACCCGGCGACCGCCGCCGGCCAGCCGAACTGCGCCGCCCGATCCCGGGCGGCGGCCCGCCGCCGGGCCTCCGGGCGCTCGAGAAGCTGACGGACGGCTTCGGCGAACGCCGCCGGGGTGCCGTCGGCGGCGAGCCCACCCGAGCCGATCACCTCGGGCAACGCGCTGGCCGCGTTGACCACGACCGGGGTACCGCAGGCCAGTGCCTCCAGCCCGGCCAGACCGAAGGTCTCCACCGGGCCGGGGGCCAGGACCACGTCGGCGCTGGCCAGTACCGCCGCAAGGGCACGACGGTCGGGCAGGAAGCCGGTGAAGGTGACCGGCAGGTCGGCCGCTCGCCGCCGCAGTGCGGCGCGGCGCGGGCCGTCGCCGACCATCACCAGCACCGCCGGCACACCGGCCTGCCGCAGTTGCGCCAACGCGTCGACGGCCAGCTCGGGCCGTTTCTCCACGGACAGCCGCGCGCAGTGCACCAGCAGCACCTCGGCCGGGCCCGCGTACCGTTCCCGGACCGCCGGGTCGGCGCGGCCGGGATGGAAGGTGTCCAGGTCGACGCCGAGCGGTACCAGGTCGACGTGGGGCACACCGATGCGGGCGAACTCCTCGGCCGCCCACCGGGTGGTGCAGACGATCCGGTCGTAACGGCGGGCCGTGTCGGCGTTCAGCCGGTCGGCGAGCCGCCGCCCCAGCGTGGCGGGTACGCCCCAGGCACCCAGCAGGCCGGTGAGGGACTCGTGCGAGACCATCACGGACGGCACCCCGGTCGCCCGAGCCCAGTCGCCGGTCCAGCGCAGGGTCGAGCGGTCGGACACCTCCAGCCGGTCGGGTGCGAGCGTGGTCAGCAGCCGCGCGAGCCGGCGTCGGGCGGTGAGCAACCGGTAGCCGCCGCTGTGCGGCAGCGATGGGCCGGCCAGCGTGACGACCCGGCCCCACGGGTGTCGTTGGTCGTCGTCGCGACGGCCGGGCACCACGAGCACCGGTTCGTGTCCGGCCGCCCGGTAGCCCTCGCCCAGGTGTTGCAACGCGGTGCGCAGCCCGCCGGAGGTTCCGGTGACGAAGCTGGCCAGCCTGACGATCCGCAGTGTGCCGGTGGATGTGCCCGCGACCTCGGTCGCGGGCGTGACGCCGGTGGTCCTGGTGCGGCCCGGGTGGGTGCCGGTCACGACGCCGCCGGCAGGTCGATGGCGGGCGTGCTGGCGCAGGCGGCCCGGTAGTGCCCGACGAGTTCGTCGCCGACCGCCGCCCAGCTGCGTCCGTGCACCGCGGCACGCGCGGCCAGGCCGTACGCCTGCCGGCGCGTCTCGTCGGCGACCAACCCGGCCACCGCCTCGGCGATCGCCGTGCCGTCCTCGGGTGGCACCAGCACGCCGGTCTGCCCGGGGGTGACCAGATCGACCGGCCCACCGCTGGCCGGCGCGACCACCGGCACCCCGCTGGCCAGCGCCTCCTGGACGGTCTGGCCGAAGGTCTCGTGCGGGCCGGTGTGCACGAACAGGTCGAGGCTGGCGTAGAGGCGGGCCAGGGCCTCGCCGTGCTGGACGCCGAGGAAGCGCACACCGGGCAGGTCCCGTTCGAGCTGGCGGCGGGCCGGGCCGTCACCGGCGACCACGACCCGGACACCGGGCAGGCGGGCGGTGGCGGCGAGCAGGTCGACCCGCTTCTCCGGGGCGAGCCGCCCGACGTAGCCGACCAGGGTCTCACCGCCGGGCGCGAAGGCCCGGCGCAGGCTCGGGCAGCGCTTGTCCGGGTGGAAGCGCTCGGCGTCGACGCCTCGGCGCCACAGCCAGATCCGCTGCACGCCGTGCGCGGCGAGGTCCTCGGCGGCCCTGGTGGAGGGGGCGAGGGTGCGGCGGGCCGAGTTGTGGATCTCCCGCAGTCGTCGCCAGGCCGCCGCCTCGCCCCAACCGACCCGGTACGCCCGGGCGTAGGCGGCTACGTCCGTCTGGTAGACGGCGACGGTGGGCAGCCCGTGCCGGCCCGCCAGCACGGCCGCCCGGGCACCGAGGATGAACGGACTGGCCAGGTGGACCACGTCGGGCGAGTGCTCCAGCAGCACCCCGGCCAGCCGGTTGTTCGTCGGTACGCCGAGCCGGAAGCCGTGGTAGCGCGGCAACGGCACGCTCGGGATACGGACCACCGGGTACGGGTACCGGTCGGTGTCGCGACGCAGCATCCCCGGTGGGGCGGGTGCGATCACCAACGGCTCGTGGCCGCGGGTGACGAGGTGCTCGGCGGCCCGCACGACCGAGTGGGCGACTCCGTTGACGTCGGGCGGGAACGACTCGGTCACGATGGCGATCCGCATGCCTTCACCGTGGTGGTGGCAGCGAAGGTCCAGGAGACGTCCAATTGACCGCCCGGCGAACAGTGCGGCACGAACCCGCGCGGGTCAGACCTCGTAGCTCGCGCCGGGACGGACCACTTCCAGCGGGCCGGCGTACGCGGCGGAGGCGGCGGCGACCGTGAGCGCCTCGCTACCCCAGGCGGGGACCAGATGGGTCAGCAGCAGCCGCCCGACGTTGGCCTTGGCTGCCGCCTCGCCCGCCTCACCGCCGGTGAGGTGCAGATCCGGTGGGTTGTCGACGCCGTCGAGATAGCTGGCCTCGCAGAGGAAGACGTCGGCGTTCTGGGCCAGGCGCAGCAACGCCTCGCAGGGGGCGGTGTCCGAGGAGTAGCAGAGCACCCGGCCGCCGTGTTCAAGACGTACGCCGTAGGTCTCCACCGGGTGCAGCACCCGGTCGACGGTGACGGTGAACGGGCCGATCGGAAAGGTGCCGGGTTGCAGCGCGTAGAACTGGTAGACGTCCTCGACGGTGCTGTCCTCCTGCCCGTACGCGGTGGACAACCGGTCCGGGGCACCGGCCGGCGCGTAGACCGGCAACGGCGGGTACGGCCCGTCCGGGGCGTATCGCCGCACCACCACGTATGTCGCGGCGTCGAGGATGTGGTCGCAGTGCAGGTGGGTCAGGAGGATGGCGTCCGGGGCGTGCAGCCCGGCATAGCGTTGCAGGGTGGACAGTGAGCCCGAGCCGAAGTCGACCAGGAGCCGGAAGTCCTCGGCCTCGACCAGATAAGCCGAGCAGGGGGACTCGGGTCCGGGGAAGCTGCCCGCACAGCCCAGGACGGTCAGTCGCATCGAGTTGTCTCGCTGTCACGGTAGGTAGTGAACGTGCCGGCCGCCGCTCCGGCGGTGATCACTACCGACGCGTACGCCACGCTGCGCAGCCTACGCCCGCGCGTGCAAGGGCAAGAATGATCTGCTGGAAGTTGTCATCAACGTGACACCGGTTTCGCCCGTCCGATCGACCACCCGTCACCGAAGTGGTCGACTCGGGCCGACCGACGCGACGAGGGCCACCGGCGTCGTGCCGGTGGCCCTCGTCACATGTCGGTCGCGCCGCAGGTCAGGCCCAGAGCTGACCGTCCAGCGCCTCCTCCGCGTCGGCGAGCGTCCCGCCGTACGCCCCGGTGCTCAGATATTTCCAGCCGCCGTCACTGACCACGAACGCCACGTCGGCCCGACGGCCGGCCCGCGCCGCCTCGTGCGCCACGGCAAGCGCCGCGTGCAGGACCGCGCCGGTGGAGAAGCCGACGAACAACCCCTCGACCTCCACCAGCTGTCGGGTACGCAGCACCGCGTCCCGGGTGCCGACGGAGAAGCGACGGTTCAGCACGGTCGCGTCGTAGAGCTCCGGTACGTATCCCTCGTCGATGTTGCGTAGCCCGTAGACCAGCTCGCCGTAGCGCGGCTCGGCGGCGACGATCTGGATGCCCTCGACCTTCTCGCGCAGGTAACGCCCGGTGCCCATCAGGGTGCCGGTGGTGCCGAGCCCGGCCACGAAGTGGGTGATGGTCGGCAGGTCGTGCAGCAGCTCGGGCCCGGTCGTCTCGTAGTGCGCCCGGGCATTCGCCTCGTTGCCGTACTGGAAGAGCATCACCCAGTCGGGGTGCTCGGTGGCGATCTGCTTGGCCGTGGCCACCGCCTGGTTGGAGCCGCCCGCAGCCGGCGAGAAGATGATCTCCGCGCCGTACATCCGCAGCAGCTGCACCCGCTCGGTGGAGACGTTCTCGGGCATCACGCAGACCAGGCGGTACCCCCGCAACTTGGCCACCATGGCCAGCGAGATGCCGGTGTTGCCGCTGGTCGGCTCCAGGATGGTGTCGCCGGGTCGGAGTCGGCCGGCGGCCTCCGCGGCCCGGACCATGAACAGAGCGGCCCGGTCCTTGACACTGCCGGTGGGGTTGCGGTCCTCAAGCTTCGCCCACAGCCGCACCGGCGGTGCGCCCTCGGGCACCGTCGGCGACAGTCGGGGCAGCCCCACCAGCGGCGTCCCGCCGCAGGCGTCCAACAGGCTGTCGTACCGCGTCATCGCGGGCCGCCTCAGCTCGCGGTGACGCGCGCCCGGCCCTGGGCCGGCGCGGCCGCGACGTGCTGCGCCATCGCCGCCGCCGCGGCGAAGCCGAACGCACCACCGGCCACCGCGGGCAGGATGGTCACGCTGTCGCCGTCGTTGAGCTTGGCGTCAAGCGCGCCGAGGAAGCGGACGTCCTCGTCGTTGACGTAGACGTTGACGAAGCGGTGCAGCGCGCCGGCCTCGGTGACCAGCCGGCCACGCAGCCCGGAGTGCCGGGAGTCCAGGTCGGTGAGCAGGTCGTCAAGCGTGTCGCCGCCGCCCTCGACGACCTTCGCGCCGCCGGTGTAGCTGCGCAGGATGGTGGGGATGCGAACCTCGATGGCCATGGTGTCGTACTCCTCGATCGGGTGGATGCTCGGTGACGGGAAAGGGCGTGCGGGGGGCTGAGGGTGATCAGCGGCCCGAACACTCGTAGTCGACCGTCGCCGGGCTCTGCCCGAACATGTATGACTGCACGGCGTGCGGATCCACCCCGGCGTCGAGGATCCGCACCGGCTCTTCGGTCACCACGCCGTCCACGATGCGGAAGGAGCGGATCTCCTCCGTGTCGGGCTCGCGCGTGGAGACGAGCAGATAGTGCGCGCCGGGCTCGCCGGCGAAGGAGATGTCCGTCCGTGACGGGTACGCCTCGGTGGCGGTGTGCGAGTGGTAGATCACCACCGGTTCCTCGTCCCGGTCGTCCATCTCGCGCCACACCCGCAGGTGCTCCATCGAGTCGAACTCGTAGAAGGTCATCGAACGGGCGGCGTTCTCCATCGGGATGTGCCGGGTCGGCGTGTCACTGCCGACGGGACCGGCGACCACGCCGCAGGCCTCGTCGGGGTGATCCCGACGGGCGTGGGCGACGATCGCGTCGACGATCGACCGGTCGATGCTCAGCACGTCGCCAAGGGTAGCCCCGACTGCGGTCAACCGCGAGGCGGTGCCGGTCACAGTCAGTCGATCAAGGCGTTGAGCAGGGACTCCTGGAGATAGCCGAGATATGCGTAGACCGAAAGCTGGAACACCCGGCTGGAACTCGGATCGTCGGCGACCGCGTCGTCGAGTTCCGCGCCCAGGTCCGTCCCGTCCTTGATCTCCAGCCGTACGCCCATCGCCAACCGGGCGTCGTTGAGCGCGCGCAACCACGCCTCGGCCGCCTCGGCGTCCAGGCGCACCTCCCCGCCGCTGTCGCCGGGCAGGGCGGCCAGGATCGCGCCGGCCTGGTCGATCTTGGCGGTCTTCAGGTCACCTTCGGTGTACCGGCGGAACTCCGCAGTGCCCGCCGCGTCCTCCGGGTAGGCCTCCGGGAAGAGCCGGCAGACAACCGGGTCGGAATGGTCGAAACCGTCGGTGAGCAGGCCGACCACCTCGGAGGCGACCTTACGGAGCACTCGCACCTCGTCCACCGCGAAGGTGGCGACGTAACGGTCGGCGCGGCGGCGGAACATGCTCACGACCGGTCCACCGTCGCCCAGAGACCGTACGCGTGCAGCTGCGAGGCGTCGTGCTCCATGCGTTCGCGGGCCCCGCTGGAGACCACCGCCTTGCCCTTGTGGTGCACGTCCAGCATCAGCTGCTCGGCCTTCTCCCGGCTGTACCCGAAAAGCTTCTGGAACACCCAGGTCACGTAGGTCATCAGGTTGACCGGGTCGTCCCACACGATCGTCACCCACGGCCGGTCAGCTGCCGGCACCTCATCGGTGTCCGGGGTCTCGACCGGTGCAACCTGCGGAGCCGCCATGCCCCCCATCGTGCCACCGGATCCGGGGAATCGAGGAACCGGAACGCCGGACCAGCCCGGATCACCAGCCACGGCCGCTCCCGCGCCTCGGCCGGTCCCGTCCCGGACGTGCGCAGATCCCCCACCGGCACCGCCAGCAGGGTGAGCGGCAGCCCGGTCAGGCGAGCAGGATGCCGTGTTCGGCAGCATCGGACAGCACCGTGCCGAGCGAGAGACGGACCGCCTCGAACCGGCGGGCGACCTCTCGCGACAACTCCAACTCGATCTCCCGCAACGCCCGCTGCGCCCAGGCCCGTGCCGCGCTCGGGTCGTTGTTGCCGGGCGAACGCCAGTGCTGCCAGCAGCCTCCCGACAACGCCACGGCCACCGGCGGGAGCACCGCCGTACGGGGCGGTGCGGGGTAGGCGGACAGCATGTCGATCGCCGCCGCACCGGTCAGCGACGCCACGCCCGCCGTACTGGTGACGAGGAACGCCCGCTCCAACTCCTGCCCGGTGGGATCGTCGACCAGGCTCCAGCGGAGCGCTGTGTCGATGCGCCGGCGGATCCCCTGGGGCAACGGCGCACCGAAGAGCCGACCGGCGGCGTCCTCGACGAGTTCGCCGGCATGGTGGTCGCACTGGGCGGTGGCCAGCAGCGACAGCGCCGCCATCTCCCGGTCGAGCAGTTGGGGCAGGCCGGCGCAGCCGACGCCGAAGACGATCTCCTGCACCAGGCGCATGTGCATGTTTGCCAGCTCCAGGGCGAGATGCTGGCGGATCCGCCGGGCGGCGGTGCGGGCCTGCCGGTCGAGCTGTTCCGACCATTCGCCCGGTTCGGTAAGCACCGGCACCCGGCCGCGCTCACCCGGCAACTCGGGCGGCTCCAGGCTGCCCCGCCGCAGTTCCTCGTCGGAGGCCCAGTCCACCAGGGCCCGTCGCAGGTCGGCCTCGCCACCGGTGACCATGGGGAACCAGCGGGCATCGGCCAGCCCGGGCACGGCGGCGAGCAGCGCTGCCCGGTGTGCCTCGACGGTGACCGTGACCGGATCGACCGCCGAGCCGCCGGACTCCCCCGACCACCGCACCGCCGCCGTGCCCTCGCCGGCCGCCCAGCCGTCGGCGCCCGGCGTGACCGCGAAGAAGACCCGGACCGGTGTCCCGGCGAGGTCGGACAGCAGATTCAGCTCGGCGGCGCCGAACGACTGGTCCGCCGCGATCACGAACAGGAGTGCGCCGGCCCGGCCCACCGCGTCGAGCAGGACACCACACCCGGCCGGACCCAGCGTGGCGATGTCCGGCGTGTCGACAAGCACGAAGCGTCTCATCAACGGCTGGGGCAGGCTCAGCTCGACCCGGCGTGGCGGCCTGGCCAGCGCCGGTCCGGCAGCCGGCAGGTCGGGCCGGTACGAGTGCGGCGTACGGTAGCCGGGCACATAGGCGGCCCGGGTGGGTTCGGCGCTGTGCCGTACCACCAGCCAGCTACCGCCCGGGACGGCGAGGAGTCCGGAGTCGAGTTCCAGCAGCGTGGCGAGCACACCGGTGCGGCCGGCGGCGGCGGGACCGGCCGCGACCACCGCGACCGGTTCACGGGCATCGGTGCTGGACACGCCGAGCCGCTCCGGAAAGGGCCGGCGACCATGCGGCCCGGCCGCGTCGTCGGGCGTGCCGAGATGGTGGAGCGGGCCCGGCTTCATCAGGCGGCGGCCTCCGAGGCAGGGCGACCGGTGACCCGGCCGCAGTGAGCATCCGGTGTCGACACTCGGATTCCGGAAGAGTAAAGGCGCGAGCGTCGGGATCGGGACAATTGCGATACTCAGCGGTAACTCTACAACTACTCAAGTTCGCCCTCGCGCGCTGCCGTGCGGGCCACAGTTCCGTCGATATGCTGCGCGAATGAGTCGGTGGAGCTTCGTGGGCCGGGCTGAGCAACTCGACCGTCTCCGGATGGCGGTGGCCGGCGTACGTGGTCGGGGAATCCTCTTCACCGGCAGCGCCGGCATCGGCAAGAGCCGGCTGTTGCACGAGGGTGTCGACACGCTGCCCGGTGAGAAGTACGCGGTCTGGCGGATCGCGGCCAGCGCCACCACCTCCGCGATGGCCTTCGGCGGACTGGTCCAGGTGCTTCCGGAGCAGCCGCAGGGCCTGTCCCCGGCCGGCATCCTGCGCTGGGCCGTCGACGTGTTGCAGCAGCAGGCCGCCGGCCGACGGATCGTCCTCGCGGTCGATGACGCGCACCTGCTCGATCCACCGTCGGCCGCGCTGGTGCACCTGGTGGCCCGCGCCGACAACGCCTCGGTGGTCGGCACCCTGCGCGACGGGGAGCAGATCCCCCTGCCGATCCGGGCACTGTGGACGGACGGGCTGGTGGAGCGGGCCGAGCTGGGCCCGATGACGTCGGACGAGACGGCCGCCATGCTCACCGCCATCGTCGGCGGTCAGGTCGACAGCGGCTCCACCGACCGCCTGGGTCGACTCAGTGCCGGCAACCCGCTCCTGCTGCGCGAGCTGGTGCACGCGGCCACCAACAGCGGTGAACTCGTCGAAAGGTACGGCGTCTGGACCTGGACGGGCCGGCTGGAACTGGCACCCAGCCTGACCGAGCTGATCGACATCCGGATCGGCCAGCTCACCCCCGGGGTGCGGGCGGTGGTCGAGTTGGTCGCGTTCGGCGAGCCGCTCGGCCTGCGGCTGCTGCACCAGGCCGTGGAACAGCACGACGTGGAGTACGCCGAGGAACGCGGGCTCATCACCATGGTGGAGTCTGACCGGCGGCTCGACGTCCGCCTGGCCCACCCGCTCTACGGCGAGGTGGTACGCCGGCAGTGCCCGGTCAGCCGCACCCGCCGCTTGCAGGCGCACCTGGCGGACCTGCTGGAGAAGGTCGGCAAGCGGCGGCGGGAGGATCTGCTGCGGGTGGCGAGATGGCGCCTGGCCTCCGGCACCGCACAGGACCCGGCGATGCTCATCGCCGCGGCCGGTGAGGCGTTCGCACGGTACGACGTACCCCTGGCGACCCGGCTGGCCCGCGCAGCGCTCGACGCCGGTGGTGGGTTCGACGCGGCCGAACTGCTGGCGACCATTCTGATGTTCGCCGACCGGCCCGCCGAGGCGCTCGGCGTGCTCGACGCCGTCGCCACCGACGCCGGTCAGGAGGAGCGGCTGAGCCGGTGGCTGACGGTACGCGGCATGGTCAGCTACTGGGGGCTGAGCCAGTCGTCCACCGTGGAGGAGATCGCCGCCGAGGGCACGAAGCTGACCGACGCCGCCGCTCAGGCCCGGGTCCGAGCCTTCGAGGCGATCATGCGGTTGCACCGGCTGGACGCGCCGGCCGCGCTGCGGCTCGCACAGAGCGTGCTGGACCGGCCGGCGGCCAGTGTCGCCGCCCGCGAGCTGGCCCGCTGCACGATCGCACACCTTCAGGCCGTGCAGGGGCAACTGTGCCGCAGCGCCACCGCGGTGGACCTGGTGCAGGCGAAGGTGGCCAGTTGGCGGGCCGACATGCCGTACCTGCAACTGGCGGTGGAGTTGGCCCGGGGTACCCGGCTGGCCCTCTCCGGCGATCTCGCCGGCATCGACGCGCTGGTCGCCGACGAGTTCGCCGACCTCGCCGACGCGGGTGACTTCCGGCTCGGCACCGGCTACCTGGCGATCCTGCGGGCGTACGCGGCGCGGCTGCGCGGACGCAGCGACACCGCGTTGCAGGCCGCGCTCAGTGCCTGTGCGGTCCTGGCGACCAGCCGGGTCTACGCGGGGCTGGCTCAGTCGGAGCGGGCCCAGGCCGCCGCGCTGCGTGGCGACGCCCGACAGGCCGCCGAGGCGATGGCCGAGGCCGATCGGCTCCACTCGCCGAGCATGGGTGTGCTGTACCCGTGGCTTGAACAGGCCCGGGTGGCGACGCTGGCGGCCGGTGGTGACCTGTCCGCAGCGGTGAGCCGGCTGCACGGCCTGGTGGACCGGCTGCGTGCTGACGGCTTCGCCGGTCACGAGGCCCTGGTGCTGCATGATCTGGTGCGGCTGGGTCAGGCCGGGGCGCAGACCGGGCCGAGGTGTTCCGACGGCGGCCGCCGTACCGTCGCCCAGCGATTGACCGAGCTGTCCGAGCAGGTCGACGGGGAGTTGCCGCCGTTGCTGGCCCGGCATGCCCGGGCGTCGGCCGACGGTCTGCCGGAGGGATTGCTCGGCGCGGCCGACGACTTCGCGGAGCGCGGGCTCGACCTGCTGGCCGCCGAGGCCGCGGCGGAGGCCGTGCACCTGCTGCGGCAGCGCCGCGCGCCCGAGGTCGGGCACGCCCGGCAACGGCTCGGCGCGCTGCTCGCCGGGTGTGACATGGTGCACACTCCGGCGCTACAGGCGGCCACCCCGACGCTTACCGACCGGGAGTGGCAGGTGGCCCGGCTCGCGGCAGTCGGCGGCACCAGCCGCGCCATCGCCGAGCAGCTCTTTCTCTCCGCCCGCACGGTGGAGAACCACCTGCAGCGCGTGTACACCAAGCTCGGCGTGACCAGCCGGGCGGAGCTGAGGGTGGCCCTCGGCACGATCCCGGGGCACGACGGCACGACGGCACTGTGAACCCTAGTCTGAGGGGGTGCACACCCTTCGTCCCGCGCTGCTGACCGACCACTACGAGCTGACCATGGTCAGCGCCGCCCTGCGGGACGGCACGGCTGACCGGCGCTGCGTGTTCGAGGTGTTCAGCCGTCGGCTCCCCGCCGGCCGTCGGTACGGCGTGGTCGCCGGCACCGCACGCCTGATCGAGCTGATCCGCGAGTTCCGCTTCGACCCGGCCGACATCGAGTTCCTGCGTCGAACCGGGGTGGTGGACGAGCCGGGCGCCGAATGGCTGTCCCGGTACCGGTTCACCGGCGAGATCGACGGGTACGCCGAGGGGGAGCTCTTCTTCCCCGGCTCGCCGATCCTGACCGTCTCCGGCAGCTTCGCCGAGTGCGTGGTGCTGGAGACGCTGGTGCTGTCGGTGCTCAACCACGACTGCGCGGTAGCTGCCGCCGCGGCGCGGATGGTCACCGCCGCCCGTGGCCGGGCGCTTATCGAGATGGGGTCGCGGCGGGCGCACGAGGAGGCGGCGGTCGCCGCGGCGCGGGCGGCCTACCTGGCCGGCTTCCGGTTCACCTCCAACCTGGCCGCTGGCCAGCGGTACGGCATACCCACCGCCGGCACCGCCGCGCACGCCTTCACCCTGCTGCACGACGACGAGCGGGCCGCGTTCGCCTCACAGGTCGCCACGCTGGGCAAGGACACCACGCTGCTTGTCGACACGTACGACATCAGCCAGGGCATCCGTAACGCGATCGAGGTGGCCGGGCCGGAGCTGCGGGCGGTCCGCATCGACTCCGGCGACCTGGCCGTGATCGCCCAGCAGTCCCGGCAGCTGCTGGATTCGCTCGGCGCCACCGAGACAAAGATCATCGTCTCGGGCGACCTCGACGAGTACGCCATCGCGGCGCTGGCCGCCGAGCCGGTGGACATGTACGGCGCCGGCACCGCCGTGGTGACCGGCTCCGGCGCACCCACGGCCGGGCTGGTCTACAAGTTGGTCGAGGTCGAGGGCCGCCCGGTGGTCAAGCGGTCCGAGCAGAAGGCCACCATCGGCGGACGCAAGGTCGCCGTCCGCCGGCACAAGCCGACCGGCACGGCCATCGAGGAGATCGTCGTACCGCAGGGAGTGCCGGATCACCGCCCCAACGACCGGCTGCTGCAACGCTCGTACGTCGTGGACGGCGAGCCGGTGGCCCTGCCGACGCTCGACGAGTCGCGGGAGCACCTGCGGCAGTGCCTGATCTCGATCCCGTGGGAGGGTCTCAAGCTCTCCGCGGGCGATCCGGCCATCCCGGTCACCGTGGTACCCGCCGAGTGAGAGGAGTGGAGTCGGTGAGCAACGCGCTGATCATCGTGGACGTGCAGAAGGACTTCTGCGAGGGCGGCTCGCTGGCCGTTGCCGGCGGGGCGGGGGTAGCGGCCGGGATCTCCCGGCTGCTGGCCGCCGAGCCGGACCGCTGGGATCACATCGTGGCGACGAAGGACTACCACGTCGACCCGGGCACGCACTTCGCCGAGTCGCCGGACTACGTGAGCACCTGGCCCCGGCACTGCGTGGTTGGCACCCCCGGCTCCGAGTTCCACCCGGAACTGGCCACCGACCGGATCGAGGCGATCTTTCACAAGGGCGAGTACGCCGCCGCGTACTCCGGGTTCGAGGGGCACGCCGACGACGGCGAGGGTCTGGCCGACTGGCTGCGGCAGCGTGGCGTGGAGCGGGTGGACGTGGTCGGGATCGCCACCGACCACTGCGTGCGGGCCACCGCGCTGGATGCCGCCCGGGAGGGTTTCGCCACCACCGTGCTGCTGGACCTGACGGCGGCCGTCGCGCCGGACACCACCGACGTCGCGCTGCGCGCCTTCGAGGGGGCCGGGATCACCACATTCGGCGCCCCTGTGATCAAAGCCGCATGAGTCGTTAATTCGTTGGCAGGCGTAGCTCCGCCGGTCGAGGATGTCCGGCGGAGGTACGGACCGACGTGAACATGAAGCCTTACCGGGAGGCGCTCGCCCTGCCCGGTCTGCGGTCACTGCTGCTCGTCGCGGTGCTGGCGCGGGTCCCGCTGACCGCCACCGGCGTCACGCTGACGTTCTACGTCGTGCAGGACCTCGGCCGCGGCTACGGTGCGGCCGGTCTGGTCGGCGCCGCGATCACCGTCGGCGCGGCGGTCGGCGGTCCGCTGCTGGGCCGCCTGGTGGACCGTCGCGGTCTGCGGCCCGTGCTGGTTCTCACCGCGGTGGCCGAGGCCGTCTTCTGGTCGACCGCACCGATGTTGTCGTACTTCCTGTTGCTGCCGGCCGCGTTCCTGGCCGGCCTGCTGGCGCTGCCGATCTTCTCGGTGATCCGGCAGTCCATCGCCGCGCTGGTACCGGCGGAGAAGCGTCGGCCGGCGTACGCGCTGGACTCCATGTCGGTCGAGCTGTCGTTCATGATCGGTCCTGCCCTGGCCACGGTGGGTGTCACCACCATCTCGGCCCGCCTCACGCTCTACCTCGTCGGCGCCGGCATCGTCGTCTCCGGGGTGGTGCTGTGGCTGCTCAACCCGCCGGTGCGCAGCGCCGCCGAGGTGTCGACCGGGCCGCAGCCGCGCGTCGCCCGACGGCAGTGGCTCACCTCGCGGCTGGTGGCCGTGTTCGCGGTCAGCGCGGCGGCGACCCTGGTGCTCGGTGGCACCGACGTGGCGGTCATCGCGGTGCTGCGGGAGAACGGCGACGTCGGTTTCACCGGCGTGGTGCTCTCCGTCTGGGCGGTGGCGTCGCTGCTGGGAGGATTCGCCTACGGCGCGGTTCGCCGCTCGTTCTCGCCGGTGGCGCTGATGGGCCTGCTGAGCCTCTGCACCATCCCCGTCGGGCTGGGCGGTTCCCACTGGTGGCTGCTCTGCCTGGCGTTGATCCCGGCGGGTGCGCTCTGCGCGCCGACAATCGCGGCCACCTCCGACACCGTCAGCCGGCTCGCCCCGGCCGGCGTCCGCGGTGAGGCGATGGGCCTGCACGGCTCGGCGGTCACCGTCGGCATCGCCGTCGGTGCCCCGCTGGCCGGCGCGGTCATCGACGCCTCGGCCCCGCTGTGGGGGTTCGCGGTCACGGGCGCGATAGGTGCCCTGGTGGCCCTCGCGGTGCTGCCGATCGAGCTTCGCCACCGCCGCGCGGACGTCGCGGCCACCACCCAGGCAAGCGACGAGCCCACCGCGACCGCCCTCACCCCGGCCGCCTCCTGACCCACCCTCCGACGCCAGGCGCTCCCATTCCCCTACGCTTCCCACCCCGCCCCCACCCGAGTCGGATCACCGGGGCCGGGACCACGTCGCCAACCTCGACTGCGGCTGGGGCCACGTCGCCAACCTCGACCCTTACGTTACGTAGCCACCCACGCCACCCCGCCCTTCCCCATCCACTCCCTTTGCTCTGCTTCAACCCACGCAACGGATTACGCACCGTGTCGCACCGGCCGACACGCCTTCGTCGGGCCGCCGAATCCCAGCAGCTCAACTGCTATTGCGTGGGTTGAAGCAGAGCAAAGGATGAAAGGTGACAGGTGGGGTCTCAGCCAAGACCATCACGCAGAGTGGAACCCTGCGCCGAGGGTCGATCATCACAGAGAGCGACAACTGGTGCAGTGTCGGTGCGGATGGGGTCACGGGCCTGACACCGGCCGCGACAGCCGGGCGGGCGCCGACCCCCGGCATGGGGATCGGCGCCCGTCGTGCGACGCGGTGGGTCAGCGGCGGTCGGTGTCGCTGGCGACATCCTCGGTGTAGCTGGCACCACCGTCGGATTCACTGGTCAGCGGCTTGGAACCACCCTCGGGCGGACCGGCCAGGGTCTGTCCGGCAGCCAGCTCGGGGAACTTGTGGTCGAAGGCCGGCCGCTCGGAGCGGATCCGCGGCATCCGGTCGAAGTTACGCAGCGGCGGCGGCGAACTGGTCGCCCATTCGAGCGAGTTGCCGTGACCCCACGGGTCGTCGACCTCGACCACCGGGCCGGCCTTGTACGACTTCCAGCAGTTGTAGAGGAACGGCAGCGTCGAGATACCGGTGATGAACGCGCCGATCGTCGAGATCATGTTCAGCGTGGTGAATCCGTCACCGGGCAGGTAGTCGGCGTACCGCCGCGGCATGCCCTCGTTGCCCAACCAGTGCTGGATGAGGAACGTGGTGTGGAAACCGATCATGGTGAGCCAGAAGTGAATCTTGCCGAGCCGCTCGTCGAGCATCCGACCGAACATCTTCGGGAACCAGAAGTAGATGCCGGCGAAGACCGCGAAGACGATCGTGCCGAAGAGCACGTAGTGGAAGTGCGCCACCACGAAGTACGAGTCGTGCAGGTGGAAGTCCAGCGGCGGGGCGGCCAGCAGCACCCCGGTCAGGCCACCGAAGAGGAAGGTGACCAGGAAGCCGATGGAGAACAGCATCGGTGACTCGAAGCTGATCTGCCCCCGCCACATGGTGCCGATCCAGTTGAAGAACTTCATGCCGGTGGGCACGGCGATCAGGTAGCTCAGGAAGCTGAAGAACGGCAGCAGCACCTGACCGGTGGCGAACATGTGGTGCGCCCAGACGCTCATCGACAGACCGGCGATGGCGATGGTGGCGGCGACCAGGCCCTTGTAGCCGAAGATCGGCTTGCGGGAGAAGACCGGGATGATCTCGCTGATGATGCCGAAGAACGGCAGCGCGATGATGTAGACCTCGGGGTGACCGAAGAACCAGAACAGGTGCTGCCACAGCATCGGCCCGCCGGTCTCCGGGCTGTAGACGTGCGCACCGAGCAACCGGTCGGCGGCCAGCGCGAACAGCGCGGCGGCCAGCAGCGGGAAGACCAGGATCACCAGGAGGCTGGTGACCAGCATGTTCCAGGTGAAGATCGGCATCCGGAACATGGTCATGCCCGGCGCGCGCAGGGTCAGGATCGTGGTGATCAGGTTGACCGCACCGAGGATGGTGCCCAGACCGGAGATGGCCAGACCGACCACCCACATGTTGGCGCCGACACCCGGAGCGTGCTCGCTGGTGCTCAACGGGGTGTAGGCGGTCCAGCCGAAGTCCGCCGCTCCACCCGGGGTGAGGAAGCCGGCGGTGGCCATGGTGCCGCCGAACAGGTACAGCCAGTAGGCGAAGCTGTTCAGCCGCGGGAAGGAGACGTCGGGAGCACCGATCTGGATGGGCACGACGTAGTTGCCGAACGCGAACACGATGGGCGTCGCGAAGAACAGCAGCATGATCGTGCCGTGCATCGTGAACAGCTGGTTGTACTGCTCAGGCGACAGGAACTGCAGCCCGGGCCGGGCCAGCTCGGCCCGCATGATCAGGGCCATCAGGCCACCGATCATGAAGAACACGAACGCGGTGACCATGTACATGATCCCGATCTGCTTCGCGTCCGTGGTCCGCAGCAGCCGCGCGATGGCCGACCCCTTGACCGGCTCCCGGACCGGCCAGGGCCGGGTCACGACCGGCTTGGGTGCGACGGTGGTCACGAGTGGCCTCCGGTTCTGGGTTGTCCCGCTCGGCACGCGCTGACTCGGCGGGCCGTCATCCGCAAGGAGGATAGTCCCCGGCAGGTGACAGCACCGCGTGGGGTCGCCGGGGGTGGATCACAGCGGGCCGAGAAGTAGCCGGTAGTGCTCCCCGAAGATGCGGTCGCCGCGTCCGCGCAGCAGCGGGTCGCGTAGCGCCGGCGGCACGTCGCGGGTGCGGTTGCGGTCCCGGGTCCGGTCCTGCACCCATCGGGTACGCGGCCGGCGGCGGCTCTCGTACGCGGTGAGCGCCGCCTCGACGCTGCCCGCGGCGTGCAGCGACTCGGCGAGCACCACCGCGTCCTCCAGGGCCATCGCGGCCCCCTGGGACAGGGTCGGCGCGGTGGCGTGGGCGGCATCGCCGACCAGCACCACCCGACCCCGGTACCAGCGCCCGAGTTCGACCTCGTCGGTGGTCGTGGCGTGGACCCCGTCGAGCGCGTCGAGCACCTCCGGCACCGGTCCGCCGTACTCGCCGAACAGTTCGCGTAGCCGGGTCAGCGGGTCGGCTGGCAGGTCGGTGCCGGCCTCGTCGGCGTAGCAGTGCAACCGGCCGGCGCCGATCGGCACCACGAGGAAGCCGCAGCGCTGCCCGAGCAGGGCGGTCCACTCGTCGACCGGCGGGCCGTCGCGTACGACGCCGCGGTAGACCACCTGCCCGGCGGGGCGGGGTGGACCGCCGAGCGCGGCCAGCGCCCGGATCGAGGAACGCGGCCCGTCCGCACCGATCACCAGGTCGTACTCGGACTGGGTGCCGTCGACGAAGGTGACGCCGACGGCGGACGGCAGCAGGTCGATGGTGCGTACCTCCGCGCCGTGCCGGACCGCGCCGCCGGCACCGCTGAGCAGCACCCGGTGCAGGTCGGAGCGGGCCAGCGCACGGCACTCGCCGACCCCGGCCCAGAGTGCGTCGAGGTCGACCTCGCACAGCGGCGCACCGGTCGATTCGAGGAACCGCTGCCGGTGGATGACCTTCCCGTACGGGCGGACGGGGTCGTCGAGGTCCAGTCGGCGCAGCGCGCGGGCCGCGTTGCCGGGGAGGTAGAGGCCGGCGTCGGTAAGGTCGTGCGGCGGCGCCTTGTCGGTGAGGTCCGGCCGAAAGCCCGCCAGGCGCAGCGCCCGGGCTACGGCCAGCCCGGCGATGCCCGCGCCGACGACGAGGATGCGCAGGGGGGAGCCACGCATGGGGGTGTACGCCTCCGGAGGGGTTCGGCACGCGTTGAAGGCAAGAGACTACTCGGCGCAATCGGCACACACCAGAGGCAACCGGCCCACCTCCGACACCCCTCGGCACCGCCGGATCCGCCCGTCGGCGCCGGTCACCAGCCGCCCGGAGTCGGCGGATGCCCGATCGTGGTGTCCGTGACACACGTCGCAATTGACACCAATCACCCGCACCAGTTGCGCCCATTGTTTCAAGGATGTAAATGTGACGATGAGCATGGGAGCGCTCCCGAAACTATCGACGGCGCGTTCCGACCGCTCCGTCCGCATCCGTCCCGGCGTCCAAGCGACGCCGCAGCGCTAGGAGCATCATGAGACGTACCTTGCGGGCCATCATGGCCGTCGGGCTGGTTGCCGCCGGCTCGATCGTCGCCGTGGCCCTCGGCGGCACCGCCTCCGCCGACACCCAGATCTGTGAGCAGTACGGCTCGACCGTCATTCAGAACCGGTACGTGGTGCAGAACAACCGCTGGGGCACCACCGCCCAGCAGTGCATCAACGTCACCAACAACGGCTTCGAGATCACCACCCAGAACGGCAGCAGCCCCACCAACGGCGCGCCGACCGCGTACCCGTCGGTCTTCCTCGGCTGCCACTACACCAACTGCTCCCCCGGCACCAACCTGCCCATCCAGGTCAGTCAGATCAGCAGTGCGACAAGCAGCATCAACTACCGGTACGTGAGCAACGGCATCTACAACGCCTCGTACGACATCTGGCTCGACCCGTCTCCCAAGCGTGACGGCGTGAACCAGATGGAGATCATGATCTGGTTCAACCGGCAGGGCTCGATCCAGCCCATCGGTTCCCCGGTCGGCAACGCCAACATCGACGGGCGCAACTGGGAGGTCTGGCGGGGCAGCAACGGCTCCAACAACGTCATCTCGTACCTCGCCCCGTCGGCCATCAGCAGCGCGAACCTGAACCTGTTGGCGTTCATCAACGACACCCGTAACCGGGGCGCGATCACCAACTCCTGGTACCTGACCAGCATCCAGGCCGGTTTCGAGCCCTGGCAGGGCGGCGTCGGGCTGGCCGTGACGAACTTCTCGGCCGCGGTCAACGGTGGCGGCAACAACCCGCCGCCGAGCAACCCGCCGCCCACCACGCCCCCGCCCTCGGGGAGCGGCTCGTGTGCGGTGAAGTACACGGCCAACTCGTGGAACAACGGCTTCACCGCCGACGTGCAGATCACCAACACCGGTTCCAGCACGATCAACGGCTGGACGCTTGCCTACTCGCTGCCGTCCGGGCAGCAGGTGACCAACTCGTGGAACGCCACGGTGAGCCAGAGCGGCTCGTCGGTGACCGCCCGCAACGTCGGCCACAACGGCACCATCTCACCCGGCGGCACGGCCAGCTTCGGCTACCAGGGCACGCTCAACGGGTCCTACTCCAACCCGTCCAGCTTCACCCTCAACGGCACCGCCTGTTCGCGCTCCTGACGAGCGGGTGCCGGGGTCCGGTGTCCGCCGCGCCCCGGCACCGATCAGGCCGACTGACGTCCACCGACCGGTGGCCTCACCCGGGGGTTGCCCAGTGGTGTCGGGAGATCGCAGACTTGGCAGCCACTACGACGGGGGGCCGAGCTGACGTGGACGTACGCCTGGAAGATGACGGGGTGGTCCTGCGCCAGTGGTCCGAGCAGGATCTCGACCAACTGGTCACCCTCTTCGACGATGCCGAGATGGCGTACCGTCTGCCGGTGGCGACCCCGTTCGACCTGGCCGCCGCCGAGGCGTACCTGAACGCCGCTCGGCGCGCCGAACAGGCCGGTGCCCGGATCTACCTCGCCGTCACCGACGGCGATGACCTGCCCCGTGGCGAGGTGATGCTCAACCTGGCCACCGGCACCATCGGCTACGCGATCGGCCCGGCCTACCGCGGTCAACGCCTGGCCAGCCGCGCCCTTCGGCTGATGACCGAGTACGCCCACCGGGTGATCGGCCTGCCGACTGTTTACCTGGAGATCGAGCCGGACAACGCCGGCAGCATGGCCGTGGCCCGGTCCGGCGGTTACCGGCCGACCGGCGACGAACCGGTTTTCGTCGAGGACAAGGGCCGCCGCTACGCATTGCATCGCTGGTCGCACACCGAACCGGCACCGCCGGCCGTCACCTGACGACGGCGACCGGCGACGCCGGCGACCGGCAACCGGCGCCGTAGGCGGATTGCGGCAACTCGGGCTCTCAGCGCTCCGGGAGAGCCCGAGTTGCCGCATGTCGCGACGGCTCCGCCTCGCGGCGGGCACTGCCCCACGGCGGGCACTGCCCCACGGCGGGCACTGCCCCACGGCGGGCGCCGCCTCGCGGTGGCGTCGCGGCGGGCGTCGCCCGGCCCCGGGTCAGGAGCCGAGGGCGTCGATGTCGCGCATCTCCTCGGCGGTCAGCGAGAAGCCGAAGACGTCCGCGTTGGCGCGGATCCGCTCCGGCGTCACCGACTTGGGGATCGCCACGATCTCGTGGTCGAGGTGCCAACGCAGCACCACCTGGGCGGGCGAGACGTTGTGCGCGCCGGCGATCCGGGTCAGCACCGGGTCGGACAGGTCGGTGGTCTTGAACGGGCTGTAGCCCTCCAGCACCACCCCACGGTCCCGGTGCTCGGCGTGCCGCTGCCGGTCGTAGAGCCGGGGTCCCCACTTGATCTGGTTGACCGCCGGGTTCTCCTCGGTCGCCTGGATCAGCTCGTCGATCTGGGCGGTGCTGAAGTTGCTGACCCCGACCGCCCGGGCCAGGTTCGCGTCGCGGGCAGCGAGCATCTCCCGCCAGACCGGGATCAGGTCAGCGGGATTGTTCGGTGGCCAGTGCACCAGCCACAGGTCGACGTAGTCGACGCCGAGGGCACGCAGGCTCTCCTCGATCGTCTCCCGTTCCCGGCCGACCCGCTCGGGTGGGAGCTTGGTGGTGATGAAGACGTCCTCCCGGCGCAGCCCGCTCTCCCGGATCGCCCGGCCGACCTCCTCCTCGTTGCCGTACATGGTGGCGGTGTCGATGTGCCGGTAGCCGGCGTCGAGCGCGGCGAGGACGGCCTTGTAGCCCTCTTCACCGGTCGCCTGCCAGGTGCCGAAGCCGAGCAGTGGGATCCGGACGTCACCGGGGAGAACTGCGGTGGGGTGGTCACTGTGGTTCATGTCGACCGTTCTACCCCCGATGACCCTCGGCATGCCCGAGATCGGGCGCGTCGGATCCCGCCGCCGGGCGCGTCGGCGCGATTTGCCGGAGAATGCGGGACGTGGCTGACCGGCTTGAGGAGTACCGGCGCAAGCGGGACGCCGCGCGTACCCCCGAACCGGTGCCGGCCGAGCGTCCCCGCCGGTCCCGGGCCGGCGACCGCGCCCGGTTCGTCATCCAACAGCACCACGCCCGCAGCCTGCACTGGGATCTGCGGCTGGAGCGCGACGGAGTGCTCGTCTCCTGGGCGGTGCCGCGCGGGCTGCCCCGCGATCCGGGGCGCAACCACCTCGCCGTGCACACCGAGGACCACCCCATGGAGTATCTCGACTTCTCCGGCGAGATCCCGGCCGGCGAGTACGGCGGCGGCCGGATGCTCATCCACGACCGGGGCACCTACCGCTGCGAGAAGTGGCAGGACCGCGAGGTGGTGGTCGAGCTGCGGGGAAAGCGGACCACCGGACGGTACGTGCTCTTCGCCACCGGTGGACGCGACGGCCGGGACTGGATGGTGCGACGCACCGACCCGCCACCGCCGGGCTGGACCGCTATGCCCGATCTGGTCGAGCCGATGCGTCCCACGCCGGCCGGTCGGCTCCCCACCGATCAGGCCGCCTGGGGGTACGAGCTGCGCTGGGACGGGACACGCGCGGTGGCGTACGTCTCCGGCGGGCGGCTGCGGCTGCTCTCCGACGCTGGTGAGGAGATCACCGGCGGGTACCCGTGGCTGCGGCCGATGGCCGAGGCCCTGGCGCCGACGGAGGTCGTGCTGGACGGCGTCCTGGTCCGCATCGACCGCGCCGGGAAGGTCCGGCCGGCGCGGGGCGGGCGCAGCACCGTCGATGCCCAGTACCTGCTGATCGACCTGCTGTGGTTGGAGGGGGTGAGCAGCCTGGAGTTGCCGTACCCGCAGCGCCGCGAGTTGCTCGACTCGCTGGCGTTGACCGGGCCGCACTGGCAGACTCCGCCGTGGTTTCCCGGCGCCGGTGCCGAGACCATGCGTGCGGCGCGCGAACAGGGCCTGCCCGGGGTGGTGGCGAAGCGGTTGGACTCCGGTTACGAGCCGGGTAGCCGCAGCCGCGCGTGGCGCAGTGTGGACGCGAGCTGAGACGGCGAGGAGCGGCGTGTATCTGACCCACCTCGAGTGCCCGCGCTGCGGCCGGGAACACGACGCCCACGTACCGCAGAACCTCTGCGAATGTGGCTCGCCGCTGCTGGCGCGCTACGACCTCGCGGCGGCGTCCCGGGTGATCGAGCCGGAGCGGTTCGGGTTACGCCCGGCCGATCTGTGGCGTTACCGGGAGCTGCTACCGGTGGCCGACCCGCGGAATGTCACCACGCTCGGCGAGGGATGGACGCCGATGCTGCGCGCGCCGGCGTACGGTGCGGACATCGGCATCGACGAGCTGCTGGTCAAGGACGAGGGGCTGACCCCGACCGGCTCGTTCAAGGCGCGTGGGGCGGCCGTGGGCGTGAGCCGCGCCCGGGAGCTGGGCGTACGACGGATCGCCATGCCCACCAACGGCAACGCGGGCGCGGCGTGGGCCACCTACGCGACCCGGGCGGCGCTGGGCGCCACCATCGTGATGCCGCTGTCCGCACCGGCGATCTGCCGTCGGGAATGCGTGGCCGCCGGTGCCGACCTGCGCCTGGTCGACGGGCTGATCGGCGACGCCGGGCGACAGGTGGCCGCGCTGGTCGCGGCCTCCGAGGGCACCGTCTTCGACGCCGGTACGCTGCGCGAGCCGTACCGCCTCGAAGGCAAGAAGACGATGGGGTACGAGATCGTCGAGCAGTTGGGCTGGCAGGTGCCCGACGTCATCATCTACCCGACCGGCGGTGGGGTGGGGTTGATCGGCATCCACAAGGCTCTCGGCGAGCTGCGGGAGCTGGGCTGGGTCGAGGACAAGCTGCCCCGACTGGTGGCGGTGCAGGCCACCGGCTGCGCGCCGATCGTGCGGGCGTTCGCCGCCGGGGACGACCGGGCACGGCCGTGGGAGGACGCGCACACGGTGGCGTTCGGCATCACCGTTCCGGCACCGCTGGGCGACGAGTTGATCCTCGCCGCGCTGCGGGCCACCGCCGGCACCGCGATCGCGGTGGACGACGCCGAGATCCTGGCCGACCTGCGGGACTTCGCCGCCCGGGAGGGCCTGCTGCTCTGCCCCGAGGGGGCCGCCTGCCTGACCGCCGCGCGCCGGCTGCGTGCCGGTGGGTGGATCCGGGCGGGCGAACGGGTCGTCGTGCTCAACACCGGTGCCGGGGTGAAGTATCCGGAGACGATCGACGTCTCCGGCGTACCGGTGCTACCACGCTGACGAGTGGTGCACCCGCCGTCGATGCGGCGCAGGCATCACTCGCCGGTGGGGTCGGTCAGCCGCCAGGCGGCGTTGACCTGGCCGATGTGGGACAGCGCCTGCGGCATGTTGCCCAGGTGTGCCCCGGTG
This sequence comes from Micromonospora sp. NPDC049374, assembly GCF_040677165.1. NCBI lineage: Bacteria > Bacillati > Actinomycetota > Actinomycetes > Micromonosporales > Micromonosporaceae > Micromonospora > Micromonospora sp. NPDC049374. The sequence continues at coordinate 38,753 of NZ_JBFAQH010000001.1, read as the reverse complement.
ACCGGGTCGATCTGTTCGCTGAACAACCCGACGTCGTTGGCGTGCCCGGTGACCCGCTCGAACAGCCGGGCGGCCCGCTCCCGTTCACCGGCCAGCACCAAACACTCCACCAGCCAGAACGAGCAGAGCACGAAGCCCGCCGCGTCGTCGTCCCAGCGGTGGATCAGTCCGTCGTCACTGCCGAGTTCCCGCTCGACCGCCTCGATCGTCGCCCGCATCCGTGGGTCGGTGGCCGGCAGGAAACCCACCACCGGCAGGTACAGGGCCGCCGCGTCCAGTTCCGGTGCCCCGAAGGCGCCGGTGAAGACGCCCCGGCGCGCGTCGAAGCCGTCCCGTAGGACGGTCGCCCGGATCTCGTCCCGGATGCCGGCCCAGCGCCGCACGTCCGCCTGCTCTCCCAGCTGCGGGGCCAGCCGCACCGCCCGGTCCATCGCCACCCAGCAGAGCACCTTGGACGACAGGTAGTGCCGCTCACGGTCGCGCGGTTCCCAGATCCCCCGGTCGGGCAGTCGCCAGGTGGCCGCCACCTGCTCGGTGAGGCCCAGCACCATGTCGCGCAGTTCTGCGGGAAGCTGGTCGCCGAGGTACTCGTGCAACCGCCACACCGCCGAGATGACCTCGCCCGGCACGTCGAGCTGCCGCTGCAGCCAGGCGTCGTTCCCGACGCGTACCGGTCCGGTTCCGGCGTACCCGAGGAGGTGGGGACAGACGTGCTCGGAGACGTCCCGTTCCCCTTCCAGGCCGAACAGCACGGGCACCGGATCGGAGCCGACCCGGCCGATCGAGCGGGCCGCCCATTCGAACAGGCGGGACGACTCGGTCGGGCAGGCCGCCACCCACAGCGCCCGCACGGTCATGGCGAAGTCCCGCAGCCAGCAGAAGCGGTAGTCGTAGTTGCGGTCGCCGCCGATCTTCTCCGGCAGCGAGGTGGTCGGCGCGGCGGCGACCGCGCCGCTGCGGGCGTAGGTGAGGCCGGTGAGGACCGTGGCGCTGTGCCGCACCACCTCGGGATAACGCCCCTCGTACCGGTGGCTCTCGCGGAACGCCTCCCAGGCCAGCACCGTGTCCGCCAGCGTGTCGATCGGGTCCAGCCGGGCCGGTGGTTCGCGGTACGCCGGCGCGTAGGCCAGGTCGAAGCCGAGCACCTGCCCCGCGTCCACGGTGAAGGTCTGCCGCACCCGGTCCTGTTCGGCGCGCAGCGGCAGTCCGGCGCAGCGCAGCACCAACGCCACCGGGCCGGCCATGGCCGCCACCGCACCGTCGGGGAGCTCCCGCAGGTACGGAGTGAGCAGGCCGTACTCGGGTCGCGGACGGTAGTCCAGGGCCATCGGCACCCGGCCGGACAGTCCCTCGACGACGCGTAGCAGCACGGCCGGGGAGCGCATGCCGAACTTGTGGGCGCGGGCGCCCACCTCGGCGGCGAGGGCGTCGGTGACCGCGACGCTGCCCTCCGCGGTGTGGTGCACGGTACGCAGCACCAGGGTGTCCGGCTGGTACGAGCGCTGCACCCGGTGCCCGGGCTGTCCCACGGCCACCGGTGCCAGTTGCCAGTGACCGCCGTTCGGGTCGAGCAGCCGACCGAAGACGGCGGGCGAGTCGAACCGGTGCGGGCACCACCAGTCGATCGAGCCGGCCCGGCTGACCAACGCGCCCGAACGGCAGTCGGAGAGGTACCCGTAGTCGGAGATCGCCGGCTGCTCCATGCGGTCGGCGTACCCAGGATTTCGGGCCTCATCACGCCGCCCCGCCGGTCTCCGCCGGTCTGGGCGGACACCGGCCAGGGCGGAGGTCTCAGGAGGTGGGTGGTTCGTCCTCGCCGGCGGCCTCGGCGGCGTCGGCCTCCTCCTTGGTGCGGTGGACGGCCTGGTCGGCGTGCTCCGGCGGCCCGTAGACGGTGTAGAGCACCAGCGGGTTCGGCCCGGTGTTGACGAAGTTGTGCCGGGTGCCGGCCGGTACGACCACCAGGTCGCCCTGCACCACCTCGCGCTTCTCGCCGGCCACCCGTGCCTCACCGGTGCCGCTGACGAAGGTCAGGATCTGGTCGATGTCCTCATGGACCTCCTCACCGATCTCGCCGCCCGGCGGGATCGTCATGATCACCAACTGGGTGTGCTCCCCGGTCCACAGCACCCGCCGGAAGTCCGGGCTCTTCTCGGCGACAGTCGCAATAGTGAAGTGCTCCATGCCCCGACACATACCCCGTCGCGGGCCGGTCCACGCCGCGCTTCGCACATGGTGGAAATCGGCCACCGCCCGGGGTTTGGACCCACGCCGATCGGGGATCGACACCAGCGACCGGTACGACCGGTCATGCCAGGTCCCCGCTGACGTACCGCCGTACGGCTGCGGCGGTGGGAGACGGCCGAGCGCGGCGCGGTTTCGACCCTCGGGTCAACGGCGCCGCGCGCTCGTGTGCGACGACACCCTCCACGGGTGCTCAGGAGAGCACGGCCAGGTGGAAGGGACGGTCGGCGGCCGACCCGGCACCGTCGAACGTGGTCACGAAGACGGCGTTCGGAATGCCGGTACGACCGGCCACCGTGAGCTGACCGGCGGGTGCCAGTCCGGAGCTTCCCGTGAGGCCGACGGTGCCGACCACGCCGGCACCGGTCACGTCCTGGTCGAAGACCACCTGGTACATCCCGGTCTGTAACCGGTTGGCCGCCGCCGCGCCCAGTCCGCGGACCAGGAGGCCGTCGGCGCTGACCACCGCGAACAGAACTCTCGCGGTCAGTGGCATGCCGGCGCCGGCGCAGGTGGTGTGTTCGGCCTCGGCGTGGGCCGTGGCCTCATCCCCCGGCACCGGCTGCGGTGCCCCTCCGCTCCTGGCTCTCGCGCTGGACATCGGACTCCTTCCCCGACCCGGCCGAGCGGCCCTGGCGTGTTGAGTTGTTGCGGCGACCAAAGGGGGATCAGCGCCGATCGGCCCGCTTTGTGCCTCGAACGTATGTTGCGTTGCCTGTCGACAGCCAGACGATCGGCTGTCCGATAAGGGACATTCACTTAATTGATCATGCCATTGACCTGCGGTGACGTCTGGAAGCTGTACGCGGCTCAGTCGTCGTCGAGGTCGACGGTGGGTACCCCGCCCACGCACCGCACCGACAGCTCGTACTCGCCGCTCGGGCCGACGAACGTCACGTCCGCGTCGTCGTCCGGGCCGCGATCGACGTCGTCGACCCGGTAACCCGGTCGCGCGCTCCAGGAAACCAGGTAGACCCCGCCCGGCACGCACTCGGCCACCGCGCTGCCGCCGGCCGTGGAGAAGCCGCGGCGGTTGCCCGGCTCCGCGCTCGGGCCGGCCGGCGACAACGGGCTCGACGGTGACCCGCTCAGGCCGGTACCGGTCGGCCCGCTGCCGGGTGCCGGGGTGCCGGTCGGGGCGCTGCCGGGCGATCCGGTGCCGACCGGTGCCGTCTCGGCAAGCGCGCGGGCGATCTCCTCCTGGCTGCGGACCCCACCGGGCGTCCCGGTGAGACTCTCACCCACCAACCGGATCGCGGCGAGCCCGATCAGGGTGGCGACGACCGCGGTGGCCAGCCATCCGGCCACGGCGAGGAAGGTTCGACGGCCCATCACCCGACTATCCCCGATCACCGGTTGGGGCGACCTTCGGGCAACGCTAAGGGACGGTTAACGAAACCGGCCGGCACCGATCGCCGGGGATACTCTGCCTGCTGTGGCCCGCCTGCTGCTGATCGAGGACGACCTGACCATCCGTGCCCCGCTGGTGCGGGCGCTACGCGAGCGGGGGCACGCCGTGGCCGCCGCCTCCACCGCGATGACCGGGCTGCGCGACGCCCTCGACGACCGCCCCGATCTGGTCGTACTCGACCTCGGGCTGCCCGACCTGGACGGCCGCGAGCTGCTGCGGATGCTGCGGGCCGTCAGCGCCGTCCCGGTCATCGTGGCCACCGCCCGCGACGACGAGCGGGAGATCGTCCGGGTACTCGACGCGGGGGCCGACGACTACGTCGTCAAACCGTTCACCGCCGCCCAGCTCGACGCGCGGGTCCGCGCGGTGCTCCGCCGCGGACCCGGCGGACCGACGGAGGATCCGACGGTGGTGGTCGGTGGGCTGCGCATCGACCCCCGCTCCCGGCAGGTCAGCCTCGACGGCGAGCCGGTCGAGCTGACCCCACGCGAGTTCGACCTGTTGCGGCATCTGGCCACCCGGGTCGGCGAGGTGGTGACCAAGCGGGAGTTGCTGACCGAGGTGTGGCAGATCCCGTACGGCGGAGCGGACAAGACCGTCGACGTGCACCTGTCCTGGTTGCGCCGCAAGCTCGGCGAGAGCGCCCAGCATCCGCGCTACCTGCACACGGTACGCGGGGTCGGGGTCCGGCTGGTCACTCCGGAGGTCGGCGGGTGAGGGCGCGCCTGGCGCTGCTGGTGGCCGCGGTCAGCGTCCTCATCGTGATCGCCTTCCTGGTGCCGCTGGCGTTGTTGCTGCACACCGCCGCGGAGGACCGGGCGACGGTGCGGGCCACCGCCGACGCGCAGAGCCTCGCTCCGGTGGTCGGCACCGCCGACGCGGAGACCGTACGGCTGACCGTCGAACAGCTCGCCGCCGAATCGGCCCGGCCGGTCAGCGTGTTCCTGCCGGACGGCACGGTGCTCGGCTCGAACGCCGCGCGTACCCCGGCGGTGGAGTTGGCCGGGCGCGGGCAGAGCCTCACCGCCGAGACGGCCGACGGCCGGGAGGTGGTCATCGCGGTGCAGGGCCGCGCGGACGGCACCACCGTGATCCGCACCGTGGTGCCGCGGGCGGAGATGACCGCCGGGGTGGGTCGTGCCTGGCTGGTGCTGGCCCTGCTCGGAGCGTTGCTGGTGCTGATCGCCCTGGCCGTCGCCGACCGGCTGGCCCGCACGCTGGTCCGCCCGATCAGTGAGTTGTCGGAGGTCTCGCACCGGCTGGCCAACGCCGAACTGGGCGCGCGGGTGAGCCCGGCGGGACCGGTCGAGTTGCGCGAGGTGGGTGGCGCCCTCAACCATCTCGCCGGCCGGATCCAGGAGCTGCTGGTGCAGGAGCGGGAACAGGTGGCCGACCTGTCGCACCGGCTACGTACGCCGCTGACCGCCCTGCGTCTGGAGGCCGAGTCACTGCGCGACCCGCAGGACGCCGCCCGGGTGATCGACGCGGTGGACGGACTTGAGCGGGCCGTCACCGGCCTGATCCGGCAGGCCCGCTGGCGTACCCCCGCCGATGGCGCGGTGGTCGCCGACGCCGCGACCACCGTGGCGGACCGGGTCGCCTTCTGGTCGGTGCTGGCGGAGGAGACCGGCCGCGCGGTCGACCTCGACCTGGCACCCGGCCCGGTTCCGGTCGCCGTCGCGGCCGACGAGTTGGCTGCCGCGCTGGACGCCCTGCTCGGCAACGTCTTCGCGCACACCCCGGACGGCACTGCCTTCGCCGTCCGGCTCCGTGCCGTCGGCGACCAGGTGATCCTGACGGTTGCCGACGAGGGCCCCGGCATCACCGCCGCCTCGGTACGTCGGGGAGCGAGCCAGGCCGGCTCGACCGGACTCGGGCTGGACATCGCCCGCCGGGCGGCCCAGGCCAGCGGCGGCCGGCTGTCACTCGGCGAGCGGCCCGGCGGCGGTGCCGAGGTGACGCTCTGGCTCGGCCGGGCGTAACCCTCCGTCCCGTCCCCGTCCCGGCCCGGCTGGCGTTCCGCTTCGCCCGGCGAGGCACTCCGGCTCGGCCGGAGACGGCCACCGGGCGAGGTTCCTTGTGCTCCCAGCACGGTCGCTTTCCGTGAGCAGGCCGGTCTTAACCGGGGCTTAGGGTTCGGACAGCGCGCTGCTATCGCCGCGCGGCCGATCCTCGATGCAACAACCGAGGAGAGGTGCAGACGATGAAGCGCAACCCCCTGATTATGGCGTCGGTCGGCGGCGCGGCGGCGGTGCTCACGGTGGCCGGGGTGTTCCTCGGCGTCGCGGCGGCGGACGACAGTCGGGCACGGCAGACGACCCTGACCGCCGCGACCGGCGCCCCGACCGGCGGCCCGGCCAGCACCACCACGATCGACCCGACGGGCACCACCACGACCGGCCCGAGCGCCACCACCACGGCCGAGCCGACCGGTGCTGCACCGAGTACTCCCGGGCAGAACCAGCAGGCCACGGAGGGCGACGCGGTGAGTCGGGAGCGAGCCGGTGAGATCGCGCTGGCGCAGGCCGGTGGTGGGCGGATCACCGAGACCGACCGGGATGAGGAGAACGGCCGGGCCGTCTGGGAGGTCGAGATCGTCAACGGCGGCACCGAACACGAGATCGACGTCGACCGGCAGTCCGGTGAGGTCGTCAAGGCCGAGCAGGAGCCGGTGGACGACGACGATGACGACCGGGACGACGATGACGATGACGACGACCGGGACGACGACGACCGGAACGACGACTGACCTGGCCATCACCGAGCCCGATTCGGCTCACCGGCGCCCCGGGACGGCATCCGCCGCCCGGGGCGCCGACGTTCACGCCTCGGCCCGGTGCAGCCAGGCCAGCAGGTCCGGCGGCGCCAGGGCGGCGACCCGGGACCGGTAGCGGGCCCGCGCCGCCGCGGCGAGCAGCGCGTTGCCCTGACCGGACCGGCCGCTGCGGAAGAAGGCGTTGCGGTCCTTCAGGACTCCGGCGGGGTCGGGCGCGAGCCGGTCGGCGCGGGCCCGCATCCGGTCGAAGGTTGCCGCCTCCACCAGATCAGGTCCGGGAGGTTCGAGGTCCAGGCGCTCGGCCAGGCGCCGCATCTGCCCGGCCAGGTCGACCCGGAGGTCATCGTAGTGGACGAGGTGCACGTTCGGCTGGTGCCGGCGGGCCCAGGCGTCGCGCAGGTGCTGCATGACACCCGGCAGCGAGTCCAGTTCGGCGCGCGGATCCGGATCCGCGTCGATCCAGCGTACGAGCGCCTGCTCGACCGGCGGACGAGGGCTGTCCGGCCCGGGTGTGGCCGGCTGACCGGTCAACTCGGCGAGTCGGGCGCGATCCAGGTTGGCACCCTGGTGGTGCAGCGAGACGGCCGCGTCGAGCGGATGGCGGGCCACCACCACGTAGTGCACCCGGGGATCGTTCGGCACCCCGTCCAGCGGGGTGTGGGTCTTGATGAAGCGACGGTGCCGCTGGGCGGCCAGCCGCGCGTACACCCGCTCCTGCGGCTCGACCAACCAGTCGAGCCAGGGCGACAGCTCGGTCAGCGGCGCCGGCAGTTCCGGCGTACGCAACACCAGCAGGGCGCAGATCATCTGCATCCAGGTCGTCCCGCTCTTGGAGCGGGTGCTGATCACGATGTCCCCGGGACGGAAGGGAAAGCCCTGCCAGCGGGCGCTGTCCTCGTCGGCGGACCGGTACCGGGTCGGTGTAGCAGCCACCGCGCGAGGATAGTCGGGGAGCTGACACCTGTCCGGCGAATTCCCGCTGCTCCGCTCTGGGAGGTGGGTAATCGTCTGGCTACATTGAATTATGATGCCCGCCCTCGGAGGACGGGCGGAGGAGCCGGTCTACCGTCCCATCCTCGCCGCACGGCGCGGGGAACTGGAGGCGCTCGGCCACCTCGACGACGCCCTCGCCCCGATGCTCAGCCCGATCCTGCAACTGTCCGAAGTCGACAAGAACGTCATCGACCAGCTGACCCGACTGCCGCCCGGACTGCTCCCCGCCGTCGACATCGGCGCCCTACCCGACACCACGGCGTCCGCGTTGGCCCGTCAGGGCGTACCGCTGGTGCCGGTGATCGGCCTGACGGACGGTGAGCGGCGGTTGGCGGCGCTCGGTGCCACGGCTCGCGCGCAGCCCCAACGGGGCGTGGTGCGCCTGCGGCTACGCCAGGACCGGGCCGGCCCCGACGCAACCACCACGGCCGTGGAGCGGATCGGAAGGCACGCGCGGCTGGCCCCTGAGCAGTGTGATCTGGTGCTCGACTGCGGTGACGTGTGCTGCCCGGCGGACGTCCGCCTGGTCGAGCCCCGGGTCCGGCGGATGCTGGACTGGACCCGGCGGCACGCCTGGCGTTCGGTGAGCGTGGTGGCCGGTGGCATGCCACCGGCCCTGTCCCGACTGCCCATCGACGAGCCGGTGCGGGTGGATCGTTGGGACTGGCTGCTCTGGCAACGGCTGGCCGACCTGGGTGTCACCTTCGGCGACTACGGCGTGACCCCGGCCGCTGGCCAGCCGACCGTCGACCGGCACCTGACGGTCCCCTACACCGGCGACGACGCCTGGTTGATCCACCGCTGGTCGCGCCGCCGGGGACAGGGCGACCAGCGGGTCGCCGACCTGTGTCGCACGCTGGTGTCGGGCCCGCACTGGCCGACCACGGGTGCGAGCTTCTCCTGGGGTGATCAGGAGATCTCGCGCCGGGCGCGGCGCGGCGCCGGGGTCGGCTCGGCAACCAACTGGATGGCGTGGAGCACCTCGCACCATCTGGCCCACGTACTGAACGCGTTGGCCCGGGCTACTCCTGCTCGGTGAACCCGAACTGCACGACACCCTCGTCGTCGACGGTCGCGTCGACCGAGGCGTCACCGAGCAGGTCGGCCGCGTCGGAATCGAGGAAGATCCGGGCACCCTGGTTGTCGACCACATGGTCGCCCTCGATCGGCGCGGGCACCAACTCGACGGTGAGCGAGCCAGCGGTGGTGTCCGCGGCGATGCGTACGCCGCCGCCCTCGGAGACGTCCTGCTGCGCGGCGAGATCACGGATCACCAGGACGGCGTTGTCGGTCATCGTGAGCATGGTGGGACTCCTCGTGGGTTTCTGGGCTCCCGGGCGGTGCCACCACCGCCACATCGGGGCAGCTCAAGGCCCCTCCCAGCCCCCACGGTGCCCGCTGTCGGGGCGTCCGTCAAATAGAGCGATGTCAGCGCGACAGGAGGCATGAAGGCGCGCTGCGCGGGTATCCGAACCGGTCGCGCCCCATCAGCGCGGCCGTGCGGATCCCGTCGGCTCGGCGGCTTCTCCCCGTCCTGGGCCGGCTCGGCGTCGGTCAGGCCGGGGACCGGGGTGGCAGCGGGGCAGCGGGATCACCGCGCTCGATCAGCGCGGCGATGTCGGCGTCGTGCAGACCGCGTAGCGCGAGCACCCGGGTGCCCCACCGATGCAGACGGCACGGGTGCGGGCTGGCGTCGTTGCGGCAGACCGTGCCGCCCGACCAGTTCCGTGGCGCGTGCACCACGACAGCCCGCACGGCGAACTGGGCATCCTCGGCGGTCACGTACGGCGGCAGCGGAATCTCCCGCAGCCCCACCCCGGGCCGCTCGCCGTCGGGCGGGGCGGGACGGACGGTACTGCTGCTGCTGTTCATCGGCCTGGCCTCCACACAGGACGGTCGAACACGGACAGCAGGACGTTACGACCCGGTGGACCCGGAGTGACGGACAAACTGTCCCGTGGGCTCAGCCGGCCGCCGCCTGCGCCCGCAGTGCCGTTGCCGTCTGGCCGGGGTCGTAGCCCGGGCCCACCCCGTCGAAGATGATCGCCGAGGCGTCGATGTGCCGCGTACGCAGCGGCAGGATCTCCTGGTAGGCCGGCGAGTCGTACCAGGCGTGTGCCTGCTGCCGGTCGGGGAACTCGAGGATGACCACGCTGCCCGGCCACTCTCCCTCGCGTACGTCCACCTCCGGGCCGTGCACCACGAACCGGCCACCGAAAGGCTCCAGCGTGGCCTGGATCCGCTCCAGGTAGGTCAGAATATCCTCATTGACCTGCGGGTTCCGCAGGTGCGCCAACGCGAAAGCGGGCATTGCTCGTCCTCCCCGGGTCGTCTCCGTCGTGTGGGACGGTCGCCGACCAGGCTACTGCCGAAGCGGGCCGCCGAACGGGCGGTCAGTCGCGGATGTCGAAGCCGAGGGCCCGGGCCAGGGTCGCCGCCTGCATCAGGTCGATGACCGTCCCGGCCCGGTGCACCGTGGCCGGATCCAGCCCGGCCAGATCACTGCCGCGCAGGTCCGCACCGGACAGCCGGGCGTCGCGCCACTGCACCTCGGACAGGTCGCACCCGGTCAGCGACGCACCCGTCAGGTCGGCCCCGGACAGGTCGGTCTCCCGCATGCGTACGCCGGTGAACCGCGCGCCTCGCAGGTCGCCACCGGCGAGGGTGAGGAACGACCAGTCGCCTCCGGTCACGGTCAACGGCCGCAGGTCACAACGGTCGAAGGTGCTGCCCAGCAGCTTGCAGCCGGTGAACTCCGCCTCGAACAGGTTGCACCGGGTGAAGACGCACCGGGTGAAGGCCGAGTCGGCGTGCCGGGAGACGTTCAACGTCACGTCACCGAAGGTGCAGCCTTCGAAGGTGGCGCCCCGGCTGGTCGCCTCGGTGAGATCCACCCGGTGGAAGGTGCAGTTGACGAAGTGCCGGTCCGCGAGATCCTCGGCGTACCAGTCCTCGTCGTGGAAGGTGACGTCCTCGGTCGGCTCCGGCATGTCCCGCAGGCTAACCAGTGACCCCGACAACATGCCTTCCCCGCCCCGCGTACCGGCCGGTAGGTTCCCTGGGGTGAGCATGGCACCCAGCATCGAGCCGGAGCAGGTCGGATTCGACCCGACGCGGCTGGCCCGGATCGACGAACACTTCGCCAGCTACGTCGACTCCGGCCGGCTCGCCGGCTGGCAGGCGGTGGTCACCCGGCGTGGCGAGATCGCGCACAGTTCGACGTACGGGTTGCGGGACCGCGAGGCGGGCACGCCGGTGCAGCCGGACACCCTCTGGCGGATCTACTCGATGACCAAGCCGGTCACCTCGGTCGCGGCGATGATGCTCTGGGAGGAGGGCCGCTTCGAGCTGACCGACGAGATCGGGCGCTGGCTGCCCGAGTTCGCCGACATGCGGGTCTACTCGAAGGGTTCGACACTCAAGCCGTACACCGTGCCGGCGATCGAGCCGATCCGGATCTGGCACCTGCTCACCCACACCGCCGGGCTGACCTACGGCTTCATGCAGACGTCGGTGGTCGACGGGCTGTACCGGGCCGCCGGCTACGACCTCTACCCGCCGGCCGAGGTCGACCTGGCCGGGGCCTGCCGGGCCTTCGGTGAGTTGCCGCTGCTGTTCCAGCCCGGCACCGCATGGGGCTACTCGGTCGCCACCGACGTGCTCGGCCGGCTGATCGAGGTGGTCTCCGGGCAGAGCCTGGACACCTTCCTGACCGAACGGATCCTGCGTCCGCTGGGCATGGGCGACACCCGCTGGCACGTCGAGGGCGCCGACGCCGAACGGCTGGCCGCCCTGTACGTGCCGGACCCGGCGTCCGGTCGCGCGGTACGTCACGACGCGCTGGGCGCGCTGGCGTACGAGAAGCCGGTGCTGCTCTCCGGCGGCGGTGGGCTGATCTCGTCGGCCGCCGACTACCACCGCTTCACCCAGCTGCTGCTGCGCGGCGGTGAGCTGGACGGCGCCCGTCTGCTCGGTCCCCGGACGGTGCGCTTCATGACTCGCAACCACCTGCCTGATGGGCAGGACCTGGGCACCCTGTCCACGGGCGGGTTCGCCGAGACCAACCTCGACGGCATCGGGTTCGGTCTCGGCTTCGCGGTCGTCGACGACCCCGTGCCGAGCCGGGTACCGAGCAGTGTCGGCGAGTACTACTGGGGCGGCGTGGCCAGCACCGCGTTCTGGGTCGACCCGGTCGAGGAGATCACCGCCATGTTCTTCACCCAGCTGATGCCGTCGAGTACCTGGCCGCTCCGCCCGCAGCTACGCCAGCTGGTCTACTCGGCGCTGGTCGACTGAGCGCCGGGATCGCCGTTCCACCGACGACCGGCGGGCGTGCTCCTTAGCCTGAAGGCGTGAGCGAGCTTGCGAGCGAACCATCAGGCACAGCAGCGGGCGCCTCGCGCCGCCGATCCGCGAAGCGGGCGGCGGCGTGAGTGACGTCGTCGTGTTCGGTGCGGCCGGCACCGCGGGTTCCCGGATCGTCAGGGAGGCGTTCAACCGAGGGCACCGGGTGGTGGCCGCGGTACGCCGCCCGGAGGCGGACGCGCCGTACCTGCCGGCCGGGGTTCGGGTCGTCACCGGGGACGCGACAAGTGAGCGGAGCGTGCGGGAACTCGCGCCGGAGGCGGATGCGCTGGTGGTGGCGATCGGCGGCGGCAACCGCACGCTGTGGCCCGACGCGGCGCGGGCCGTGCTCGACGCGTTGCGCGGGATGCCGGCGGCGCCTCGGGTGATCCACGTCGGCGGCGGTGCCACCCTGCTGAGCCCGGCGGGTACCCCGCTGCTCGACGACCCGGACTTTCCCGACGAGTACCGCGACGCCGCGTTGGGGCAGGCGGAGGCCCTGGATGTATACCGCTCCTCGGCCGACGGGGTGACCTGGACGTACGTCTGCCCGCCACCGCTGGAGTTCCACCCGGGCGAGCGCACCGGCCGGTACCGCACCGGCACCGACCAGCCGGTGACCGACGCGCGGGGCCGCAGCGTGCTCAGTTACGAGGACCTGGCGGTCGCGGTGGTCGACGAGATCGAGAACGAGCGCTTCCCGAACATGCGCTTCACCGCCGCGTACTGATCTCTGATCTTGAGCGCCGGCAGCCCGCCGGATAGATTCGAGTCTCTGTGACCCGGACGTCACACCCCTGACGCGCGGGTCGGACCTCGAATCAGGAGGGCGCCGTCTTGGCCTCGCTCGACGACACCGTGACAACCCCGCACGAATCGTCCCGCTCCACCGGATCAGGCTTGCTCGACCGGCGACGGATGTTGACCGTCGCACTCGGTGGCGCCGCCACCGTGGCGCTGCCCGCCCCCGCCTGGGCGGCCACCGGCCAGCGCCCGGGCGCGCACCGGCCCCCGGCCCTCACCCCGCAGGACCGGGTCGTCGTGGCCCAACTGTCGGCGCAGCGCGCCCTGCAACACCTGAAGGTGCTCTCCGAGGACATCGGCCCGCGGATCGGCGGCACCGACTCGGAGCGCCGGGCGGCGCACTACATCGCCGGCCAGCTCGACCGGCTGCGCTACGACACCACGCTGCAACCCTTCCCGGTCGCCGACAAGTTCCTCGCCCAGCTCAGCTCGCCGTCCGGGCTGCCCCGGGACCTGAACTGGCAGGTCGGGGCGAGCGGGCAGGCCGCGTTGGACACCAGGGTCACCGCCTCCGTGGTCGATGTCGGCGCGGGTACGCCCGGCGACTACCCGGCCGACGTCAGCGGCCGGATCGTGCTTGTGGACTATGTCGCGGCCCAGCGCGAACAGCTCGCCGCCACCGCCGTGGCGGCCGGTGCGGCAGCCGTGGTCTTCCTGCCGGCCGACCTGGTGGCGCCCCGTCGCGCGTCGGCGTTCTCCCCCACGCTGCCCGGCTCCGCCGCCGCGCCGCTGCCGATCCCGGTCGTCGGGGTGGCTCAGGCGCAGAAGCACCGGCTGCGCGCCCTGCTGGCGGCCGGGCCGCTCACCCTGACCATTGCCACCACCGCCCACCGGGGGCTGACCTCGCACAACGTGTTGGCCGAGCGACGCGGTCGGGCGGGTTGCGACGGGCCGGTCGTCATGGTCAGCGCCCACTACGACTCGGTCATCGGCGCTCCGGGCGCCAACGACGACGGCTCGGGCACCGTGCTCTGCCTGGAACTGGCCCGGGTGTTGAAGGCGGTACCGATCAATGCCACGGTGCGGTTCGCCCTGTGGGGCTCGGAGGAACAGGGGCTGATCGGTTCGCGCTACTACGTGGCCCAGCTGCCGCAGCCCGAACGGGACCGGATCCTCGCCGTCTATCAGAACGACATGGTCGCGACCAGCTGGGACCCGGCGACCCGGTACTGGCTGTTGTCGTTCACCGGCGAGAGCAACCGGGCCACCGACGAGGTCTCCGCCGCCGCCCGGCGACTCGGCTACGAGCCGCGGATCTCGCCGGTCACCCAGCGCGGCGCCAGCGACCACCAGTCATTCCAGGAGGTCGGCATCGCCAGCGCGAACTTCTCCTGGCGCGGCGAGGAGTCACCGGCGTTGCTGGAGCCGCCGTACCACAGCCCGGAGGACACCATCGCCAAGAACATCAGCCTGGAACGGCTCCAGGTGTCGATGGAACTGATCGGCTGCGCCACGTACGCGACGGCTCGGCGCTGAACCCCCGGCGGGGCGCGGCATCCGCCGTGCCCCGCCCGGGTCAGTCGGCCAGTCGAGCGGGAAATCCTCCGGTCGCCACCGGACCCCACCCGGTGATGGTGATCCTGATCAACGACTTGCCCTGCCGCCGCATCGCCTCGCGGTACTCGTCCCAGTCCGGGTGCTCGCCGGAGATGCTGCGGAAGTACTCCACCAGCGGTTCGAGGGCCTCGGGCAGGTCGAGCACCTCGGCCTGCCCGTCGATCTGCACCCACGGGCCGTTCCAGTCGTCGGAGAGCACACAGGCCGACACGCGAGGGTCGCGGCGGATGTTGGCGACCTTCGCCCGCTCCGGATAGCTGGAGATCACCAGCCGGCCTGCGGCGTCCACCCCGGCGGCGACGGGAGAGGACTGCGGTCGGCCGTCGGCGCGGGTGGTCATCAGCACCACCCGGTGCCGGGGTCGGAGAAACTCGACAAGTTCGTCCCGGTCGACCGGGGTGTTACGAGCGATCATGCGTGCCATCGCTCGTTTCTACCAGCACTCAGGCGTGCTGACCGGCGGACGGCTGGCTGGGTACGCGGGGGCGCAGCGACGGTCGCCAGGCCCGACCGTTGGCGTAGATGATCCGGAAGCCCAGGTACGAGGCGAGGGGTGCCCAGTGCGCCGAGCCCATCCGCAGCTCGGCGGCGTTGTGCCGGCGGCCGTTGGCGAGCACGTCGAGCAGGACGGTCTCGAAGGCCGCCGACTCGACCCAGTCGACCTCGCGGGTGAAGCCGCAGATCAACGCCGCGCCGGTGACGGCGAGGAAGTCCCGCAGCACCGGCTCGGGTGCGCGCAGCACCGAACAGCTGCCGAAGTAGAGGCGGCGTCCCTCGCAGCGCCCGGCCATCAACTCGGCCACCTCGGTGAGTTCGACCGAATGCCAGTCGGTGAGGCACAGCCGGTTCGGTTCGCCGTGCATGGCGAAGAAGCCGAGCCGGTGGTCGGCGTACTGCTTCAGCAGCCAGCGGTCGATGAAGTAGAACAGCTCGTCGCGGGTGGCCGCGTCCTTGTGGATGAAGCGGACCTTGCCCAGCCGTTCGAGCAGTTCCAGGGTGGGCAGCACGGATCCGCGCTCGTTGAGATCCCGGTGCCACTGGCCCTCGACGCAGAAGATGCCACCACGCGCCACGCCCGCCTCCCCGTCGTCGCCCGCGCTGACGTTACCGGGCCGGCAGGCTCGGAGAACATCACCCTCCGTGTCACCGGTTGCGACCTTCCGCGCCGAAATGGCATCTCTACGGCCCCTCACCACCGATTGCCGGTTTCTCAAACAGGACTAATTCCCAGCCGATCCTCAGGCATCGCGAATTGTGAGGACAATTCTCGTTAATCCCCTCCAATCGTTCGCTCCGGTGCGAGGGTGGATCCACGGGACAGCCCGGTCGAAGTCCCGGATGCCATCCCATTCACTCTCCTATCGGGAGGACTTCTGTGCGCGTACACACCTTGAAACGGGCAGTCGTCGCCCTCGCCCTGGCCCTGCCGGGCGCCGCGATCGCCTCGGTGGTCGCCGCGCCAGCGGCCCATGCGGACGGCTGCTACACCTGGGACCGCAACCTCTACCAGGGTCGCTCCGGCAGCGACGTGCGGGAGCTGCAACTACGGATAGCCGGCTGGGCCGGCAACAACAACGTCGTGGAACTCGACGGACGGTTCGGCCCGAAGACCGCCGCCGCGGTACGCCGCTTCCAGTCCGCGTACGGCCTCCGGGTCGACGGGATCGCCGGGCCGCAGACCTTCCGGAAGCTGTACCAGCTCCAGGACAACAACTGCACGCCCCGGCACTTCGCCTACCGCGAGATGGACGACGGCTGCGGCGGCAGCGGGTGGGACGGCGGCCCGCTGAGCACCACGCAGACCCGGCAGAACGCGCTGCGCACGATGTGGAAGCTGGAGGCGCTGCGCAAGAGCCTCGGCGACGATCCGCTGATCGTGACCAGCGGGTTCCGCAGCCGCACCTGCAACAACCGGGTGGGCGGGGCGTCGGACAGCCAGCACCTCTACGGCAACGCCGCCGACCTCATCTCGAACGACAAGTCGCTGTGCCAGATCGCCCGCCAGGCCCGCAACCACGGCTTCAGCGGCATCATCGGGCCCGGCGTGTCCGGCCACAACACCCACGTCCACGTGGACTCGCGGCGGGAGAACAACCAGGACCGCCACCCGAACAACACCTACTGGGCGGCGCCCAACTGCGGAATCCCCGCCGGGAACCGCTGATCGCACGGTGCATCGCGACGCCGGCCCGGGCGCGGGCGGGGAATGACCCCGCGCTCCGGGCCGGCGTCGTACCGCCGACGGGCGAGCCCGCTCAGCTCGCCCGCGGCCAGCGCGGCGCGGTGGCGGGGGGTGCCACCGGCCGGCCGGAGCCGGGCGTTCGCACACCGGTACGCCCGACCGGGGCGGCCACCCGGGGTGCCGGGCCACGCGCCGGGTATCCGGCGGCGCGGTCGGGCCGCCCCGGATGTCCAGCGGCCCGCGGCGGGTAACCGGCGGCCCGGTCGGTGCCAGCCGGACGTGCGGCGGGGGTACGTCCCGCCGACGGCCCGTTGATCAGGAACGGGAACGGCACGTGCACGAACGGATTCCCGTGCCGGATGAGGGCGTCGAGCTGACGCTCGTTGAGCCCGTGGTTCAGCAGTACCTTCCGACCCCAACGATGCAGCCGGCAGGGGAACCGGGCACCGTCGTTGCGGCACAGCGCCCCGGACGGCCACTCCTCGGCCGCGTGCACGACCACCGCCCGGACGGCCAGCCGGACATCCTCAGGGGTCAACGGCGTCGGGACCGGCAACTCACCCAGAATCTGATCGATGGGATCCGTCGACTGCTCATCAACTCGCACGGCAGACCTCCCGCAGCTCCGGTAGCGGTGCGCTTGAGCACCGCACCTCGGGCAGTGGTACGGCCACCGGAGCGGGATGGTTCAAACCGGTTTCAGACCAGCCCGGCGTCGTGTACGAGCAGGGCCACCTGCACCCGGTTGTTGAGCCCGAGACGGGTCAGCAGCCGCGACACGTACGCCTTGACGGTGGCCACGCTCATGTACAGCTCGGCGGCGATCTCGGCGTTGGTGCGCCCCATGCCCAGCGCCACGGCGACGGCACGTTCCCGCTCGGTCAGGCCCTCGATCAGCCGGGCGGCCCGGTCCCGTCGCGGGTCGGCCGCCGGTCCGGCCGTGACGTGCTCGATCAGGGTCCGGGTGACCGTCGGCGACAGGGTCGCCTCGCCGGCCGCCACCCGGCGCACCGCCCGCACGATCTCCACCGGCGGGGTGTCCTTCAGCAGGAACCCGCCGGCACCGGCCCGCAGCGCCCGCAGCACGTGCTCGTCCGCGTCGAACGTGGTCAGCACGAGCACCTCCGGCGGCCGGGGCAGCGCGCGCAGCGCCTCGGTGGCGGCCAGCCCGTCCAGCCGGGGCATCCGAATGTCCATCAGCACCACGTCCGGCCGGCACGCGGCGACGGCCCGGACGACCTCGCTACCGTCGGCCGCCTCGCCGACCACCTTCAGGTCGGGCGTACCGCCCAGGATCATCGACAACCCGGCGCGTACCAGCGCGTCGTCATCCACGATCAGGATCCGCACTTGGTGGTTGCCGCCGGCAGCGGGAGCGTCGGAGCCAGCCGCCGCCGGCACCGCGCCACTGCCCTCGGCGGCGGCCGGCACCGGGCCGGTCACGTCGCCGGCCACGGCAGCCACGCGGCCAACCGGAAGTCGCCCTGCTCGTCACTGCCGTGCTCCAGCCGGCCGCCGGCGAGACTGACCCGCTCGGCGATGCCGACCAGGCCGGTGCCGGTGCCGGGGATGGTCGTCCCGAACAGCTCGCCCACCGGCCTGCGGTTGCGGATCTCCACGCGCAGCCCGTCACCGGGTGCACCGCTGAGGCCGACGGTGACGGCGGCGCCGTGGGCGTGCTTGCGGGCGTTTGTGAGCCCCTCCTGCACGATGCGGTAGACGCTGCGTCCCACGGCCACCGGCAGGCGGTCCGGCGTCGACACCTGCTCCCGCAGGTCGACGCGGACCCCGGCAGCCCGGGACTCGGCGATCAGGGCGGGCAGGTCGTCGAGGGTCGGCTGGGGGCGTTCCGGGTCGTCGGGGAGCGAGGTCTCGGCCCGCAGCACGCCGATCACCTCGCGCAGGTCCTGAAGGGCGGCGTGCGCGCTGCCCCGGATCACCCCGGCGGCCCGGGCCACCTCCTGGGCGGGCGCGTCGGGTCGGAACTCCAGCGCCCCGGCGTGCAGGCTGAGCAGCGAGATCCGGTGGGCGAGCACGTCGTGCATCTCCCGGGCGATGCGGGTGCGCTCCAACTGCCGGGCCTGGGCGACGCGTAGTTGCTGCTCGGCCTCGGCCCGCTCGGCGCGCTCGCGCAGCGACAGCACCAGCTGCCGGCGCGCCCGCACGAACATCCCCCAGGCCAGCACCAGCAGGGTGATCACCACGCCCCAGAGGGTGGATATCCAGTACGGGCTGCCGGGCTCGGGACGCAGCAGGGCGAAGAAGAAGTTGGTGAAGAGCCCGGCCCCGGTGACGGCCAGAGCGACCGCAGTCCGACGGTGCACCACCACAGTGAAAAAGATGATCAACAGCGCGGCGGCGGACGCGATGGAGAACAGCCCCAGCGGCAGCGTCACCAGCGCCACTCCCACCGGCCAGCGACGCCGTAACCAGAGCGCCGCCGTGCAGAGCTGACCCAGGAGCGCGTCGCCCGCGATCATCCAGTCGTGGGGCAGCCGGTCGGCCAGCGCCGGGCTCGGTGAGGCGGCGTCGAAGGTGGCCAGCACCACCCAGGCCAGACAGGCCAGGAACGCGAGGCTGTCGACCAGCCAGTCGCGGGGGGTGCGCCGCGACCGGCGGCCCACCCCAGGGTCCAGCGCCCCGGGCAGCAGACCCGGGTGATCGAGTACGACGGCGCTGGTCACAGGCGCAATGGTAGGCAGCCGGTCGGGCACCGGACCAGCTACCAAAGTCGAGACCTGAGTATCGACCTTGGTCCGCGCGGGGCAGACCGATGGCCGCTGCGGGTGGCCGGCCGGCTCAGACAGGCTCACCGACATGATCGCCATACATCAGCTCACCAAACGGTACGGGCGGCACACCGCCGTCGAGGACGTGTCGTTCCACTGCGAACCGGGCACGGTCACCGGTTTCCTGGGCCCCAACGGGGCCGGCAAGTCCACCACCATGCGCATGATCTGCGGGCTCACCCCACCGACCGCCGGCACCGCCACCGTCGACGGTCAGCCGTACCGGCAGCTGCCCAACCCGGGCCGTACGGTCGGGGTGCTGCTGGACGCCTCCGCCCAGCACGCCGGGCGGACCGGCCGGGAGGCGCTGACCGTGGCCGCGTCGACGATGGGCGTCGACCGGCACCGGGTCGGTGCGGTGCTCGACCGGGTGGGGCTGGGCCCGACGGCGGCCCGGCGGCGGGTGCGGGCGTACTCGCTGGGCATGCGTCAGCGGCTCGGCCTGGCACACGCGTTGCTGGGTGACCCCCGGGTGCTGATCCTTGACGAGCCGGCCAACGGCCTGGACCCGGAAGGGATCTTCTGGATGCGTGGCCTGCTCCGGGACTTCGCCGACCGGGGCGGCACCGTGCTGCTCTCCTCCCACCTGCTACGCGAGGTGGAGGCGGTCGCGGACCGGCTGGTGGTCATCGGGGGTGGCCGGATCGTGGCCCAGGGCGGCAAGGACGAGTTGCTGGCCGGTGCCGGCACCGTGGTGCGGGCCCGCGACGGTGCGGCGTTGCGGGCCGCGCTGCAGCGGGCCGGCCTGACGGTCAGCGAGGGCTCCGAGGGCCTGCTGGTCGGCGCCGACACCGACGCGGTCGGTGAGGTCGCGCTGAGCGCCGGGCTGGTCCTCACCGAGCTGCGTCCGGCCGGCGGCGGTGGCCTGGAACAGCTGTTCCTCACCCTGACCGCCACCGCGGCGGGCCCCGTCATGCACTCCACCACCAGCACCGAACCGACCGGGGAGGTCGTCCGATGACCACCGTCAGCACCGCACCAGAGGTCACCCCGGGTCACCGCCCGGGCGAGCACCGACCGTCGCTGGCCCGGCTGACCGCCGTGGAGCTGCGCAAGCTCGTCGACACCCGGGCCGGTCGCTGGTTGCTGATCACCATCGGCCTGATCAGCGCCGTGATCGTCGCGCTCCTCCTGGTGTACGCCGAAGCACCGGAACAGAACTTCACAATCTTCTTCACCACCGCGCTGCTGCCGGTCGGGGTGCTCCTTCCGGTGCTCGGCATCCTGTCGATCACCAGTGAGTGGTCCCAGCGCACCGCACTCACCACGTTCGCCCTGGTGCCCCGCCGGGAACGGGTGATCACCGCCAAGCTCGTCGCGGTGGTGCTGGCGGCGCTCGGGGCGGTGCTGAGCAGCCTGGCGTTCGCCGCCGTCGGCACGGCGATCGCCGGTGCCACGGGTGGCGCGGGCACCTGGCGGATCGAGGCGGCCCTGGTGGCGCACGCCGTGGTGTTCCAGGTGGCGAGCGTGCTGATGGGCGCGGGGTTCGGGCTGCTGCTGTTGAACACCCCGCTGGCCATCGTGACCTACCTGGTACTGCCGATCATCTGGTCGATCGTGGGAGAACTGGTCCGGCCGCTGAACCGCGCGGCCGAGTGGCTGGACACCGGGCGGACCATGGAGCCGCTGTTCACGGCCGAGGTGACCGTTGGGCAGTGGCAGCGACTGGCGGTGTCACTGCTGCTGTGGTTGGTCGTGCCGGTGGTCGCCGGTACGGTCCGCACCATGCGGCGGGAGGTGGCGTGAGGGCGTACGGGACGCCGACAGTGGTAAGCGGTGGCGTCGCCGAACTGGTCGTGCTCTGGGGTGGGATCCCGCTGGTCGGCGGCGCGCTGGGTGGGTTGCTGGTGGCCGGGGCGGGTTGGGTGGCCGACCTGCCCTGGGCTCCGGCGCAGGGCCTGTTCCGCGCCGTCGACGGCCTGCCCGACCGGTACGCCCTGCCCGGTGGGGTGGCGGTCGGCATCCTGGTCGGGCTGGTCATCGCCGCCATCGGCACCGCCGAGCGGGTACGCGTGACCGTCTCCGGCACCGGGGTGCGGCTGCGTCAGGGCAGCTCCGAACGGGAGATCGAACGACGGGACACCCGGGCGGTCTACCTGGACGGCAAGAACCTGGTGCTGCTCGACGCGGACGACGCCGAGCTGGCCCGGCAGTCCAGCGACCTGCCGGCCAACCAACTGGCCGAAGCTTTCCGGGAGCACGGTTGGCCGTGGGCGGAGGCGGATCCGCACCGCGCGGCGTACCGGCTCTGGGTGCCCGACCTGCCCGGCCTGCCGGCCGGCGCCGATGCGCTGCTGCGGGCCCGGCGGGAGGCGTTGGAGCACGACCGGGGCGGCGAGGCCAAGGAGCTGCGCGCCGAACTGTCCCGCTACGGCGTGGTGATCCGCGACGACGGCAAACGACAGCACTTCCGGCTGACCCGCCGCGCCGCACTGCCCGACTGACCCGGCGGGCCGAACCCCGGCGACAGGGGTCCGGCCCACCGGGCGGACGAGCGGTTACCTCCAGTGGTGGCCGTGCTTGTGGCCATGACCGTGCTTGTGGCCGTGCTTACCCTTGCCCTTGCCGGGCGTCGTCACGCCGTTCACCTTCGAGGTGTCGTACGCGAACGTGATCACAGCGGTGGCGATGGCGTCGGCGTTGACGTCGAGCGCGAAGACGTTCACGTTGCCCTGCAGCTTGTACTTCTTGCCCAGCGCCTGGTAGATGTCGGCGTCGCCGCCGTCGGCGACCGGCGTACGGCTGTCGCAGGCCTGGTGGTAGCAAGGGTCGTAGGAGACCCCGGCCAGCCCACCGAAGAGCGCGACCTCGTCCTCCGTCTTGACGCCCTCGGCCCCGGTGAACAGGCCACCGGCCGGAATGTCGACACCGGCGGCGATGAACGCGCCGTAGTCCGAGCGCCCGGTGAAGTCAGACGGCACGGTGGGCAGCTTGCGGGAGGCGAAGAACTTCTCGAACACCTTCTCGATCTCCGCCGAACCCTCCGGACCCGGGCCGGAGCCCTGCTCGGCGGAGTCGTCGCCGTCGTACACCCCGAACACGTAGTTCGGCGAGCCGACCATGTCGAAGTTGAGGTAGAGGGCGATGTCCGCGATCTGTTGCTCGGTCAGGCTGTCCACGTAGTACTGCGAGCCGACCAGGCCCGCCTCCTCCGCGCCCCACCAGGCGAACCGGACGGCGTTCTTCGGCTTCACCTTCGCCATCTGCAACGCCACCTCAAGCAGCGCCGCGCTGCCGGTGCCGTTGTCGTTGTAGCCCGGCCCGGCCGGGTCCGAGTCGAGGTGTGCGCCGGCCATGACCACGTTGTCGGTGCGGCCGTGCCGGGTCTGCGCGAAGACGTTCTCGGTGCTGCGGATCTCCGAGGTGGTGTCGGCCTCGATCCGCAGCACCAGGCCGTCGGTGGCCGCGAACTGCTCACCGCTGTAGTACGACACGGAGACCGCCGGGATGCCGACCGGGGCGCCGAGGGTGCCGGCGTACAGGTCGTAGCGATCCGCGTTGGCCTCCGGCGTACCGTTGCCCTGATTCATGATGATCGCGCCGACGGCGCCGGCCGCCTCGGCGTTGACCACCTTGTCGCCGAACGCACAGGTGCCCCGCTGCATCAGCGCGACCTTGCCGGCCACGTCGACGCCGGCGAAGTCGCTCGCCTCGCAGCCGGAGGACGAGGCGCGCGGCGGGTCGAGGGCGAGGTCGACCGGGACGACCGCTCCCTGGGCGGTGCCGTCGCCGGAGTAGCTCATCAGCTCGTAGTCGACGCCCTCGGTGTACGTGGTCGGGCTCGGCGACACCTGGGCGAACGACGAGCCGAACTCCTCGTAGAACGCGAAGTCGAACTGCTGCCGGGTCACCTGGTAGCCGGCCTTCTTCAACTGCCGGGCCACGTAGTCGGCGCTGGCGTCGTAACCCGGGGTGCCGGAGGCGCGGGTGCCGGCGTTGGCGTCGGCGATGGCCTGGAAGGTGTCGAGGTGCTTGAGCACCCCCTTGACCGTCACCGCCTTGGTCAGCTTCTTGGCCGAGTTGTTGTTCGGGCTGGCCAACGCCGGGCTTACCAGCGCTGTCGTGCCCAGGAGCGTGCCGGCTGCGATGGCAGCGAGCACTTTCCTGCCGGTGAAAGGCACCACGATGTGCCACGTCCTTCCGCTGTGGATGTCCGGCTCCCCTACCCCCGCGCGCCGGACGTCCCGCCATCCTGATACATCTCGATGTCACCGCACAGCGCCTGATCAGCCGATACGGGGCGACGTTCGGTCGTCATGCCCCATGTCGACAAGCGAGGACGCCGGCATCCGGCCCGTGCCGCCGTTCAAGACAGCAGCGCGACGGTCA
Source organism: Micromonospora sp. NPDC049374 (assembly GCF_040677165.1). Lineage (NCBI taxonomy): Bacteria > Bacillati > Actinomycetota > Actinomycetes > Micromonosporales > Micromonosporaceae > Micromonospora > Micromonospora sp. NPDC049374. The sequence goes on along the minus strand of NZ_JBFAQH010000001.1, from coordinate 15,324 downwards.
GTGCCGTGGCGGCGGCCAGCGAGCCGGCGGTCGCCGCCACCCGCAGCCAGGGCCGGGGTGCACCGTTTACCGGCAGGGTTCGCCACCGGAACGCGGCGAGGGCCAGCCCGGCCCCGGAGGCCGCGACCCCGAGTGGCCAGAGCCATCCGGGCACCGCCGACCAGTCACCGAGCTGGTGACCCAGGGCCGGATAGACCACCGCCCAGACGGCGCCGGACAGCACGGTCAGCCGGTCCGACGTGGCGCGCAGCGCGGTGCCGAGCAGCGACAGGCCACCGATGAAGGTGAACAGCAGCGCGATCCCGACGCCGATCCAGGTGGGCCGCCCCGGCGAGGCGGTGCCGGCCTGATCGCGGGGCACGCCGAGCAGCCGCAACCCGATCGGCTCGACGCCCCGGTCGGTGTTGCCAAGCACCGCCACGCCCCGGCCGGTGGCCCGGTCGAAGCCGACGTACGAGTGGAAGCCGCTGGTGGCACCGTTGTGCCAGGTGATCTCGCGGTCGCCGTAGCGGGTGGTGAACCAGCCGTACCCGATGCGGGTGCGCTCGGTGTCGTCGAAGCGCGGGTCGCGGGCGTCGGCACCGGGTGCGGTGCCGGCGGCGGTGGCCGCGACGAGCCGGGCGAGATCCTCCACGGTGGACCAGTAACCGATGCCAGCGGGGGCGTATCCGGTGCCGGTCCACGGGTCCGGGGTGCGACCGCTGCCGGTCGCACCCTCGGCCCGCTCGGCCGGCAGCGCGTCCGAGCCGGTGACCTGGATGGTCGCGGTCATGCCCAGCGGGGTCAGCAGTTCCCGGTCGAGCAGCTCGGGATAGCCGGTGCCGGCGTCGGCCGCGAGGGCCTGGCCGAGCAGCGCCATGCCGAAGTTCGAGTAACTGACCTTGCCCCGGCCGTCGCCGGGTGTCTGGTCGTTTGCGGCGGCGCGGACCCGGTCGACGTCCTGCCCGGCGTACGGGTTGCCGGCCGCGTAGTTGGCCCAGAGCAGGCGCGCCCAGTCGGTGACCGAGCTGAGCACGACCCGGGGCAGCCCGGAGCGGTGGCTGGCCAGTTCGGCCAGGGTCACCTCCCGGGCGGCACCGGTGACCGCCGGCCAGGTCGCGCCGAGGGTGTCGTCGGGGCGTACCGCCCCGGCGTCCGCCTGGTGGGCCAGCAACATGCCGGTCAGCACCTTGGGCACCGATCCGATCTCGAACGGGGTGTCCGACTCGACCGGGTTGCCGTCGCGGTCGCGGTCGCCGAGGCCGGCGGTGCGGACCTGACCTCCGTCGATCAGGGCGACGGCGAGCCCACGGTAGCCGGCGGGGTCGTCCACGACGGCCCGGGCGGCGGCGGCGAGGTCGGCGTCGCCGGTGGTCTGTGCGGTCAGCCGGGGTTGCCGGGGCATCAGGCCGAGCCCGGCCAGGCCGGCGACCACCCCGGCGACGAGGACGATGACGATTGTCTTACGCATGGATGCTCCTTCCGTTCCTGCCGGCCCGACGCGCAGCCGACATGCTGGCCCCGGGGTGGTCCCGGCGCGACCGGGGTCAACGACCGGCGGCGGTGAGGATGGCCAGCAACGGCACCACCCGCTCGGCGGGGATGGCGTACCGGCCCCGGCCGGCACTGCGCAGCCAGCCGGCGGCGGTGAGCTGGCGCAGGTGGTGGTGCAGCTGGCCGGTGGTGCCGAGATCCTCGATCCCGGCCAGCTCGGCGGTGCCCTGCCGGCCGCCGAGGATCTCGCGCAACAGCCGCAGGCGTACCGGATGGGCCAGGGCGGACAGGACGGCCGGCAGGTCGGCCCAGTCGTCGGCCAACAGGTCCTCGACGCCCCGGCCGTACTGCCAGTCGTAGTGCTGCCCGCCGAGGCGGACCGTGCCGGTGTAGAGCACGGCACCGGCGCTCTCGGCGGGCACTCGCTGTTTGAGCCCGTCGAGCGCCCAGAAGACCCCCTCCGGCGGCGGCGTCGGTCCGCCCGTGCCGCCGAGCCGCTCGACCAGCCCGGCGACCTGCGCCTCAAGTGCCGCCAACCGCTCCTGCACGCTCGCCATAGTTCGACAATACGAACTTACGTAGTTACGTGCAAACCGAGGATGATCGACTTTCCGGCGGACGGCCCGCTACCGTCAGTCGTCTTGGGGAGGTACGTCGATGTACGTCGTGTCCGTGATCAACTACAAGGGTGGGGTCGGCAAGACCACGGTGACCGCCAACCTCGGTGCCGAACTGGCCAACCGAGGCATGAAGGTGCTGCTCATCGACCTCGACCCGCAGGCAAGTCTGACCTTCGGCTTCTACGACCCGGACGACTGGCGGGACCGGCTGCGCGACAGCCGGACCGTGAAACGGTGGTACGACGGCCTGCGCGACGGCAGCCCGTCGGTCACCCTCGGTGAACTCGTGGTGTCGCCTGGCCCGGCGAACGCCCGGCTCACCGGTGCCGGCCGGCTCGACCTGATCGCGTCGCACCTGCAACTGGTGGACATCGACCTGGCCCTGGCTCGCAGCGTCGCCGGTGGCGAGGAGTACGACGCCGAACTGTTCCGGGTCCGTGGCTCGCTCGCCGAAGGGTTGCTCGCCGACGGGCTCGACCCGTACGACATGGTGCTGATCGACTGCCCGCCGAACTTCAACGTGGTCACCCAGTCGGCCATCATCGCCAGCGACCACCTGGTCATCCCGGCCCGAGCCGACTACCTGTCCACTCTGGGCATCGACTACCTGCACGGCAACGTGCGGGAGCTGGTCGAGCAGTACAACGCCGACGCCCGCCGGTTCGCCACCGTACGCCGGCACCAGAAGGTCGCCCCCGGCGTGGCCGGCGTGGTCTTCACGATGATCCAGTTGCTGTCGCAGCAACCCATCGCCACCCACCAGAGCTACATGGACCAGGTCCGCAACCTGGGCCTGCCGGTCTTCCCCACCGCGCTGCGGGAGAACGTCACGCTCTACGCGACGAACACCCCGCGCGGCGTGCCCGTGGTGCTGCGCGACCGCGTCACGGTACCCGCCGTACGCGACGAACTGCGCCGCCTCGCCACCGAGTTCCTCGACCATCTCCAACCGGACCGGCAGCCGTCATGAGCGAGCGAATCATCAACTCTGCGCGTGGTGCCTCATGGCGGCCCGCAGCGCAGCGGAGGGTCGACATGAGTAGCCGGGACGACCTGACCGGTGCCGTCGACCGGCTGGCGACGATGACCAACCGCGCCGACGGCACCGCGTACCTCTCCCCCTGGCCGCTCCGTGACCTGCGGGACCTCGCCGCGGAGCTGGGGTTGCGCGGCGTCGGCGGGCTACGCAAGGCGGACCTGGTCGAGCGCTTGGTCGAGCAGACCATCGGCTACCGCCTCACCTCCACCGCGCTGCGCCGACGCTGATCCGAGCACGGTACCGGTCAGCCGCCGGTCTTGACCGCCTGCCGCGCTCGGCCGCTACCACTGGCGGTCTGACGACCGATCACGGTCTGTGCGGCGGTACGGGCCGTGGGCGCCCGGTCGAGCAGGGCCCGGTACGGGTTGCGCAACGCCCGCTCCCGGCGGCTGGTCCAGCGCACCAGCACGACGATCGCGCCCACCAGCGCCACACCCGAGACGACGGTGTAAACGACGCCCAGCCAACCGGCCACGGTCGCGACCGCGGCAGGCGCTCCCACGCCGGCCAGCCCGACCCCGCTGAGCATCAGGACGACGGAGGGTACCCAAAGCAGGTCGTGGTCGGCCGGCATGAACAGTGCGACCAGGAAGGAGATGACGAAAGCTACCGTGCACACCAGCACGAGGGCCGCCATTTCCTTCGTCCCCCACGCCCACCAGCCGATCCACGTGCCGACCGAGCGCGTGATCGCGATGCCGACCAGGGCCACGCCGGCCAGCACCCCGAGTGTCACGGCGACGTTGCGTAGGAAGGTCAGGACCGTGGGCGCCTCCGGCCGCTCGTTGAGCGTCCGCCAGTCCCGCAGGTCGGCGTCGAGGTCGGTGCTGTTCCACAGTCGACCGGCCAACTCCGCCAGCACCGGCGTGGGGAGGCTGGTCAGCAGCGCCGCCCGCCAGCCGGACATCCGATGCGCCAGCGCCCGCACCGCGATGTCGCGTGCCGCCTCGGGCTCCCGCCGGACCACCAGGTCGAGCATGGCGCGAATCTCGTACGTGCCGAAGGCACCGGAGAGCAGCCGTTCGTAGCTGTGCGCCGCACGGCTCAGCTCCTCGGTCAGTTCCTTGGGCACCTTACGGCCGTCGAACGTGCCGGGCTTCGCGACGAGGCCGATCGCGAGACGTACGTCGACCCTGCCGAGATCACTCGGCGCGTCGTCCGTCGACTCAAGGATCAGCCAGCCGAGGCGGCCCATCGTCCGGGCCATTGTGGTACCCGGCTCGAAGGGCGCCCACAGCCAGTCGCACCACTCCGCGCCCGGCACCCGTCCCGATCGCCGGTCGGTCAGCCGCGCCGCCTCGGCGGCGACGGACGCGGCCTCCACCGCCGTGGGGTCGAAGGTGCGCAGTTCGTTCGCCACGTCCGGCGCGCCGACCAGGACGGCCAGCCGCCACGCCGCGCGTACGGCGACCTTCGGGTCTCGCGCCCACAACTGTTCCGCCAGGGCCACCGCGGCGGCGGGAGTGCCGACGGCGGCCAGGTCGTCGACGGCCGCCACCGAGCCGGCACCGGCCCGGGCGGCCAACGTCGGGATAGCCAGCTCACCGGTGGCCCGCAACGCCGTACGAGCCGCCGGTACCCGTACCGCCATCTCACTGAGCAGCTCGATAGCCTCGCGACGGCGGGACTCGGCGAGGGCCACCACGGCGTCCTCGGCCACCTGGCCGCCAGACCGCGCCTGTTGCGAAAGGCTGTCGAACAGCCGCTGACCGAACGGCCCCGGATTGCCGGCCACCGCACCGAGCGCCGCCAGCACCAGATGCCTGTCGGCCACCGGCCTGCCGAGCAGCCGCACCTGCCTGTCCACGATGGTCGAGGCGAGTCTCTCGTCGATCTGCCGGGCCTCGGCGACGCACTCCAGGGCGAGCAGCTTGTCCCGGTCGTCACCGGCGAAGATCTGCCGGACCACGCCGGAGGCGTCGCGGTTGGCCCCGGCGCACCAGAGCTTCACCGTCTCCCGCCACCGGCCCGGGTTCTGCCGGTAGAGCCCGAGCAGCCGCTCGGGATCGTCCGCGAGTTCCACCGCCGCCAGGTACTCCTGCAACGTCAGGTGGGCGAACTCGTAGAGCAGGTTGTTGTCGTCGATGCGGATCAACAGCCCGCTGCGCTCCACGATCTCGTCGACCATGCGCGGCAGGTGCTCCTCGGCCAGGCGGAAGCGGGGCAGGATACGGGCGAGTTCGGCGTACACCTCCGCCTCGCCGATCACCCGGCGGTCGGTGCCCTGGGACCGCCCACCCTGCGCGGCCAGCGCGATCGCCCGCAACGCCATGAGCTTGTGGCCGGCCTGGTAGCGGGCCAGGTTGCGGTGCCGGCCGAGATCCCGGTCCCGACGGAGCAGGTGCTCGACGGCCTGCTGGTAGAACTCCGCCCGCGAGTTGGTCAACATCGGGCCGGCACCGGCGTCCGCCTCGTACAACGTGCTGATCATGGTGAGCATGAGCGGGCTGCGGGCCAGCCTCATCACCGTCGGGCTCGACCGCAGTTCCGCCAGGAGTTGCTCCACGCTGTGCCGGGGATCGGCCGACACCTCGTCGCGCTCCCGCCCGGCCGCGTGCTGCTCCGCGCCGCGCCGTCGGGTGAACCAGAGCCGCAGGAAATGCCGGATCCCGGCGTCGTCGAAGCCGGCCACCCGGACCTCCCGGTCGAAGACCGGCCGCAGGTCACCGTCGTAGACCGCGTCCCGGCAGGTGACCACCACCTGCGTCGTCGGATGACGCTCGGCGAACTCCTTGATGTCCTCGGCGACCGCGCCACGCCGCTCGGTGACCACCTCGTCGAGCCCGTCGAGGAACACACAGAGTCGGCCACTGATCAACGCCACCTCGACGACCTGCTCCGCGTCGGCGACGAGCGGACGGGCGCGACGATGCCGGCGGCGGCTCCCCGGTTCGTCGTCGAGCCGGCCGAGGGCCTCCGCGATCAGTTGCCGGATCGTGCGTCCGTCCCGATTGGACCGGGACAGCTCCACCAGCACCGGTACCCGCTCGAACCGCTCGGGCTCCGCCGCCCACCGCACCATCGAGTGTCGCAGCAGCATCGACTTACCCGCCCCCGCCGCACCCAGGATCACCGTCCGTCGGCGGCCCTGGACGTCGCGGTAGACGTCGACCCGCCGGCCGTCCTGTTCGTACTCCAACGGCACGTACACCTCGTCAAGCGTGACCGAGACGTCCCGGAGGAAGCCGAGTTCCATCCGGTTGTAGGTGCGGGCGACCCAGGCACGGTAGCGGTGCCACTCGTCCGCCCGGATGCCGCGTCGTCGGCCGGCGACGATCCCCCACAGCCGGGCCAGCAGGGATCTGATCCAGTCGGCGAAGAACTGCTGGACCACCCCGACGAGCACGGCCACCAGGAAGAGGCCGAGTGCCGCGTACTCCAAACCGAATGGCAGGTCCGGCAGCTGTGGCACAGGGCGGCTCCTCTACTCGGTGACATCGGACAGGAACACACCGTATGGGTGGGGCTGCCGGTCCGCACCCGGCTCAGGTGTCACCGTCGATGGACCTTCGGCCAAGCGGGGAGGGTCAAGGGGTTGACCTCGAGTGCGCTCGAAGACGCAGGCTGGTGCCGCGTCCATCTGTTCGGGCGCACGAGAGGAGTTTCCATGCGGTACCGCACGATCGGCAGCGACCCGCGTACCCGCCGCGAGGTAAGCGTGCTCAGCCTCGGGGCGATGCTGTTCGGCACCAAGACCGACGGGGCCACCTCCTACGCGATCCTCGACCGGTTCGTCGAGGCCGGCGGCACCTTCATCGACACGTCGGACAACTACGCGTTCTGGATGACCGGCGGGCAGGGAGGCGAGAGCGAGGAGTTGCTGGGTCGGTGGCGGCGCAGCCGGGGCATCGGCGACGAGATCGTCATCGCCACGAAGCTCGGCGCCCGGCCGCTGGCCCCCGGCACCAGCTACCTGGACAACCCGGAGGGGCTGTCGGCCAAGGTGATCCGGGAGTCCGCCGAACGCAGCCGGGAACAACTCGGCGTGGAGCGGCTGGACCTGCTCTACGCCCACATCGAGGATCACCGGGTGCCGCTGCGGGAGACCGTGGAGGGCTTCGCCGAGTTGGTCGCCGAGGGCACCGTGGGGCTGCTCGGCGCGAGCAACCACCGCACCTGGCGGGTGGAACGGGCCCGAGCGTTGGCCGCCGCGGCCGGTCTGCCCGGTTACGAGGTGCTCCAGTACCACCGAAGCTACCTGCCCGCCCGACTGGACGGGCCGGCCGACATCGACATCGACGGCAACGTGGGCGCCGCCGGCGGCGAACTGACCAGCTACCTGCGCGCCGAGCCCGGCCTGACCCTGGTGTCGTACGGGTCACTGCTGTGGGGTGCCTACGTCCGCGACGACAAGCCGCTGGGGCCGGAGTACGACCTGCCGAGCGCGCCGGTGCGGCTGGCCGCGCTGCGCGAGGTCGCGGAGCAGACGGGCGCGACGGCCAACCAGGTGGTGCTGGCCTGGCTGATCGACGGCGACATCCCCACCATCCCGCTGGTGGGAGCCTCCTCGGTGGCCCAGCTGAACGAGAGCCTCGCCGCCGTGGACCTGGAACTGACGCCCGAGCAACGGCACCGGCTCGACACCGCCTGGTAACGGGGGCCGGCAGTGGAACCGGAGCACTGCCGGTAGGGGCGGGTGCCGGGTGTCGGGACGGCCGCCGCTAGATCTGATCTAGCGGCGGCCGTCCGCCGTCTCGCGCCTGTGGGGTGAGCCGACCACTCCCGCCGGGCAGCGTCGTTGTAGCTGGCGGGCGGCCACGGAACGGAGCATTCTGTCGTACCCGTGGGGTGTGGTGGGTCGCCGGGTCACGGCGGCCCGGCTCATCGGCGTGACGAATGGAAGGACACTTCGCAATCATGAGTAGACGCACCACCGGCCTCGCCATCGAGGCCGAGGGTCTGACCCGGTCGTTCGGCGAGACCCGCGCGCTCGCCGGCATCGACCTCCAGGTTCCGGCCGGCGCCGTGTACGGGCTGCTCGGTCCGAACGGGGCCGGCAAGACCACCGCGGTACGCGTGCTGGCCACCCTGCTACGCCCGGACGGCGGGCAGGCCCGGGTGTTCGGTCACGACGTGGTCGCCGAGGCCGACGCGGTACGCGCCCGGGTCAGCCTGACCGGCCAGTACGCCTCGGTGGACGAGGACCTGACCGGCACGGAGAACCTCATCCTGCTGGGCCGGCTGCTCGGGCTGCCCAAGTCCGCCGCCCGGCAACGGGCGGAGCAGCTGCTCGCCGCGTTCGGCTTGACCGAGGCGGCCGGGCGGCAGGTGAAGAAGTACTCGGGCGGCATGCGGCGACGCATCGACATCGCGGCGAGCATCCTCAACACCCCCGACCTGCTCTTCCTCGACGAGCCGACGACGGGGCTCGATCCCCGCAGCCGTAACCAGGTGTGGGAGATCGTCCGGGCGGTGGTCGCGCACGGCACGACCGTGCTGCTGACCACTCAGTACCTGGACGAGGCCGACAAGCTGGCCAGCCGGATCGCGGTGGTCGACCACGGCCGGGTGATCGCGGAGGGCACCCCGGGCGAGTTGAAGTCATCGGTCGGCTCCGGCACGGTCCACCTGCGGCTGCGCAACGCCGACCAGCGACCCGAGGCCGAACGGGTGTTGCAGGCGACGCTGAGCGTGCCGGTCCAGTTGGAGGCCGACCCGGTGGCGATCACCGCTCGCGTCGGCGGCGACGGCAGCGAACTGGACGCCAGCGCGCAGGCCGCCCGGGCACTGGGCGAGCTGTCCCGGGCGGGGATCGTGGTCGACGACTTCTCCCTCGGCCAGCCGAGCCTCGACGAGGTCTTCCTGGCCCTGACCGACCACCCCGCAGTGCCGGCCACCGACGAGCGGGACGACGAGCTGGAGGCAGCCCGATGAGCAGCGACACCGCCACCTCGACCGGCCGGGCGCCGACGGTCTTCGTACCCTCGTCGGAGGCGCTCGCGACGGTCCTCGCGCCGGGCGCGCGACCGCCGCGGCCGAGCCCGCTGTCGGCGTCGCTCACCTTCAGCTGGCGCGCTCTGCTGAAGATCAAGCACGTCCCGGAGCAACTCTTCGACGTGACCGCGTTCCCGATCATCATGGTGCTGATGTTCACGTACCTGTTCGGTGGCGCGCTCGCCGACAGTCCCCGTGACTACCTGCAGTTCTTCCTGCCGGGCATCATGGTGACAAGCGTCGTGATGATCACCATGTACACCGGTGTCGGGTTGAACACCGACATCGAGAAGGGCGTCTTCGACCGGTTCCGGACGCTGCCGGTCTGGCGACCCGCCGCGCTGGTCGGCATGATCGTCGGCGACGTGCTGCGCTACATCCTCGCCGCGCTGGTGATCCTCACCGTCGGGCTGGTGCTCGGCTTCCGCCCCGACGGTGGCGTGCTCGGCGTCCTCGCCGGGATCGGCCTGCTGGTGGTCTTCTCCTTCGCGTTCTCCTGGGTGTGGACGTTCTTCGGGCTGATCCTGCGCAGCGAGAAGTCGGTGATGGGGGTCAGCATGATGGTGCTGTTCCCGCTGACGTTCCTGAGCAACGTCTTCGTCGACCCGTCCACCATGCCCGGCTGGCTCCAGGCGTTCGTCAAGGCAAATCCGATCACGCACCTGGTCTCGTCGGTACGCGCGGCGATGGCCGGCACCACGGACGCCTCGGCGATGATGTGGATCGTGCTCTGGAGCGCCGCCTTCATCGTGGTCTTCGGCACCCTGACCATGTACCGCTACAACCGCCGCTAACCCCTCCTCTCCCACCCCGCCCCACCACCCCGCCCGACCTCGCCCCACCCCACCCGGCCCGGCCTCGTTGATCATGAGGTTAGCGGCACCCATAGAGATCGAATACGCCGCTAACCTCATGATCAACTCATCGAAGTGGGTGGGTGGGTGGGTGGGGGTTGGTGGGTGGGTGGGGGTTGGTGGGTGGGGGGTTGGGGTTGGTGGGTGGGGGGGTTGGGGTGGGGTGGGGTTAGAGGTGCCAGGGGAGGGGGGTGGGTGGGAGGTAGCGGCAGGCGGTGCCGGTGGAGACCGTGGCGCGCAGGTGGGTGGCGAGGGGTGGGTGCCGCTGGTCGAGACGGCGCAACGTGTCGCGGATGCGGGCGGTGACTGTCTTGCGGGCCCGTTCCGCCTCGTCACCGAGCCGACGGGTACGTCCGGCCAGCCCGGCGGCGGCCCGCAACTGGTCGATCAACGCCTGCCGCTCAGCCTCCAGCGCCGCCACCCTGCCCTCGTCGCCGCGCCCGGCCGCCAGATCGATCTCGTCGTCGAGCCGTTCCAGGTGGCGGCGGTAGCGGTTCTTCGCTTCGTCGTCGAGCACCTGATCGCCACCCATCCGGCGGGCGGCGACGAGTTCCGGCCCGGCGGCCGGGTCGAGTAGTTCGACCGCGGGTACGTCGACGCCCGGGTAGCCGAGCAGCAGTCGCAGGTCGTGCAGCCCCTTGGCGTCGGGTAGATGAACCGTGCTGCCGTCGAAGGTGAGTCGCCAGACGGCACCCTCGCGCCGGAACTCGTACGCCGGGCCCACCGCACCACCGTTGCCGGCCGTACCGGCTGGCACCGACCCCACGGCCGACCCGTCCGACGCCCACCCGGCTGTGGCCGTCCCCGCCGGGCCAGCCGCCAACCCCGCCGCTCGACCCGCCATCGCAGAGCCAGCCGCCGCAGTGCCCGCCGCCGCTCCGCCGGCCGTGGCCGAGCCGGCCGCCACCAACCCCGCCGTCCCGTCGGTCGCCGCAGAGCCAACCCTCGCTGTGCCCGCCGCCGAGCCCGCCGTCGCTGTGCCCGTCGTCGACCTGTCGGCCGTGGCCGAGCCGGCCGCCGGGTCTGCCTCGGCGGACCGCTCGGGTGCCTCGGTGGCCGGCAGGGCCGGCGCGACGGCGGCGAGTCGGGCCAGGATCTGCGGCAGGTCGAGTTCGCGGGCCTCACGCTCGGCATCGGCGCGCAGGGCGGCGGCGCTCGTGGCGTCACCCGGGCCGCCACGAGCGGTCAGCGCGTCGGCGAGCGCGGCCCGGGCGATCAGCGACCAGGGGCGGGCACCCATCCGGTCAGCGGCGGCGCGGGCGGCGGAGAAACCGGCGACGGCGTCGTCCCAGCGCTGCTCGGCGGCGTCGACCACGGCGAGCCAGTGATCCACCGGGCCACTGAGGTCGCAGCCGTACAGCGAGACGAGCCACTGGCCCCGGTACGGCAGCAGGGCCTGCCGGACCTCGGCGCAGCGGCTCGGGTCGGCGACCGTTGCCTGGGCACGCGCCCGCAACCACATCGGCGAGATCGACCCGGCGAACCGGGTACCCGCGGCTTCGAGTTCCGCGGCGAGGTCGGCCGCCGTGCGGTGGTCACCGCGTTCGGCGGCGGTGATCGCCCGCAGCAGGCCGAGGTGCGGATGATCGGCCGCGGTGAGCCCGTCGAGCAACGCGTCGGCGTCGTCGAGTCGGCCCCGCAGCAGCAGCAACGCCCAGCGCAGGTGGTGCCCGAGGAAGGCGTGGTCGGCGTGTTCCCATTCGTCCAGCTCACCGAGTTCGGCGTAGCACGCCTCCGCACCGGCGAAGTCGCCTCGGAAGGCGCCGATGATGCCGCCGTCGATGGCCGCCGCCATCCGGTGCCGGGGCTTGCCGGTCTGCCGTCCACCGGTGACGAAGGCGGTGAGTTCGTCGAGGTAGTGCGGGTCACCGAGTTCCAGCAACGCGACCCAGCGCAGGGAGGTGGACCACAACTCTGTCTCCCGGTCCCCGTTGCGGCGTGCGACGTCGCGGATCTCGCCGGTGAGCGCGGCCCGTTCGGGGGCGGTGCCCAACCCCCAGGTGGAGTCGTGTCGCACCCACAGGCTGAAGGTGAGCGCCTCGTCGTCCCGCGTCGACCGGGCGAGCGTCTCGGTGGCGGTGATCAGGTCCGCTTCGAGGACGGCCGGCCCGGCGCTGTCGTCGGGTTCGCCGATGAGCCGCCGGTACGCCTCCCGCAGCAGCGCCTCGCCGTCGATGCCGGGTACCGGCTCGAGTTGCCAGTGGCGACGCACGTTGAGCGCGAACCGGGCCAGCGTCGCCTGGTCGTCGACCGTCAGGGCCAGCGCCGTGGCGTCGCTCAGCAGCTGACGCGCCTCATCCCGGGCACCGCAGTGAAAAAGCTGATCGGTCAACGCCGTCATGATCTTGACTCGCTGGAGGTCGTCCCGGACCACCTCCAGCGCCCGTCGGAGGTGAACGGTGGACTCCTCCAGCGCCAGCCGGCACCGGGCGTCCCGGGCGGCATCGAGCAGCAGCTCGGTGACGCGGAACGCGTCCAGATGCGCACCGGCGAGCCACGCGTGGCGGGCCACATCGGCCGGGATCAGCAGCTGGCCCAGCGTGTCGTACTCCTCGACGGCCCGCACCACGGCGGCGTGCCGCGCTCTGCGGTCGTCCTCGGTCAACGCGTCGTAGAGCGTCTCGCGGACCAGGTCGTGCACGAAGGCGTACCGGCCGTCCCCCAGGCCGAGCAGCAGTCGCCCGGTGACCGCGACCTCCAGCAACTCACCGACCCGGGGCGGGGGCAGGCCGACACTGACCGCGAGAACCTCGCCGTGGAACTCGCGCCCCAGCACGGCGGCGACGGTGAGCGCTTCGGCCACCATGGCGGGCAGGTGGTCCAGCCGCCGCCGCACCACCTCCCGTACGCCGGGAGGGATGGTGGCCAGCCCACCGTCGGCGTGCCAGAGCCGGGCGGTCTGCTCCACGAAGAAGGGGTTGCCGCCGGTACGCCGGTGCACGTCGTCGAGGCAGTTGGCGTCGGGCGTCCGACCGGCGGTACGGGTCATCAACTCGCCGACCTCGTCCCGGGTCAGGCCGCTGAGGCTGATCGTGGTGGCCTTGGCCATCAGCGACATCAGCAGCGGCCGTAGCGGATGGTCGGCGGCCTCCACCTCGGCGTCGCGGTAGGTGCCGACGAGCAGCAGCCGCTCGAACCAGGTGTGCTGGGCGGCGAACCGCAGCAGTCGCATCGACGCCGGGTCGGCCCAGTGCAGGTCGTCGAGGATCACCATGACCGGCCGGCGCTGCGAGACCGCGACCAGCGCGGTGGTGACCGCGTCGTAGAGCGCGAACGCCTCCTGCTCGGCCGCATCGCCCTCGCCGCGGACCGGCGGCAGGACGCTGCCCTGACCACGGACGCCGCCTGGCAGCAGAGGACCCGCCGCACCGTCGGCGGTGCCCGACACCAGAAAGCCCGCCTCACCGTGAGCGGTGCCCGGCACCAGAGAGCTCGCGTCACCGCCGGCGGTGCCCGGCACCAGAGAGCTCGCGTCACCGCCGGCGGTGCCCGGCACCAGAGGACTCGCGTCACCGCGGGCGCCGCCCGGCGCCGGAAAGTTCGCCTCACCGAGCAGCAGGGCGAGCGCCGGCTCGGCCGACTCCCGGGCCACCGCCCAGTCCTCCGACGACCGACGCAGCCGGCGCAGCACCTGCGTCCAGGGCCAGTAGCCGGGGGCGCTCGCCGAATCCCAGCAGGCACCACCGAGCACCAGTGCACCCTGTCGACGGGCCTCGTCGGCGGCGGCGGTCACCAGGGTCGTCTTGCCGATGCCGGGCTCACCGGCGACCAGAACCAGCCCCCCGTGGCTGGCGCTGGCCCGGTCGACCTCGGCCCGCAACAGACCGGCCGGATGATCCCGCCCGATCATGAATCCGCCCGCCCGCACGCCCATGGCAACCGACGGTAGCCGACCGGGCCGACACCTCGTGGCGTCGCGGCTCAGCGGGCGTCGGTGACCACGTGGGCGCAGGCGGCGCAGGCGGCCGGCCCCTGTTCGGCGAACCAGCGGCAGGTGCGCCGGATGGCGCAACGGGGTAGTTCCACCTCCGGTTCGCCGGCGGTCTGCGCGTACGACGCGACGAGGCGTTCGCCGAGCCCGCAGTGGTCACCGGTCCAGAAGCCGCACTGGCTGGTGACGCAGGGACCGGCGAGCCGGTAGCGGGCCTCCACCGGGACGTCCGCCTCCGCCGCCGCCGCGACGGCCACCTCGGCGGGCAGGGCCGGGGTGACGTACGCGACCCGGCCCGCCGGAGTGATCATGCCGAGGAAGACCGTGGCGTTGCCCGCGGGCGTACTCGGGCACATCCGCTCCCCCGCCCCCGACGGGGCCGGCCCCTGCGGCGGTCGGGTCACTTCTGCAACCAGAAGCCGATGTCGTTGATCTTCTCGCCGAGATCCTGGGCGAACGGACCGTCGATCACCCACAGGCCGTACCACTCGGGCCGCAGCCGCAGGTTGGCGTGGCCGAGGGCGAGTGGGTTGCTGAGCTTGGTACCGGCGACCGAGAGCGCGGCCAGGCCGGCCTTCTGGATCTCACCGGCGATCTGGCTCTGCTGCTCGGATGTGAGGTCGACGCCGTCGACCACGAAGCGGAACTCGTGGCGTGCCATGGTGTTTCCTCCGGTTCGTTCAGTAGGTGTCGGTACGTAGCCCGCGACGCAGTGCCGCCCTGGTGAAGGCCGCCCAGCCGGAACGGGAGGCGGCGTCGAGACGGCCCACCTGGTGGCGCCACGTCGTGGCACCGGCGGTACGCACGCCCCACAGCTCGCGGCACGCCGCGACCGCGAACGCGACCTGCTCGGCTGAGCCGGTGAACCCGGCCGCAGCGTCGACCACGCGCAGCCCACCGTCGGCGGCGACGCTCACCTGGCCGAAGTGGTGGTGCAGGCTGGCCAGGGTGCCCAGGTGCGCGCGGTCGGCTCGGCCGGCGAGGAACGCGTCGAGCGGCCGATCGTCCACCACCACCCGGATGGCGCGCAGGGTGAACGCCGCCCCGGCGGCGTCGGCCGCGCCGACCACCTCGGTCGGCACACTCCAACGACGCGGTGAATTCGCCGACCAGAACGCCAACCAGGCGCCCAGCCGCTCGTGCAGGTCTGGTTGCAGGGCCGCCGGTACGGCCAGTCGTGCGGTGGCGATCCCGTCGCGGGTGACCACCGATGCTGCCGGGTGGACCGGGGCGGCCGCCCCGGCGGGTGAGGCGACGACGGTTGCGGTGACGGCTGCGGCCGAGGCGACCGCGGTGCCGGCGAGCAGCCCGCGTCGGGACAACGAAACAGATGGGGATGTCATGGTCCGCCTTTCTCCGACGGCCTAGGCATCCCACGCTATAGAGCCTGTTTCTGATCTATGTGGCTGGGCTCGTGGTACGGGTACGAGCGTGGCGGCGGGTCATCTGGAGGATCGCGGCCCAGTAGATGAT